>NZ_JAVIIY010000003.1:320000-603756 GCF_033977345.1 Mesorhizobium dulcispinae
CTTTTCTGACCGGCGTGACGTCGAGCGTGCTGATGGGCGTGGCCCTGTTCGCGGCGCTTGACGGGCGCCAGCAGCTGGCGACGCCGCCGGAAATCGCCGAGCTCATCAACCTTGCCAGCGGCGGCGATGATTCCGGCGAGCAGGCCAAGACGACCAGGCTGGTCGCGCCGCGCCAGATCGCCAGGGCCAAGGACCGCCGGCGCATGGAAGTGTCAATGGTCACCAAGGTCGGCGATCGCGACGTTATCCACACCATGCCCTTCGTGCAGATCAAGATGGCGCTCGCGGCCGGCCACACCACGAACCGCCCCTACCCGCCATTCGATCCGCTACAGGTCTTCGGTGACGACGGCGACGACAACGCCCAACCGGCCACTGCCGCCGCGGTTGCCGGCCAGATCTACGGCGCGAAGGTCGAAAGCGAGATGAGCCTGAAGACGGTCGATTTCCCGATCGAGACGGCATCCTTCGACGAGAAGAGCGACCTCTCCGCCGACGAAGTCGAAAAGGTCGTGCGCGAAGCCGGCAACGGCTTGAGCGACGGCGCCATCCAGGTGGCGGCGCTGCATTATGTCGATCCGCAGCGATTCGGCGATGCCTTCGCCGAGAGCATGGCCGGCTCCTACGACGTCAAGATCACGCCGGAAAACGTCTCGGTGACGACGCGAGCCACGCCGGACGACCAGGCGCCGGCCTTTGCCGAGGAAATCATCCCTTTCACGCAGGATACGGATATCGCCGAGGCTTTCGCTGATTCCGGCTACACCGGCGATGACGCGACCGGCATGGCGGAAGCGATCGGCAAGCTCTTGAACGCGACGGCGCTGAAGGCGGGAACCGTGCTGCGCGTCGGCCTCGAGGTGCGCGGCGATATCGCCAAGGTGGTCCGCACCAGCGTTTACGACCGCACCACCCATATCGTGACCATCGCGCTCGACGATCGCGGGCAGTTGGTGCCGGCGCAGGAGCCGGAGCCCAATCCCGAATTGCTGACGGCATTCGATGATTCGCCGCCGGTGGTGGTGCGCGGCAACCTGCCCAATGTCTATGACGGCATCTATCGTGCCGCCTATTCCTACGGCATGTCGAAATCGATGACGCAGAAGCTGATCAAGCTTCTTGCCTCGGACGTCGATTTCCAGTCGCGGCTTTCGCCCTCCGACCGGCTTGAGGTCCTCTTCTCGCAGCCTGACGGCGACGACCAGACTTCCGACAATTCCGAGCTTCTCTACGTTTCGGCCAACTTCGGCGGACAGATGCGGAATTTCTACCGCTTCCAGATGCAGGACGGCAGCGTCGACTATTTCGACGAGAACGGGTCGAGCGCCAAGCAGTTCCTGCTGCGCAACCCGCTGCCGAACGGCCGCTTCACCTCCGGCTTCGGTGCCCGCCGGCATCCGATTCTCGGCTATGTGCGCATGCACACGGGCACAGACTGGGCCGCTCCGATAGGATCGCCGATCATCGCCGCCGGCAATGGCGTGGTCGAAAAGGCCGGCTGGGCCGGCGGCTACGGCAAGCAGATTATCATCCGCCACGCCAACGGCTACGAGACGTCCTACAATCACCAGAGCGCTTTTGCCAAAGGCATCGAGCCGGGTGTTCACGTCCGCCAGGGCCAGGTCATCGGCTATCTCGGCCAGACCGGCCTCTCCACCGGCCCGCATCTCCACTACGAGCTGATCGTCAACGGCACCAAGGTCGATTCGATGCGTGTCCGCCTGCCGGTCGGCAAGGTGCTGAAGGGCGACGACCTCGTCGCCTTCAAGAAAGAGCGCGAGCGCATCGACGATCTGCTTAAGCAGGAAGACGGCAATTCCCTGAAGGTCGCCAGCGCCAAGACCGATTCGCAGGTTCCCAACTGAGCAATTCCAGGAAAAGTGCGTAGCGGTTTTCCGTTCCGGAATTGCGTCAAACCGCTTTAATCCTGCGAATCGCCCGTTTGCCGCGGCCAGAGCAGCGCCTGTCCAGGCACGGTGAACCAGGCGACGATCGACGACAGCAGGCAAAGCAGCGCCGTGACGGCGGCAACCGCGGCAAAAGCCGAATCGCTTGCCGCAATCCGCAATGCATCGAGATTGGCCGCGAGGGGGGACTTTGGCGGCTCGCCGAAACCGGGGATGCCGGCAGGATTGCCGGTCGATCGCGCGTAGACGAAAGCCGCGAGCGAGCCCATCGCCGCCACCGCGATCAGTCCGCCGATGCGCGAGACGGCGTTGTTGATGCCTGACGCCGCGCCCGTGTCCTTGTCCTCGACCGAGGTCATGACCGCCGTCGACAGCGGCGACACCACAAGCGCCATGCCGAGCCCCATCAAGGCCATCAGCGGAAAGGTCCCGGTCCAGAAATTATGGATGCCGGCATGGGCGAGCAGCGCCATGCCGGAAAAGGCGATGGCGACCACGAAGCTGCCGGCGGAGATCGGCAGTCGCGGGCCGATCTTGTCCGACCATTGGCCGACCGGCCCCGACAACAGCGCGATCGATGCCGACAGCGGCAGGAAGATGAAGCCGACCTCGGCCGAGCTCAGTCCCCAGCCCGCGATCAGAACCATCGGCAGGTAGAAGAGGTTCGCCGACAGCGCGAAATAGAGGAAGAAGGTCGCGAGGTTGGCGCCGGCGAAGGCGCCGATGCGAAACAGGCTGAGATCGATCATCGGCTCGCGCTGCCGGCGCTCGTAGAAGATGAAGACGAAAAGCAGGACGACGCCGGCAATGATCGCCGGCCCGGCCATCATCCCGCCGCCCTCGGCGTTCATTGCGGTGAGCCCATAAGCCAGCGCTCCGAAGGCAAGTGTGGCGAGCGCCGCGCTCCCGAGGTCGAGGCTGCGCTTTTCGGTCGGCTGGTCGGCCGGTATCTTGGCGATGAGCAGATAGATCGAAACCAGTCCGAGCGGCAGGTTGACGGCAAAGATCGCGCGCCAGACGCCGTTGCCGAAGGTCGACAAGACGAAGCCGCCCAGCACCGGCCCTAGCGCCGTCGTCAGCGCGGAAGCGGCCGCCCAGATGCCGATCGCCCGGCCGCGCTCCTTTTTTGGATAGGCCTTGGCGATGATGGCGAGGCTGCCCGGCACCATGATGGCGGCGCCGATGCCCTGGATGGCGCGGAAGCCGATCAGCACCGCCGGATCGGGCGCCAGCGCGCAGGCGAGCGAAGCGGCGATAAAAAGCGCAATGCCGGTGACGAAGGCGCGCCTGAGGCCGAATCGGTCGCCGGCGGCACCACCAGCCAGGATCAGCGCCGACAATGTCAGCGCGTAAGCGTTGGAAATCCACTGCGCCTCCGCGAGGCTGGCGCCGAGATTGACGCGCAGCGCCGGCATGGCGATCGCCAGGACAGAACCGTCGATGAAGCCGAGCGCCGAAGCCAGGATCGCCGCCACCAGCACGAACTTGCGCCGCGTCTGCGGGCAGAACGTTCCGTTCGTGCGCGTCGCGGTCGAAATCGAATCGGCAGTGGCTTCACTCGAGGAAGGCATGAAGGCCTGCATAGCTCTCTGGCGCACTCGTAACAACGAGCCAGAAGATTGCAGTTCTTGAAACCAGCTTGCACTGACCGCATGGCCAGGAAACCAGCAATCGTAATGCAAACGAGCCGTCGCGTGCTAGGTTCCGGCCGGTCATTGCCAAAGGGGGAAGTCATGAAGCGGCCGCTCGAACCGTCAGCCGAGGGGCGCGGGCGCATCGTCGGCATAACTGACGGCGTCTTTGCCATCGCGCTCACCTTGATCGTGCTGGAGATCAGGGTGCCGGCGCATGAAGCGGTGCATTCGGAGCGCGAACTGCTTGCGGCGATCCTGGCGCTCGCGCCGCGTTTCCTGACCTATGCGCTGAGCTTCCTGACGTTGACCATCTTCTGGTTCGGCCAGCAGGCGCAGCATGGCCTGATCGCGAAATCGGACCGGCGGCTCGCAACGCTCAATCTCTGCTTTCTCGCCTTCATCGCGCTGCTGCCGTTCTCCACCGACTTGCTGGCCGATTTCCTGGAGTTCCGCGTCGCGGTGCTCGTCTACTGGCTGAACCTTCTGATGCTTGGCGTGACACTTTTCGCGAGCTGGTGGTACGCCGACAGGAACGGCATGCTGGCGGATGACGTCGATGCGGAAACGAGGCGTACCGTCTATCAGCGCATCTTCAAGGCGCAGATGCTTTGGGCGATCGGCACCGCGCTTTGCCTCATCACCCCGCTGGCGAGCATCGCCTTCATCCTGCTCGTGCAGTTGATCTATGCCGCCGCGCTGCGCGGCTCATTGCTGGGCAAAATCATCGGCTGACGATCCGCCGACAAACTCCACGGTGACGCCGGGCGAGACCAGCTTGGCAAGCTCGCGAGCGTCCCAATTGGTCAGTCGCACGCAGCCATGGCTTTCGGTCTTGCCGATCTTGGACGGATCGGGCGTGCCATGGATGCCGTAGGTCGGCTTGTCCAGCGCGATCCAGACCGAGCCCACCGGACCGTTCGGCCCAGGCGGAATAGTCAGGATCTTGTCGTTCTGACCCTGCTTGAAATTGATGTTGGGGTTGTAGGTGTAGTTAGGGTCGAGCGCGATGCGCGACACGGTATGGATGCCGGTGGGCGACGGCGTGTCGGCCGAACCGATGGTGGCCGGATAGGCCGCGACCAGCTTGCCGCCGGCGTCATAGGCGAAGACTTCCTTCTTGTCCTTGTCGGCAACGATGCGGGCAACCGGCGTCGACACCAGCCTGCCGAAATTGGCGACTTTGATGATCGTGCCGGGACGGTTGAAGTCGAGCCCCTTGTTGATCGACTTCAGATAGTTCTCGTCCATATGGAAGCGCTCGGCGAGCGCCTCGGTGACGGAGGTGTAGCCCATGCGGTCGAGCTTGGCCTTCTGGCTGTAATCTTCCGGGATCGAAGCGACATAAGGCCCGGCCGCATCCTCCGGCGTGATCGTGTAGGACGCGAAGGCGTCGCCACCAGACTGCGCCAGCGCCGTCTTGATGCCGACCGCATCGGTCGATTTCAGATTGCTGCCGGTGATCTGGTTATAGGCGGCCAAGGCCTTGTCGACATTCGAGCCGAAGCGCCCGTCGATGACACCCGGCGAAGCGCCGGCGCGGTCGAACAGGACCTGCAGGTCGGCCACGTCCTGGCGCACGCCGAGCGACAGCGACGGATCGACGGTGGCCTTGCCGCCCGTGTCCGGCGGCAGCGCGGCCTGGGCGTCCGGGTTGGTCTGCAGCACGTCCCCCTGCCCAGGCTGCGGTTCGATCGACGCTTCGTTCAGCGGCTGGCGATTGATGGTGTTCGGCGCCTCCGGATAGGTGGTGGCATAACCCTCGTCATTCGGCGCCGGCGGATAGGCGTCGACGGAATTGTCGTTATAGGGGTCGTTCTCGTCGATCGGCGGCGGAATGACCCTGCCGTTCTCTTCCAACTGCTTGCGGCGGAAGCGGGCCATGTCGTCGGGATTGTCGAGATAGTAGCGGTCGTCGTCCTCGACCGGCGCGCGCCCGAGCTCCTGCATCCGCAGCTGGCGGCGCAGCGCCCGGCGGTCGAGCCTGGTCTGCGGCGGCTGGATGGCGATGACCTTGCCGGTGTCGGCGTCGACAAGAACCCGATTGCCCCTGGCATCGTAATAGATGTCAACATTGCCGTCCTGGGCGAGCAGGAGCGCGCCGTGCTGAGCGGGCCGCACCGTCTTCTGCGCGTCATCCCCGCTCGGTGCCGCGAGCGCGCCAGAAGAGACCAGCCCGGCCGCGAGTGCCGAAAGGGAAAAGATCGTGCGCAGCATGTAGGTCAGGCTCTCCGGTCGGCTCGGTCTTGCCGGGCGAATCCCTCGCCAGCAAACCAGTTACCAAAATTAAGGTTCCAACATGAACCGGGCATGAAGATGGCGGATTTCCGGCGTTTCACCATGATCCCGAACCGAATGTCAGCCTAGCCCCAGTTCGCTGCGTGCCAGTTTCGTCAGCTTCAGCACGACGAGACGGTGGCTTTCGCGCAGATAGTCCTTCAACGCCGCATCATCCATGCTCTGGCTTGTCTGGCGCTGGATCCATTTCATGCCGCGTGAGGCGAGATAGGGCGCGGGCCGGCAGCCAGGCTGCTCCTTCAGTACGTCAAAGGCCATGTCGGAACATTTGAAGGTGACGAATATCTTCCCGTCCCGGTCATGCCCGCCGATCGCGAACACTTTGCCGCCGACCTTCCAGACATGGGCGCCGCCCCACTGCACGACATGCGTCGCGGCGGGCAGCGAGGCGCAGAAGCCGTTATACTCCTCGAGCTTCATTGGAATCGGCCCCTCCGAAAACCGCGATCGAGGTCGGTTTTGCAGTAAGGGCCTATCGAAATGCAAGAGCGCGCCGCACCGGCCGGGTACGACGCGCTCCTGGTATTTTGCTTCACGCAATTCCGGACGGAAAACTGCCAAGCACTTCTCCTGGAATTGCTCCGCTCTGGCTCGAATCAGGCGGCGGCTTCGGCCGCCACCACGGTCGGCTTCGAGCGGAAGTTCAGGCGATCGGAACCGGCGGTGACCTTGACGGTCGAGCCGTCGAGGATTTCGCCGAGCAGGATCTTCTCCGCCAGCGGGTCCTGCAGTTCCTTCTGCATCACCCGCTTCAGCGGCCTGGCGCCATAGGCCGGATCGTAGCCCTTGGCCGCCAGCCACTCGATCGCATCGTGATCGAGCGACAGCGTGATCTTGCGATCGACAAGCAGGTTCTCCAGCCGCTTGAGCTGTATCTCGACGATGCGGTCCATGTCCTGCCGGCGCAGCCGGTGGAACAGGATCACCTCGTCGACGCGGTTGAGGAACTCCGGACGGAACGAGGCTCTCACCACGCCCATCACCTCGTCGCGCACGGCATCGACGTCCTGGTCGTCGCGCAGATTGACCAGATACTCGGCGCCGAGGTTCGACGTCATGATGATCAGCGTGTTGCGGAAGTCGACCGTACGGCCCTGGCCGTCGGTGAGCCGGCCGTCGTCGAGCACCTGCAGGAGCACGTTGAACACGTCCGGATGCGCCTTCTCGATCTCGTCGAACAGCACGACCTGATAGGGCCGGCGCCGCACCGCCTCGGTGAGCGCGCCACCCTCCTCATAGCCGACATAGCCGGGAGGCGCGCCGATCAGCCGGGCGACGGAGTGCTTCTCCATGAACTCCGACATGTCGATGCGCACCAAGGCGTTCTCATCGTCGAACAGGAAGGCGGCGAGCGCCTTGGTGAGCTCCGTCTTGCCGACGCCGGTCGGGCCAAGGAACATGAACGAGCCGATCGGCCGGTTCGGATCCTGCAGGCCCGCGCGGGCGCGCCGCACGGCCTTGGACACCGCCTGCACCGCCTCGCCCTGTCCGACGACGCGCTTGCCGATCTCGTCTTCCATGCGCAAGAGCTTCTCGCGCTGTCCTTCCAGCATCTTGTCGACAGGAATGCCGGTCCAGCGCGACACGACATGGGCGACGTGGTCGGGCGTGACCACCTCTTCCACCATGCCGGCCTTGCCGTCCTGGGCTTCGGCTTCCTTGAGCTTCTTCTCCAGCTCCGGGATCTTGCCATAGGCAAGCTCGCCGGCGCGCTGGAACTCGCCCTTGCGCTGGGCAATCGCCAGCTCGTTGCGCATCTCGTCGAGCTGCTTCTTCAGGTCGGCGGCAAGGCCAAGCTTCTGCTTTTCGGCCTGCCACTTGGCCGTCAGCTCGGTCGACTGCTCCTCGAGGTCGGCCAGCTCCTTCTCCAGCTTTGCCAGCCGGTCCTTCGAGGCGTCGTCCTTCTCGACCTTCAGCGCCTCGCGCTCGATCTTGAGCTGCATGATGCGCCGGTCGATCTCGTCCAGCGCCTCGGGCTTGGAATCGACCTGCATCCTCAGCCGCGACGCGGCCTCGTCGACCAGGTCGATCGCCTTGTCCGGCAGGAAGCGATCGGCGATGTAGCGGTTGGAAAGCGTCGCTGCCGACACCAGCGCCGAATCGGAGATGCGCACCTTGTGATGCTGCTCGTATTTCTCCTTCAGGCCGCGCAGGATCGAGACGGTGTCCTCGACCGTCGGCTCGTCGACGAAGACGGGCTGGAAGCGGCGGGCGAGCGCGGCGTCCTTCTCGACATGCTTGCGGTATTCGTCGAGCGTGGTCGCGCCGACGCAGTGCAATTCGCCGCGCGCCAGCGCCGGCTTCAGAAGGTTCGATGCGTCCATCGCGCCGTCGGCCTTACCGGCACCGACCAGCGTGTGCATCTCGTCGATGAACAGGATGATGTTGCCGTTGGCCGAGGTGACCTCATTGAGCACGGCCTTCAGCCGCTCCTCGAACTCGCCGCGATACTTGGCGCCGGCAATCAGCGCGCCCATGTCGAGCGCCATCAGCTGCTTGTCCTTCAGCGATTCCGGTACGTCGCCATTGACGATGCGCAGCGCCAGGCCTTCGGCGATCGCCGTCTTGCCGACGCCGGGCTCGCCGATCAGCACGGGATTGTTCTTGGTGCGCCGCGACAGCACCTGGATGGTGCGGCGGATCTCGTCGTCGCGGCCGATGACCGGATCGAGCTTGCCGGCGCGAGCGTCGGCGGTGAGGTCCCGCGCGTATTTCTTCAGCGCGTCATAGCCCTGCTCGGCATTGGCCGAATCGGCCGTGCGGCCCTTGCGGACGTCGTTGATGACCTGGTTCAGCGCCTGCGCGGTGACGCCGGCCTTGGCCAGGATATCGGCGGTCTTGGCCGACTTCTCCATGGCGAGCGCCTGCAGCAGCCGCTCGACGGTGACGAAGCTGTCGCCGGCCTTCTTGGCCAGTTCCTCGGCGGTCGAGAACACCTTGGCGAGCGGCTGAGCAAGGTAGAGCTGGCCGTTACCGCCTTCGACCTTGGGCATTGCCTCGAGCGCCGCCTCGACGCCGAGCTTGACGTCGCGGATACGGCCGCCGGCGCGCTCGATCAAGGACGCGGCAAGGCCCTCGTCGTCGTCGACGAGCACCTTGAGCATATGTTCGGGGGTGAATTGCTGGTGGTTGCGCGAGAGCGCCATGGTCTGCGCGGACTGGATGAAACCGCGCACGCGCTCGGAGTATTTCTCAATATTCATATGTGTCTCCTTCCATCACCGGCCCGCTTTGCGGCACCGGATCAGATTGCGGTGACGGACCCGCTCATTCGAGCCGGGCCCTGTTCAGCCGAGATATGGTGTATGGGCCCAGGCCTCTCAAGACGCATTGATGTCGGTCAACGCAGAATATTCTAATGCATGTCGCCCAAAGCGCGCAGCGGTTTTGGGCGAACGACATGGGTCAAAACAAAGGCTTGAAGCCGTGCGGCTGAATCCGTTTCTGCGTGACGCGCGAGATCGACGGCTTTATGAGCTTCCCACGCTCGGGCCCAGCGTGACGAGAAGCTCGTCCAGTTGCTCGAACGTCTCGCCCATCGCATCCGCCGCTCCGGTGCCGGCAGCGTCGAGAGCTTCCTTCGAGGTATAGAGCTCGTGCAGGACCAGCAGCGTCTTGCCGTCTTTTTCCTCGAAGGTCACCGTCGTGACGGGTCCACCGTCACCACCTTCGTCATTGGTCCAGACGAGGCGCGAGTGCGGCGTCACTTCGATGTACCTACCGAAGAACTCGTCAGGGTTTGAGGCATCGTGACCGAACACCAAACGGTACCTGCCCCCGACACGAACATCCATCTCGCAGGAACGCAGGAACATGCCCATCGACTTCGGCGCCCACCACTGCTTGAACAGCTCAGGCTTGGTCCACGCCTCGAACACGATGCGCGCCGGAGCGTTGAAGGTTCGCGTGACGACGAGCTCACGGTCGGACTTCCGTTCCACAGTCAAGCGGTTCTTCGTCGGTGTGGCCTCACTCTCTCTTCTTGCGTCCATCGACCTTCTCCTTTCGTTTCAGTTCCTCGACTACCTTGTCCAACTCGTCGAAGCGTGCGTCCCAGAGCTGGCGGTACCTCTCGATCCATACCGCCTCTTCCTCCAGCCCGCTTAGGCCGAGCTTGCAGGTCCGCACGCGCCCGACCTTCTGCGTGGCGACGAGCCCCGCTTGCTCCAAGACACCGACGTGCTTCTTCATGCCCGTGAGGGTCATGTGGAACTTTTCGGCTAGCTCCGTGATCGAAGCGTCTCCACGTCCGAGCTGCTCCAGAACGCCGCGTCGGGTGGCGTCCGAGAGCGCGGCGAATGAGGCATCGAGGCGGGTTTTCGTATACTGAACCATATGGTTCAGTATATAACGCACGGATTGCCGGCATGCAAGGGGGAGACCTGGCGCGCTGCGGTGCCGGCCGCCTTCCCCAGACCGACCCGTCGCCGCTTTGACTCTCACGATGAATCTCAACACGCCCTGGGCACGCACAACGAAAAACGGCGGAGATTTCTCTCCGCCGTTCGAATGCCTGAAAATGGACCTGGATCAGTTATTTGCGTCGGCGACAGCCGATTCGCTGATGCCGCTTGCCGGCTCGCCGGCGCCATTCTCGCTCGGCGCTGCATTTACCTCTTTGGCGGCAGTTGCGACCGCGTCGCTGCCGCTGTCCGCGGCGTTGCCCTCATCGGCGGGGCTGACCGCCCGGCCGGCATTTCCTTCATCGGCATTGGTCCGCTCGGCGCTATAGCCCTGCTCGGCATTGCCGCGACCACGGCGCGGACGTCTCTGCCGACGTCCGCCGCCATTGTCCGCGCCGGCTTCGTTGCGCTCGGCCTGGGCGGCAAGGGCCGCCGGCGAGAAACTGTCGAACAGCGGAGCCTGCTCGGCCAAGTCTTCGGCGGAGCCCTCAGGCTGCGCCTGTACCTCGTTGCGGCGATTCTGGTCGAACGGCTGGCCACCATGTTCGCCGCGCTGGCCTTCGCCGCGTTGGCCCTCACCGCGCTGGCCCCCGTCACGTTGGCCCCCGTCACGCTGGCCCCCGTCACGCTGGCCCCCGTCACGCTGGCCATTGTCGCCGCGCTGGCCATTCTGGCCGTACTGGCCATAGGCGCCATTGCGGCGGTCGCGATGCCTGTCACGACCATCGCGCCGGTTGTTGTCGCGGCCGTTTTCCTGGTTGAAGCCGAGCTCGGCCGGCGTGCCTTCGATCACCGGCTGCGGCCCGGAACCGTTCGCCGCGGCCTGCGACTCGCCGGCATTGGCATTGCCGGCGGTGTCGAACTCGTCGCGATCCTCGTCGACATCGTCGTCGAAATCGTCGCGGTTCTGCTGGGCGTTCTGGATCGGCATCTGCGCCTGCGCGGCCGCGATGATGCGATTGTAGTGTTCAGCGTGCTGGAGGTAGTTCTCTGCCATCACCCGGTCGCCGGAGCTTTGCGCGTCACGGGCGAGTGCGGCGTATTTTTCGGCGATCTGCTGAGCCGATCCGCGGATCTTCACGTCCGGGCCGTTGCTCTCGTAGTTGCGCGTCAGGGGATTGGGTCCCTTGCGGTTGTTGTTGCCACCGCCGCCATTATTGTTGCGACCGCGCATACGCCTGTTCTGCTGTTGTGGCCTCATTCGACTCTCTTCATGTGAATTTTCTAAAACTCTTCGCGAACGGTGGCGCTCATGCAGCCAACCGTTTCGTTTTTTCACCGGCGTTCGCCCGCATCAATTGCGTTGGCGCCACGTGCCATCCTGTTCCGGTTACATCACTTGCCGGACGATTCCCGCACGAAGCATGGGCGTCGTTTGCGCAAGGAGGCAGCTATTTCCAAGGAAAACCGAATCGCTAAGAGCACTGCCTGCTTCGTCTCATCCGGTCAAGCCGGAACCTAGCTGCATTCCCTAATGTTGCCAAGCGTTTTTTCGCACTGCATTAGGGGTTTCAACGCTCGAACACCAGAACCCTGTCGTTTCCGCCGAGATCACGCTGCGCCTCCGCCAGCCTGTAGCCGGCTGCCGCGAAGATCGCGGTGACCTCGCTTTGCTGCGTGTGGCCGATCTCGACCGCTACCTTGCCCTGTGCTTCCAGAAACCCTTCCGCCTCTCCGGCGATGATCCTGTAGGGGACCAGACCGTCCACGCCGCCATTGAGGGCCTGGCGTGGGTCGAAATCGCGGACCTCGTCCTGCAGATTTCCAATGTCTCGACTGGGTATATAGGGTGGGTTCGCGGCAATTACATGGTACCGGCCCAAAACTTTTTCGAACCAGTTGGAATGCAAGGCCTTGAAGCGCCCGCTGAGCCCCAGATCCCCGGCGTTTTGCGTGGCGGTCGCCAGCGCGCCGGGCGAAATGTCGACGCCGGTCGCGGTCGCGGCCGGAACGGCGCTGAGCAGCGCCAGCGCGATGGCGCCGGTTCCGGTGCCGAGATCGAGGATACGGCATTCGCCGAGCCTTTCGGCCGTCGCCCTGGCGAAGGGCAGGATCGCGTCGACCAGCGTCTCGGTGTCCGGGCGCGGCTCCAGCGTATCCGGCGACAGCGACAGCCGCAGCCCATAGAATTCGCGGTAGCCGAGGATGCGATGCACCGGCTCGCCTGCGACGCGACGTCTCAGGGCTGCCTCGATTGCCGCAAGCGCCGTAGAATCCACCGTTCGGCCCGGCTCCGTGATGGCCTGGATGCGCGTGGTTTCGGAGAAATGCTCGACGATCAGCCTGGAATCGAGCGTCGGATCGGCAATGCCGGCGGCAGCGAGCCGCGCCTTCGCAGCGCGCAGCAGCGGCCCGAGCGCGGCGGGCAAAGGATCAGCCATCAATGCCCATGTCGGCGAGCAGCTTCGACTGGTGGTCGGCGATCAGCGCGTCGATCACCTCGTCGAGCTCGCCCATCATCACCCGGTCGAGCTTGTAAAGGGTGAGGTTGATCCGGTGGTCGGTGACGCGCCCCTGCGGGAAATTATAGGTGCGGATGCGTTCCGACCGGTCGCCGGAGCCGACCTGCGATTTTCGCGAAGACGAGCGCTCTTCATCCGCGCGGCTGCGCTCCAGATCATAGAGCCGCGCGCGTAAAATCTGCATGGCACGCGCCCGGTTCTGGTGCTGCGACTTTTCCGCCTGGACCACCATGATGCCGGTCGGCAGGTGGGTGATGCGCACCGCCGAATCGGTG
Source organism: Mesorhizobium dulcispinae (assembly GCF_033977345.1). Taxonomy (NCBI): domain Bacteria; kingdom Pseudomonadati; phylum Pseudomonadota; class Alphaproteobacteria; order Hyphomicrobiales; family Phyllobacteriaceae; genus Mesorhizobium; species Mesorhizobium dulcispinae. The sequence continues at coordinate 332,977 of NZ_JAVIIY010000003.1, forward strand.
GTGTTGACGTGCTGGCCGCCGGAGCCAGAGGCGCGCATCGTATCGATGCGGATGTCCTCGGGCCGGATATCGATATCGACCTCCTCGGCCTCGGGCAGCACGGCCACCGTCGCCGCCGAGGTGTGGATGCGCCCGCCGGCCTCGGTTTCCGGCACGCGCTGCACACGGTGCACGCCGGATTCGAATTTCAGATGCGCGAACACGCCCTTGCCCGACACCGAAGCGATGATTTCCTTGTAGCCGCCGACCTCGCCTTCGCTGGCCGAAACGACCTCGAAACGCCAGCCGCGCGAGGCGGCGTAGCGCTCATACATGCGAAACAGATCGCCGGCGAACAAGGCCGCCTCGTCGCCGCCGGTGCCGGCGCGGATTTCGAGGATGGCGTTCCTGTCGTCGGCCGCATCCTTGGGCAGGAGCAGGATCTGGATGTCCTTCTGCAGTGCCTCGATCCGCTCCTCGACCTCCGGCAGGTCGGCCTCGGCCAGCGCCCGCATCTCGGCATCGGTCGCCTTGTCGGCGAGCATCGCCTCAAGGTCGGCCTGTTCCTGCTCGGCGGCGCGCAACGCCCGGATCTTGCCGACCATCTCCTGGATGTCGGCATATTCCGAGGCCATTTTGACATAGGCATCGGCGGCGGGTCCGGCCGACATCTGCGCTTCGAGCATGTCGAAACGCTTGACGACTTGATCCATACGGTCGCGGGGCAGGTTGATCATGGCAGAATGCTATAGCGGAATGGAGCGATCGTCGGCAAAGGCTTGCAGCAGCGCCCGCATCGGCGTCCCCTGGGCGGGCGCCATCAGATTGTCCTTGAAGAAGGCTTCCAGCTCCTGCAGCGGCAGCTCGGTCAGCATCGCCTTGACCGGGCCGATCGAGGCCGGCGACATCGAGATCGAGCGGAAGCCGAGTCCGATCAGTGCCATGGCCGAGATCGGCTTGCCGGCCAGCTCGCCGCAGAGCGTCACCGGTGTATGGTTGCGCGCGCCGGCATCGGCGATCTGCTTCAGCACGCGCAGGAACGGCGCCGACAGCGTGTCGAAACGGTCGGCAAGCTGCGTGTTGCCGCGGTCGACCGCCATGATGAACTGGAAGAGGTCGTTGGAGCCGACCGAAACGAAATCGACCGCCTTCATCAGCTCGTCGAGCTGGAACAATAGCGACGGCACCTCCAGCATCGCCCCGAGCTTGAGGCTCGTCGGCAGATGATGCGCAAAGCGCGACAGGTGCCGGACTTCGCGGTCGATGATCTCGCGCGCCTGCGCGATTTCCGAGAGCTCCGTCACCATCGGCAGCATCAGCTTCAGCTCGCGCCCGCCGCAGGCCTTGAGCAGCGCGCGGATCTGGGTCCTGAGCAGGCCGGGACGGTCGAGGGTGAGCCGGATCGCCCGCCAGCCGAGCGCCGGGTTCTCCTCCTGCAGCGCGCCCTTGAAATAGGGCAGCACCTTGTCACCGCCGATGTCGATGGTGCGGAAGGTGACCGGCTTGCCGCGCGCGGCGTCGAGCACGTCGCGGTAGAGCCGTTCCTGCGCCTCGGCGCGCGGGAAGGTCGAGGCGACCATGAACTGCAATTCGGTGCGGAACAGACCGATGCCGGCCGCACCCGATTCTGAAAGTTGCGGCAAGTCGACCGCCAGGCCCGCATTCATCAGAAGATCGACCGGAACGCCGTCCTTGGTCAGCGACGGCTTCTTGCGCAGTTCCCGGTAGACCTCCTGCCGCCGCGCCCGGAAGCGGACCTTTTCGGCGTAGGCGGCCTCGAGATCGGACTGGGGCCTGAGGTGGATGGTGCCTTCCTCGCCGTCGACGATGATGGCGTCGCCGTTTTCCGCCATGGAGACGGCGCCCTTGACCTGTCCGGCGACCGGAATGCCCATGGCGCGCGCGACGATGACGACATGGCTGGTCGCAGCGCCGTCCTCCAGCACCAGGCCGCGCAGCTTATCCCGCGGGTAGTCTAGCAATTCGGCGGCGCCCATAGAGCGGGCGACGATGATGGCGTCCTTGGGCAGCGAGGCCGCGACATCCTCCGGTCCGCGCCCCATCAGCTGGCGCAAGAGCCGGTTGGCGAGATCGTCGAAATCGCTCATCCGCTCGCGCAGATAAGGGTCCGTCATGTGCAGCATGCGCGCGCGCATGTCGCTCTGCACCTTTTCTACCGCCGCTTCCGCCGTCAGGCCGTTGCGAATCGCCTCTTCCAGCCGGCGCACCCAGCCGCGGTCGTTGGCGAACATCCGGTAGGCCTCGAGCACCTCGCGATGCTCGCCCTCGAAGGCGACGTCGCGGCGCTCCAGCATGTCGTCGATCGACAGCCTCAGCGACCCGAGCGAGCGGTCGAGGCGGCGCACCTCCTCCTCGCTGTCCTCGTTGAACAGGTTGGTGACGACGATGCGCGGCTCGTGCAGCACGACATGGCCGAGCCCTACGCCATCATTGAAGGAAAGGCCGGTGAAGCTTGCCGGGCGGCTGAGGTCGAGCTCGAGCCCGGGACGGGTGAGGCGGGCGAGATCGCCGGTGGCGATCATCTCGGCGATCACCATCGCCGTCGTTTCCAGCGCCTCTATCTCGTCTTCGCGATATTGGCGCATCGTCTTGTTCTGCACCACCAGGACGCCCAGCGTGCGCCCTGCCCGCAGCACCGGCACGCCGAGGAAGGAATGGTAGATCTCTTCGCCGGTCTCCGGCAGATACTGGAAGGCCGGGTGTTCCTGCGCGTTAGAGAGATTGAGCGGCCGCGCGCTGGCGGCGATCGTGCCAACCAGGCCCTGGCCGAGCCTCAGTTGCGCGAGGTGGACGGCCTTGGGGTTGAGACCCTCGGTGGCGTAGAGCTCGAGCACCGAATCGGCGCGCAGCACATAGAGCGAGCAGACCTCGGCGACCATGTTGGAGGCGATGTCGCGCACGATGCGGTCGAGCCGCTCCTGCGGCTCCAGCGGCTCCTGCATGAGCTCGCGGAGCCGTTTCAGCAGAACGCGCGGGCCGCCGGCCATGTCACGCATCGCGGCTTGTTCTCCAATGGGCACGTTGCCCGCCGCAGTTTCTCCCGCGGCCGGCGCTCACGCAACAACTGACTCAGTTCTTGCTATTGCTTATCGAGCCCGTACACGGAATGCAAAGTACGAACTGCAAGTTCCGTATAGGGACCGTCGATCAGTATCGAGATTTTGATCTCGGACGTCGTGATCGCCCGGATATTGATCGCCTTGTCGGCCAGCGCCTTGAAGGCGGTGGCGGCGACGCCCGCATGGCTGCGCATGCCGATGCCGATGACCGAGACCTTCGACATGCCGGCTTCAGACTGCACGACGTCGTAGCCGACATCGGCCTTCAGCCGCTCGAGCACGGCCAGCGCCTTGTCGACGTCGCCCGACGGTACCGTGAAGGTCATGTCGGTGAACTTGCCGTCCTCGGAGATGTTCTGGACGATCATGTCGACATTGATGTTGGCCTCGGCCAGCGGGCCGAAGATGCCGGCGGCGACGCCTGGGCGGTCGCCGACGCGGCGCAGCGAAATCTGCGCTTCGTCCTTGGCGTAGGCAATTCCGGTGACGACCTGCTGTTCCACGATCTCTTCCTCGTCGCAAATAAGCGTTCCGGGCGGATTGAGCAAATCCCCCATTCCGGGCGCGTCGGGATCGTCGAAGGACGACCGCACAAAGGTACGCACCCTGTGCACCATGGCAAGCTCGACCGACCGCACCTGCAGCACCTTGGCGCCGAGCGAGGCCATTTCGAGCATTTCCTCGAATGAAATCTTGGCCAGCCGCCGCGCTTTCGGCTCGATGCGCGGGTCGGTCGTGTAGACGCCGTCGACATCGGTATAGATGTCGCAGCGGTCGGCCTTGACCGCCGCGGCGATCGCCACCGCGCTCGTGTCGGAGCCGCCACGGCCGAGCGTGGCGATGCGATTGTCCGGTCCGATGCCCTGGAAACCGGCGATGACCGCCACCTGGCCCTCGCCGAAGCGCTTGATCAGGAACGCGCCGTCGATGTCGAGGATGCGCGCCGCGCCATGGGCGTTGTCGGTCTTGATCGGGATCTGCCAGCCCTGCCAGGACCGGGCGTGGACGCCCATGTTCTGCAGGGTGATCGCCAACAGCCCGGCCGTAACCTGCTCGCCGGAAGCGACGACGGCGTCATATTCGCGCGCGTCGTGCATCGGCGAGGCCTCGCGCGTCCAGGCGACCAGCTCGTTGGTCTTGCCGGCCATGGCCGAAACCACCACCGCGACGTCATGGCCGGCATCGACCTCGCGTTTGACATGGCGCGCCACATTGCGGATGCGGGCGATGTCGGCGACCGAGGTTCCGCCGAATTTCATCACGATACGCGCCATGGGAGCGAGATGCCTTTGACTGAAGCCGGCTCAGGGCCGGAACGGAAACATGCGCCCGGCAAGGCCGAGCCGCGGAAATGCGCGGCCTCCTTAGCCAAAACATCAAAGCTTCGCAAGCGATGGCGGGATAAGAGGGCGCTGGCCGGGCGTGAGGTCTCCTGACAGATTCCTGCGACCCTCATGCGATAAGATCTAGGAAAACGCACCCTGTGGAGGAATTCATGACCGAGACGCTGGAAATCGTGACCTTCCGCCTCAAGCCGAATGCTGCGGGCGATTTTGTCGCCCGAAATGGCGTCGTCACCGACTGGCTCGCGCGCCAGCCCGGCTTTCTCAGCCGCCATCTCGGCGAACGCGAGGATGGAAGCTGGGTCGATGTCGTGCGCTGGCAAAGCCTCGAACAGGCCCAGGCGGCGGCGCAGCGCATCATGGCCGAGATCGGCGATTGCGAGGCGATGCGGGCGATCGAGCCGGCTAGTGTCGCCATGAGCCATGCGGAGGTTGCGCTGTCGCGTTAGGCAAGATTGCCTCCCGAAGCGCGGCCCAATCATGGCAGCAGCAGAAAAAACCTGCCTTGACTTTCTTCGCCGTGGACCCGACTTCCTAGCGTTCCCCGACTTCCCAGCGTTCGAGGAGACCCGCTTTATGCCTGAGCCCCGCCGATCGACCATCGATGCCGGAGAAGTCGAGCGCTTTTCCGCCCTTGCCGCCGAATGGTGGAACCCGAACGGCAAGTTCCGGCCGCTGCACAAGTTCAACCCTGTGCGGCTTGCCTATATTCGCGACCAGGTGGCGGCGCGCTTCGGCCGCGATCCGCGCGCGGCCAGGCCGTTCGAGGGCCTGCGCTTCCTCGACATCGGCTGCGGCGGCGGGCTTTTGTGCGAACCGATGGCGCGGCTTGGCGCCGAGGTGGTCGGCGCCGATGCCTCGGCCACCAACATCGAGGTCGCCAAGCTGCATGCGGCGGAGGCCGGCGTCAGCGTCGACTATCGCGCCACCACGGCCGAGGCGCTCGCCGACGCCGGCGAGACATTCGACGTCATCCTCAACATGGAGGTGGTCGAGCATGTCGCCGATGTCGATCTGTTCGTCGCCAAATGCAGTGAGATGGTCCGGCCCGGCGGCATCATGTTCGTCGCCACCATCAACCGCACGCTGAAGGCGCTGGGCCTCGCCATCATCGGCGCAGAATACGTGCTGCGCTGGCTGCCGCGCGGCACCCACCAGTTCGGCAAGCTGGTGCGGCCCGAAGAGCTGGCAAAGGCGCTCGGCGCGGCGGGGCTGACGGTCATCGACCGCACCGGCGTCATCTATCATCCGCTGGCCGACCGCTGGCAAAAGTCCAGGGACATGGACGTCAACTACATGGTGCTGGCCGAAAAAGCCTCGGTCTGATCTCGACCGGCCCTCAGGCTTCCAACGGCCGGTACCCGCCGCGCCAGTAGATCAATGCCTGGCCGGCATCCTTGGTCTTCACCGCCTCGACGGTTCCGATGACGACCGAGTGCGTGCCGCGATCGATCATCTCGTCCAGGCTGCAGTCGAAGGCCGCCACCGCATCGGTAAGCAATAACGCGCCCGTTTTCAGCGTCGTCCATTCGGCGCCCTCATAGCGGTCCTTGCCCTTGATGCCGCCGAAGCCCGAAAAGCGCTCGGCCACGCGCTGGTGCTGGGGACCGAGCGAATTGACGCCGAAATGTCGGTAGCGCTCGATGATCGGCCAGGTGGATGAGGAGCGGTTGACGCAGGCGATCACCTTCGGCGGCTCCGCGGACAGCGACACGACGGAGATGACGACGAGGCCGGAGCGGTCGTCGCCGACGCCTGCGGTGATCACGCTGACATTGCCGACGATGAGTCGCATCGCGGCGCGGAAATCCGCTACGCTGACGGGTCCCTCTGACGCGGGTTTGGACATTGCGTCCTCCTGATCCTAAGCCGCCGACTGCATCGCGGCCGGCGCGATGCGGATGCCCCTCTGCTCGAGGATAGGCAGCACCGTATCGCGGAAATAGGGGAATTCCTCGACATAGTCGACGAAGGACAGGGTCGAGCCGCGGAAGCCGGCCGCGTGCAGGGCGGTGATGCCGTCGGCCACCTGCTCCGGCGTGCCGGTAAGCGGGAAACCGCCGTGGCCTGCCGCCATGCGATCGCGGATGAGCGCCAGAAGATCATGCGGGAAAGATTGCGCATGCGCGAACTGCAGCCGCACCAGATTGTCGACCGCCGCCCAATCGGCGTTGGTCCGACCGAAATGCTCGAGATAGTCCCTGGCTTCCTTTTCCGTCGGCCGGCAGACGACATGGGCGAAGGTCAGCACATCGACATTCCTGCCGGCCGCATTGGCCTGCTCTTTCAGCGCCGCGATCTCATCCTTCGAGCGCGAGAGATCGATCGCCGGCGTGAACAGGAAATCGGCATTGCGGACGGCGAATTTCCGGCCCTCGTCGGAGCCGGCCGCATTGAGGATCGGCAACGGCGCCGACGGGCGCGGGTCGCCGAGCACGTTCCTGAGCTTGAACCAGGTGCCGTCCCAGTCGAAAGCCTCCATGCGGCTCCACAGCGCCCTGACGATGTCGAACCATTCCTGCGCATAGCCGTAACGGGCGGTGTGATCGTCGGGCAGCGTCAGACCGAGCGCCTCATATTCCGGCTTGTTCCAGCCGGCGACGATGTTGAGGCCGATGCGGCCGCCGCTGATCTGGTCGATGGTCGCCAATTGCTTGGCGACGACGACCGGATGGTTCGCCGCCGTATGGGTGGTGGCGAACACCGTGATGTTTTGGGTGAGCGCCAGGAGCCCGGCGGCCCAGGTGATGGTTTCCAGCACGTTGCCGTGGAAGTTGGTCTCGCCGCCGTAGCCGATCCAGCGCGCGATCGGCAGCATGAAGTCGATGCCGGCCTCGTCGAGCAGACGTGCGAGGCGCAGATTGTTGTCCCAGGAATTGGCCCAGCGTTCGGGGACCTTGGTGACGGTCATGCCGCCGGAACAGTTGGACGCGAACGTGCCGAGAAAGAAAGGCTGCGTGTCAGGCGCGGACTTGTCGAGCATGCCCATAACGATGTTCTCCTCATATTTTTGATTATATTTTATGATAAAAAGTCTATCATAAATTCATGTGGACGCAATCGCCTCGGTCGGCGCATGCTGTCGGCGAGGGACAGGCGGATGAACGATCGGCGCAAATCTCTGGAAACACAGGAAGAACTGCTCGACCGCGGCTGGCATCTGGCGCGAACGCCGCTGGAGATCGACGTCACCGAGGTCGAATACGCGCTGATGCGTTCCTACGAGGCCTTCGGCCACTGGCAGGCCGAATGCCTCGCCACGGTGATCGAATTTTCAGCCAGCGGACCGGAGAACGCGCTGCTCCACATCATCAGGATGAACGACCGGCCGAAAAGCGTCCGCGACCTCGCCCAGATGACCAACCGCGACGACATCCCGAACATCCAGTACAGCCTGCGCAAGCTCTTGAAGGGAGGGCTGATCACGCGTACCGGTAGCGGTAGATCCGGCGTCACCTATGAAGTGACGCCGCTCGGCCATCGGGTAACCGAGCGCTATGCCGACATCCGCTCGGTCCTGCTTATCGAGGCGGTGAAGCGCATCCCGGAAATGGCCGACAAGCTCGAGGATGTCGCGCGCACGCTGGAGCTGATGACCGGCATCTACGAGCAGGCGGCGCGCGCCGCCGCCACCCATCGCCGCCGCCACCCGCGGCCTGAACCCGGCGGCAGCGAAGACAAAAGTGGCGGGGACTAACTAGGCCGCCTGGCTTTGCATCTTGATGCTCGGCAGGCTCTGCGCCTTGGTGGTGATGAACACGCCGGCGGTGATGATGGCCGCACCCAGCCAGGTCAGCAACTGATAGTGCTCGCCGAGGAAGATCGTGCCGGCAAAAAGCCCGACGGCCGCCGCCACATAGCCGATCTGGCTGAGATAGACCGGGCCGCCGACCGCTTGCAGCCTGAAGAAGAAGGCAAACATCGCCGAAGCCGACGCTACCTGTCCGGCGACCACCAGCGGCACGCCGCCGAGTGGCGCAAACGCTTGCCAGCCGAACAGCGTCAGGATGCCGAGGAGAAGCAGGGTCGCCGACGCCAGATGACTGCCGACGGCGAGCTCGATCGGGCCCGTATCTTCGGGCCAGTCGACGGTGCGGTAGATGTTGCCGGCGGCGAGGCTGACCGGGATGAGCAGGCCGATCGCCACCCAGAAATAATCGGCCGGCTGGCCGGCCTCGCCGCGCGTGAGCGCGACCATCACCGCGCCGATAAAACCGACGGCAATGCCGATGACGCCGAGCAGGTTGGGGCGCCGCACACCGAGCAGGATCGAGAACACCAGCGTGATGACCGGCGACAGCGTGAACATGATGCCGGTGTAGCCGGCGCCGAGATGCGGAATGGCCGAGAACATCAAGAGATTGGGAAAGGCATAGGACACGGCCGCGGTGACGAAGAAATAGCGCAGCTTGTGCGCCGTCAGCCGGACGCGCTGGCCAAGCAGCAGAAGCGCGATCAACAACACGCCGCCGGCGCCGAGCGAGATGACGAAGGCCCAGACCATGGCCGGCACGCCGGCGGCGGTCGCAAGCTTGCCGAAGGGCAGCGTCATGCCGAGCAATCCGCCGGTGACGATCAGAAGGCCGAGTGCCGAGTCCCAGAGAAATTTCATCAGCGTGATCCTGTCGCCGCGCGGCCGAGCTTGGCGGCTGCTCCAACTTGAGATAACATAGAGAAAAGATTCTTAACGTCAAGATACTTTGCGGTGAGGCACATGGACCGTGCGGCGAGAGCGATCGAGCAATGGCGGAAGGAGCGGCCCGACCTTGACGTCTCGCCGATGGGCGTGATCGGACGGTTGAGCGAAGCCGCGTCGCTGATCTCGCGAGAGCGGCTGGCGCCGCTCTTCGCCCGCTTCGGATTGCAGCAAGGCGAGTTCGACGTGCTGGCGACGCTTCGTCGTTCAGGCGCGCCTTACGCCCTGACACCGACCGAGCTTTACGAGGCGACGATGGTCACATCCGGCGCCATGACCGCCCGGCTCGACCGGCTGGAAAAGGCCGGCCTGATCCAGCGCGCGCCGCATCCCAGCGACCGGCGCGGCATCGTGGTCCAGCTCACCCCAAAAGGTCTTGCACTGGTCGATGAGGCGCTTACCGCCCATGTCGCGAATGAGCATCAAATCCTCAACGGGCTGACACGCGAGGAGCGGGAAATGCTGGCGACGCTGCTGAAAAAACTGATCGGAAACCTGAGCTAAGGTGTGTTGAGATCAACACACCTTAGTTTCGGTCCTCTGGGAAGCTCGGGATCGGCATGAACTCGACGCCGTCCTCGGCGAGGCTTTGCGCCTCTTCCGGCGTCGCCTCGCCATAGATGCCGCGCGGATCGGTCTCGCCGAAATGGATCTTGCGCGCCTCCTCGGCGAATTTGTCGCCGACATAGTCGGCGTTCTCGCGCACCTTTTCGGCCAGCTCTTTGAGCTGCGCCAGCGCCTGTTTCTGCGCCTCGCCCATGGCTAAAGCCATCTTCTCCTGCTTGCGGGACGTCGACACGGCCGGCGCCATCAGCGCCTTCTCGACCTTGTGCGAGCCGCAGGTCGGGCAATCGACGAAGCCACGCTTCTTCTGCGTGTCGAAGTCGTCATTGCTGCGGAACCAGGCTTCGAACTCGTGCTCGTGTTCACAGATAAGCGAAAATCGGATCAAGAGGCTGCACCCCTGAGGCGCGGCGCCTCGCCGGCATTGACGGTGAAATCCCGCGCGTTCTTCAGATTGGGAATTTTCCGGCGCGCGGCGGCCGACTGCGCCGGATCGATCTCGGCCACGACCACGCCCGGCTCGTCATGTGCGGCCTCGGCGATGATGCGGCCCCACGGGTCGACGATCAGCGAGTGGCCATAGGTCTCGCGACCGTCCTCATGCAGGCCGCCCTGCGCGGCAGCGATGACATAGGCGCCGTTCTCGATCGCGCGCGCCCTGAGCAGCACATGCCAGTGCGCCTCGCCGGTCTGGCGGGTGAAGGCTGCAGGCACCGAAAGCACCTGAGCCCCCGCCAGCGCCTCGGCGCGGAACAGCTGAGGGAAGCGCAGGTCATAGCAGACGGCAAAGCCCAGCCTCGCGCCATCGATGTCGGTGACGATGGCCTCCGTCCCCGGCTCGTAAGAGGCGGATTCACGCCAGCTTTCGCCATTGTCGAGGTCGACGTCGAACATGTGGATCTTGTCGTAATTGGCGATCGTGCCGCCATCGGGCGCGAACAGGAACGCACGGTTGGCAAGCTTGCCGTCGGCGCGCAAGATGGCCGTCGAGCCGACATGCAGGAAGATGCCGAGTTCCTTGGCCAGTTTCCGCGCGGTCGAGATGACGACGTCCTTGTCCTCTGTGGTGAAAGCGGCACCGCCCGCTTGCTTGTCGCGGACGAGCGCGCCGGTCATTTCCGGCGTCTGGACATAGGTGGCGCCCTGGCTTGCCGCCTCGCGCACCAGCCTTTCCATGTCGGCCGCGTTGCGCTCCGGGCCGGTCCCCGAACGCATCTGCACCGCCGCCGCCTTGAAAACGCCCATGATCAAGCCCTCGCTCCGTTGGCAAGCAGCACGTCCAGCCGGCCCTGAGACTCCAGTTCGTGGAGGTCGTCGCAGCCGCCAACATGCGTGTCGCCGATGAATATCTGCGGAAAAGTGGTGCGCCCGTGCGCCCGGGAAATCATTTCCTGGCGCAATTCCGGCGAGAACGACGCGTCGTGCTCGGTGTAAGCCACACCCTTGCGCTCGAGCAGCCGCTTGGCGGCCGTACAATAACCGCACATCATCCGGGTGTAGATCGTCACATCGACCATCGATCAGCAATCCTGCCTGTGCACGTCGCCCCATGGTTGTGCGAAAGCGACCTGCACCAAAACAACAACTCAAACCCTATATAGTCGCGGTCTCATCGGCCCGAAAGTCCCCCGGCAGGACGCGCGCGAAGGTCAGTACGTCGACGGCACCGGCGCCGCCCTTCTTCAGCGCCTTGGCCACCGACCGCACGGTGGCGCCGGTGGTGAAGACATCGTCGATGACGAGCACCCGGCGCCCGGCGATCTCGATCTCGGCTTCCGGCGGGACCCGGAAAGCGGCGCGCACATTCTCCTCGCGCTCGTGCCGCTCCAGGCCGACCTGCTGGCGCGTGAGTTTTACGCGCCTGACGGCGGAGGGCGAGAAAGGCAGGTTGCTCAGCTGCGATACCGCCCTGGCAAGTTCCGCCGACTGGTTGAATTGTCTGCGCAAGAACCGCCGCCAGTGCAGCGGCACAGGCACCACAACATCGGCTTCGGCGATCAGCTCGGCACCGGCGCGCATCATCCAGCGCGCCATCCACGGCGCGAGATCCGTGCGATCCTGGTATTTCAGCCCCTGCACCATCTGGCGCGCGACGCCTGAATAGACGACCGCCGACCGCGCCCGCTCAAAAGGCGGCGGATCGGCGATCGCCTCGGCGGAGAGGAAGCCCTCGCCCATGTCATGGGTAAAAGGCGTGCCCATCACCGGACACCAGGGCTTCTCCAGCAGACGAAGCTTCGGCCAGCAGGCGCCGCACAGCACGCCGGGCTGCGAGACATGGCGGCGGCAGCCGGCGCAGACCGGCGGGAACAGCATACGCGCCGGCCAGCCGAACGCCTGCCGCGCCATATCCTTGATCGCAATGGTCTTGATCTTGTGCACCGGATCGGCCACGTGAAGGAAAACCCCACGCCACCATAGCATCGGTCCGCCCTGCGCGGACAACAGGAATAGCCCATTGCAGCCCTTGATCGACACGGAGGTCTGGCTTGCGCACAAGCGCCGGGCGCTCATGCACCCGGTCGACAGCGCCGATTTCCTGATGCGGCGGGCGGCGGAAGACCTTGCCGACCGGTTGGGTGCGGTCGAGCGCAAATTCGGCAAGGCGGCGGCGCTGTTTTGCCAGACATCGGCTGCGACCAGGGCGCTCGCCGGCAGCGGCAAGGTGGCCGAAATCGTTCGCGTGGAGGCGGATGACGCCTTCCTGGCCGGCGAAGCCGGGGTCGTCGTCCCCACGGAAACCGTGCCATTCGAAGCCGAAAGCCTCGATCTCGTCGTCTCGCTGCTGTCGCTGCAGGCGATGAACGACATTCCCGGCGTGCTGGCGCAAATCCGTCGCGCGCTGAAGCCCGACGGGCTGTTCCTCGGCGCTTTAGCCGGCGCCGGCACGCTTGCGGAGCTGCGCGAAAGCCTGCTTGCCGCCGAGACCGAGCTTTATGGCGGCGCGAGCCCCCGCGTTCTGCCATTCACCGACGTGCGCGACGCCGGCGCGCTGCTGCAGCGTGCCGGCCTGGCGCTGCCGGTCGCCGACGTCGAGACGGTCACGGTGCGCTACTCCTCGCTGTTCGGACTTGCCGCCGATCTGCGCGCCATGGGCGAGACCAGCCCGCTTTTAGACCGCAGCCGGCGTCCGGCCACCAGGCGGTTGTTCGCCCGCGCCGCCGAAATTTATGCCGAACGTTTTTCGGACCCGGACGGCCGCATCCGGGCGAGCTTTTCGATCGTGTGGATGTCAGGCTGGGCGCCCGACGCCTCACAGCAGAAGCCGCTCAAACCAGGCTCGGCCAAGGTCTCGCTGAAGACGATCCTGGAGAAGCCGGCGGGGCACTAACCCACCCTAGCAGGGTTAGAGCAATTCCAGGAAAAATGCGTAGCGGTTTTCCGTCCGGAATTTCGTAAAAACAAAGAGATAGAGCGGTTCGCCGTTTCCGTGAAACGGTGAAACGCTCTTGAGCAATTCCAGGAAAAGTGTGCAACGGTTTCTGCGCAAGACAGATAACCGACGTCGGACCGCTCTAACGCGGTCAGTGCTTCGCAAAGGCGTTGGCAAGTTTGCTGTTGTTGTCGGAGAACAGCCACTGGAGCGCATCGGCGGCCTTGCCGACGCCGCCGACGATTGCAAGCGACAGCACGGCAACGATCAGGCCATATTCGATGGCCGTGGCGCCCGTTTCATCCTGTAGGAATTGCTGCAGCAGGTTTTTCATGGTCGTCGATCCCTCTTGTCGGGAACCATAAGGCCTACCCGTTAAGAAAGGTTAACGGCAAAAGCTTAACAGGGGGTGAAATAGCCTCTTCTCGCTGAATTTGTTAACCAATTAGCAGTCACCGTAGCGGCTGCCATCGTTGCGGATCACGCAGATGGAACTCGGCAGCGGCTGCAGAACGCTTCGCCGCAATGTGTAGGTGTCGCGGCGGCCGATCGAGCCGGTGCTGGACATGTCGAGCCCGCTGGTCAGACCGTTACGTGCGCCCTGCGGCCGCGTCTGGCTGTCGAGGAAAGGCGTTGCGATCAGCGCCAGCGCCACCGCGGCCGACCCGAAAAGCAAGGCGATCCGCAAAATACCCATGCCGGCATCGGCGGCGCGGAAAGTGCGGTCGGGCCGGATCGAGTCCCATTCTCTCTCGAGGCTCATGGATTGGCTCCAAGCAAATCTGCATGCCGCCGCGCGGACGACTTTGCCTCAATCTTCCATGTCGAGATAAATCTTCCATTAACGCTGCCTAAAACAGGCGAGGCAACGACTGTTTAATGATCACAAGAGATCGATGAGGAACTGGATCAGCGGCGCGTCAGCCGGCGGCATCGGGTAGTCGCGCATCTGGCGCGGCCTGACCCATTTCAGCCCCTGCCCTTCCTTCGGCTGCGCGATGCCGCGGAACTTCCGGCAGACATAAAGCGGCATCAGCAGGTGGAAATCGTCATAGCTGTGGCTGGCGAAGGTGAGCGGCGCGAGGCAAGGGATCTCGGTCTCGATGCCGAGTTCCTCATGCAGCTCGCGCACCAGGCATTCCTCGGGCGTCTCGCCCGGCTCGACCTTGCCGCCCGGAAACTCCCACAAGCCGGCGAGCTGCTTGCCTTCGGGGCGCTGCGCCAGAAGCACGCGCCGGTCGGCGTCGACCAGCGCGCAGGCCGCGACGAGGAGCAGACGCTTTCCGGCTGGCTTGATCTCGCTCATGCGCCAGGCGGCCGGCGATAGTGGTAGCGATAGACTTCCTCGAAGCCGAGCGACCGATAGAGCGAGAGCGCCGCAACATTGCCGGCCTCGACCTGCAGCCAGGCTTCGCGCGCACCGCGCAGCCGCGCCCATTTCAACGCCGACAGGATGAGGTTGCGGCCATGGCCCTTTTTGCGCGCCGATTTTTCGGTGGCGACTTCGAACAGTCCGGCGAGGTCGCCGTCATGAACGCAGATCAGCGTCGCCAGCGGGTCGTTGCCGTCCTCGAGCGCAAACAGCCCCGCCTCAGGCTGGATGGCGCCGATGACTTCCGACAGGCCGGGGCGCAGCGAGGCGTCCGAGCCGTTCGTCCTGATCGCCGCGCCGATGAAGCGGCTGATGTCCTTCAGCGGGATCTGGTCCATCGCCGCGTCGAGCTCGGCCTCCTTGAGCGGCAGCCGCATCACCAGCGATTCGTCGAACCGGCTCCAGCTCGCCTCGTCGAGATGCTTCGACAGCACCTTCCCCGAAAGCGGCGACATGCGAAAGGTCAGCGGCCGGCCATAGGCATCGAAGCGGCGGCTGGCGCGCGCGATGCGCTCGGCAATGTGCTGGGTGTCGCCCGGATCGAGCGGATTGACCGAATTCAGGCGCTTTGCCGGATGGCCGGCCGTCAGCCGCACCACCCATGTCCCGTCATAATGGACGGCCGCCGCCGGCCAGGCGCGAAAGCCCGCCGCCTCGTAGCGACGCACGATCGCGAGCACGCTTGCCGGATGTCCGGACACCGGCGCCATCAGCTCCGGTAGTCGCCATTGATGGCGACATATTCCTTGGTGAGGTCGCAGGTCCACACCGTCGCCCTGCCGCGGCCGATGCCGAGGTCGGCGCGGATGCGGATGTCGTCGCGCTTCATATAGGCCGAGGTCGCTTCTTCCGAGTAAGCCGGATCGCGCTCACCCTCATGCGCCAGCCGGTTGTCGCCGAACCAGATCGACAGCCGGTCGCGGTCGGCTGGTTCGCCGGCCTTGCCGACGGCCATGACGACGCGGCCCCAATTGGCGTCCTCGCCGGCGACTGCCGTCTTGACCAGTGGCGAATTGGCGATCGAAAGCGCGATGCGCTTGGCCGAGCGGGCGGACTTGGCGCCGGTGACGGTAACCTCGACCTGTTTGCGCGCGCCCTCGCCGTCGCGCACCACTTGCAGCGCCAGCGACTTCAGCACCTTGCCGAGCGCGCGGCGGAAGGCGCCGAGCCGCGCATCCTTCGGATCGCTGATCGTCGGCGCGCCGCGCGCGGCGGCCTTGCCGGTGGCGAAGATGAGCAGCGTGTCGCTGGTCGAGGTGTCGCTGTCGACGGTGACCGCGTTGAAGGTCTTGGCCGTGCCGCGCGACAACAGATCCTGCAGCACGGGTGCCGCGATCGGCGCATCGGTGGCGATGAAGGAGAGCATCGTGGCCATATCGGGCGCGATCATGCCGGCGCCCTTGGCAATGCCGTTGATGGTGACTTCGGCGTCGCCGAGCTTCACCGTCTGGGTTGCCACCTTCGGATAGGTGTCCGTGGTCATGATGGCCTTCGCCGCCTCGGTCCACAGATCCGGCTTGCCGTCCTTGACCAGTCCGGCGAGCAGGTGGCTGAATTTGTTGGTGTCGAGCGGCTCGCCGATGACGCCGGTCGAGGCGAGGAACACCTCGCTCTCGGAGCATCCGCCGGCCTTCGCCGCCGCCTCGCCCGTCAAAGCCGTGGAAGCGCGGCCCTTCTTGCCGGTGAAGGCGTTGGCGTTGCCGGAATTGACAACCAGCACGCGCGCCTTGCCGGCGGGCAGGTTCTGGCGGCAATAATCGACCGGCGCCGAGGGACATTTCGACTTGGTGAAGACACCGGCAACAGCCGTGCCGGGATCGAAGACCATGGCAAGCAGATCAGTGCGATTCCGGTATTTGATCCCGGCCTCGGCGGTCGCGATGCGCACGCCCTCGATGACCGGCATCTTGGGGTATTTCTTCGGTGCGAGCGGCGAAATCGTTGCGGACATGGGGACCCCGGGCGGCAGAACGCGAAAGGAAGGCCGGTTTGCCCGATAGCGCGCGCCGGCGCAAGAGGCGTTCTGGCCACGCTTCAAGGGCTCCGTTTGCGGTTCAGCAATCTAAAACGGTCCGTTTCGTTTGGCCTAGAGACCCAATATGATCGCCAGGAGATTCATCGGCTAAGGACGGAGAAATGGGCGAACTCGCCGCCCCGGGACGCAAATCGATCGGCGCAAAGCGAAACCCGGAAAGCGCCGACGCCATCATCGAGGCGGCAGAAGCGGTGCTGGCGGAGGCCGGCTATTCCGGCTTCTCGATCGAGGCCGTCGCGCGCCGGGCGAGGGCCGGCAAACCGACCATCTATCGCTGGTGGCCGAGCAAGGCGGCGCTGCTGATCGAGGTCTACCAGCGGCAAAAGCGCGTCGAGGTGCCCGATACCGGCAGGATCGAGGAGGATCTTGCCGGCTTCCTCATAAATCTTTTCGCGCACTGGCGTGACACTTCGTCCGGCAATGTCTTCCGGTCGCTGGTCGCCGAAGCGCAGTCCGACGAGACCGCCGCGGTGGCGCTTGCCGACTATGCGAAAGGACGGCGCGCCCATACCGGCGGGATGATCGAGCGAGCCAAGGCGCGCGGCGAGGTGGCGGCGGACGTCGATGCCGGGATCGTGGCCGACCTGATCGCCTCCTACGCCTGGAGACATCTTTTGACCAACCGCCTCGACGAAGACGAGACGGCCATCCGGACCGCGGTGCGATATGTGGTGCACGGCATAGCGCCCGCCTGAAATGCGAAAGGGCGCCCGAAGGCGCCCTCTGCAGCATCTTTTAGCTATGTATGCCGGATTACTTGCCGCTCTCCAGCGTGTTGACCGCCGCCTTGAGCTTCTCGTCCTGAATCTCGACCTTGGCGGCACCGCGCAATTCCTTGACCATGGCGAAGTACTTGTCGCGGATCACGGCCTGCCTGGCCTGGTCCTTGACGTCGTCGAAGGCCGGCGGCTGCTTGGCGCGCTTGTCCTCGACCTTGATGACATGCCAGCCGAACTGCGACTGCACCGGCTCCTTGGAATATTTGCCGACCTCGAGCGCAAACGCCGCCTTGTCGAACTCCGGCACCATCTGTCCCGGGCCGAACCAGCCGAGGTCGCCGCCGCTCGACTTACCGCTCGGGTCGCTGGTGTGCTCGTTGGCGAGCTTCTGGAAATCGGCCCCGCCATCGAGCTGCTTGATGATCGCCTCGGCCTCTTCCTTCGTCTTCACGAGGATGTGACGGGCGTGGATCTCGTTGACCGGCGGCGTGTTGGCTATTTCCTGGTCGTAGCGGGCGCGGACATCGGCATCCGTCACCTTGTTGACGACCTCCTTCTCGACCACCTCACCATGCAGGGCGCGCTGCTGCAGGAAGGCCATGCGGCGCTGGAAGTCAGGATCCTTGTCGAGGCCGCTGTCGACCGCCTTCTTGGCCATGACACGGATTTCGATGGCCGCCGAAAGGGCGGCGGCGCGGCGCTGTTCCGGCGGCAGCTGCGCAAACTGCTGCGACAGCTCGCCTTCGGCGAGCGCGAGGTCGGCCTCGGTCAGCTTCTCGCCGTTGATGGTGGCGACCACGGCGTTCGGATCGACCGGTGCGGCGGCGGGAGCAGCGGCGTCCGGCTGGGCGGGCTTGGTTTCCTGCGCCATCAGCGACGACAGCGAAAGAGCCGAGAGCCCGAAGGCCAAGCCAAGGCTGGCGAGCGACGCGCGGCGGAACGACAGGGACATCAAGATAAACTCCAATGGGGATTGCCAATAAGGATCGCTTGAGCGGAAAGGTTCCAGATCAGTCCGATTGTGGCGGAATTTGGCGCTGCCCATAGGGTCAACGCGGCGTTGACATCGATTGAGCCCCCTCTTATCTGTCCAACGACTTGGCGTCCAGAACCGTTTTCCGGGCGCTATTTGCGTTTGTCCGCATTCACGCGGATTTGATGGGGCCGCCAGGTGCCTGTCGCAAACGGCTAAAATTGCTATCGAAAGGACCATTGGATGGTCAGTCTCGGCGCTCTCGCGCGTAAGGTTTTCGGCTCTTCCAACGACCGCCGAGTCAAGTCGACCCGGCCCCGGGTCGAGGCAATCAATGCCATGGAAAACGAGATGCGGGCGCTCTCCGATGCCGAGCTTGCGGGCCGCACGGAAAAATTCCGCCAGGATCTCGCCAACGGCGCTTCGCTCGACGACTTGCTTGTACCGGCCTTCGCCACCGTGCGCGAGGCGGCCCGCCGCGCGCTGGGCATGCGTCCTTTTGACGTGCAATTGATCGGCGGCATGGTGCTGCACAATGGCGGCATCGCCGAAATGCGCACCGGCGAGGGCAAGACGCTGGTCGCCACCTTGCCGGTCTATCTCAACGCTCTCGCCGGCAAGGGCGTCCATGTCGTCACCGTCAACGACTATCTCGCCAAGCGCGACGCCGAATGGATGGGCCGCATCTACAAGTTCCTTGGCCTCACCGTCGGCATCATCGTTCATGGCCTCTCCGACGACGAGCGCCGCGAAGCTTACGCAGCCGACGTCACCTACGCCACCAACAACGAGCTCGGCTTCGACTATCTGCGCGACAACATGAAGTACGAGCGCTCGCAGATGGTTCAGCGCGGCCATGCCTACGCCATCGTCGACGAGGTCGATTCCATCCTGGTCGACGAGGCGCGCACGCCGCTGATCATTTCCGGTCCGCTCGAGGACCGCTCGGAAATGTACAACACCATCGACGCCTTCATGCTGAGGCTCGGTCCGGCCGACTACGAGGTCGACGAGAAGCAGAAGACCACGATCTTCACCGAGGACGGCACCGAGAAGCTGGAAAACATGCTGCGCGACGCCGGCCTGTTGAAGGGCGAGTCGCTCTACGACGTCGAGAACGTCGCCATCGTCCACCACGTCAACAACGCGCTGAAGGCGCACCTCCTGTTCCAGAAGGACAGGGACTACATCGTGCGCAACGGCGAGATCGTCATCATCGACGAGTTCACCGGCCGCATGATGCCCGGACGCCGCTATTCGGAAGGCCTGCACCAGGCGCTCGAGGCCAAGGAGCATGTGCAGATCCAGCCGGAGAACCAGACGCTGGCCTCCGTCACCTTCCAGAACTATTTCCGCCTCTACAAGAAGCTCGCCGGCATGACCGGCACGGCGCTGACCGAGGCCGAGGAATTCGCCAACATCTACAATCTCGAAGTCACCGAGATCCCGACCAACCTGCCGGTCGTCCGCAAGGACGAGGACGACGAGGTCTATCGGACGGTGGACGAGAAGTACAAGGCGATCGTCAAGGAGATCAAGGAAGCGCGCGACAAGGGCCAGCCGATCCTGGTGGGCACCACCTCGATCGAGAAGTCCGAGCAGCTGGCCGAACGCCTGCGCAAGGACGGCTTCAAGAATTTCGAGGTGCTCAACGCCCGCCACCACGAGCGCGAGGCGGCCATCGTCGCCCAGGCCGGCAAGCCCGGTGCCATCACCATCGCCACCAACATGGCCGGCCGCGGCACCGACATCCAGCTCGGCGGCAATGCCGACATGCGCATCGCTGAGGAGCTGGCAGAGGTTCCGGCCGGACCGGAGCGCGATGCGCAGGAAAAGCAGATCCGCGACGACGTCGCGCAGCTGAAGGAGAAGGCGCTTGCCGCCGGCGGCCTCTACGTTTTGGCCACCGAACGCCATGAATCGCGCCGCATCGACAACCAGCTCCGTGGCCGCTCCGGCCGTCAGGGCGACCCTGGCCGCTCGAAATTCTTCCTGTCGTTGCAGGACGATCTGATGCGCATCTTTGGCTCCGAGCGCATGGACGGCATGCTGCAGAAGCTCGGCCTCAAGGAAGACGAAGCGATCATCCACCCGTGGATCAACAAGGCGCTGGAAAAGGCGCAGAAGAAGGTCGAGGCGCGCAACTTCGACATCCGCAAGAATCTGCTGAAGTACGACGACGTCTCCAACGACCAGCGCAAGGTGGTGTTCGAGCAGCGAATCGAGCTGATGGACGGCGAAGGGCTGTCCGAGACGGTCACTGAAATGCGCGAGGGCGTCATCGAGGAAGTCGTCGCCAAGAACATTCCCGAAAACGCCTATGCCGAACAGTGGAATGTCGCCGGCCTGAAGGAGGAAGTGGCGCAATACCTCAATCTCGACCTGCCGATCGAGGAGTGGGTCAAGGAAGAAGGCATTGCCGAGGACGATATCCGTGAGCGTATCTCGGCCGCCGCCGAGGCAGCCGCCAAGGAACGCGCCGAGCGCTTCGGCCCCGACGTGATGAGCTATGTCGAGCGTTCGGTCGTGCTGCAGACGCTCGATCATCTGTGGCGCGAGCACATCGTCAATCTCGACCACCTGCGCTCGGTCGTCGGCTTCCGCGGCTATGCCCAGCGCGATCCGCTGCAGGAATACAAGGGCGAGGCCTTCGAGCTGTTCCAGGGCATGCTCGGCAATCTGCGCCAGGCCGTCACCGCGCAGCTGATGCGCGTCGAACTGGTCCGTCAGGCCGCTGAAGCGCCGCCGCCGGCAGCGCCCGACATGTTCGGCAGCCACATCGACGGCACCACCGGCGAGGACGACTTCCAGGGCGGCGAAACGGCGTTGCTGGTTCGCCAGGAATCCAATGCCATCGTCGCGCCGGAAAATCGCGACCCGAAGAACCCGGCGACCTGGGGCAAGATCGGCCGCAACGAAGCCTGTCCCTGCGGCTCCGGCAAGAAATACAAGCACTGCCACGGCGCCTTCGCTTAATCTCCTTCCTTCTCCCCGTTAACGGGGAGAAGGTGCCCGAAGGGCGGATGAGGGGCAGCGCCGGCGCGCGATCGTGCGAACGCCAAGCTTCTCCAGGCGTTCCCGCCCGACAACCGTCACAACAACCCCGACGCCCGCGCCGCGGCCGTCGCCTCGCCGCGCGAGACAGCTTCCAGTTTCTCCAGCACAGCCGAGACATGGTGATCGACCGTCTTCGGCGAGATGGTCAGGTGTGCGGCGATCTTCTTGTTGGAGAAGCCGCGCTCGATCAGTTGCAGCACCTCCATCTGGCGTTGGGTGAGGCCGGCAAGGTTGGCGCGCGTTGCCTGCCTTGGCCCTCTCGCGATATGGCCGACCCCGCTCTGCCGCATCAGGCCGCGCACATGCTGCGCCACCGGCCTTGCGCCAAGACCTTCAAGAATGTCGAGCGCCTCGCGCAGCGCCGCCTCGTCGCCATGCAGCAAGGCGAGCGCGCGCTCGAAGGGAGCGTCCATCCCGGCCCAGAACGCCGCGGCACCGCGCCAGTCGCCGCCAAGCAAAAGCCGATGCGGCTCGGCCATGCCGCTGGTCTCACCGGGATCGCTGTCAGGCGACAGAAGTTGGCGCCAAGTTACGAGCTCGCCGACCACGGCGCGCGTCGGCGACAGGCTTTCGGCAAGATCGATAAGGCGCAGAGCCTCGTCCGCATCGCCTTGCCCTAGCCATGCGAGCTCGGCCATCACCGCCGCGTAAGGCACCAGCCGCTGCAGCTCCATGCCTTTGTCCAGGAAGCGCCTCATCTCGTCCAGCACCGGCTCCGCCGATGGATCGCCCCGCCGGATGCGCAGTCTCGCCAGCGCCACCAGCGAAGGGTAGCGCACCAGCGCAGTGGTTGCGTCGTCATCGATGACGTCATGCGCCATCATCGCCGCGTCGTTCCACAGGCCGCGCCGCAGCAGCAGCTGCGCCTGCACGCCGCGCATGTAATCGCGCCAGGTCGCCAGATCGTTCTCGACGCAATAAGCGATGCCGCGCTCGAGGAAGGCTTCCGCCTCATTGAGGTTGAGCCTGTTCATCTCGACGCAGGCGCAATTGGTGAAGGCGCGCGCCGCATGCTCCTGGAAATTCCCCGCAAGGGCGATTCCAAGGCTGCGGGCGAGATCGCGTCGCCCTTTGGCGAAATCCAGCCATTGTCCGGCGGCGCCGACATTGTTGAGCGCGTGACAGAGAATGTCCGGCCGGTTCAGTCGCTCCGCCAGCTCGACGGCCTTGGCTCCGAGCGAAACCGTCTCCTCGAGCCTTTCGGCCAGCATGGCCAGTTGGGAAAGGTTCGAGTAGGCCATGGCAAGCTCGGCGCTGTCGGGCGCCGTTTCCAGAAGCTCGACGGCCTGCA
This sequence comes from Mesorhizobium dulcispinae, assembly GCF_033977345.1. Lineage (NCBI taxonomy): Bacteria > Pseudomonadati > Pseudomonadota > Alphaproteobacteria > Hyphomicrobiales > Phyllobacteriaceae > Mesorhizobium > Mesorhizobium dulcispinae. The sequence continues at coordinate 355,459 of NZ_JAVIIY010000003.1, forward strand.
CGCCGAACCGGTCCGCGGCCGCGCGGTCGCCGACGAGATAAGCGAAGCGCGACAGGCATCTGAGGCTGTCGCCTTCCTTCAGCCTGTCGCCCAGCGCCTGCCACAGACGGCGCGCCTCGCCCTGCGCCGCCATGGCCGCGTCGATGCGGCCGATCAAATGGCATTCGAAGGCATGGCCTTCGTGCAGCGCCGCCTGGCTTTCCATCGGCAGGGCGTCAGAATAGCGCAAGGCGACCTCGTAATGGCCGGCTGCATCGCGATGCGCGCCGACCCGCGAGGCCTCGCGCGCGGCGAGCGGCGCAAGTGTGCGAACGGCCTCCAGGTTCTGCGCCTCCACCGCATGATGCACCAGCCTCGCGGTGGCCACATCCGGGTTTTCCTGCAGCGCTGCGAGCGCGCGCTGGTTGTATTCGCGCCGCCGGCTCGGCGTCAGCGCCATCTCGACGGCGCGGCGGGCGATCTCGTGGCGGAAGGCGTAGCCGTCGCCAAAGTCCTCGAGCAGGCCTTGGCTGACGCATTCGGCGAGTTGCCCGGCGGCGGCGATCCCGCAGAGGCCCTGCAGCGCCCAGCCGTCGGCGCGGCGCGGAAACACGGACACCGCGTCTAGCATCGAGCGAGCGCCGGGCGACAGCCGCTCTGCCCGCGCCAGCACGGCATCGCGAACGCTCGCCGGTAGCGCGGTATCGCTTTCGGCGGCGAGCAGCTCCGTGACGAAGAAGGCATTCCCGGCGGTGGCCCGGTAGATGGCGTCGCCATCGCGGCCGGCCAGCTCCGCCAGCGACAGCACCGCGGCCGCGCTGAGCAGCGGCACCTCGATACGCACGACATTGCCGGCCGGGATCTCGCCAAGCGCGCGGCGCACGCGCGCCTGTCCCTCGCTGCGGTCCGTCCGCGCCGTGACCAGCAGCAGGATGTGGGAGTTTGCAACACGCCGGCCGAGGAAGCGGACGAAATCGAGCGTCGCGTCATCCGCCCAATGCAGATCCTCGATGACCAGCAGGCTCGGACCTTTCGCCTCGAAAACGTCGAGCGCATCGGAAAACAGCGGCAGGCGCTGCCCCTGCCGATCGTCGATCGCGCGCGGCAGTTCCCACTGCGCCTCGCGGGCGAGGTCGTAGAGCGGCCCCAGCGGATCGGGGATCGACAGGTCCTCGCAGGCGCTGCGCAGCAGGGTCACCCCTTGCCCCAAACGATCCACGCCCACATGATCCACGAAAGCCTCGACCAGCGCCGTCTTGCCGGCGCCGGCCTCGCCTGACAGCGCCGCGACGCGGCCGCAGCCTTGCATCGCGTCCGCCAGCAGGGCCTCCAGTTGCCGCAGCTGCGTCTGCCTTTCCAGAAGCATTGTCGTTTCTCTCGCGAAGTCAGGATTCAACCGCGGCGGGGTACCGCCTCGATAGTCCGGATGGGTGCTCGGAAATGTGACCTTCCACACATTGAGGTGCCCCTCTCCACAAATAACGTTCCTAACATGGGGAATCGTCCCACCCAATATGGGGAAAGGCTCCGATGCGCGGATTTTGCGAGCGTGGTTTTAGTCCGGCCGCGCTCGAACCGAGCGCGATTCAATCACCAAAGGAAAACCAATCATGCCTCGCTATCTGGTTGAACGTACATTTCCCGACGGGCTCAACGTGCCGATGAACGATGCCGGCGCGACCGCCATGGGCGGCGTCATCGCCCGCAACGCCGAAAAGGGCGTGACCTGGGTGCAGTCCTTCGTCTCGCCCGACAAGTCGAAGAGCTTCTGCATCTACGACGCGCCCTCGCCCGAGGCGATCCGAAGCACCGCGCAGAAGAATTCGCTTCCCGTCGACAAGATCACGGAGGTGCGGGTCCTCGACCCCTACTTTTATCGCTGATCGAACAGCCGAGCGAGAGAACGATGCGCTTCAGATCGTCCCTGCCGGTGGCGGACCTGATGTCATGCCGGACAGCGAGGAAAATACCCGTCCCGGCGGATATCCTCAGGCCACGGCGCGGTTTTATCCGGCGGGCCGTGGCGGGGCTGCTTTCGCCTTTGCGAAACCGGCGCCGCCGGTTGCCCCCACGGGACGACTATCTGAGACGCGACATCGGCCTCGAGGAGCGCGAGATGCCACGCGAATACTGGGAATATTGGTGGCATCACCGCTGATTTTTGAACGGCGGGCCCGAACGGCCCGCCACGGCAACAGAGCAATTCCAGGAAAAGTGTGTAACGGTTTTCCGTCCGGAATTGCGTCAAAATAAAAAGATGGAGCGGTTCGCCGTTTCCATGAAACGGTGAACCGCTCTAGCAGGCGCGACAGACCTTTGGATCCGGTCTTCAACCGACCGGCTATGCGTTGCGCGCCTCAACCGAATTGGAGAGGAAAATGAACATCAACAACTGGTCCCGGTGCCTCATCGCGGCATCGGCCCTGACCGTGATGGCGGCCGGCGCCGTCAGCGCCGAAACCTTGAATCCCCTCGCCGAGAAGGTGCGGGCGGTCGACGGCCGCTTCGAGGACGTCGCGACGGCGAAAGCCGAGGGCTATGCGCCGATCCCTTGCGCCAGCGGCCTCACCGGCGGCGCCATGGGCATCCACTACGTCAATGCCGACTACCTGAAGGACGACGCCGTCGATGTCGCGAAGCCCGAGGCGGTGATGTACGAGCCGATGGCCGACGGCACGCTGAAGCTGGTTGCCGTCGAGTACATCACCTCGAAGGGCCCGGCCTCGCTCGAAGGCCATCTCTTCAACTTCAACACGGCGCCCAATCGCTACGGCCTCGGCCCGTTCTACGAACTGCATGTCTGGGCCTGGAAGCCGAACCCGACCGGCGCCTTCGCCGATATGAACCCGAACGTGTCGTGTGATGCGATGAAGGGAATGTAGGAGCGCCCTTCCCTTCTCCCCGTCACTATACGGGAGAGGGTGGCCCGAAGGGCCGGATGAGGGGCGGCGCCAACGGTTGAGATTGTCGAATCCAGGCATCCGAAGGAGGTAGCTCCATTTGCTGAGGGCGATTGGCCCCACAAGTTCGATATGCGCGCTGTAGCGCAAAATCTTCCAAAGCCTGCGCTGCCCCTCATCCGCCTGCCGGCACCTTCTCCCCGTATAGTGACGGGGAGAAGGAAGCACTCCACCCAACCGTTTCTTAATGTGTTTCGAATACAACCGACCGCTGCAAAGAGGCGGAAAACGGAGAGTATTCGGGGTGCGCTTTTCCGCGGCGACGACTGCCGGGCGGTTCCTGCCGCAGCGCTGGGCGCTGCGCATGCGGCCGTTGCTTGGCCGCATCGATGCCGTGCTGTTCACCGCCGACGAACGCGGCGAAGCCGGCCGCATGTCGCTGATCGCCTTTTCCATCCGCATCGTCAGCGCCGTCATCGCCTTCGTCAGCCAGGTGCTGATGGCGCGCTGGATGGGCTCGTTCGAATACGGCATCTTCGTGCTGATCTGGGTGACGATGGTCATCGTCGGCAACCTTGCCTGCCTCGGCTTCCACACCTCGGTCATCCGCTTCATTCCCGAATATCGCGAGCGCGGCATGCTCGCCGAACTGCGCGGCATCGTGATGGCGAGTCGGCTGTTCGTATTGATCGCCTCGACGATGATTGCCGGCCTCGGCGCGCTCGGCGTCTGGCTGTTCTCGCCCTGGATCGAGAACTACTACGTCGTTCCCTTCATCCTTGGCGTCATCTGCCTGCCGATGATCGCGATGGGCGATCTGCTGCAGGGGCTGGCGCGGGCGAACTCATGGGCGCTGTTCGCGCTGTCGCCGACCTATCTCGTGCGGCCGGTGCTGATCCTGGTGTTCATGGCGGCAATGCTCGCCATGCACTACCTGCCCGATGCCAAGACCGCGATCTTTGCCTCGATCGCCGCCACCTATGTCACGACGCTCGGTCAGTTGATGGGTGTCACCTCGCGCATGGACAGGAAGATCCCGGCCGGACCGATAACCGTGCATTTCGGCCAGTGGTTTCTCGTCTCGCTGCCGATCTTCCTGGTCGAAAGTTTTTTCTTCCTGCTCACCAATGCCGACGTGCTGATGGTCGGCGCCTATCTCGACCCCAATGACGTCGCCGTCTATTTCGCCACCGTGAAGACGCTGGCGCTGGTGCATTTCGTCTATTTCGCCGTCAAGGCGGGCGTTGCCCAGCGCTATGCGCAATTCACCCATGGCGAACCGGAAAGGCTCGCCGCCTTCGCCCGCGAGACCGTTTCCTGGACCTTCTGGCCCTCGCTGGCGATGGCGCTTTTGGTGCTGGCGCTCGGCGAGCCGATGCTGGTGCTGTTCGGCCCTGAATTCACCGCCGGCTACCCGCTGCTTTTCCTGCTGGTCCTCGGCGTCGTCGCGCGCGGCGCCGTCGGCCCCTGCGAAAGCCTGCTCACCATGAGCGGCAACCAGAACATCTGCGCCGCCGTCTATGCCATGACGCTTGCCCTGAACATCGGCCTCAACGTGGTGCTGATCCCGCTCTTCGGCCTCTGGGGCGCGGCGATCGCCACCAGCCTCGCCATGATCTTCGAGGCCGGCGCGCTGTCCTTCACCGTCTGGCGCAAGCTCGGCATCGTCATGGCGATTTTCGTGCCTGCAAATAAGGAAGTCGCCTGATGGCCGCCGTTCCCTTGCTTGAAGAGACCAGCGGCGGCCCCGCCGGCGCCATGGTGTCGGGCCTTGCGGGCCTCGCCAGGGAGGCCGACCCCGCCCACATCGAGCTCTTCGCCAACAACCGGCCGGAGCGCAAACTCGCGATCTATCCGGCCTCGGCCGGCTTCGACCTCGTCGAGGAGCTCGACTATCTCAGCGCCCGCACGATCGAGCCCAACGTCTTCTTCAATCCGCGCTTCGTGGCGCCCGCCATGCCGAGGCTCGAGGATCGCGAGGTGCGGCTGGCCGTCATCCGCGACGGCGACGAGTTCCGCAATCGGCTGCGGCTCCTGGTGCCGTTCTCGGTCGAGCGCCCGGCGATCCCGCTCGGCGTCCCGGTCATGCGCACCTGGTCGAGCCCGTTCGGCCCGCTCGGCACGCCGCTGGTCGACCGCGACGATCCGGTCGGCGTCATCGAGGATTTCTTCTCGATGCTGTCCAGGCCGCATCTCAAATTGCCGAAAGTGTTCGTGCTGCCCGACATGAAGCTGGACGGCCCGGTGGCGAGCCTGCTCACCTCCTTTGCCGACAGCCGCGGCCTTGCCCTGGTCGTCACCGGCAAGGCCGAGCGACCGGTGCTGGAAAGCGACGCCGACGGCGACGACTATCTCAAGGCCTCGCTGCGCGCGCATCACCATCGCGAATTCCGCCGCCTGAAGCGGCGCCTCGCCGACCTTGGCAAGCTGGAGCATGTGGTGGCGCGCGTACCGGACGAGATCCGCCACGCCATCGAAAGCTTCCTGACGCTGGAGGCTGCCGGCTGGAAAGGCCGCGAGCGCACGGCCATGGCGATCGACCGCTTCCGCGCCGCCTTCGCCCGCGAGGCCGTGCACAGGCTGGCCGAGCACGACATGTGCCGCATCCATTCGCTGAAGCTCGACGGCCGCACCATCGCCTGCCTGGTGGTCTTCGTCGAGGCGGGTGTCGCCTACACCTGGAAGACGGCCTATGACGAGACGCTTGCCGCCTATTCGCCGGGCACGCTGCTGATGATCGAGGTGACGAAGCAGCATCTCGAGGATCCCAACGTCGCCATGACCGATTCCTGCGCGGTGCCCGACCATCCGGTGATGAGTCGCCTGTGGATGGAGCGCAAGCCCATGGGCACGCTGGTGGTCGGCCTGACGCCCGACGCCGACCGGCTGGCCCGCCAGGCGGCCTCGCAGCTGCATCTCTACCGCGAGACCCGCAACATGGCGCGCATCCTGCGCAATCGCATGCGGAGCCTCTTGAAAAGACGCTAGATGAAAGGCTGCACACCGGCTATGGCATCCGCTGGCCGGATCCGGCCGGCTCTCTTCACAAAGCATTCCCACATGATCGAAACCTTCCTGCGCTTCGCCCGCCTTTGTGCGCCGCTTGTCCTGCTCGCCACGCTCCCGTCCCGGGCCTTCGCCGATTCCTGCCCCGAGGATTGCTCCGAGCCTGCGCCGCCGCCCGTCAACATCTACAGCCACACCACTGCCGGCCATCTCGACGCCGCCACAGTCGGTGCGCTGCCGCGCATCTATGTGCCCAACCGCTCCTCGAACAGCGTTTCCGTCATCGACCCGGCGACGTTGAAGGAGGTCGACAGGTTTCCGGTCGGCAGCAAGCCGCAGCACGTCGTTCCTTCCTGGGACCTGAAGACGCTCTGGGTGGCCAACAACGGCACCGGCAGGAACGGCAGCCTGACGCCGATCGACCCGACGACCGGAAAACCCGGCAAGCAGGTGCCGGTCGACGACCCCTACAACATGTATTTCATGCCGGATGGCAGCGCCGCCATCATCGTCGACGAGGCCCTGAGGCAGCTCGACCTGCGCGACCCGCAGACCATGGCCCTGAAATCGATCATCCCGACGCCGACCTGCCCCGGCATCAACCATGCCGATTTCGCGGCCGACAATTCCTATGCGATCTTCACCTGCGAATATGGCGACGGCGGGCTCGCCAAGATCGATCTGAAGAACCAGAAGGTGCTCGGCCATCTCGATCTCTCGAAGATGGGCATGCCGCAGGACATCAGGCTCTCGCCCGACGGCAAGGTCTTCTACGTCGCCGACATGATGAATGACGGCGTCTTCCTCATCGACGGCAACAGCTTCAAGGAGATCGGCTTCATTCCGACCGGAATTGGCGCGCACGGCTTCGTCGTCAGCCGCGACGGCAAGCGGCTCTATGTCTCGAACCGCGGCTCGCACAAGATGGAACAGGGCCGCGCCGGGGGGCCGGGCAGCGTGACCGTGATCGACTTCGCCACCCGCTCGGTCGTCGCGCAATGGCCGATCCCGGACGGCGGCAGCCCCGACATGGGCAATGTCAGCGCTGACGGCAAGCAGCTATGGCTCTCCGGCCGCTTCGACAGCGAGGTCTACATGATCGACACGACGTCAGGCACCGTGACCAAGATCCGCGTCGGAGTGGAACCGCATGGGCTGACGGTGTGGCCGCAGCCGGGACGGTATTCGCAGGGGCATACGGGGAATATGCGGTAAGGCCAAGGCTTACCGCCATCGATCTCGCGCAGATCGGCCACTGCGCCGGCAACGAGGTTGGAAAAACTGAGGCCGGCATTTCCGCCGGCCCGCCGCACTTCATTTCTATGCGAGCTTCATCTCGACGCCGATGTTGCCGCGTGTGGCTTTCGAATAGGGGCAGGTCAGATGCGCCTCAGTTCGCGCGCCAGTTCCGGAGCTAGGCCGGGCAGGCTGACATTGAGGCGTGCCTGCAGGAAATAGGCTCCCTCCGCCGTGCCCAAATCAACCTCGGCATCGACGGCCAGCCCGGACGGCAGAGCGATCTTGCGCTTGCTCGCCGCGATGCCCATCGCACCGATGAAGCAGGCCGACCAGCCAGCGGCGAAAAGCTGTTCGGGATTAGTGCCCGTGCCCTTGCTGCCCGGGGGCGACAGCTTGATGTTGAGATGTCCGTCGGAACTGCACGAGGCGCCGTCGCGGCCGCCGGTGGTGTGGGTCTTGCCGGTATAGAGAACCTTTTCGATCTTGGTCATGATGTGCTCCTTCTCGTTTGCTTGCGTGGTCATCTCAAAGCCGATCGGCGTCGATGACGGCCTTTGCGAATTGCTCTGGTGCTTCCTGCGGTGGGTTGTGACCGATGCCGCCGGTGAACAGTCGGTGCTCGTACTTGCCGGTGAAGCGCTTGGCGTAGGCCGCCGGATCGGGATGCGGGGCGCCGTTAGCGTCGCCCTCGATTGTGACGGTTGGCACGCCGATGCTGGGGAAAGTCGCGAGCTTCCTTTCGATCTCATCGAATTTCGCTTCGCCCTGCGCCAGGCCGAGACGCCAGCGGTAGTTGTGGATCGAGACCGCGACATGGTCGGGATTGTCGAAGGCCGGCGCCGAGCGGTTGAAAGTGGCGTCGTCGAACTTCCACTGCGGTGAAGCCAGCTCCCAGATCAGGCGGACGAAATCATGGGTGTATTTGGCGTATCCGGCGGCGCCTCGCTCGGTGGCGAAGTAGTATTGATACCACCACTGCAATTCGGCCTTCGGCGGCAGCGGCGTCTTGTTGAGCTCCTGGCTGCCGATGAGGTAGCCGCTGACTGAGACCAGCGCCTTGCACCGCTCGGGCCAGAGCGCGGCGATGATATCGGCGGTACGAGCGCCCCAGTCATAGGCGCCGATCACGGCCTTCTCGATCTTTAGCGCGTCCATGAAGGCGATGATGTCGACGGCGATCGCCGCCTGCTGGCCGTTGCGCGGGGTTTCGGCCGAGAGAAAGCGGGTGGTGCCGTAGCCGCGCAGATAAGGCACGATCACCCGGTATCCAGCCTTGGCCAGGATGGGGGCAACGTCGACATAGCTATGGATGTCGTAGGGCCAGCCGTGCAGGAGCAGCACAGGCGGACCATCCGACGGGCCGTCCTCGGCGTAGCCGACATCGAGAACACCGGCCTTGATCTGCTTCAGGGAAGCGAACGAGGTGTGTCCGCGTTGCCCGGCAGCGACCGGTGGCGTCTGGGCGCGAGCGCCGCTCAAGGCGCCGAACTGCGCGAAGGCTACTCCGAGTGCCAGCGTGCCAAGAATGCTGCGACGGGATTGATCGATTTGGTCCGACATGGTGTTGCTCCTGGGTTGAACGGTGAGAGATCAATGGCCGAGCGTCGCCATCATTCCTGGCAAGTAGCGTTCGCCAGCGACCGCGCCGAAGGGGGCCGCTTGCTCAAGCGCGGCCAGTTCGTCCGGGGTCAGCGCGATGTCGGCCGCAGCGACATTTTCTTCGAGATACTTGATGCGACGCGTGCCGGGGATAGGCACCGTGCCGGCCTGGATCGTCCAGGCGATAGCGAGTTGGGAAGGCTTGACGCCCTTCGCTTCGGCAATTTCGGTTAGCCGCTCGACCAGCCGCAGATTGGCCCGAAGGTTTTCGCCCTGGAAGCGCGGATCAAGGCGGCGGAAGTCGGTCGGATGCAGATTATCGAGATCCTTCAGCGCGCCCGTCAGGAAACCGCGGCCGAGCGGCGAGTAGGAGACGAAACCGATCCCAAGTTCGCGGACTGCCGCCAGCACACCGTTGTGCTCCGCCTCGCGTTCGAACAGCGAATATTCCATCTGGACGGCCGTGAGCGGGTGCACGGCATGCGCCTTGCGGATGGTCGTCGCCGACGCTTCGGACAGGCCGATGTAACGGACCTTGCCGTCATGCACGAGGCCGGCAAGTGCGCCGATCGTCACCTCGATCGGCGTCGTCGGGTCGATGCGGTGCAGATAGATAAGGTCGATGACGTCGGTTCTGAGCCGCCGCAGCGATCCCTCGACCGCCTTGCGAACGCGGGTCGGGTCGCCGGTGACGCGGGGTTTGCCATCGTCCATGGCGAGCTTGCCGTCTTCAGTATAACGGAAGCCGACCTTAGTTGCGAGAACGATCCTATCGCGCTTGCCGACAAAGGCCTTGCCGACCAGCTCCTCGTTCATGAACGGGCCATAGGCTTCGGCGGTGTCGAAGAACGTCACGCCGAGGTCGAGCGCCCGGCCGAGCGTCGCAAGACCTTCCTGCTCGTCGCTCGGACCATAGGTGGTGCTCATTCCCATGCAGCCGAGACCTTCGGCGGAGACAACCAGCCCCTGGCTACCGAGTGTTGTGGTGTGCATTTTCTGCTCCTAACGATCTGGGGTTCGGATGCTTGATTGAACCGCAGACGCCGTTCGGAGCGGTAGCGGGAAGCCATCAGCCTCTTGCACAATCCTATCAAACAATGTCTTCTGATGAACGCGTTACGCCTTAAATGCGCCAGGAGGCGCCCTTGGAGCATCTGTACGAACTTCGCACGCTCGTAGAGGGCCACGGTCAGGAAGGGGCAACCGAGACAGCCGTCACAGGACTGACGCTCTATGTCGAAACCGATCCTGAAGTGGTCGCCTATGTCGTCCACCGGCCGGTCCTTGCCCTGATCCTCGGCGGCGGGAAGCGGACGGTGCTGGGAGGACGAGTGTTCGACATCGGGCCGGGCGACTATGTGGCGGTGTCTGTCGACCTTCCGGCGACCGGACAGGTGACAAAGGCTCCATACTCCGCCGTAACGCTCGATCTGGATCTCGGCATGATCGCTGAGCTGATCTCCGAGCCCATGGCTCCGGCATGGGGCGCCGCGGCCGGCGTCGAGATGAACCGGGCCGGCCCGGATCTCCTCGATGCGATGTTGAGACTGGTCAGGTTGCTCGACCGGCAGCAGGATGTTGCGGTCCTTGCGCCGATGATCCGGCGCGAGGTGTTCTGGCGGATACTGCAAAGCCCTTGCGGCCCCATGGTGCGCCAGATCGCCCTGGCAGACAGCCGCCTTTCGCAGGTGAGTCGGGCGGTGGCGTGGCTACGCACCAACTATGCTGAGCCCGTCCGCATAGAACGCCTTGCCGATTTGGCCGGCATGAGCCCGGCGTCGTTCCATCGCCATTTCAAGGCGGCGACTGCGATGAGTCCGGTCCAGTATCAGAAGCGGATTCGCCTGCAGACCGCCCGCGCCCAATTGCTCGCACGACCGGGCGATGTTGCGGGCGTCGGCTTCAGCGTCGGGTACGAAAGCCCCAGCCAGTTCAGCCGCGAATATGCGCGCCTGTTCGGTGCTCCACCGGCGCGTGACGTTGCCAACTTCCACGAGGCGCGTGCAACGGCGCCCGGCGCAACAAACTGACGGCGCCACGACGTGCCGGGGCGTGGCCGCCGCGCTGTGACTCCCCCGCCTTCCATGTGCTGGTAAGCGTCCAAATTCGACGATTGATACGATTGTGCAATAGGTCGGCGGCATCGAGCTACCGCCTCATACTGATCCCGCGCTCTATTTCTTCCCATCGATCACACCGAAGGCGACCGGAAGTAACCGGCCACCGCTGTTCGGGCTTCGTGACGGGAAACACCAGAGTTGAAGAGGATCATGCAATGAGCAAGCAGTTTACTGGAAGAACCGCATTCATCACCGGCGGCGGAACCGGCATCGGCCGCGCCGCAGCACTGGCGCTGGCAGCGGAAGGCTGCACCGTGACCATCGCCGGACGGACGTCGCGCACGCTGGAGACCACCGTGCGCGACATCGAGGCCGCTGGCGGGTCCGCCCGCTACGCGATCTGTGACGTCGCCGATGAAGATGCGGTGGCTGCGGCGGTGAAGACGGCGGTCGGAGATAGCGGCCGCCTGGACTTCGCCATCAACAGCGCGGGCGTCGACGGCGAAGGCCCGGAGCTGACCACGGATTACCCGATGGACAAGTTCGATCGCATGATGGCGACCAACGTGCGCGGCGTGTTCCTGTCGATGAAGCACGAGGTGCTTCAAATGCAGAAACAGGGCTTCGGCGCGATCGTCAACATCGCCTCCGGTGCCGGGCTGATTGGTGTCCCCGGCTATGCGGCCTATTCCGCCTCCAAATGGGCGGAGATCGGCATGACCAAGAGTGCGGCACTGGAATATGCCCGGCATGGCATCCGCATCAACGCGGTCTGCCCTGGCCTGGTGGATACGCCGCTCTGGGCGCAGAGCGCGGCAGCCGACAAGGAAAACGCCGACCGGCTCATCGCCGCCCATCCGATCGGGCGTATCGCAAAACCGGAAGAGATCGCCGACGCCATTGTCTGGCTGTGCTCGGAACGGTCGAGCTATCTCGTCGGCACCGCGCTGCCGCTCGACGGCGGCTATACCGCGCAGTGATCGCGCCTGAAGCCGACAATCCTCAATCCCATTATAGTTGAAAGGACTTCACCATGGACACCCTCCAGGTTCCCATCGCCTCGCCCTTCGGCGCGGCCAGCACGGCGCGCGAGGTTATCAAGGGCATCGACCTATCCGGCCGCGTGGCGATCGTCACCGGCGGTCACTCCGGTATCGGCCTCGAAACCACCCGTGCGCTTTCCGAGGCCGGTGCAACAGTCATCGTGGCGGCGCGCAACCCCGACAAGGCACGCGCCGCGGTCGGCAGATCGCACAATGTCGAGATCGAGGTGCTCGACCTGATCGATCCGGCCTCGATCGACGCCTTCGCGGAACGCTTCCTGCAGAAACACCGCGAACTCCACCTGCTGATCAACAACGCCGGCTTCATCAGCTACGCGCTGGAGCGCGATGCGCGCGGCTATGAATCGCAGTTCGCAACCAACCACCTCGGCCATTTCCAGCTCACCGGGCGTCTATGGCCCGCGCTTGCGAAGGGCGCGCGTGTCGTAACGGTATCATCCGTGGGCCACCAGGCCGGGCAGGTGGATTTCGACGACATCAATTTCGAACGCCGTCCCTACGACGCCTATGCGGCTTACGGGCAGTCGAAGTCGGCGAACGCGCTCTTTGCCTTTTGGCTCGATAGGCTCGGCCGACCGGCTGGTATCCGTTCTTTCTCGCTGCATCCTGGCGGTATGATCACGTCCGGCTTCTCCAAGGGCATGAGCGAGGCTGACAAGAAGGCGAGCGGCTTCCTCGACGCCGAAGGCAAACCGGTCGTCGATCCCGCGAACAACATGAAGACGCTGGAACAAGGCGCGGCAACGAGCATCTGGTGCGCCACCAGTAGCCTCCTCGACGGGATGGGCGGCATCTATTGCGAGAACTGCAATATCGCGCGCGCCGTGCCGGCAGACTCGCAGGAACAGCTCGGCGTCCGGCCCTGGGCCATGTCGCCCGATCTGGCCGAGCGGCTGTGGCTGGCCAGCGAGAGACTCACGGGCATTTCGTTTCCCGATCACGGGTGATCGGTATCGCCGCTCCCCGCTTCGCTCGTTGGATCGGGAAGCTAATAATCTCGCTCATTTGTAGGATGAGAGACTGGTTCGGGCGGTCGGACTCGAACCGACATATTGTTGCCAATGGTGGATTTTGAATCCACTGCGTCTACCAATTCCGCCACGCCCGCACTTTTTGCCGCCGATTCTAGCCCAGGCTCTAAGCTCCTATGCTGCACCTGGCGCCTCTCCGGCGACCGGCCAACAACGGCACCGGCAGGAATGGCAGCCTGACGCCGATCGACCCGACGACCGGAAAACCCGGCAAGCAGGTGCCGGTCGACGACCCCTACAACATGTATTTCATGCCGGATGGCAGCGCCGCCATCATCGTCGACGAGGCCCTGAGGCAGCTCGACCTGCGCGACCCGCAGACCATGGCCCTGAAATCGATCATCCCGACGCCGACCTGCCCGGGCATCAACCATGCCGATTTCGCGGCCGACAATTCCTATGCGATCTTCACCTGCGAATATGGCGACGGCGGGCTCGCCAAGATCGATCTGAAGAACCAGAAGGTGCTCGGCCATCTCGATCTCTCGAAGATGGGCATGCCGCAGGACATCAGGCTCTCGCCCGACGGCAAGGTCTTCTACGTCGCCGACATGATGAATGACGGCGTCTTCCTCATCGACGGCAACAGCTTCAAGGAGATCGGCTTCATTCCGACCGGAATTGGCGCGCACGGCTTCGTCGTCAGCCGCGACGGCAAGCGGCTCTATGTCTCGAACCGCGGCTCGCACAAGATGGAACAGGGCCGCGCCGGCGGGCCGGGCAGCGTGACCGTGATCGACTTCGCCACCCGCTCGGTCGTCGCGCAATGGCCGATCCCGGACGGCGGCAGCCCCGACATGGGCAATGTCAGCGCTGACGGCAAGCAGCTATGGCTCTCCGGCCGCTTCGACAGCGAGGTCTACATGATCGACACGACGTCAGGCACCGTGACCAAGATCCGCGTCGGAGTGGAACCGCATGGGCTGACGGTGTGGCCGCAGCCGGGACGGTATTCGCAGGGGCATACGGGGAATATGCGGTAGGGCGCGAGCATGGCCTGCCACCCGAAGCTCGCAGAGCGAAGGGTGGTGCCCCTAGCCGGGATCGAACCAGCACTCCTTGCGGAACTCGATTTTGAGTCGAGCGCGTCTACCAATTCCGCCATAGGGGCTCAGGCCGGGCGGCCTGGATGGGCGCGGACTATACGGTTGGACGGGCTTTCGTCAACTGGCCTGTTGCGGATTCGCCAGCGCCAGCCGCGCCTTGACCGCGCCTTACGGTTTCGTAAGGACGCCGCCATTGTGCGGCGCGGAAAATCTCTCTAGACAGGCGGCGAGCCTGCGCCGAAACCCTTTGCTGCGGCGCTTTGGGTCCTTGTCTTCCTGCCTGTCGTTGCCCAAAACCGCCAAGCGCCTCAGGGTGGCATTGATTAGAGCAATTCCAGGAAAAGTGCGCTGCGGTTTTCCGTCAGGAATTGCGTCAACCACATTAGGAGAGCCGATGCTTCGCGGACTTTACGACTGGACCCTGTCGCTTGCGGCGCGCAAATCCGCCGAATGGTGGCTGGCATTCATCGCCTTCGTCGAGAGCTCGGTGTTCTTCATACCGGCCGACGTGCTGTTCCTGCCCATGGCGTTGGCGCGGCCTAAACGCGCCTATCGCTACGCGCTAACCGCCACTGTTGCGTCCGTGCTGGGCGGCATTGCCGGCTGGTTGATCGGCTACTACGCCTACGACACGATAGCACGGCCGATCCTGGAGCACTTCGGTGGCCTTGCCACGTTCGAGAGGTGGCAGTCGTCAGGCGCTGGGCTAATGCTGGTGCTGCTCGTCACATCCGGCGCCGCGCACCTGCCGCCAATCAAGGTGGTCACTATTCTGGCCGGGGCGCTTCACGTCAATCTTGTCGTCTTCGTCGTCTCGGCCATCGTGGCGCGCGGCGCGCGTTTCCTGCTGCTTGCCTGGCTGTTGCGCCGCTACGGCGAGTCGATCAGGGAGTTCATCGAAAAACGCTTGGGGTTGATCGTCAGCGCCGGCGCCGCTGCCCTTATTTTGCTCTATATCGCGGTCAGATACGCCCACGGATAAGCCCAAGCGAACGGATCAGGACCGATGACAGCGACCATGAATGCCGACACCGGACGCCAGCGGACGCGCGCGGCGCTGTTCCTTGCTGTCGCCATGGCCGCGACGGTCGGCTCGGCGCTGGCTTTCCAGTACATCGGCGGCTACATCCCCTGCCATCTCTGCTTGGAGCAGCGCACGCCCTATTACATCGGCGCGCCGCTGATGCTGGTGGCGATGATCGCCTCGATGCTGCGCGCGCCGGCCTGGGTGACGCGCGGGCTGCTCGCGATCGGCGGCATGTTGATGCTCTACGGCCTCTATCTCGGCGTCTACCACTCCGGCGTCGAATGGGCATGGTGGCCAGGCCCCGCCGACTGCACGGCCGGAGCCGGCCCGGTCGATACCGGCGGCAAGGGCGTGCTCGACGCGCTCGACAAATTCGTGCCGCCCTCCTGCGACAAGGCGGCCTTGCGCATCCTCGGCCTGTCGCTCGCCGGCTGGAACGCCATCGCCAGCTTCATCCTCGCCGTGGTCGCCTTCCGCAGCGCGCTGTCGCGGGATTGAGCCAGCATCAAAGCGCCGACGCGAGATCGTTCAAAGAATTCGGCAGGATGAGTCGTATGAAGTGAGCGTCGAGAACCGGAGCGGAGCGTACTTAAAGTACGTGAACGCCGGCCGTAGCCTTAGCCGCCACGCCACTCTCATGAATGCATGCTTCGGCCGGCGAAGGCCGGAAGCGGAGACACTTGCTTCAGGCGACCAGCCTCCCGAATTATCGAACGATCTCAAGGCTCCAGTTCGACATCCCAGTATAGATAATCCATCCAGCTTTCATGCAGATGGTTGGGCGGGAACAGGCGGCCGTTGTTGTGCAGGTCGTGCACCGTCGGCTGGTAGGGCTTCTGCAGCGGCCACATCTTGGCCTGCGCCGGCATCATGCCGCCCTTCCTGAGATTGCAGGGCGAGCAGGCGGCCACGACATTCTCCCAGGTCGTCGCCCCGCCACGATGGCGCGGGATGACATGGTCGAAGGTGAGGTCGTCGGTCGTGCCGCAATACTGGCACTGGAAGCGGTCGCGCAGGAACACGTTGAAGCGGGTGAAGGCCGGATGCCTGGAGGGCTTCACGTAGGCCTTCAGGCTCACCACGCTCGGCAGCTTCATCGAGAAGGTCGGCGAGGAGACGGCGTGCTCGTATTCGGCAACGATATTGACCCGGTCGAGGAAGACAGCCTTGATGGCGTCCTGCCACGACCAGAGCGACAGGGGGTAGTAGCTGAGCGGGCGATAGTCCGCATTCAGCACCAGCGCGGGAAGCCCATCCGGAGATACGGCAACCGTCACGTTGTTGGCCTCCTTGGTTCTAGAACCGAACGGCGCGGATACTGTAAGCCCGACATGACAAGGATGTGAAGCGGATTGTCGTTCCGCGAAACAGTCAAAAATGCATGATTTTCATGCTTTTTTGGCCATTTCGACAGGGGGCGCCGCGTCCCTGCCCTTCAATTCCCGATAATACGCCCAGAAAAGCCGCGATGCGACACCTCGCCACGGGCTCCATGATTCGGCCAGCCGAATCAGTGTTTTCTCCGGCGGGCGGGGGTCGATGCCCAGCGCATGACCGACTGCCGTCTGCAGCGCGACATCGCGCGCGGGGAAGACATCGGGATGGCCGGCGGCGAAAAGCAGATAGCACTCCGCCGTCCAGGGGCCGATGCCGGGCACCGCCGTCATTGCCGCGATCGCCTCGCCGGCGTCGAGCGAGCAGAGGTGATAAAGATCGAGCCCGGCGGCCACGGCCTTTGCCACCGCGATCAGCCCGCGCTGCTTCGGCCGCGACAAGCCGGCCTCGCGAAAAATGTCCTCGCCGGCGCCAAGTATCCCTTCCGGCGTCAGCGGATCGACCAGTCGGGTCAGCCGGCCGAAGATGGCGTCGGCGCTGGCGCGGGAGACCTGCTGCGAGACGATGATCGAGGCAAGGCTGCCGAACCCTGGTTCGGAGAGCCTCAGCGGCACCTCGCCGGCCATGCCGCGCACCGTCTCCAGCCGCGGATCAATCAGGCAGAGCGCGTCCAGCCCTGCAGCAATGTCGTCGAGCGAGGCGATGCGTTGCACGTTTGCTTGTTCCCTAGGCGCCCGCGAAGTGGCAATTGGTGGCTAAGAGGCTGTTTCGAAATTCGCTCTGGCAAGCCACATGGTGGTGGTTTCGAGAACCGGAGCGCAGCGGGACATTCAGGTCCGTGAGCACCGGAAGCGCAGAAAACGCCGGCAGGTGGCCGCCAGAGTAGAATTTCCAAACAGTCTCTAACTATCAACCGGCAAAAGCGCCCTTCAACCCGAATGCCGCCTCAGACATGACGCTCCTGACATTTCGCTTCGCGCCGAGTCCCAATGGCGAATTGCATCTCGGCCATGCCTATTCGGCCCTGCTCAACCAGCAGATGGCGACGCGGGCGGGCGGGCGGCTGTTGCTGCGCATCGAGGACATCGACATCACGCGCTGCACGCCGGAATTCGAGGCCGGCATTTTTCGCGACCTGGAATGGCTGGGGCTCGATTGGGAAGAGCCGGTGCGACGCCAGTCCGAGCATTTTTCCGAATACAAGGCTGTGCTCGACCGGCTGATCGCCGAGGAACTCGTCTATCCCGCTTTCATGAGCCGGGGCGAGATCCGCGCCTTCATTGCCGAGACCGAAAAACGCGGCCGCGGCTGGCCGCGCGACCCCGACGGCGTGCCGCTCTACCCGCCGGTCGACAAGGCCTTGCCGATGAAGGAGCGCAAGCGGCGCATCGCCGAGAATGCGCCTTTCGCCTGGCGGCTCGACGTCGACGCGGCCATGGCGCGGGTGTCGGATGCCCTGTCATGGTCCGAGTTCACCGACGAGGCCATGGTCGCGACGCGCGCCGTCGAAGCAAGGCCACAGGACTGGGGCGACGTCATCGTGGCGCGCCGCGATATCCCGACCAGCTACCATCTCGCCGTGGTCCTCGACGATGCACTGCAGGGCGTGAGCCATGTCGTGCGCGGTCAGGATCTTTACGCGGCCACCGGCATGCAGCGCCTGCTGCAGGAACTGCTGGGCCTCCCGCCGCCGCGTTACTTCCACCATCGCCTGATCCTCGGACCGGACGGCCGGAAGCTGTCCAAAAGCCTCAAGGACACCGGCCTTGCAGCGCTGAGGCAGGCAGGCATGTCGCCGCAAGAGGTCAGGCGACTGATTGGACTTTAGGCGATCCCAGTGTGTTGAGATTCAGGTCAGGCCGAGCCGAAAGCGGTGGTTTTTGAGAACCGGAGCGGAGCGTACTTTAAGTACGTGAGCACCGGCCTACGCCGGCCGTAGCCTTAACTGCCACGCCACTCATGTCATGATGCTTCGGCCGGCGAAGGCCGGAAGCGCAGGAAGCCGCCGTTCGCAGGCCGGCATCACCTGAATATCAACACACTGGCTAAAGCCGAGCCAGGCCGGCCTTGATCAGCGCCATCACGCTGATGAAAACGAAGGCGCCGCTCAAGCCCCATGCCACCGCGAGCCTGAGGTCCCTGAAGGTGATGCCGTGCTCGTTGGCGACCATCACCGCGACGAAGAACCCCAGCGTGAAGAGCAGCGTGTTGCCGGTCGAGCCGAAACCGTCGTCCTTCATGATGGCATCGAGCGCGGTGCCGAAAAAGAAACCGAAGACGGCGACGGTCGCGACCGCGAACAGGAGCCAAGTCGTACCAAGATGCAAAAGCATGCCTGCCCATGGCGTGCCTTAACGCCATGCCCCTCTGGCACCGTTTGTTGAATTCGAATGAGCTTATGGATCAACCGTTTCGTTTTGCTTGCTGAATTGAACGGCATTAGAGCAATTGCCGTCATCAACTTTTCACCCGCAGCCAGAGCCCTCCCCGAAAATGCACAGCATCGCGCGGTTCATCCCCGCCTCTTTCGTCGTCCTGTGGGCGACCGGCTTCATCGGCGCGCGCTACGCCATGCCGTGGGCGGAGCCTTTCACCTTCCTCGCCATCCGCTTCGTGCTGGCGGCGATCCTGTTTGCGGGCCTGACCGTTCTGCTCGGTTCGCGCGGGGCCACCCACGAGGAGGCGCTTCACGCTACGGTGGCCGGCGTTCTCATGCACGGCGTCTATCTGGGCGGCGTGTTCTGGGCGATCCACCGGGGCATGCCGGCCGGGCTTTCGGCGCTGATCGTCGGCCTGCAGCCGCTGATCACGGCGGTGCTCGCCGGCAAATTCCTCGGGGAGGCGATCCTGCCGCGCCATTGGGCGGGGCTCGCCGTCGGGCTTCTGGGCGTCGTCATCGTGCTCTGGCCGAAGCTCGGCATGATCGGCGGCGGCGTCACCGCGGCAACGCTGACGGCCTCGCTGGTCTCGGTGCTCGGCATGGCCGCCGGAACAATCTGGCAAAAGCGCTTCGCCTCCGGTGGCGACCTCGTCTCGGCGACGATGTGGCAGTATGTCGGCGGCTCCGTCGTGACGATCCTCGGGTCGCTCGCCTTCGAGACGCGCACGCTCACCGTCAACGGCGAGCTCGTCTTCGCCATGGCCTGGCTGGTTCTGGTGCTGTCGGTCGGCGCCATCTTCCTGTTGATGGTGATGATCAGGGATGGCGAGATGTCGAAGGTCGCTTCCCTGTTCTACCTGGTGCCCGCCGTCACCGCCGTCATCGCCTGGGCCTTGTTCGGCGAAGAGCTCAATGCGCTGCAGATCGTGGGCATGGCGATCGCCACGCTGGGCGTCGGCCTGGCCACTGCCCGCCAGAACAGGGCTCAACCAACGCGCGCTCGCGCCTCGAGATAGCGGCTGATCGCGGCGTTGAGCTCGCCGCCAAGGATGAAAATGGCCGAGATGATGTAGAGGAACACCACCGCGATCATGATCGAGGCCAGCCCCGCATAGGTCGTCACATAGGACGAGAAATGGTCGAGATAGGTGGCAAAGATGGTCGAGCCGGCCAGCCAAGCGACCAGGGTGAAGACAATGCCGGGAATGATCGAGACGAAGCGGCGCTTGCCGGCCGGCAGCCAGATATGCACGGCAAAGAGACCGATGATGATGACCGTCGAGGCGATCACGTAACGCCATATGGTGATCGTGCCCATATAGGGCTTGATCCATTCCAAATGCGCCTCGGCCAGCCGCGCGAGCAGCGGCGCGAACACCAAAAGCACGCTGACGGCGAGAAAGCACGCCGTCGCGATCAGCACGAAAATGATGCTCTGCACCCGGCGGTGGATGATGCCGCGCGTCTCGGTCACGCGATAGGCACGGTTGAGCGAGGTGCGCAGCGCCTCGATGCCGTTCGAAGCGAAGTAGGCGGCCAAAAGCACGCCGTAGGTCAGAAGGTCGGTACGCCGCACGGTGAGCACGTTCTGCACCTCGCGCGCGATCGGCTTGGCGATCTGCTCCGGCCAGGTGTCGAAGACCAGATGCACGGCCGTGTCGGCGAAGGCGCGCGCGCCGAGGAAGCTGGCCAGTGTCGTGGCGAAGATCAGGAACGGAAACAGCGCCATCAGCGAGGTGATCGCCAGATGGCTGGCCATTGCCCAACCGTCGTCGGTCGTGAAATGGCCGACCGCATCGTAGAGCACGCGCTTGACCGCGACGATATTCCTGAGCAAGGACCCGCGCTCCGCTCGATTGTGTCGACGCCGCGAATATGGGAAGTGATTGCGGCAAATGGCAACCCCAGGTCAGACAACGTTGCCCACCGCTGAACAGTTGCGCAGCATCATCGTCACCGGCGCCTCCTCCGGCATAGGCGCGTATTGCGCGCGGGCCTTGAAGGCGGAAGGCTGGCGCGTGTTCGCCACGGCGCGCAAGCCGACCGATATCGCCGCGCTCGAGGCGGACGGCATCGAGGCCTTCTATCTCGACTATCGTGAAGCCGACTCCATCGCCGCCCTGGTCGATGCCGTGCTGGAGCGCACGGGCGGCACGCTGGCGGCGCTGTTCAACAATGGCGCCTACGCGCAGCCCGGCGCCGTCGAGGACCTGCCCGTCGAGGCGCTGCGCGAGCAGTTCGAGGCGAACTTCTTCGGCTGGCACGACCTGACGCGCCACGTCGTGCCGGTCATGCGCCGCCAGGGCCACGGCCGCCTCGTCCATTGCTCCTCGATTCTGGGGCTCGCCCCGGTCCGCTTTCGCGGCGCCTATTCGGCCTCGAAACATGCCGTCGAAGGCTTGATGCTGTGCATGCGCCAGGAGCTTGACGGCAGCGGTGTCCACCTCTCGCTGATCGAGCCGGGGCCGGTGACCTCGAAGATCGCCAGCAACGGCCTGGCCTGGTTCCTGAAAAATATCGACGTCGAGAACTCCGTCCACCGCGCCGACTACCAGGCGCAGCTTGCGCGGCTGCGGGCCGGCGGCAGCGTGTCGCGGCTGAAGCCCGGACCGGATGTGGTCCATGCCGCCTTGCGCCACGCGCTTCTGTCACAGCGCCCGCGCCCGCACTATGTGGTAACGGTGCCGGCCAAGATCGGCGTGGTGCTCAAGCGCATCCTGCCGGCATCAGCGCTCTACCGCGTGCTCGCCAGGCGCGCCTGACCGAAACCGAACTGGAGCCCGCCCATGGCAACCGTCTTCAACATCCTCGCCATCCTCGTCATGGCCGCCGTCGTGGTCGTGCTGATCCGCGGCCTCATCAACATGATGCGCGGCGGCTCCGGCTTCACCTCGAACAAGCTGATGCAGGCCCGCGTCCTGCTGCAGTTCATAGCTTTGGTGCTGATCATGCTGACCGTCTACTTCACCCGCAAGTAGCCGGCCGGGAGGGCGACGTGGTCAAGCTCAACAAGATCTACACCCGCACCGGCGACGACGGCACCACCGGTCTCGGCAGCGGCGAGCGGCGGCTGAAATCCGATCTGCGCGTCGAAGCCTATGGCACGGTGGACGAGGCCAATGCCTGCATCGGCATGGCTCGTCTCCACACCGCCAAGGATCATCCGGCGATCGACGCCATGCTTTCCCGCATCCAGAACGACCTTTTCGACCTCGGCGCCGATCTGGCGGTGCCCGACGAGGGCAAGCCGCTCGACTACGAGCCGCTGCGCATCGTCGCCGCGCAAACCGGGCGCGTCGAAAAGGACATCGACCTGCTCAACAAGGACCTGCAGCCGCTGAAGTCCTTCGTGCTGAACGGCGGCACGCCGGCCGCGGCCACCCTGCATCTGGCGCGCACGGTGGCGCGGCGCGCCGAGCGCGTCATGGTGGCGCTGGCGCAGCACCCGGCCGAGCATGTCAACCGCGAGGCGCTGAAATACATCAACCGCGTCTCGGATTTCCTGTTCGTCGCCGCGCGGGCGGTCAATGACAACGGAAATGCCGACGTGCTATGGGTTCCCGGCAAGAACCGCTGAACAATCAAGGCGGGAGGGTCCGATGTTCATCCCGCTTTATGACACCAACAGGCTGCGCCACATCCGCCTGCAATATGTGACGATCGGCCTGATCGTGGCGAATGTGCTGGTCTATCTCGCGACCACGATTGGCGGCGAGAACTTCACCAACGCCGCCGTGCTCGGCCTCGGCTTCATCCCTTCGGTGGTCCACGACAAGGTCGAGCTGTCGCCCGAATTCGTCGTCATCCCCGAGAGCCTCAGCTATGTCACCTATTCCTTCCTGCATGCCGACATCTTCCATCTTGGCGGCAACATGCTGTTCCTCTGGGTGTTCGGCGACAATGTCGAGGACGCGCTCGGCCATATCCGCTACCTGATCTTCTACCTTGCCTGCGCGGCGGCGGGCGCTTTCGTTCAAGGGTTGGTCGGCTGGGATTCGCAGGTGCCGCTGATCGGCGCCTCCGGCGCCATTGCCGGCGTGGTTGCCGCCTATCTGATCCTCTATCCGCGGGTTAAGGTGTGGGTACTCGCCTTTGCGCGCATTCCCCTGCGCATCCCCGCCTTCATCCCGCTCATCCTCTGGATCTTGTTCCAGATCGTGATGTTTGCCGCCGGCGGCGAGGACCAGATTTCCTGGGCCTGCCATATCGGCGGCATCATCGCCGGCGCCGTTCTGGTTCTGGTGCTGCGCAGCCGCGGTGTGCCGCTGCTTGCCGGCGCCGACGGCGAGCCGGACCCGACGCCGAATATCCAGCAGGTGCCCGTTCCGACGGAGTCCGGGACAACACCCGAAACCCCGGCGCAGTCGGCGCCGCAATGGGGCCGCGGCGCTGCGTCGCCTCGGGACTGAACCGATTTGAGTGCGTCGTGCATATTGACGCGCCGGATTGCCGCCACTACGGAAACGCCACCCCGGGCATGATCCCGAAAAGTGGGAACCGGTTTTCGGAAAAGATCATGCACAAACGAAAGGTCGGGGTGGAACAGGTTCTTGGCGGTCGAAGACCAGAATTTCGCCCGGAATGTCGGCTTTCGACAACTCTGACAAGGCGCGCACTGCTATAGCGCGCCCGACTATCTCAGGAGAGGTGACAGGAAAATGAAGATCCTTGTGCCCGTGAAGCGGGTTGTGGATGCGAACGTCAAGGTCCGGGTCAAGGCCGACGGGCTGGGCGTGGAGCTTGCCAACGTCAAGATGGCGATGAACCCGTTCGACGAGATCGCGGTCGAGGAAGCGATCCGCATCAAGGAAGCCGGCAAGGCCGAGGAGATCATCGTGGTGTCGATCGGCCCGCAGCAGGCGCAGGAGACGCTTCGCACCGCGCTCGCCATGGGTGCCGACCGTGCCATCCTGGTCAAGACCGAAGAGCAGACCGAGCCGCTCGGCGTCGCCAAGGTGCTGAAGGGCGTGGTCGAGGCCGAGAAGCCCGGCCTCGTCATCCTCGGCAAGCAGGCGATCGACGACGACAGCAACCAGACCGGCCAGATGCTGGCGGCGCTGCTTGGCTGGGCGCAAGGCACCTTCGCCTCCAAGATCGAGCTCGGCGGCGACAAGGCCAAGGTGACGCGCGAGGTCGACGGCGGCCTGCAGACGGTGGAACTGAAGATGCCGGCAATCGTCACCGCCGACCTTCGCCTCAACCAGCCGCGCTACGCCTCGCTGCCCAACATCATGAAGGCCAAGAAGAAGCCGCTCGACGAAAAGAGCCCGGCCGACTACGGCGCCGACGTCAAGCCGCGCCTCAAGGTCATCAAGACCGAGGAGCCCGGCGGCCGCAAGGCGGGCGTCAAGGTCAAGAGCGTTGCCGAGCTGGTCGAGAAGCTGAAGAACGAAGCCGGCGTTCTGTAAGGCATCGGGAAAGGACAAGAAAAATGGCAATTCTCCTCATCGCCGAACACGACAACGCAACCCTTTCCGACCAGACCGCCAAGGCGCTGGCCGCGGCCCTGCAGATCGGCTCCGACGTCGACGTGCTGGTCGCCGGTAAGGGCGCCAAGGCCGCTGCCGACGCCGCCGCCAAGCTGAAAGGCGTTCGTAAAGTGCTGCTCGCCGAGGCCGACGAGCTCGCCGAGCGTCTCGCCGAGCCGACCGCGGCTCTCGTGGTGTCGCTTGCGGGCGGCTACGACACGATCATCGCGCCGGCCACCTCCGCCGGCAAGAACATCGCGCCGCGCGTCGCGGCCCTGCTCGACGTCGCGCAGGTATCCGAGATCATCGAGGTGATCTCGCCCGACACCTTCAAGCGGCCGATCTATGCAGGCAATGCGATCCAGACCGTGCAGTCGACCGACGCCAAGAAGGTGATCACGGTCCGTACCGCCTCCTTCTCGGCCGCGCCCGAAGGCGGCTCGGCTTCTGTCGAGACGGTGAACGCCGCCGCCAACCCCGGCCTCTCCTCCTTCGTCGAGAACAAGCTCTCCGAGAACGACCGGCCGGAGCTGACCTCGGCCAAGATCATCATCTCGGGCGGCCGCGCGCTGGGCTCCTCGGAAAAGTTCCAGGAAGTCATCCTGCCCGTCGCCGACAAGCTCGGCGCCGCCGTCGGCGCGTCCCGCGCGGCGGTCGACGCCGGCTACGCCCCGAACGACTGGCAGGTCGGCCAGACCGGCAAGGTGGTCGCCCCCGATCTCTACATTGCCGTCGGCATCTCCGGCGCCATCCAGCACCTCGCCGGCATGAAGGATTCGAAGGTCATCGTCGCCATCAACAAGGACGAGGAGGCGCCGATCTTCCAGGTTGCCGACTACGGCCTCGTCGGCGATCTCTTCGTCATCCTGCCGGAACTGCAAAAGGCGCTTTGACGCCTTCTGCTCTGGCATATTAAAATCCGAAGGGTGGGGTAGACGAAGTCGCCCCGCCCTTTTAGTTTGCGCTGCACAAAAAGCAGGCCGGGAAAGGCCTGAGCAATTCCAGGAAAAGTGCGTAGCGGTTTTCCGGCTGGAATTGCGGCAAACAAAAAGGCAATTCGAGCGCGCAGCGGCTTTGCGTCCGGAATTGCGCGAAGCAAAAGAGAAGGGAGCGCTTCCGTACCTCACAGAGGCGGGAATGCTCCAGACGGGATCGGGGTAATGAGCAAGATCGAGACGATCGGCATTGTCGGCGCGGGTCAAATGGGTGGCGGTATCGCCCACGTCTCGGCGCTGGCCGGCTACAAGGTCCTGATCCACGACATCTCCTCCGACCGGATCGAGAAGGGCATCGCCACCGTCAGCGGCAACATGGCCCGCCAGGTCGGTTCGGGGAAGCTCGAGGAAAAGGCGCGCAACGAGGCGATGGCGCGCATCTCGTCGGCCACTGCGATGGCCGATCTTGCCGCTGCCGACCTCGTCATCGAGGCGGCGACCGAGGACGAGACGGTCAAGCGCAAGATCTACGCCCAGCTCTGCCCGCAGCTCAATCCGGAAGCGATTCTCGCAACCAACACCTCCTCGATTTCGATCACCCGGCTCGCCGCGCAGACCGACCGGCCGGAGCGCTTCATCGGCATACATTTCATGAACCCGGTTCCGGTGATGAAGCTGGTCGAGCTGGTGCGCGGCATCGCCACCGAGGACCAGACCTTCGAGGCCGCCAAGACGTTCGTGAACCGGCTCGACAAGACGATTACCGTTTCGGAGGATTTCCCGGCCTTCATCGTTAACCGCATCCTGCTGCCGATGATCAACGAGGCGATCTACACGCTCTATGAGGGCGTCGGCACGGTCGACGCCATCGACACCGCGATGCGGCTCGGCGCCAACCATCCGATGGGGCCGCTGCAGCTTGCCGACTTCATCGGTCTCGACACCTGCCTGTCGATCATGCAGGTGCTGCATGAAGGCCTGTCGGACTCGAAGTATCGCCCTTGCCCGCTGCTGGTGAAATATGTCGAGGCCGGCTGGCTTGGCCGCAAGACCGGGCGCGGCTTCTATGACTATCGCGGCGACCATCCGGTGCCGACGCGCTAGAAGCAATTCCAGGAAAAGTGCGTAGCGGTTTTCCGTCCAGAATTGCGTCTGAACGGCCTTCTCAACTGACGCTCAGGACGCCGCGGCAAGCAGCGTCACGGTCTTGTCCCTAATGTCTTCGTCCGGAGCCGCCGAAACGCAGCCGCGTCCGGCCGCCTTGGCGGCGTAACAGGCGGCGTCAGCGCGGGCGATGATCTCGTCCGCCTCGCCGCAGTCGGCGCGGATCGGCGCGAGCCCTATGCTGGCGCCGATCGAATGCGAGCGGCCATCCCAGCTGAAGCTCAGGTTACGGATGGCATCGATGATAGAGCGCGCCGTGATCGCCGCTCGCGCCGGCGCGCTCGATTGCAGGATGACGGCAAACTCATCGCCGCCGAGGCGGGCGACGATGTCTTCCGGCCCAAGCACGTTGCGGACCGCGTCGGCGACGCGCTTCAGCAATGCATCGCCGGCGGCATGGCCGCCGGTGTCGTTAACCGCCTTGAAGTGATCGAGGTCGACGAACATGAACTGATGCTCGCCGCCGTCGAGACGGCACTGATCGACCAGTTCCTCCATCGTGCGGATGAAGCTCGAGCGATTGGCGAGCCCCGTCAGCGCGTCATGGGCGGCCGCGTAAGCCAGCTGGCGCTGCAGGGCGCGCGCGTCGGTGAAGTCCTGGAAGACGATGACCAGCCCGCAGAACTCGTTGCGGTCGTTCATGATCGGCGACGCCATTTGGCGGATGCTGCAGCGCGTGTCGTCGCGCCGGATGAGAACGGCGCGGGCGTTCTGGTCGCAATGGTGGCGGTCGCCCGCCGAAGGTCGCGTCAGGCCGATCCTTTGCCCGGTTTCCTCGTCGACCGGCCAATAGACATGACCAAGCACCTTGCCCAACGCCTCGCCGGCGGCAACGCCGGTCAGCTTTTCGGCGACCGGATTCATGAAGGTGATGCGGTTGGCGGCGTCGGTGCAGATGACCGCATCGCCGATCGACTGCAGCGTCACCCTGAGCCGCTCCTTCTCGTCGGCCAGCATGGCCGCTGAAACCTTGAGCCGTTCTTCGGCTTGCTTGCGCTGGGTGATATCGGTCAGGCTGCCGATGGCCCGGACAAGCCGGCCTTCGCCGTCTCGTTCGATCGCCTTGCCGCGGTCGAGGATCCAGATCCAATGGCCCGCCTTGTGGCGCATCCGGAACTCGGCCTCGAAGAAAGGCGTCTCGCCGGCGAGATGCGCCCGCTCCGCCTCGGTGACGCGCTCGCGGTCGTCTGGGTGGATCATCGTCAGCCAGCGGTCGGGATCGCCGTCCAGCTCGCCATCGTCATAGCCCAGCATCCTGACCCAGGTCTCGGAGTAGGTCGTGCCGCCCTTGCGCATGTCGAGGTTCCAGACACCTTGTCCGGCGCTGGTCAGCGCGAAGTTCCAGCGCGTTTCGGCTTCGGCGATGCGCGCTTCGGCCTGTTTGCGCGCATCGATGTCCTCGATCTGCGACACGAGATAGAGCGGGCGGCCTGTCTCCTCTTCGCGAATGACCGAGCCGGCGAGCTGCGCCCAGACCGGGGTGCCGTCCTTGCGCAGGTACCGCTTCTCGAAATGGAAGGAATGGATCTTGCCTTCCTTCAGGCGCATCATCGTCTCGCGGCCGATCTGCAGGTCGTCGGGATGCGTGATCTGGAAGAAAGTCAGCGCCTCGATTTCCGAGCGGGTGTAGCCGAGCATGTCGGCGAAGGCGGGATTGGCCTGAACGATGCGCCCGTCGAGGCCGACAATGGCGACGCCGATCGCCGAATCTTCCATGGCCCGGCGGAAGCGCTGCTCGCTCTCGGCGATCTGCCGGCGGTCATCGATGATCCTGCGGATGAACAGTGCCGAGAAAAACAGCGTCACGGCCGTCGTGGCGACGGATACCTGCAGGCAGAGCTTCAGCGCCTCCGAGCCGAGCTCCAGCGCCGGCAACAGGACCGATGCAGTCAGGGTAAGGAGCCCTGCTGCCATCAAGGCGAGAACGGCGCGCTTGCCGGCCCGCGGACCTTTCCAACTCAACCACGCCACAATGCGATCCCACCCAATACGTCGCCACAACCCTGGTGGACCGATTTTAAGGAATGGTTGCATGGGCGGCAGCGCCCGTGCCGCTAACCGGCAAACAATTGCCGGCATGATTAAGGATTGGTGTGCAATCCTACCAGCGGACGAAAAACCGGCCGCCAAGCGCGCCGAGCGCGGTGAGGAAGGCGATCGCGATCGTGTACCAGGTGGCGACGAACAGCGGCGAATCGTCGAAGCAATGCGCGGCATAGAAGGTCGCCGCCAAGCCGCCCGCCAGCAGGCCCGCGACCGCGCCGGCCTGCACCGGCCGCGTCGGCGCGCCATAGCGCAGCATGCCGAGGAAGATCGCCAGCGGGCCGATGCCGATCAGCGGGATGAAGGTCATGCAGATCATCATGTTGGAACCAACCAGCCGCTTGCCCCACTCCGCCTCCGGCACGACGAAAAGCTCCAGGATCACGGCGATCACGACGAGCGCGGGCGCGGCGAACATCCATAGTTTGGCGCGCCTGCTCGCCGCACCGGGCGTCGACAGCACCCGGATCAGTGCGAAGGCGCTGGTGGTGAGCGCCAGGGTAAAGACGAACTTCGATAGGAAGCGCACCGTGTGCATGGCCGGCATGATGTCGGGGCGCGGACCGATGGTCATGAAAAAGGCCATCGCCGCGACCACCACCGCCACGCCGACGGCCAGCCACCAGGCCGGGCCAAGCGGCATTGCCTTGTTGCGGGAATCGGCGTCGAGCGCCTTGATGAGGTCCTCGGTTCTCATGTCATTGTCGTCCGAACCTTTTGGCGATCGCGGCAAGGCCGCGATGCAGCGACACGCGCACTGCAGTCTCGCTGATGCCGAGCTTGGCCGCCGTCTCGCCGATCGAATGGCCGTCGACCGAGATCGAGGAAACCACGGAGCGCTGCGACGGCGGCAGGCCGTCGAGCGCCCGATTGATGTCGCGCTCGCTGACCGTGTCGGCTTCCGGCTCGGCGAAGGTCTCTGCGATCTCGTCGATCTCGACCTCGATGCGCCGGCCCCGCCGGCGGAAAGCATCGATCAGCTTGAAGCGGGCGATCGCATAAACCCACGGCAGGACCGGCGCGTCCTCGCGCCAGGTATGCCGCTTCACGTGAATGGCCAGCAAGGTTTCCTGCACGACATCCTCGGGGTCGACCCCGCCCTGAACGATCTTGCGCCGGACGAAGCCGCGGACGAGGGCGGCTATCCGGTGAAGAAAGTCGGCATAAGCCCTTTCGTCTCCCGCGATCGCGGCCCTGAGCAGCCGGGAGAGCTCGGCTTCGTCCTTGCCGGTCACAAGAGTGTACCCCCGATGTTCGCGTCTCGGCCCAGGTTTGTTACGTGGGCGGCGAAATAATGTCCAAGCCAAAGTGCCGGAAAATCACGAAAGTTTGCGGCGCGACCCATGCAACATCCGAGACGGTCGCACGACACGATACTGCTTATTTCGGCGGCGCTGCGATGATTTTTGCGCCATAGGCATGCCGCGGTCGCCTTCAGAACCCGGGAAAACAGCCCCAGGCCGGCGCTTTTCAGATTGGCATGGCCCTTGCTTCGTAACCAGCGTGCAGAGCGTCTAGGGTTCCGGCCGTGTCGATCACGGTGCTGGTCCGAGAGACGCAACCGCCAGGGATGCATTGAGGCATCCGGCGGAACACGGCGGGCCAAAATCCCGGGAGAACCCTGCACGGGTTTGCTGGCGCGAACCTCTCCCGGATGCGCGCTCCGTGAACCCCCAACAAAAGTCCGGACGCAATCCGGACCTCAAAAAGGGGTACGCAATGCTTCGCAAGCTGGCTGCAATCATCCTGGCCGCGTCACTCAGCCTTCCCTTGATCCCCGCCGCGCAAGCGGCACCCAAGAAAGACTTCAAGATCTGCTGGTCGATCTATGTCGGCTGGATGCCATGGGGCTATCTCGCCGACAGCGGCATCATGAAGAAATGGGCCGACAAATACGGCATCAACGTCGAGATCACCCGCATCAACGACTACGTCGAGAGCATCAACCAGTACACTGCCGGCGGCTTCGACGGTTGCTCGATGACCAATATGGACGCGCTGTCGATCCCCGCCGGAGGCGGCGTCGACACCACCGCGCTGATCGTTGGCGACTTCTCCAACGGCAACGATGCCGTCATCCTCAAGGACAAGACCGCGCTCAAGGACATTGCCGGCCAGAAGGTCAACCTCGTCGAGCTCTCGGTCTCGCACTACTTGTTGGCGCGCGCGTTGGATACGGTCGGGCTCGCCGAGAAGGACATCACCGTCGTCAACACCTCCGATGCCGACATGGTCGCCGCCTATGGCACCGGCGACGTCACCTCGGTCGTCACCTGGAATCCGCTGGTCTCGGAAATCGTTGCCATGCCGGGCGCCCACAAGGTGTTCGATTCGACGCAGATCCCCGGCGAGATCATCGACCTGATGGTCGTCAACACCGCGACGCTGAAGGACAATCCGGCGCTCGGCAAGGCGCTCGTCGGCGCATGGTACGAAGCGATGGCCCTGATGACCTCCGGCACGCCCGAAGGCAAAGCGGCCAAGGAAGAGATGGCCAAGGCGTCCGGCACCGATCTTGCCGGCTTCGATGCCCAGCTCGCATCGACGGCGATGTTCTTCGAGCCGGCCAAGGCGGTCGAGTTCACCAAGGGCGCCGAACTGCCCAAGACGATGGATCTCGTCCGCAACTTCCTGTTCAGCCACGGCATTCTGGGCACCAATGCGCCCACTGTCGACGTGATCGGCATGAGCTTCCCCGACGGCTCGACGCTGGGCGATGCCGGCAACGTCAAGCTGCGGTTCGACCCGGCCTTCATGGCGGAGGCGACGGCCGGAACGCTCTAGGACCGATCGTCATGCTGGCCAGAGGAACCGGTGCCGTGCAAGCCGGGGCGGGCGCGAACACAGCCAGCCCGCCCCCGAGCGTGCCGAAGACACGGCTTCGCCTGATCAACGCCACGGTCTCGCGTGGCGGAGCGGTGTTGCTTGGCACGCTGCCCTTCGCGGCCGTTGCCGTGGCCTATCTGTCCGCTTCGGCGCAACGGCTGGCTGTCAACGCCAATGACAAGCTGCTGCCCTCCCCGGCCCAGATGTGGTCGGCGTTCTTCGATTTGGCGACCGTGCCGGACAAGCGCTCCGGCGACCTGATCCTGTGGGCCGACACTTATGCCAGCCTGATCAGGCTGTTCGCGGGCGTCGGCTTGGCGACGCTGGCGGCGCTCTTGCTTGGCATCGCCATCGGCTTCATCCCGCGCGTCAGGGCGTTTCTCCTGCCCTTCGTCACCGTTGTCTGCGTCATCCCGCCCTTGGCGCTGTTGCCGATCCTGTTCATCGCGCTCGGCCTCGGCGAAACGGCCAAGATCACCTTGATCGCCATTGGTGTGGCGCCGGTCATGGTGCGCGACATCGCCAACCGGGTCATGGAACTGCCACCCGAGCTCATCGCCAAGGCGCAGACGCTCGGCGGCAATAGCTGGACCATGGTTCTGAGGCTGGTGCTGCCGCAAACCATGCCGCGCCTCATCACCTGCGTGCGGCTGGCGCTCGGACCGGCCTGGCTGTTTCTGATCGCGGCGGAGGCCATCGCCTCGACCGAGGGGCTGGGCTACCGCATCTTCCTCGTTCGGCGCTACCTGTCGATGGACGTCATCCTGCCCTACGTCGTCTGGATAACGCTGCTCGCCGTCGCCACCGACTGGCTGCTCGCGCGTGTCTCGCACATGGTTTCCCCCTGGGCTCATGCGGGATCGGGCAAATGAGCCGCATCGTCGTCCACGGCCTGGAAAAGAGCTACGGCGACGCCCGCGTGCTGGAGCGCGTGAGCGTCACCGCCGAGCCCGGCGAATTCCTGTCGCTGGTCGGCGCCAGCGGCTGCGGAAAATCGACCTTCCTGCGCATCCTGCTCGGCCAGGAGCAGCAGAGCGGCGGCGTGGTCGTCATCGGAGACCGGCCGATCGTGCCGGAACCAACGCCGCAGCGCGGCATCGTCTTCCAGCGCTACTCGGTGTTTCCGCATCTGACCGCGCTGCAGAACCTGCTGCTGGTCGAGGACTTCCGCTCCGGTGGACCTTTCGGCCGCGTCTTTGGCGCCAGGCGCAGAAGCGCGCGGCAGGAGGCCGAAACCATGCTGGAGCGCGTCGGCCTCGCTCATGCACGCGACCTCTATCCGGCATCGCTCTCCGGCGGCATGCAGCAGCGGCTGGCGATCGCACAGACCCTGCTCGGCCGGCCGCAGATCCTGCTTCTCGATGAGCCGTTCGGGGCGCTCGATCCGGGCATCCGCGTCGAGATGCACGAATTGCTCACCGAGCTGTGGAACGAGCACGGCATGACCGTGGTCATGGTCACCCACGACATCGGCGAGGCCTTCAAGCTCGGGACCCGCGTGCTTGTCTTCGACAAGGTGCGCCACGATCCCCAGTTTCCGTCCGCCTACGGCGCGACGATCACCTACGATCTGAAGCTCGACCGCAAGAGCCGGGCTTCCGCACGAGACGTGGCCGAAGTGGCCGCGATGGTCGGGACGACCCGACTGGACAGCGCAATCGCGACGACGGCGTCGTAACGGAGGTTTTTCATGCACAGAGACATTCCAGCGCGCCGGCACCGCCGGGCCGGGCTGTTTGATCGCCAGCCGCGCCAGCGCTTGCATCATCCCAACTTCGAGATCCGCGACATGCAGGGCTGGAAATCGATCGAGGCGGAAGGAAAGCTGCCCGAGGATGGCTGGCGCAAGGAACAGAAATGGGCGCTGGACATGGGTCTGCCGGGATCGGATTCGATCACTGACAAGTCAATCCCGACCTTCGCGCGCGGCGAGCTGCCGCATTTCGCCGGCATCAACACCTTCCTCAAGGCGCCCTATGTCGAGAATGTCCGCGATGTCGGCCGATATGACGCTGCCGTCATGGGCATTCCCTTCGACAGCGGCACCACCTACCGTCCGGGAACCCGTTTCGGGCCGCAGGGCATCCGTCGCATCTCGGCACTCTACACGCCTTACAACTACGAGCTGGGCGTCGACCTGCGCGAGCAGATGACGCTGTGCGACGCTGGTGACGTCTTCACCATTCCGGCCAATCTCGAAAAGAGCTTCGACCAGATCACCAAGGGCGTCAGCCATGTCGCTTCCTCGGGCGCGCTGCCGATCATGCTGGGCGGCGATCATTCGATCGGGTTTCCTTGCGTGCGCGGCATCGCCGACGTCACCTCGAAACGCATCGGCATCATCCATTTCGACCGCCATATCGATATCCAGGAAAAGGATCTCGACGAGCGCATGCACACCACGCCCTGGTATTGGGCGACCAACCTGCCGAACGTCTCGGCCACCAATCTGGTGCAGCTTGGCATCGGCGGCTGGCAGGTGCCCCG
Organism: Mesorhizobium dulcispinae; assembly: GCF_033977345.1. Taxonomy (NCBI): domain Bacteria; kingdom Pseudomonadati; phylum Pseudomonadota; class Alphaproteobacteria; order Hyphomicrobiales; family Phyllobacteriaceae; genus Mesorhizobium; species Mesorhizobium dulcispinae. Next base: position 389,048 of record NZ_JAVIIY010000003.1, read on the forward strand.
CTATGGCGTGGCCGAGGCCAGGAAGCGCGGCACCAACGTGCTGACGATTTCGGACATCGAGCAGATGGGGCTGGAGAAGACGGCGGAGATCGCGCTCGAACTGGCGTGGAAGGACGCAGACGCCGTCTACATTTCCTTCGACGTCGACAGCGTCGACTGTGGTTTCGTGCCAGGCACGGGCTGGCCCGAGCCCGGCGGCTTCCTGCCGCGCGAGGCGCTGAAGCTGCTCGGGCTGGTCTCGGCGCCCGGCATTTGCGGGCTGGAAGTGGTCGAGGTTTCGCCGCCATACGACACCTCGGACATCACCGCGCTGTTCGGTGTGCGGGTCGTCGTCGAGGCGCTCGGCTCGATGGTCGCCCATGGCACGCTGGGCAAGCACAAATCCATCATCGACAAGCCGACGAGCTTTTGACCATGCACGATGATCATCATCGCCACACCCACGATCATGGCGACGGCCACCACCATCACGGTCCGACCGGCCACCATCACCATCCGCACGCCGTCGGCCACAACGGGCCGGCCGGCAAACCGTTGCAGTGGCAGACGCCGCATTTGCCGCGCGAGCATGCGCCCGAGCCGGCCGACCCGCGCGCGACCGATCTCGATCTCGTTGAGGCAGCCTTTCTCGACGGGTTCGCGCGGGCACCAGATCCATCCAGTTTCCTGCGGCTCGCCGGCATTCCGTTCCTCGGCGAAACCACCGACGGCAGGCGGCTGCACCTGCTGCGGGTCGAGACGCAGGATATCGTCGATGTCGGCGCCGTGATGCCGGTGGTCGGTGGCGCCGGCGTGACCTACAACCCGCTGCCCGCGAAGCTGACGTCACACCGGCGCCGCCTGGCATTCGTCTACCATGACGGCAATGGCCAGCGGCCTCTCGATTTCAGCGAGGCACGGCTTCTGATCGACAGGTCCGCGGCGGCCGAAATCGCTATGCCCGGACAGTGAACGCCGGTTTTGACCCGGATCCTCCCCTCTCAGACAGGTTCAGACCCATGAACAGAATGCTTTCGATTCTAACCAGGCTTGCTCCGGCGGCCACGGCGGCTCTCATACCGTCACTGGCCTTCGCTCACAGCGGGGGCTTTCATGTCCACGGCCTTCTGAGCGGCCTTCAACACCCGCTGGCCGGAATCGACCATCTGCTTGCGATGCTGTCGGTCGGCGTCATTGCGGCGCGAACCGGCGGCAGGGCCGCCATCCTCGTGCCGGCGTGTTTCGTCGCGGCTATGGTCGCGGGGGCCATGCTTGGGATCGCCGGTATCGGCTTGCCGTCGCTGGAGTCCGGGATCGCGCTGTCGCTGGTGATTTTCGGCGCCATGGTTGCGCTCGCCAGGCCGTTTCCGCTTGCCCTCGCTGCAACGCTGACGGCGCTCTTTGGCCTCTTCCACGGCAACGCCCATGGTCTTGAGATTCCGGAGACGGTCGGTGGCATGGCCTATGCGATCGGCTTCCTGGCCAGCACCTCGGCTTTGCACGCGGCCGGCGTGCTGGCCGCCCTGACGTTGCGGAGCCGGCCGGCAGCCATCCGCGCGGCAGGGATCGGCACCTCGCTGGTCGGAGTGGCGCTGGTCGCGCAGCTCATCTGAATCGGCGGCTCAAGGATCGCACGAACGGGAGGCCGAGCCATGCCTAGGCCATTGACGATCTGGCGGCGCATTCGAGAGATGCTGTACCATATCCTGAAGGTACGAGCCGAACGGCTCTGACCGCATTCGCCCGGCGACCCCGCCGCACGGGACCCGGCAATTCCGGGCCCCGTGCGACCGGAGAAAACAACGAATGGCCATCGGGGACCGCCAGGCGCTCCGCAGGATCCCGTGACACCCCAATCACATGGAATTGTCCCGCGTGGCGCCGGCTTTCACGCCCCCGCGACGGAATGAGCCACCTCACAATGTTGACTATCGCTATCAGGTATTGATAGGTGCAATCGCCTCCCGGGGCGGATCACCAAGATCAAGGACCATGCCATGAAATATGCTCTTTCCACCCTTGCCGGCGCTGTTGCGTTTGTAGCCAGCCTGGTCGCCGCGCCGGCCCTGGCCGCGGATGCAGGCATCATCGTCTACAACGCCCAGCATGAGAGCCTCGCCAAGGAATGGGCGAAGGGCTTCACCAAGGAAACCGGCATCAAGGTCACGCTGCGCAATGGCGGCGACAGCGACTTTTCCAACCAGATCGTCGCCGAGGGCGCCGCATCGCCGGCCGACGTGTTCCTGACCGAGAATTCGCCGGCGATGGCGCTGGTCGAGACGGCCGGGCTGTTCGCGCCGGTCGATGCCGACACGCTGGCGCAGGTGCCGCAGGAATACCAGCCCTCGACCGGCAAATGGGTGGGCGTCGCAGCGCGCAGCACCGTCTTTGTCTACAACAAGGACAAGCTGAAGGAAGACCAGTTGCCCAAGTCGCTGCTCGACCTCGCCGATCCGAGCTGGAAGGGGCGTTGGGCCGCCTCGCAGGCGGGCGCCGATTTTCAAGCCATCGTGAGCGCCATGCTTCAGCTGAAGGGCGAGGCGGCGACGGCCGCCTGGCTGAAGGCGATGAAGGAGAACTTCACCCCCTACAAGGGTAACAACACGGTGATGAAGGCGGTCAATGCCGGCGAGATCGATGGCGGCGTGATCTTCCACTATTACTATCTCGGCGACCAGGCGAAGACCGGCGAGAACAGCAAGAACATCGGGCAATACTATTTCAAGAACCAGGATCCGGGCGCGTTCATATCGATCTCCGGCGGCGGCGTGCTGGCTTCTAGCAAGCATCAGAAGGAAGCCCAGGCCTTCCTGAAATGGGTCACCGGCAAGGGCGGCCAGGACGTCTTAAAGAACGGCACCTCCTATGAATATGCGGTCGGCAAGGGCGCCGAGTCGAATCCGAACCTGGTGCCGCTGGCCGATCTGCAGGCGCCGAAAGTCGACCCGGCGACGCTGAACTCCAAGAAGGTCATCGACCTGATGACGCAAGCCGGCTTGCTTTAGTTCGCGTTCGTCCTAAAAGGACACCGACCGTGCTCCTGCGGGAATTCGCTTTCCGCGGGGCGCTTTTGTTTTGGAGATGGCCTCGTCGATGACGATCATCTGCGTTTCCGGCCGCATCAGCGGCTCATCAGATCGCCTTCGTCCGTCGAGCCTGGCGATGCATTCCCTCTGATGGCATCCGCGATCGACCTCACGCCCCCAGGCCTGCCGGCTGCCGCAAGGCAGAGCCGGCGGTCCACGTCGTGGATCACGGTTGCCGCTGCCCTTGTCTCGCTGATCGCGCTGCTGCCGCTTGCCTTCATTGTCTGGATCGCGATCCAGACCGGCTGGGAAACCGTGGCGGCGCTGATCTTCCGTCCTCGTGTAGGCGAACTCCTCGTCAACACTGTCCTGCTCGTCGTCGTGACCGTCCCGATCGCCATCGTGCTGTCGGTGGCGCTCGCCTGGCTGACCGAGCGCAGCGACCTGCCCGGCAGCCGGCTGTGGTCGTGGCTGTCGGTGGCGCCGCTCGCTATTCCCGCTTTCGTCCACAGCTATGCCTGGATCAGTCTGGTGCCCGGCCTGCACGGGCTCTGGGCCGGCGTGCTGGTCTCCGTCATCGCCTATTTCCCGTTCCTCTATCTGCCGATCGCGGCCGCGCTGCGCCGGCTCGACCCGGCGCTGGAAGATGCCGCGGCTGCGCTTGGCCTCGGCCCTTGGCGTGTCTTCGCGCGCGTCGTGCTGCCGCAATTGAGGCTGGCCATCTGCGGCGGCTCGCTGCTGATCGGCCTGCACCTGCTTGCCGAATACGGCCTCTATGTCTTCATTCGCTTCGACACCTTCACCACCGCGATCGTCGACCAGTTCCAGTCGACCTTCAACGGCCCGGCGGCCAACATGCTTGCCGCCGTGCTCGTCACCTGCTGCTTCGTGCTGCTTGGCGTGGAAGTGATCGTGCGCGGCGAGGAGCGTTATGCGCGCGTCGGCTCCGGAGCCGCGCGCCAGCAGCAGCGCGCCCGGCTCGGCCGCGCCGTGCTGCCTTGCCTGCTGCTGCCTGCCCTCACCGCGCTGCTCACGCTCGGCGTGCCCTTCGTGACCGTCGGCCGCTGGCTGCTCGCCGGCGGCGCCGATATCTGGCGTTGGGACGAAATCGGCTTGGCGCTCGGCCAGACGCTGTCCCTTGCTATCGCCGGCGCGCTGCTTGCCACGATCGCCGCGATGCCGATGGCCTGGATCTCGATCCGTGCGCCGGGCCCCTTGCAGCGTCTGCTCGAGAGCTGCAACTACATCGTCGGGTCGTTGCCCGGTGTCGTCATCGCGCTGGCGTTGGTCACCATCACCGTGCGCATCGCCTTGCCGCTCTATCAGACGCTCTTCACCATCCTTTTCTGCTATGCGTTGATGTTCCTGCCGCGCGCGCTGGTCAGCCTGCGCGCCTCGATAGCGCAGGCGCCGGTGGAGCTCGAGCGCGCCGCCTCGAGCCTCGGCCGCCCGCCGCTTAAGGCGCTGTGGTCGACGACGATCCGGTTGTCGGCGCCGGGCGCCGCTGCCGGCATGGCGATGGTGGCGCTCGGCATCACCAATGAGCTGACCGCCACCCAGATGCTGGCGCCGAACGGCACCCGGACGCTGGCGATGGCGTTCTGGTCCTACAGCGGCGAGATCGACTACGCCTCCGCCGCCCCCTATGCACTGATCATGGTGGCGATGTCGCTGCCGATGACCTGGGTGCTCTACGTCCAGTCGAAGCGGATGGCCGGCCGATGAGCTTCCTCGAACTCAGCGGCGTGGCGAAATATTATGGCCCGGTGGCGGCGCTTGCCGGCGTCGACCTCACCGTCGAAAGCGGCAGCCGCACCGCGATCGTCGGCCCCTCCGGCTGCGGCAAGACCACCTTGCTGAGGCTGATCGCCGGCTTCGAGGCGCCAGACCGCGGCCGCATCGCGCTCGACGGCAAGGTGCTCGCCAATGGCGGCGCGGCCGTGCCGGCGCATCGCCGCGGCATCGGCGTGGTGGCGCAGGACGGCGCGCTTTTCCCGCATCTCACCATTGCCGACAATATCGGTTTCGGCATGCCCCGAAACGCCGAGAAGCGCGCCGAGCACATTGTCGAGCTCGCCTATATCGTCGGGTTGGACAAGGCGATCCTGAAGCGCCGTCCGCACGAGCTTTCCGGCGGCCAGCAGCAGCGTGTCGCGCTGGCCCGCGCCATGGCGATGAAACCCCGGCTGATGCTGCTCGACGAGCCGTTCTCGGCGCTCGACACCGGCCTGCGCGCCTCGATGCGCAAGGCTGTGGCCGAGCTTCTGGAGGATGCGGGCATCACCACCATCCTGGTCACTCACGACCAGGCCGAGGCGCTGTCCTTCGCCAGCCAGGTCGCCGTCATGCGCGATGGCCTGTTCTCGCAGGTCGGCACGCCGCGCGAGCTCTATTTCCAGCCCAGGGACAGGATGGTCGCCGAGTTCCTCGGCGACGCCATCATCGTGCCGGCCAGGATCGCCGACGGCTTTGCCTTCTCGCCGCTCGGCCGCATCGCCGTCGACACCGCCGAGCGGCGCGATGTCGCCCGCATCATGCTGAGGCCCGAGCAGGTGATGCTCAAGCGGACCTCGCGCGAAGGCATGTCGGGAACGCCGGACATGCTGTTCGGCGAGGTGACGGACTCCGAATTCGCCGGCTCGGTCTGCACCGTCGCGGTGCGGCTGCTCAACAGTCCCGACCCGCCGGATGCGGCCGCAATCGGGAACACGCCGCTGATCCTGCGCAAGACGGGCATGGACGCGCCGGCGGTCGGCGAGATCGTGCGCCTCACCGTCACCGGCAAGGCGCATGTCTTTGCCTGAGCTTCCAGGCCAAGGCGTGTTGAGATTCAGGTCAGGCCGAGTCGAGAATGGTGGGTTCCGAGAACCGGAGCGGAGCGTACGTAACGTACGTGAGCACCGGCCTACGTCGGCCTAGCCTCAATTTAGCTGGCACGCCACTAATGAGTGCTTCGGCCGGCGAAGGCCGGAAGCGCAGGAAGCCGCCATTTGCAGGCCGGCATTACCTGAATATCGACACGCCTTAGCGCACGCGCTCGCCTGTCGCCGGCGACCAGAGCGGCCAGCTCTCCAAAAAGTCGTGGTTGTGCACGACGACGCGCTGCCCATCGATCAGGATGATCGAATAGGCTGGCGGCGCCTGCTCGACCACCTCGTCGCCGGTCAGATGGAGCATGAAGCGGGCATTCAGGCCGCGTTGCGCCGAAAACGGAATGCCGGCGACCGTGCCGGCAATGTCGCGATGGACATGGCCGAAGAAGATGTAGCGAACATTGCCGTGGCGCGTGAGCACGTCGAGCAGCCGCTGCGGCTGTTCGAGGCCGAGCGGGTCGAGGATCGTCAGGCCGAGCTCGACCGGCGGATGATGCAGGAAGAGATAGACTGACCTGCCTTCGGTCTCGGCAAGCCGGGCGTCCAGCCAGGCGAGGCGATTGTCGCACAGTTCCCCGGTCACGCGGCCTTCAGCCAGGCTGTCGAGGAACACCAGCCGCCCCTCGGGCGTATCGAAGACCGATTGCACGAAGCCATTGCCGTCGGTGCCGTTTTCCGGGAAGGCGGCGATGAGGTTGGCGCGGCGATCGTGGTTTCCGGGCAGCAGCCGGTACGGAACGGAGAGCCGGCTGAGCGCCGTTTTCAGGTCGGCATAGCTTTCCGCCTCGCCAGACTCGGTCAGGTCGCCGGTGAAGACGCAGAGCGCCGCATCGCCTTGGTGGGCGTTGATGTGCTCGATGCAGCGGTCGAGCCGCTCATGCAGGTTCGCGCCGAAGCGGACCTCGCCCCGACGGCCGAGGTGGACGTCGGTAACCTGGATGATCTTCATTCCATGAATCCTCAATCAATCTCGCAGAAGTCGGCGTGCCGGCCGCCTACAACGCCGGCTCCGGCACCGAAGCCTTGAACACGTCGAGCCGGCCTCCGGTCTCCGACGAGAAGAAATGCAGGTCGCTCTCCGCGAACTGCAGCCCGATCGCGCTGCCTGGCTCGGGATGGACGGTCTCGGAGGTCACCACGGAAAACGGCGCGCCGTCGAGATCGACATAGACGACCCGGCCGGCGCCAAGCTCTTCGACCAGGTCGACCGTTGCGGCGAGCGCGCCGGGCGTACCGGGCGCCACCATGCGCACGGCCTCGGGCCGGATGCCGACCGCGACCTTCGAGCCGACCGGCAGCCCGGCGCGGGAAATGTTTAGCTTGCGGCCACCGCCGAGCAGCGACAGGCCTTCGAGCGTCACTTCGCCTTCGAGCATGTTCATCGCCGGCGCGCCGACGAAGGTCGCCACGAAGCGGCTCGCCGGCCGGCTGTAAACTTGCGCCGGGGTGCCGACCTGCTCAACGCGGCCGCCATTCATCACCACCAGCCGGTCGGCGAGCGTCATCGCCTCGACCTGGTCATGCGTGACGAAAACGGACGTGGCGTTGAGCCGCCGGTGCAGCTTGCGGATTTCCGAGCGCATCTGCACGCGCAGCTTGGCGTCGAGGTTGGAGAGCGGCTCATCGAAGAGGAAGACCTTCGGCTCGCGGATCATGGCGCGGCCCATGGCGACGCGCTGGCGCTGGCCGCCGGACAGCGCCATCGGCTTGCGGTCGAGCAGGTGCTCGAGCTCCAGGATACGGGCGACGGCCTGGATGCGCTGGGTGCGTTCGGCTGAAGGAACGCCGGCCACCTTCAGCGAATAGCCGATGTTCTGGGCAACGCTCATATGCGGATAGAGCGCGTAGTTCTGGAACACCATGGCGCAGCCGCGCTCGCGCGGCTCGAGCTTGTTGACCACCGTGCCGTCGATGGCGATCGTGCCGTCGGAGATTTCTTCCAGCCCCGCGATCATGCGAAGCAGCGTGGACTTGCCGCAGCCCGACGGCCCGAGGATGACGACGAATTCGCCGGATTGGATGTCGAGGTTGACGCCATGCACGACCTGCATCTTGGCGTAGCTCTTCCTGACGTCGCGGATGGTGATGGAGGCCATTTTATCGTCTCCCTATTTTTCGGTGGCGATCAGGCCGCGCACGAACCAGCGCTGCATCAGCACCACGACGATCAGCGGCGGCAGCATGACGATCAGCGTGCCGGCCATGGCGATATGCCATTCCGGCGCGCCGCCGACATTGGGGATGAGCTGCTTGAGCTCGGTGACCGCCGTCGCATGCGACTGGTCGGTGGTGATGAGCAGCGGCCACAGATATTGGTTCCAGGCCCACAGGAACATGATGGTGCCGAGCGCCGCCATGTTGTTGCGCGATAGCGGCAGGAGGATATCGATGAAGAAGCGCAGCGCGCCGGCGCCGTCCATGCGCGCGGCCTCCGTCAACTCGTCCGGCACCGTCAGGAAGAACTGGCGGTAGAGGAAGGTGCCGGTGGCGGTGGCGATCAGCGGCATGATCAGGCCGGTATAGGAATTGAGCAGCCCGAGGCTGAGCGAGACCTGGACGCCGGACACCTTCTCGATCAGCCAACTGACCCCGGTCACGTCCATGATCGCCTGATAGGGCGACAAGACGTTGGCGACCACCGCGTAGGTCGGCACGATGCGTACTTCGAGCGGCAGCATCAGCGTGACGAAGATCAGCCAGAAGATCAGCATCCGCCCGGGATAGCGGAAATAGACGATCGAGAACGCGGTGAGCGCCGAGATGATCACTTTGCCGGCGGCAACGCCCGCCGCCATGACGAAGCTGTTGAACAGCTTCGGGCCGAGGTCGGCCGTCGTCCACGCCGTCTTGATGTTGACCCAGAAATCGCTGCCGGGCAGCAGCGACATCGGCACGTCGTTGACGTCCTTCAGATCGTGCGAGGCGGCGATCGCCACGATGACGAACGGGGCCACGCAGAATACGAAGCCGACGAACAAGATCAGATGCGTGAAGAAGTTGAGGATCGGGGTACGCTCGACCATGGCCGCCTCAGCGATAATGCACGCGCCGCTCGATGAAGCGGAACTGGACGATGGTGAGCAGGATGATGAGCAGCATCAGGATGATGCTCTGTGCGGCGGCACCCGAATAATCCAGGCCTTTGAAGCCGTCGGAATAGATCTTGTAGACCATCAGGTTGGTGGCGTTGGCCGGGCCGCCGGCGGTCATGATGTCGACGATGCCGAAGGAATCCTGGAAGCTCTCGGTGATGTTGATGACAAGCAGGAAAAAGATCGTCGGTGTGATCAGCGGGAACTGGATGTCCCAGAAGCGGCGGACGACGCCTGAGCCGTCCATCGCCGCCGCCTCGATCAGCGAGCGCGGGATCGCCTGCAACGCGGCAAGGAAGAAGATGAAGTTGTAGCCGACATATTTCCACGAGAAGGCGATGATGACGGAGGCCATGGCGTCGGCGCCGTTGAGGCCGGGATCCCAGAAGCCCGGCCAGACCTTGTTGACGGCGGCCATGAAGCCGGCTTCCGGCGCCAGGATGAAACGGAACGCCATTGCCAGCGCCGGCGCCGCGATGCCGTAGGGCCAGATCAGCACGACGCGGTAGAGACGTGAGCCGGCAAGCTGTCGGTCGGTCAAGGTGGCGAGCACCAGTGCGATGACCATCGCGAGCCCGGTGCTGGTCCCGGCAAAGACGAGGCTGGCGGTGATCGAGTTCCAGTAGTCGGCGTTGGCGAGGATCGAACGGAAATTGTCGAGCCCGACCCAGATGTTGCCGCCGCCCCAGGGCTGCTGCAGCGTCAGCGACCAATAGACCGCCTGACCGGCCGGCCAGTAGAAGAAGGTGAAGATCAGGATCAGCTGCGGCACCGCGAACAGGATGCCGATCGTCCATCTGCCGAAAGTGACGCGTTTTTCCATCGATCCGCCGACGATGCCTGGTTCGGATATGAAACGGCCGCCCGTCGAGTTTCGGCGGGCGGCCTCAAAATGTCTACTGCTTACGGCAGCGTCTTGTTCGGATAGGTCTGCTGGAAGCGGTCGAGGATGGCGTCGCCGTTCTTGACCAGCGCATCGATGCCGGCCTGCACGCTTTCCTTGTTGGCGAAGATCGCCTGCATCTGCGTGCCGAACTCGGCGCGGATCTGGGTGAAGTTGCCGAGCCGAATGCCGCGGGTGATCTCGGTCGGCTCAGAGGCGGTCAGGCTGGCGATCGCGACTTCACGGCCCTTGTAGGGCGCCTTGTCGTAGAAGCCGCTGGACTTCATATATTCGAAGCCCGACTTCGTCACCGGGATGTAGCCGGTGTTGGTCGACCAGAACAAGGCGGTCTTGGGGTCGTGGATGAAGTTGAGGAAGGCGGCCGCGCCCTTGTATTCGGCGTCCGACTTGCCCGAGAGCACCCACAGCGAAGCGCCGCCGACCAGCGAGTTCTTGCGCTCGGTGCCGGCATAGACCGGCAGCTCGGCGACATCCCAGTTCATGCCTTCCTTCTGGGTCTTTCCGACAGTGCCGTGGTCGCCGACCGAGGTCATGATGACCTGGCAGGTGCCGGTGGCGAAGGCCTGCACCATGTCCTGGCCGAGATCCTTCGACTTGATCTTGATCAGGCCGTCGTCGTACCACTTCTTGAGGTCGGTGACGTACTGGACGAACTTGGTCTTGTTCATCTCCAGGCGGGCGTCGAGGCCGTCATAGCCGTTGTTCTTGGTGGCGATCGGCTGGTTGTGGATGGCCGAGAACTGCTCCATCAGCTGCCAGCTTTCATTGCCGGAGATGTTGATCGCCATCGGGCAATCATAGCCGGCGTCCTTCAGCGCCTTGAGGTCGGCGCCGACGTCTTCCCAGGTCTTCGGCGCCTCGGTCTTGCCGATCTTGGCGAAGGCATCCTTGTTCCAGTACATCAGCGCCGTCGACGAGTTGAACGGGAAGGACAGCATCTCGCCCTTCGAGGTGGCGTAGTAGCGGGCGATGCCGGGGAAATAGTCGCTGTAGTCGATCTTGTAGCCGTTCTCTTCCATCAGCTTGTCGGCCGGCTTGTAGGCGCCCGACAGCATCATCGTGGCGGTGCCGACGTCATAGACCTGGACGACGGTGGGCTGCTTGCCGGCGCGGAAGGCGGCAATCGTGTTCTGCAGCGTGGCGTCGTAATTGCCCTGGCTGGTGCAGACCACTTCATAGTCGGACTGCGAGGCGTTGAAGTTCTTGCACAGCGTATCTACGACGCGCGCTAGATCGCCCGACAGACCGAACCAGAAATCGAATTTCACCGGCTCTGCAAAGGCAGGAACCGCGAGCGCGGTGCTGAGCGCGCCGGCGGCAAGGGCAGTGAGGCCCCGCTTGATGATGGTCATGGTTTTTCCCTCTTGAGTGGCAGTTCACAAGGTTTTGCGCAAGTCCTTGCCCGCTCTCTTAGAGAAGGTATGTGACAGTTCTGTTGTGGGCTTTGCGGCCTGTGGACAGCCAGTCTCTCCTCCCCCTCGGCGGTCGCGCCGGCATGAAAACGTCATATCGGCGGTCTAGGAAGCTAGGGCGCCAAAAAGCGGCGTAAAGACCGCCTATGATTAACCGGCTAAATTGGATGCCGGCTAGATTGGACGAATGACATGCTTGTCGCGCAATTGACCCATGTGCCGATGGCCGCGCGCCAGGCGATGCGGGAAGGTCCGCGCGACAGCGCGACCCATATGCGTCACGCGGCCGCCATTCCGGCATTGGGCGAGATCGAGATCGGCGGCCGGACATCCCGCGAGGGCGCCGGCGAGAGCCTGACGGTGATGGCCTGGAATGTCGAGCGACTTCGCCATGTCGAAGCGATCGCCGCAACGATCGCCGGCCGGGCGCCGGACGTGGTGCTGCTGACCGAGGTCGACAAGGGCATGGCCCGCTCCGGCAACGGTCATCCGCTGAGCCGGCTTGCCGATCGGCTCGGCCACGCCTTTGCCTATGGCGTCGAGTTCGTCGAGCTGGGCACCGGCAACGAGACGGAACAGGCGGCCGCCGGCGAGGCCGAAAACGCAGAAGGCTTCCACGGCAACGCCGTGACCAGCGCCGTGCCGCTTCTGCGCCCCTTCCTTGTTCGCCTGGATGCCGCCGGCGGCTGGTTCCGGCCGGAGCGCGGCCAGCCGCGGATCGGCGGGCGCATGGCGATCGGCGGCCAGGTGCTGCTCGGCGAGCGCCGGGCGACGGTCGTCTCGGTGCATCTCGAAAACCGCACCGATCCTGCCGGTCGGGCGGACCAGACACGCCATCTCCTCGACGCCATCGACAAATACGATGCGGACGCGCCCGTGCTGATCGGCGGCGACTTCAACACGCTGACCGCCAGCCATGAAGAGCGTCACGACGACCGGGCGGCATGGCTCGAACGCGTCGCCGCAGAACCCGACCGGCTGATCGAGGTGGAGCGCCACGAGCCGCTGTTCCAGGTGCTTGCGGAGCGCGGCTACAGCTGGCGCGACGCCAACACGCTCGACCGGCCGACCCAGCGGCGCGCCGCCGGCGATCCGACGCCGGCCGGCCGTATCGACTGGTTCTTCACGCGCGGCCTCGCGGCAAGCGCGCCGGCCAGTTTGCCGGCACTGTTGCCCGACGGGAGCCCGAGCGCCGATCACGATGCGATCGTTGTGACGGTGCGCGTGGAATGACGGCGGTTCGGTCTCCGGACAACACAACCTGAGAAGCACGCCTTGGTTGCAGGCGAACTAATCGATTCTTCAGCCGTCCGGCCTTAATCAATCTTAACTTGATTGATGCGGGAAGATCAGGTGAAGCAAGATGTTGACCGTCTATAATTGCATCGTGCACGAGCACGATCTGAGATTGGTCGCGCTTGCGGCGCTCATCTGCGGAATTTCGTCTTTCTCGGCGGTCAATCTTCTTCGCCATGTCGAGCAATCGACCAGCCGAAATCGCTATGCGTGGCTGTTGATCGCGGCCACGGCGACCGGGTTCGGCATCTGGGCGACGCATTTCATCGCCATGACCGCTTTCACGCCGGGAATACCCAACGCCTATAACGCGGAACTTTCCGCGCTGTCACTGGCGGTTTCCGTCCTCCTGACCGCGGCCGGAATGTGGATCGCCACCCTGCGCGGCGGCATCGACAATACCCTGGTAGGCGGCGCCGTGCTCGGGATCGGCATCGCTGCGATGCATTATACCGGCATGGCTGCATTCGAGGTGCAAGGCAGGATCGTCTGGAACGAGCTGCTCGTCGCGCTTTCGCTGGTGGCGGGCGTCACGCTTGCCTCGCTTTCGCTGCTCGTCCTGTTGCGTCGCCCGTCGACCCTGGCGACGATCGCCGCCGCCGTCCTTCTGACGCTGGCGATCTGCACCCTGCATTTCATCGCCATGGCGGCCGTCTCGATCTACCCGGACTCCTCGATTGAGATCTCGCAATTCACGATCGCGCCGATATCGCAGGCCTTCGCCGCCGCCACGGCAAGTATCATCATCCTGGTGCTCTCGGCGGCCGCGCTCCGCATCGATCTGCGCTTCCGCCGCCACCGGGTCGAGGCCGAGCGCATGCATGGGCTGGCCAACGCCGCCGTCGAAGGGCTGATCGTCTGCGACGGCAACCGCATCGTCAGCGCCAACGACAGCATCGCGGCGCTGAGCGGCATCGCCGCCGGCACGCTGAACACGATGACGCTTGGCGATCTCTTCGGCGAGCGCATCGCCGTAAGCATCGCCGGCGGCCACGGTCAGGCGCAGGAAGCCGAGCTGCGCGGCCAGGACGGCACACGGATCCCCGTCGAGCTGATCGCCCGCAGCATCGACTATTGCGGCAAGCCTCACGACGTCGTCGCCGTCCGTGACATACGCGAGCGCAAGAAGGCCGAACAGGAGATCATCCGCCTCGCGCATTTCGACCCGCTGACCGGGCTTGCCAATCGCCGCAGCTTCACCAGCCGGCTCGAGGCTGAGATCGCCGCGGCCGGCAGCAACGGCAAGGGCGGACAGCTCGCGCTCATGCTTCTCGACCTCGACCGGTTCAAGGAAGTGAACGACCTTTTCGGTCACGCCGCCGGCGACGCCGTGCTGCAAAAAGTGTCGCAATGCGCTTCGAGCGTGCTTCGCCAGGGGCAGATGCTCGCCCGCCTCGGCGGCGACGAGTTCGCCATCATCGCCCCCAACCTTCCCGACCCGCAGGCGGCCGGCCGGATCGCCGAGGCGGTGCTTTCCAAGCTGCGCCAGGAGAGCCAGCTGTCGCCCGGCGGCGAGCTGGTGTCGGCCAGCATCGGCATCGCCCTTTTCCCGCTCGACGCCGACGAGCAGGCGGCGCTGGTCAGCCACGCCGACACCGCGCTCTACCGCGCCAAGGCCGAGGGTAAGGACACCTACCGCTATTTCGAGGCTTCGATGGGTGCGGAGACGCGCGACAGGCGCGCGATGGAGCACGATCTGCGCCAGGCGGTGGCGCGCGGCGAGTTCCGGCTGGTCTACCAGCCGCAGAAGGAGATCAGCACCGGCAAGATGATCGGCTTCGAAGCCTTGATCCGCTGGCATCATCCCGAGCGCGGCAATATCCCGCCATCCGTTTTCATCCCCGTGGCCGAAGACAGCGGCGGCATCGCTCAGATCGGCGAATGGGTGCTGGCGACGGCTTGCGAGGAAGCCGCGCGCTGGAAAAATCCGTTGACGATCGCCGTCAACGTCTCGGCGGTGCAGCTCCACAACCCAAATTTCAGCCGCAAGGTGCACGAGATCCTTCTCCACACCGGTCTTGCGCCTGGTCGGCTCGAGCTTGAGGTGACCGAGACGGCGCTTATCAAGGACATGCCGCGGGCGCTGTCGACCTTGCGGCAGGTCAAGGCGCTCGGCGTCCGCGTCGCTATGGACGATTTTGGAACCGGCTATTCATCCCTTTCCAACCTGCGCGCCTTCCCCTTCGACAAGATCAAGATCGACGGCTCCTTCATCAAATCGGTCGACCGGAACGGCCAGATCGCGGCCATCGTGCGCGCCGTGCTGGGGCTGGGGCGAGGCCTCGGCCTGCCGGTTCTGGCCGAAGGCGTCGAGACGCTGGACGAACTGCGCTTCCTCGACGCCGAGGACTGCGAGATCGGCCAGGGATACTATCTCGGCAGGCCCGGCCCGATCGAAACCTTCAGCGAGCTGACCGGCGTGCCGGCGCCGGCGGCCAACGATCGCGTCATGTCGCGCGGTAGCAGCATCCTGATGCTGGAACCGGCCGCCGCGCGCTCAATCTGATCGTTATTCGACCCGAAGTTCGGCGACGCAAAACCCGGCTTCCTCTTTCGGGATCACGGTCCAAGCGCGGCTTCCACCAGCCGCTTGGCGTCGGGGCTCGACCATTCCGCGGGACCGTTCATATGCGCGATCAGGCAGCCTTCGCCATCGATCAGCATGGTGACGGGCAAACCCAGCGCCAGCCCGCGCGTCTTGACCTCGTTGAACAAAGCTATCGTCGGGTCGCGGTAATAGCTGAGCGTCTCGACGCCGATCTCCTTGAGGAATTTCTTCGGCTTGGCGTCGTCGCCGGTGTCGACATTGACGGCCACGACCTCGAAGGCGTTGCTGCCCTTTTCCTTCTGCAGCGCATCAAGCGCCGGCATTTCGGCGCGGCAGGGCGCGCACCATGTCGCCCACAGATTGAGCAGCACCGTCTTGCCGGCATGGTCGGCAATGGTCATCGGCTTGCCGTCGGGTCCGTTGAAGGCAAGGCTCTTCAGCGATTGCGGCGGGTCCGCTGGCTGCAGCGCCGCGACCTGGCCGACGGCCTTCGCCGCGACCTGCTTGGCGCGCTCGGCCTTCGCCTGGCAGGCGACGTCGTCCTTGCTGTTGCTGGCGGCGGCGACATGATCCGGCGCGTTGTTGCCAGAACCGCTCTCGCTGACATATACCGCGACCGCGCCGGCCAGCACGCCCGCCACCAGGGCGGCCAGGATGAGGCGCGGGGCCGGGAAGAATTTATTGCCGTCTGCCATTTTCTTAAAAACTGCTCCGGAGCACGGGTTATAGCGATGAGCGACAAGAAGGCCAGCAACCAGATGTGGGGCGGACGTTTTGCCTCGGGTCCGGCCGCGATCATGGAAGCGATCAACGCGTCGATCGCCTTCGACCGCAAACTCTATGCGCAGGACATCCGCGGATCGATCGCGCACAGCGAGATGCTGGCGCAGACGGGCATTATTTCGGCGGCCGATCAAGAAAAAATCGCTCACGGCCTGAACACGATCCTGAAAGAGATCGAGGCGGGCAGGTTCGAATTCTCGACCAGGCTCGAAGACATCCACATGAACGTCGAGGCGCGCCTTGCCGACCTGATCGGTTCGGCCGCCGGCCGGCTTCACACCGCCCGCTCACGCAACGACCAGGTGGCGGTCGATCTGAGGCTCTGGGTCAAGGAGGAATGCCAGCGCGTCGCCCGGGCGCTGAAGGACCTCATCGCCGCCTTCCTCGAACGCGCCGAGGAGCATGCCGCGACAGTGATGCCCGGCTTCACCCATATGCAGGCGGCGCAGCCGGTGACCTTCGGCCATCACTGCATGGCCTATGTCGAGATGTTCGGCCGCGACCTCTCGCGCGTCCGCGACGCCATCGAGCGCATGGACGAAAGCCCGCTGGGCGCCGCCGCCCTTGCCGGCACGAGCTTTTCCATCGACCGCCACATGACGGCCAAGGCGCTCGGCTTCCGCGAACCGATGCGCAATTCGCTCGACAGCGTTTCCGATCGCGACTTCGCGCTCGAGTTCTTGGGCGTCGCCGCGATCTGCGGCACGCATCTGTCGCGGCTCGCCGAGGAGATCATCATCTGGTCGACGCCGCAATTCGGCTTCGTCCGGCTCTCGGATTCCTTCTCCACCGGCTCCTCGATCATGCCGCAGAAGAAGAATCCGGACGCCGCCGAACTGGTGCGCGGCAAGACCGGCCGCATCAACGGCCACCTGGTCGGCCTGCTGACGGTGATGAAGGGGATGCCGCTGACCTATGGCAAGGACATGCAGGAGGACAAGGAATCGGTCTTCGACGCCGCCGAGACGCTCGACCTGATGCTGGCCGCCACCACCGGCATGGTGCGCGACATGACCGTGAACGCCGCTGCCATGAAGAAAGCCGCCGGCGCCGGCCACGCCACCGCGACCGACCTCGCCGACTGGCTGGTGCGCAATCTGGGCCTCCCCTTCCGCGAGGCCCATCACGTCACTGGCCGCGCCGTCGCGCTTGCCGAGGAGAAGAAGGTCGGGCTGGAAAAGCTCTCGCTCGAGGACCTGCGCTCGATCCATTCCGGCATCACGGACGACATCTTCTCGGTGCTCGCCGTGCAGAATTCAGTGAAGAGCCGCGTCAGCTTCGGCGGCACCGCGCCGTCGGAGGTTAAGAAGCAGATCCGCTATTGGAAAAAGCGGCTCGCCAAGGCGTAATGCCGGGATGCAATGCGCCGAAAACTCCGCTAAAAGCGCAGCACGCAAACAGTTTCGAACGGATGGATCGATGACCCGTGGCAGGATTTTGGTGACGCTCGCGTTGCTGGCGGCGGTTGTCACCGTCACGGCCTGCGGCAGGAGAGGCGGCCTCGATACTCCTTACGAGGCTGCCGTGCAGGCGCGCAAGGATGCGGAAAAGGCCAAGCAGCCGCTGCCGCCCGAGCCGGAGAAACCGGTCAAGGACAAGAAGTTCATTCTCGACCCCTTGCTCTAGAGCCGATGAGATCGCCCGATCTCGTCATGCTCCAATTTTCGGACCATTTCCCGTGAACCATTTCGACTACCGCGACGGCGTGCTGTACGCCGAGGATGTGGCAATCCCCGATATCGCCGCCAGCGTCGGCACGCCCTTCTACTGCTATTCGACCGCGACGCTGACCAGGCATTTCCGCGTCTTCAGGGAGGCTTTTGCCGGCCTCGACGCGCTAGTCTGCTACGCCATGAAGGCCAATTCCAACCAGGCGGTGCTGAAGACGCTGGCGAGGCTTGGCGCAGGCGCCGACGTGGTGTCGGAAGGCGAGTTGCGCCGGGCGCTGGCAGCCGGCATCCCCGCGAGCAAGATCCTGTTTTCGGGCGTCGGCAAGACCGCGCGCGAGATGGACTTCGCGCTCTCGGCCGGCATCCTCTGCTTCAACGTCGAATCCGAGCCGGAACTGGAACTGCTCTCGGCGCGCGCGACAGCGCTCGGCAAGACGGCGCCCGTTTCGCTGCGCATCAATCCGGATGTCGATGCGAAAACCCACAAGAAGATCTCGACCGGCAAGGCAGAGAACAAGTTCGGCATCCCGTGGCAGCGGGCGCGCCAGGTCTATGCCCGCGCGGCGGAGCTGCCGGGCATCCGGGTCACCGGCATCGACACCCATATCGGCAGCCAGATCACCGAGCTGCAGCCGTTCGACGACGCTTTCGCGCTGCTGGTGGAACTCGTCGGCGTGCTGCGCGCCGACGGGCATTCAATCGAGCATGTCGATCTCGGCGGCGGCCTCGGCATCCCGTACCGCGTCGACAACAGCCCGCCGCCTTTGCCCGACGCCTATGCCGAGATCGTCAGGAAGCACGTCACCCGGCTCGGCCTGAAGGTGATGTTCGAGCCCGGCCGGCTGATCGTCGGCAATGCCGGCATCCTCGTCAGCGAAGTGATCTACGTGAAGGAAGGCGACGCCAAGAACTTCCTCGTCGTCGACGCCGCCATGAACGACCTGATCCGGCCGACGCTCTACGACGCCTTCCACGACATCAAGCCGGTGGTGCAGCCGCCGGCCGCCACGCCGCGCATGAAGGTCGATATTGTCGGGCCGGTCTGCGAGACCGGCGACTTCCTCGGCCTCGACCGCGATCTGCCCAGGCTGAAGGCCGGCGACCTCATCGCCGTCGCCACCGCCGGTGCCTATGGCGCGGTGCAGGCCGGCACCTACAACACAAGGCTTCTGGTGCCCGAGGTGCTGGTCGACGGCGACCGTTTTCACGTCGTGCGGCCGCGCCAGACCTATGAGGAACTGATCGGGCTCGATTCGCTGCCCGACTGGCTGAAGTAGCCCAAGCCGCTAGATTTTTTGCAGAATGAGCGCCTTGGCCTCGGCGATCCTGCCTTCGTCGCGGCGATAGAATATCCATTGCCTGGTGCGCTTGGCGCTGAGCAGGCCCGCCTGGGTCAAGACGCGCATATGCTCGCTGAGCGTTGCCTGGGTAATGCCGAGCTTTTCGGCGATCAGCAGCGCGCAGACACCGTCCTCGACCAGATCGCCATCGGCCTGGCGTGGGAAATGCGCGCGCGGATCCTTCAGCCAATCGAGGATCTGCAGCCTGCGCTCGTTGGCAATCGCCTTGAAGATGTCGACCTCTTGCATTTAGCCATTTTGCTAAGTTACTAATTGAAGTCAATCCCAAGGAGCAGGCCATGTTGAATGCAAAGACACCGGACAAAGGGGCGATCACGCGCGAACGCATTGCCGCCGTGGAACCGCGCATTCGCCCATACGTCCGCCACACGCCGGTGATGCGCGTCGACATGGCTGACTTCGGCCGGCCGGCCTTTCCGGTCGATCTGAAGCTCGAATGCCTGCAGCATTCCGGCTCGTTCAAGGCGCGCGGCGCCTTCACCAACTTGCTCGAGCGGCAGGTGCCGGAAGCCGGCGTCGTCGCCGCTTCGGGCGGCAATCACGGCGCCGCCGTCGCCTATGCCGCCATGAAGCTCGGGCACAAGGCCACCATCTTCGTGCCCGAGGTCAGCCCGCCGGCCAAGCTGGAGCGCATCCGCTCCTATGGCGCCGAACTGGTCGTCGGCGGCGCGCGCTATGCCGAAGCGCTGGCCGCAAGCGAGGATTTTGCCGAAAGGACCGGCGCTCTGCAGATCCACGCCTTCAACCAGGAAGAGACGCTCATCGGCCAGGGCACGCTCGGCCTCGAGATCGAAGCCGACCTGCCCGAGATCGATACGCTGTTTGTCGCCGTCGGCGGCGGCGGGCTGATCGGCGGCATCGCGGCCTGGTTCTCAGGCCGCATCCGCATCGTCGCCATCGAGCCCGAGGGCGCGCCGACGCTTTACCGCGCCTTCGAGGCCGGCAAGCCGGTCGATGCGCCGGCCGAGGGCATAGCCGCCGATTCGCTGGCGCCGAAGCGCGTCGGCGAAATGATGTTTCCGATCGCGGAAGCCTTCGTCGAGCGCTCGATCCTGGTCAGCGACGACGACATCGTGGCGGCGCAGAAAGCGCTCTGGGATCGCGCCCGAATCATCGCCGAGCCCGGCGGAGCCGCCGCCTTTGCCGCAATGCTTTCCGGCCGTTACACGCCGGCTTCCGGCGAGCGCGTGGCCGTCCTGGTCTGCGGCTCCAACACGAATCCCGCGAATTTCTGATCATAAACCGGGCGAACCGCTTCACGTTTTCGGAACCCGCCTCGCCTTCGCCGTGTTTGGTGTTATCCTCTGCTCATGAGGTCCGGGCTATCCTGCCCGGGCAGGAAGGGCCGATGACGGAACGACCCATTTCCAGCGAACGCGGTCTGGCCGGGCGTCTGGCGCTCAGCCGGCTGGCGACGCGAACCTCGATGATCTTCGAGCGTGGCTGGCCGTTGCTGCTGCCGCTGGCGGTGGTCGCCGGCCTGTTCCTCAGCGTCTCGTGGCTGGGCCTGTTTCAGCACCTGCCGGATCTGGCGCGGATCGGTCTCCTGATCCTGTTCTCCATCTCGGCGCTGGCGGCGCTTTATCCGTTGCGCTTCTTCCGCATCCCCTCCGTCGCCGAGGTCGACCGGCGTATCGAGGCGGCGAACGAGCTGCTGCACAGCCCCGTGCAGGTGCAGACCGACCGGCCAAGCGGCGCGGAGAGCCTTTTCTCGCAGGCACTGTGGCGCGAGCACCAGAAGCGCATGGCCGAGCGGCTCTCAAGCCTCGGCGCCGACAGGCCGCGCACAAGCGTGCCGGATTACGACCGCTGGGCCCTGCGGGCCGTGGTAGGGCTGCTGTTCGTCACCGCCTTTGCCTTCTCGTTCGGACCTTTCGGCGGCAGGATCAGCGACGGCTTCGTCGCCAGCGCCGCGCGCGATACCGTGCCGCCGCGCATCGATGCCTGGGTGACGCCGCCCGCCTATACCGGCAAGCCGCCGCTGTTTCTGACCGCCGACGTCAATCAGGCCGCGCGCACCTTCAGCGTGCCGCAGGGCAGCGACGTCTCGCTGCGCGTCACCGGCGGAACCGGCGAGGAAACGTTGAACTATGCCGACACAAGCGGCCATGACCGGGCCATCGAACCGGCCGCGCCGAAGGGTGTCACGCCCGCCGCCGCCCAGACGGGGCCCCCAGCCGATGCCCAGCTCAAAGTGCGCCAGTTCTCCGGCAAGCTGAACGCCGACGGCACGCTGACGCTGAAGTCCGGCGAGGACGATCTCGGCCGATGGGCCTTTGCTATCATTCCGGACAAGCCGCCGACGATCCGTTTCGTCGGCGAGCCCAAGCGCGCCGTCAACGGCGCCATCGAGCTCAATTACCAGATCGACGACGACTACGGCGCGGCCTCCGCCAAGGCCGTCTTCGAGCTGTCGGATCCGCCGCCGGCCAATGCTCATCCGCTCTATGGCCCGCCCGACATGCCGCTGACGCTGCCGCGCCGCGGCGGCAAGGCGAATGCGGCCAAGACGACCAAGGATCTGACCGAGCATGTCTGGGCCGGCAGCAGCATCAAGCTGACGCTCACCGCCACTGACGACGCCGGCCATACCGCCACCAGTGAGACCAAGACGCTGCTGATGCCGGAGCGTCCCTTCTCCAATCCGCTGGCCCGCGCCGTAGTCGAGCAGCGCCGGCTGCTGGCACTCGACACCAACGCCAAGCCGCGCGTGCTCGACCTGATGGACGCGATCACGCTGCGCCCAGAGGATACCTTCGACAACATGTCGCACTACCTCGCGATCATGAGCGCGAGGAGCCGGCTGAAGCTCTCCGGGACCGACGACCAGCTGCGCAACGAGGTGGGTTATCTGTGGGAGATCGCGCTCGGTATCGAGGAAGGCAATCTCTCGGCTGCCGAGCGGCGGCTGCGCCAGGCGCAGCAGGCGCTGCAGGACGCCATCAAGAACGGCGCCAGCGACGAAGAGCTCAACAAGGCGATGAAGGAACTGCGCGAGGCGATGAACCAGTTCCTGCAGGAATTCGCCCAGCGCGCGCAGCAGAACCCGAACGCGCCGCAGATGCAGCAGAACGGACGGGAACTGCGCCAGAGCGACATCAACCGGATGATGGACGAGATCGAGAATCTCGCAAAATCCGGCGACCGCGACCGGGCCCAGCAGTTGCTGTCCGAACTGCAGGACATGATGAACAACCTGCAGGCCGGCCGCCAGCAACAGGCTGGCGAGCAGGACAGCGAGATGCGCCAGCAGATGGACAAGCTGGGCGAGATCATGCGGCGCCAGCAGGAGATGATGAACGACACCTTCCGCCTCGACCAGATGCAGCGCGGCGAGCGGCAGCGCGGTGCGAATCGCGACGAGCAGTTGGGCGAGGATGGCGAGCAGAGCCAATCGGAGGACGGGCAGAAGCCAGGCCCCGGCGACGACCGCGACCCGCTCGGCCGCCCGAAGCCGATGACGCCGCAGGAATTCGCGGACGCGCTGAAGCAGCTGCAGGAGGGCCAGGGCCAGCTGCAGAGCGATCTCGACAAGCTGAAGAAGGGCCTCGAAGGCATGGGCATGGAGCCCAATGAGGGCTTCGGCGAGGCCGGCAAATCCATGGGCGATGCCGAGCAGTCGCTCGGCGAGGGTCAAGGCGACGAGGCGGTCGGCCACCAGGGTCGGGCGCTGGAAGCGCTGCGCCGCGGCGCCAAGGAGATGATGAAGCAGATGCAGGCCATGCAGGGCGACCAGGGCGGCAGCGAGCAGGGTGGGCGTCAGCAGGACGCCGACCGCGACCCGCTCGGCCGGCCGCGCGCCACGAAGGGTCCCGACGACGGCAACTCGGTCAAGGTGCCGGACGAGATCGACGTGCAGCGTGCCCGCCAGATCCTCGAAGCGATCCGCAAGCGCCTGGGCAACGCGCTGAGCCCGGACATCGAGCGCAGCTACCTCGAACGGCTGCTCGAGCTGAAATAGCTATCCAGCCATTTTGTCGAAGCTCTGCCGGCCGCGCTGGTGATTTGCCAATATGTCAGCCGATCGATGCGTCTTGCCAGGATCGCGGATGAGACCGGCACGAGTCCAGCCTGGCGCGATCCTCCACGTGCGCGCCTTCCAGCAGCTCAAAGGCTGGCCGTCGCCTGGGCCTGCCTGGTCAGCATGAACGCCTCGCGGATCGCGTTCTCCATGCCGTCGATCGCCTCGCCCGTCGCCAGCGGATTGCGGTGCAGCACCACATTGGAGGAATCGATGTCGCCGAAGCCGTCGGCGGCGGTCAGCTCGCGGCAGTCGGGCGGGATGTTGCTGCGCGAGATCGGCGCGATCGCCAGACCGGAAGTGACCGCCAGCGTCAGGCCGCCATTGGTGTCGCTGGTATAGGCGACGCGGTAGTCGAGCCCGCGCTGCTGCAGCGACTTGATCGCGAAATCGCGGCACCAGCCGTTGCGGTTGTAGAGCGCGATCGGCACCGGCCGCTCCTCATGCATGTGGTGCAGCATGGATGTCACCCACACCGTCGGATCGTGCATCAGCACCTCGCCGCCGGATGAGCCTTCCCACTCGAACACCACGGCGAGGTCGAGCTCGCCCGCCACCAGCGCCCTCACCTGCGAATCTGAATGCGCGTAGCGCACCGTGACCTCCACGCGCGGGTGGCGCTTGGCGAATTCGCCGAGCGCCCGCGACAGGATCGAGCGGCCATATTCGGCGGGGATTCCGATACGCACCAGCCCGCCCAGCGGCGGCGCCACCAGCGACGCCGCCGTCTCGTCGAGCAGCGAGACGATCCGGCGGGCATTGGCGATGAGTTCGCCGCCGCGCCGCGTCAGCGCCACCCCACGCGAGCCGCGCTCGAACAGGCTGTCGCCGACCATGTCCTCCAGCTTCTTCATCTGCATGGAAACGGCTGACTGGGTGCGTCCAGCCTTTTCGGCGGCCTTGGTGAAATTACCCGTCTCGGCCACCGCCACGAAGGTGCGCAGGAGGTCGCTGTCGAGAGTGGGCTTCATGGAAGTCGCCATAAGAAATTTTGATTGCTGGTATCATTCCAATTCGTTTGCAACATGTCAAACGCCGCTGGATAGTTGCCCTACCCATTGGATATGCGGCCGTGAGATTCGGCCGCGGACCAATTCGAAGAGTCCTCACTCGTGCCCGCTGCCCGCACGGTAGCGGGCTCTTTTTCGCTGGAACGACGATGCAGAACCGGATGGTGCTTGGCGTCTTAAGCCTCTGCCTGGGCGTTCTCGTGTTTTCGTTGCAGGACCCGCTGGTGAAGGCGGTTTCGGGCGGCTATCCGGTGACCGAAGTGATGGCGATCCGCGCCATCGTCGCGCTGCCGATCCTGATCGTTATCGTCCAGGCCGATGTCGGCCTGAAGGCCTTGCTGTCGAGGCGAATGAGCATGCTGACGCTGCGCGCCTTCATCCAATTCAGCTCCTACACCGTCTACTATCTGGCGATCGCCGCCTTGTCGCTGGCGGACGCCATAGCGCTCTATTTCATGGCGCCGCTCTTCATCATGGCGCTTGCCGGGCCCTATCTCGGTGAGCACGTCTCGTGGCGGACGCTGACGACGGTGCTGATCGGCCTGGTCGGCGTGATCGTGATGCTGCGTCCGGGCGCCGGATTGTTCGACTGGGCGGCGCTTCTGTCGCTCGGCTCGGCGTTCCTTTACGGCTTCTCGCAGCTGATGGCGCGCCGGATCGGCGATACCGAATCCTCCACCGTCATGGCCTTCTACCAGAACGGCGCCTACCTCACCGGCGCCGTGGCGGTCGCCACCGTGTTTCATCTTGCCGGCATCACCCATGCGGGTCATCCGAGCCTCGACTTCCTGGTGCGGCCATGGGCATGGCCGACCATGCCGGACTTCCTGAAAATGGCCGCCTGCGGCGGCGTCGCCTCCGCCGGCATGATCTTGCTGTCGCAGGCCTACCGGATGGCGCCCGCCAACCGCGTCGCCACCTTCGAATATACCGGTATCTTATGGTCGCCGCTCTGGGGCTTCCTGTTCTTTGCCGAGGTTCCGCGGGCAACGACCGTGCTTGGCGCGGCGCTGATCATCGGCGCCGGCCTGGTCGCGCTCAACGGTGAGCGGCGGCGCAATGCCGCGCCTGCGGTGGCGGTAACGGGCGACGCGATCTAAACGGTCAAGCGAAGCAGCTTAAGGCCCGACCGACGCGGGCGCGTATCTCGGCAAGCGTAAAAGGCTTCTGCACGACGTCGAGGATGATGCCGTTCAGTTCCTCGGCGCGCTCGCGCTGGTCGGCATAGCCAGTCATCAGCATGATCTTCAGCGTCGGGAACTGTTTTGCCGCCGCCGTCGCCATCTCGATGCCGTCCATCTCCGGCATGCGGATGTCGGACACCACGAGATCGTAGCTGCCGCGTTGCTGCCGGATCAGGGCGAGCCCCTGCGCGCCGTCGGCGGCGATGGTGACACTGTGCCCATCACGCTCGAGCGCGCGGGCAGCGAGGGTGCGGACGGACTCATCGTCCTCGACGATCAGGAGCTTTGCCATGCCGAGATAGATGCCGCCGAAACGTTGACGTTTTCTGAAAATTTGAAACGTGCGTGCAGCCTTTTCGGCGCGACCTTTACGCGTCGCCCTTCACGACCCCGACGAACGGCAGTTCCCGGAACGCATGCGCGACGTCCATGCCGTAGCCGACGACGAAGTAATCGGGGCAGTCGAAGCCGACATAGTCGGCGTTGAGCGTGGTCTGGCGTCGCATGCGCTTGTCGAGCAGCACCGCGATGGCGCAGCTTCTGGCGCCGCGCGACAACATGAGGTCGCGAGTGAAGGAAAGCGTCTTGCCGGATTCGAGGATGTCGTCGATCAAAAGGACGTCGCGGCCTGCGACCTCATTGTCGATGTCGCGCAGCACCCTGACCTGGCCGCTTGTGGTGCCGGCGCCATAGCTGGAGATGAAGATGAACTCGACCTCGGGCGACAGGCCGACATCATGCATGGCGCGGATGAGATCGGCGGCAAAGACGAATGAGCCCTTCAGGATCGAGATCACCAGAAGGTCGTGATAGTCGCGCCCGGCGATCTCCTTGGCGAGCTCGAGATTGCGGCGGGCGATCGCCGACGCCGAAAACAGGACCTCGATATTTTTGCCGCGCACTACTGGCATCAACTACCTTTCCAGAGAACTCGTCGCCCACAGCGAATCGCCGAGGCGTGTTGAAATTCAGGTCAGGCCGGCCTCACCTGAATATCGACACACCTAGCCGGCGAAGGCGACCGATACGGCCTTCACGCCGTTTCTAGGCACATCGAGGCGGCTGGAAAAGCCGAATCTTTCGCCGGGCGCCAGCGAGCGGTTGGATGTCCCCAGCCTGTAGCGGATGACGTTGCTGGCATTGTCGGTGACACGGATCTCGAGCGGCGGCAGCGCCTGCGACCTTGCGCCGTCATTGGCGGCCTCGCCGTCGACGAACAGGACGGGCTTCAGTCCCGAGGCGTCGATTCGCGACGTCACGCCGGAAATGCTGAGCGCGCTTGCCGGTGCTGAAGCCGCGCAGAAGGGGCTTTGACGCACCAGGGCGTGCCCGCCCGACACCCAGAAGGCGACGAGTGCCGCGCCCACTCCGGCGGTCCAGAAGATCGGACCGCCGCGCGAGGCCGGCCGCGCGGGCGCAGCCTCCGGTTTGCGCAGCATGCCCATGCCTTCGATGGATGGCGTCGCGGGCGCTTGCGGCGGTGGCGGCGCCGCGATCGGTTCCGAACGGGCAGCGAATCGCGGCAGCACCACATAGTCGGCATCGACGATGTCGACCGGCGCATCGAGCATGACGCGCTCCGGCGCGGCGTTTGGCGCCGCACCCGTCATGATTTCGCCGGAAACAGGGCGCGCGGTTCTATCCTCAGCCATTACGGCCCCAGTGCAATCTTCGTTTGTTTTGGGTAAACGCAAATGGTTAACGCTTCCCCACCGGAACCGCTGTGAAACGTCGAAACCGCGCAGAAATTAACCGACGATTAACCATGCCGGCCGATGGTCTTGGCAGAGAACAGGCTGGCAGGACGCCGCCCAAGGTTTCAGGTCGCCGAAAGTGATCCGCTTCGAAAATGTCGGCCTCCGCTATGGCATGGGTCCGGAGATCCTCCGCGACATTTCCCTGCACATCCCGGAGCGCTCCTTCCAGTTCCTGAGCGGTCCCTCGGGCGCCGGCAAGACGACCTTGCTGCGCCTGCTCTTCATGTCGCTGAAACCGACGCGGGGCCTGATCACCATTTTCGGCAAGGATCGTTCGCGCATCTCGCGCAGCGAATTGCCGCTGCTCAGGCGCCGCATCGGCGTGGTATTCCAGGATTTCCGCCTGCTCGATCACATGACCACCTACGAGAACGTCGCGCTGCCCTTGCGCGTGCGCGGGCGCGAGGAAGCGAGCTATCGCACCGACGTCACCGAGCTCCTGAAATGGGTCGGGCTCGGCGACCGTATGCATGTGCTACCGCCGGTGCTGTCCGGCGGCGAGAAGCAGCGCGCCGCGATCGCCCGCGCCCTGATCGAGCAGCCGGAGATCCTGCTTGCCGACGAGCCGACCGGCAATGTCGATCCGCCGCTGGCACGCCGGCTGCTGAGGCTCTTCATCGAGCTCAACCGGCTCGGCACCGCCGTGGTGATCGCCACCCACGATCTCGGCCTGATGGAGCAGGTCGATGCGCGGCGCATGATTCTCGCCGGCGGAAGGCTGGACGTCTATGACTGATCTTCCGGCCGATCACCTGCAGGACGAGGCCACCGAGACGACGGCAACCGTTCGGCGCGCCCAGCGCAAGATGGCGCCGATCGTGCCGGCGCAAAACATCGCCGGCCGGGCGCTGGTGCTGGTCATCGCCATCATGACCTTCCTGTCCTGCCTGACCTTCGGCGCCGTGACGCTGGTGCGCGATACTGCCTCCGTATGGGAGAACCAGATCTCGCGCGAGGCGACCATCCAGATCAAGCCGGTCGAGGGCCTCGACATGGAAGCGGCCCTCGCGCAGGCCTCGCAGATCGCCAGCGAGTTTCCAGGCGTGAAAGGCACGAAGATCGTCGACCGCGATGCGACGGCGCGCCTTTTGGAGCCGTGGCTGGGCACAGGCCTCAACATCGACGAACTGCCGGTGCCGCGGCTCATCGTCGTCACCATCGACGAGGCCAGTCCGCCCGACTTCGCCGCCATGCGCGCCGCGATCACGCCCAAGCTGCCGAGCGCAGCACTTGACGATCATCGCACCTGGGTCGACCGGCTGGTCGCCATGGCGCACACGACGGTGACGATCGGCTTTGCCGTTCTGGCGCTGATACTGTCGGCGACGGTGCTGACGGTGGTGTTCGCCACGCGCGGCGCCATGGCCGGCAACGGTCACATCATCGAAGTGCTGCATTTCGTCGGCGCCGAGGCCCGCTTCATCGCGCGCGAATTCCGCTGGCATTTCCTGGTCACCGGCATGAAGGGCGCCGCCGCCGGCGGTGCTGCCGCTATCCTCGTCTTCATCGTCTTTTCCTGGTGGTCGTCGCGCAACATGGCGACGCCCGAGGCCGACCAGGCGACCGCGCTGTTCGGCAATTTCGCCATCGGCTCCACCGGCTATCTCGGCGTCGGCCTGATGGTGCTGGTAATCGGCGCGCTGACGGCGGCGACCTCGCATGCCACGGTCGTCGCCTATCTCAGCGATATCGACATCCGCCAGCCGGAGGCGGGCTGATCATGACGCGATCCCGTGGGACGATATGAAAACCGGCCTAAGCCGTTATATTCAGGAAGGAAAACGATCACGGACCGAGCAGCTGCCGTAACGCAATGTGCGCCGCCTTTATCTATGAAAGGCCGCATTTCAGAGTTAACCATAGGATGTTTTCAGGATTAACCTGGGGATGATGGACGCGCGGGACTCGATCGGGACGGCTGGACGGATGCCAGCGGCGCTTGGGCGCGGCGCGGCGCCCGCAAGGCCCGGTCGTCTCAGGTTTGCGCTTCGTCTCTGCGGCTTCTTCCTGCTTGCCCTGCTGGCGCTTTTCGCCGGCGGCTTCGGCTGGTTTGCCGACAAGGTCAGCAGCATGACGACGCCGGTCAATCCGGCCAGGGCCGACGCCATCATCGTGCTCACCGGTGGCCAATCGAGGCTCGACGCCGCCATGGATCTGCTGGCATCGGGCAAGGGCGAGCGGCTTTTGATCAGCGGCGTTCATCCCTCGGCAAGCCGCCGCCAGCTGCAAGTGGCGATGGGCGGCGACAAGCAGCTGTTCTCCTGCTGCGTCGACATCGATCGCGCCGCGCTCGACACGATCGGCAATGCCGAGGAAAGCGCCAAATGGGTGGAAAGCCACGCCTATGGCAGCGTCATCCTCGTCACCAACAACTACCACATGCCGCGCAGCCTGCTGGAGATGAGCCGGCTGCTGCATGGCGCCAGGCTCGAGCCCTATCCAGTGGTCAACACCAATCTCGGCAATGGCAGCTGGCTGACCAAGCCCGAAGCGCTGCGCGTGCTGCTCACCGAATACAGCAAATATGTGCTGGCGCTGGCGCGCGGCATCGTTCCGCTTCGCCCGACCGCCGAGGGCGTCACCCTCGCCGAAGCCTCCACGGTGAAGAACTAGACCAGGCCCTGTCCTGGCACCTTGCTGGTGCTGCCGCGCAACCGCGCGATCTCCTGTTCGAGGTCCTGGATGCGCCGGTCGCGTTCGGCAAGCGCCGCGGCCACGTCCGCCGCCTCGAAGCGCTGCGGGATGTGCTGCGGGCAATTGGCATCCCAGGCCGTGACAGTGAACAGTATCGCCTGCTCCGGCCGCGCCTTGTAGTTGGCCGGCATCAGCCTCGCCGTCAGCTCCGCATCGTCCTCGACGACCCGCGCCCTGCCCCAGATCTTGATGCGCTGCCGAAGCATGTAGTCGATCAGGAACAGGAAGGCCTGGGCATTGTCCTGAAGATTGCCCTGCGTGATGAACTGCCGGTTTCCCGAGAAATCGGCAAAGCCGATCGTGTGCTCGTCGAGCACCTTGAGAAAACCGGCCGGGCCGCCGCGATGCTGGATATAGGGCTGGCCCCCGGCATTGGCCGTCGCCAGGAACACGCTGGTCTGCGCCTCGATGAAGGCGGCGAGATCGGGCGTGATCGTCGCGCGCCAGCCGCCGCGCGCCTCGACACGCGCATAGGATTCGCGCGAACCCTTGCGGGACTGGATCGCCTTGACGGTGGACGTGAAGGCGACATCGCTGGTGAAGGCGTTCATGGCGGCGCTCCTCGGACGAAGTAGCACGACATTTAATCCCTTCCGAAATCCGGAGGTAGAAGGCATATTTGCAATCTATCCTTCCACTTTTTGGAAGAGCCAATGGATCGCCTCGACGCCATGTCCCTTTTCGTCGCCGCCGTGGAGGCCGGCAGCCTCTCCGCGGCGGCGCGACACGCCGGCATGCCGCTCGCGACCGTCAGCCGCAAGCTGTCCGAGTTGGAGAAGCATTTGAAGACGCGTCTGCTCAACCGCTCGACACGACGCCTCACCCTGACCGACGCCGGTCAGTCTTATCTCGCCGCCTGCCGCCGCATCCTGAATGAGGTGGCCGAAGCCGAGCGCGCTGCTGCCGGCGAATATTTGAGCCCGACCGGCGAGTTGGTCGTCACCGCGCCGGTCGTCTTCGGCCGCCTGCATGTGCTCCCCGTGGTCACTGCCTTCCTTGCCGCCTACCCCGAGGTCGACATCCGCCTGACGCTGTCGGACCGGATCACGCAACTGGTCGAGGAGCATATCGACCTCGCGGTGCGCATCGGCGAGCTGCCGGATTCGGCCATGGTCGCGATGCGCGTCGGCTCGATCCGCCGCATCGTCTGCGCAAGCCCGGACTATCTCGCTAAGCACGGCGCGCCGCTCGAGCCTCGCGACCTCGCCGGCCACAACTGCATCACCTTCGAAGGGCTTGCCGCCCCCGCGACGTGGAGTTTCGTGGCCGGCAAGAACGAGACCGCGGTTCCGGTCCGCTCGCGGCTGCAGGTCAACACCGCCGAGGCGGCAATCGATGCGGCGATCGCCGGTCTCGGCCTGACGAAGGTGCTGTCCTACCAGGCCGACGCCGCGGTGCGTGCGGGTGCGCTTCGCGTCGTGCTGGAACCATTCGAGCCGCCACCATGGCCGGTCAATCTCGTGCATGCCGGCCAAGGCCTGCTGCCGGTGAAGCTGCGCGCCTTCCTCGATTTTGCGGCGCCGCGCCTGAAGGACCGGCTGGCGCGCTCGCTATGATGCCGCTCGACCGTCGTGCCGTTTCCTTTTTGCCCGCGCTTGGTGTAACCAACGCACACTTCCACACCGGGCCCTTTCCCGCATGCTCTATATCCGCTCGCTGGCGTTCAACCTTGCCTTCTATCTCAGCCTGGTCGTCCAGATGATCTTCTGGACGCCCTTCTATTTCCTGTCGCCCCGCCACCGCGCCTGGTTCGTGCCGAAATTCTGGTCGCGCACCTCGATGTGGCTCTACGACAAGATCGCCGGCACCAGGAGCGAGATCACGGGCGTCGAGAACCTGCCGGAAGGGTCCTTCATCCTGGCGCCTAAGCATCAGTCCTTCTGGGATGCGATCGCCTTTTTTCCTTATCTCGACGACGCCCTCTACATCCTGAAGCGGGAGCTGACCTGGATCCCCTTCTTTGGCTGGTACATCATGAAGATGCGCATGATCCCTGTCGATCGCGGCAGCCGCTCCAAGGCGCTGAAAGCGGTCGTCGCCGCGACCAGGCAGGAGATGGCGCGCAATCCCCGTCAGCTCATCATCTATCCCGAAGGCACGCGCCGCCCGCCGGGCGCTGAGCCATCCTACAAATACGGCATCGTCGAGCTCTATACCCAGCTCGGCGTCCCCGTGGTGCCGGTCGCCCATGTCGCCGGCCTCTACTGGCCGCGCCGCAAATTCATGCGCTATCCCGGCACCATCAAGGCCCGCTTTCTGCCGCCGATCCCTCCGGGCCTCGGCAAGGAGGAATTCATGCAGCGCCTGATCGGCGAGACGGAGACCGCCTGCGACGAGCTGCTCATCGAAGCCGCGCGCGCGCCGAACCCGCCGCCCATGCCGCCGACTGCGGTGAAGCGGCTTGCGGAGCTTGGCGCTGCTGCAACGACGAAAGCCTGACTCCGCTCACGGCAGCGCCGCGAGGCCGGTGGTCAGCACCAGCATCGCCGCGAAAATGAGGTTGATGATCCGCGACGCCAGCGGATTGTGCAGCAGCCGCGCGAAAACTGTGCCGGCGAGAAGCCAGAGCGCATGGATGGCGACGATCATCGCTGCCAGCACCAGCAGCCTTGTGGGCAGGCCGACCACATCGGCCTGTGCCGAAGCGCCGGCTAACACGGCGCCAATTGCCACATAGGCTTTCGGGTTGGCAACGGCGAGCAGGAAGCCGCCGAGAAAAGTGGGACGCCCCGCGGTATTTCCATCTTCGGCAAGCGGCGGCGCCGTCGCGATCCTGAAGGCGAGGTAGAGGATGTAGACGGCCGAAGCGACCGTCAGCAACGGTGCCAGCCCCGGCACCGAGACGAGCATACCGAATATTCCGGCGGCCACCACCAAAAGCACGGCGGTCGTTCCAAGCACGACGCCGGACGTATAACGCAGCGAGGGCCGCAGCCCGAAGGCGGCGCCGATGGCGGTGACGCTGATGGTCGCCGGGCCGGGGCTGCCCATGACGACAGCGGCGGCCAACACCAACGCCAGCAATTGTTGCCAGGATGGTGCTCCCGACAGAACTTCCCCAGCCATGCCGAACCCCCATTCCTGCAGCGATGCGGCAGGAATTATCGCGAGGTTCCGCGTGAGGTCTTGGATGATCGTGCGCGACCTTTGCGCGGCCGATCCTGTCAGGCGCTCGCCCTATCCAGAGCGGCCACGTCGTCGGCGGAAAGCTTGAGCGACGCCGCGCGGATCAGGCTGTCCATCTGGGCGGGCGTCGTGGCGCTGGCGATCGGCGCGGTGATGCCCGGCCGTGCCATGATCCAGGCGAGCGCCACTTCCGCCGGCTTGGCCGAATGGCGCCCGGCGGCCGCGTCGAGCGCGGAGAGGATGCGCATGCCGCGCTCGTTGAGATACTCGGCCACGTCTTCGCCGCGCTCGCTCTGGCCGAGATCGGCCTTGCTGCGGTATTTGCCGCTCAAAAAGCCCTTGGCGAGGCTGAAATAGGTGATGACGCCGACGCCCTCCGTCTTGCAGAGATCGAGCAGCGGGCCATCGAGCGAAGACCGGTCGTACAAATTGTATTCGGGTTGCAGAACCTCATAACGCGGCAGGCTTCGCAGACTCGCGACGTCGAGGGCCGCGCGCAATTGTCCGGCATCGAGATTGGAGCAACCCGGATAGCGGATCTTGCCCTTCTCGAGCAGGCGCTGATAGGCGCCGAGCGTTTCCTCGTAAGGCGTGGCCGGGTCCGGCCAATGCGACAGATAGAGGTCGATGACGTCGGTCCGCAGCCGCTTCAGCGATTGATCCACCGCCTTTTCGATATAGGCCGCGGAGAGGTCTTTTTTTCCCTGGCCCATGTCGGAGCCGACCTTGGTGATGACCACGATGCTGTCCCGATTGCCGCGGCTCTTCATCCAGTTGCCGATGATGGTTTCGGATTCGCCGCCCTTGTTGCCCGGCGCCCAGCGTGAATAGGCGTCCGCTGTGTCGACGGCGTTGAAGCCGGCCTCGGCAAACCGGTCGAGCAGGTCGAACGAGGTCTTCTCGTCGGCGGTCCAGCCGAAGACGTTGCCTCCCAGCACCAGCGGCGCGATGGAAAGGTCGGTGCGACCGAGACGGCGTTTCTGCAAGATTGCTCTCCGTGATGCTGGGATGGGCCTGGACGCCCAAAGAATCGATTGGCGGGATGGATTGCGATTAAGCTAGGTCGCCCCTTGCCGAGGTCAAAGGCATGGTTTTGCTTTTTTGATGGGACCAGGCCTTCACGAAGGCGCGACCCGCCGCCCTACCTCTTCCAGCCAGTGGTCGCGGATGCCGAGCGCTTTCAGGTGTTCCACCGTGCTCAAGACATAGTCCTCGTTCCTGCCCGACTGGCCGACCGCGCCGCGCACGACTTGCGCCGCATGGCCGGCATCGAGTCCGCCGGCATATTGCTCGTGCGCGCGGTCGACGATGTAGGTGACCGCTTCGACCGTTCCGCCTTGTCCTGCACCATCCAGCCGGACATCGAGGGTGCGTTCGAGATAGACCCTGGTCACCAGCTCGCGCTCGCGCAGATAGGAAAGCACTTCGTCGCGCAAATCGCCGGGCACGCGAAAGGCAAGACCGATGCAGGAGCCGCCGCGGTCGAGGCCGAGCACCAGTCCCGGCCTCGACCGCGTGCCGCGATGCACGAAGGAATAGACGCAAAGCGACCGGCGATAGCCGTAAAGGCGGGCGCGCCGTGTCTCGACATGTGCGAATCCCGGCCGCCAGATCAGCGACCCATAGCCAAAAACCCAAAAATCGCCCATATCGCCAAGCCTGATCGCATTCGAGTGACGACATCGCACCGATAGGTGTTTCTTCTGTCCCCGCTTGTCGTGCGTAAGAACAACTACCCTCTCGCCGCACGAGGGGGTTAACGAGAGCCGCAGCATGACGTCAAGTGACGAGCGATCGCGCAAACCTCGCCGCCGGCTGTTCTGGCTTGCCGCGTTCATCCTGGTGCTGTTCGCGCTCTACAGCGGCGGATGGTTCTATCTCGCGGGCAAGGTCAAGACCGAGGCCGAGCGAGCTGTTGCCGAGCTTGGAGGCAAAGGCATCAAGGCCGACTGCGCCAACCTCACGGTCAGCGGCTATCCGCTGAACTTCACGGTCTCCTGCGACAGCCTGGCCTATCAGGACGACGCCAAGAGCATTGCCGCCTCCACCGGCAGCTTCAACGCCATCGCCGGGATCACGCAGCCTTTGTTGCCGGTGGCCGCTGTGCGGGGGCCGCTCCGAACCTCGGTGCCGGGCATGCCTCCGCTGTGGATCGACTGGGACAAGCTGACAGCGACCGTCAAACTATCCTGGCCCTTGCCACGGCGCGTTTTGCTGCAAGCCGATGGGCTGTCAGGCCAGACTGACCCGGCTGACGATTCGGATCCGGCCGAATTGTTTTACGCGGCAAACGCGGCCGGGCAGTTGGAACCCAAGGACCAGGATGTCTTCTATACCGGCAGCTTCAGCGATCTTGAAATCAACGCCAACGCGATCGGCGGCCGCGTGCTGCCGGCGCTGGACGGCGCCGGCGCAGCGACGGTGAAGAACGGGGTGGCGCTGATCGCGAAGCCGCCGAAAAGCCTGCGCGGCCAATCTGTCGACATCGCCAGCCTCGACCTGTCGTCGGGAACGGCGCGCGTGACCGTATCCGGACCGATCTCGGTCGACGCGGACGGCCTGATCGATGCCAGCCTGAAGATCAAGCTCAAGGACCCCAAGGCGGTGGCGGCCATCCTCGCCGGCGCCATCCCCGAGCACAAGAGCGAGATCGAGCAGGGTTTTGCCGGCATTGCCATGCTTGGAAGCGAGCCGTCCATGCCGCTCAAGGTCGTCAAAGGCAAGGCTTCGCTCGGCTTCATCCCGCTCGGCAAGATCAAGCCGGTAGAGTAGGCCCGACGATGCCAAGGCCCGTCAAACTGCTCAGTGTCGGCGCCTTCACGCTCGACACGATCCTGCGTGTCGAGACGCTCCCCACGCATCAGGGCAAGTTCATCGCCGGCGACGGTGTCCAGATCGCCTCGGGCATGGCGACGAGCGCCGCTTGCGCCGCGCATCGCCTCGGCGCCGACGTCTCGCTTTGGGCAAGCGCCGGAGACGATGCGGTCGGCGACCGGCTGATCGCCGAGATCGAGGCGGAAGGCGTCGACTGCAGCCTCATCCGCCGCGTTGCCGGCGCGCGCTCCGCACTGGCCGCGATCCTGGTGGATGCCCATGGCGAGCGCGTCATCGTGCCGTTCTACGACGGGAAGGCGCAAGCCGATCCCGACTCCTTGCCGCTTGCCGATCTTTCCGGCTTCGACGCCGTGCTGGTGGATGTGCGCTGGCCGGGCGCAGCAGCGCTTGCCTTGACGGCCGCGCGGGACGCCGGCCGTCCGGCGATCCTCGACGCCGACACCGCGCCGGTCGAGGTGCTGGAGCGGCTGCTGCCTTTAGCCTCGCACATCGTCGCATCGGAACCGGCGGCGCGCATCGTCTGCGGCCACGCGCTCGACCCGGAAAGCGCCTGCGCCGACCTCGCCTCGCGCACTGACGCTTTCGTCGCGGTGACCGGAGGCGCCGCCGGAACCTGGTGGCATGATAGCGCAGCCGGCCACGTGCGCCATGTCGAGGCGCCGAAGGTCAAGGCGGTCGACACGCTCGCCGCCGGCGACGTCTTCCACGGCGCCTTTGCCGTCGGCCTTGCCGAGGCGATGCCGCCGGAACAAGCGCTGCGCTTCGCCAGCGCCGCCGCGGCGCTCAAATGCCTGCGCTTCGGCGGCCGGCTCGGCGCTCCCAATAGGGCCGAGACAATGGCGATGATGGCGGCCCACTGGCCGTCATCATAGCTGCCGCGCGAATAGCTTAGGGCTTGGCCCCCGGGT
The DNA here is from genome assembly GCF_033977345.1 of Mesorhizobium dulcispinae. Lineage (NCBI taxonomy): Bacteria > Pseudomonadati > Pseudomonadota > Alphaproteobacteria > Hyphomicrobiales > Phyllobacteriaceae > Mesorhizobium > Mesorhizobium dulcispinae. The sequence goes on from NZ_JAVIIY010000003.1 coordinate 425,527, forward strand.
GTTCTACGACCTGACGGCCGAAATCCGGCACGTCGATGTCCTGGCCCGCTTCGATGATCGAGCGGCGGATGGCGCGTGTGCGGGTGAAGAGGTCGAACAGCTTTTCGCCGTCGCCCCAGCGGATCGCCCGCTGCAGCGAGGCGAGATCCTCCGAGAAGCGCGCCAGCATTTCCAGGATCGCATCCTTGTTGTGCAGGCACACGTCCCGCCACATGGTCGGGTCGGAAGCGGCGAGACGCGTGAAGTCGCGAAAACCGGAGGCGGAATATTTGATGACTTCCGTCTTGGTTACCGATTCCAGATCGTCGGCGGTGCCGACGATGTTGTAGGCGATGATGTGCGGCAGATGCGAGACGATGGCCAAGGTCATGTCGTGGTGCTGCGGGTCCATCGTGTCGATGTTCGAGCCGCAGCGCCGCCAGAATTCGGACAGCTTCTCCAGCGCTTCCGGATCGGTGCCCGGCAGCGGCGTGAAGATGCACCAGCGGTTGTCGAAGAGATCGGCGAAGCCGGCATCGGGGCCTGATTTTTCCGTGCCCGCCAGCGGATGGCCGGGGATGAAGTGCACGCCATCGGGCACATGCGGCTGCATTTGCGCGATCACCGAAGCCTTGGTCGAGCCGACATCCGTCAGGATGGCGCCTTTCTTCAGCGCCGGCGCGATTTCGGCCGCGACCTCGCCGGACGAGCCGACCGGAACCGAGACGATGACAAGGTCCGCGTCGCGTACCGCTTCTTTGGCCTCGGTCGTGTAGGAATCGCCGAGACCCAATTCCTCGGCCCTTTTGAGCGTCGATTTGCTGCGCGTCGCGATAGCGATATGGCGCGCCAGGCCTTCGCGGCGGATGACGCGGGCGAGCGACGAGCCGATCAGGCCGATGCCGACCAGCGCTATTCTTTCGAACATCGGTGATGTCATGGTGCTTCAGCTTTTCAGGAAATTCGTCAGCGCTTCGACCACGCCGCGATTGGCCTCTTCGGTGCCGATGCTCATGCGCAGCGCGTTGGGGAAGCCGTAGCCGGTGACACGGCGCAGGATGTAGCCGCGCGCACTCAGATAATCGTCTGCCGCGGCCGCCGAATGCCGCTTGTCGTCGGGAAAATGGATCAGCACGAAATTGCCGACGCTGGGCGTGACGCGCAGCCCGAGAAGGGTGACCTGCTCACTGACCCAGGCCAGCCATTTCTCGTTGTGCGCCACGCTGCGCTCGACATGGGCGCGGTCGCGGATGGCCGCGATGCCGGCTTCGATCGCGGTCGCATTGACGTTGAAGGGACCGCGTACCCGGTTGATCGCATCGACGATATGCGCCGGTCCGTACATCCAGCCGATGCGCGCGCCGCCGAGGCCGAGCTTGGAGAAGGTGCGCGTCATGACGACGTTCTCGGCGCTGCCCGCCAGCTCGATGCCGGCTTCGTAGTCGTTGCGCCGCACATATTCGGCATAGGCCGCGTCGAGCACGAGAAGCACGTTCTTCGGCAATCCGGCATGCAGCCGGCGCACCTCCTGGAAGGGCACGTAAGTGCCGGTCGGATTGTTGGGGTTGGCGAGGAAGACGATCCGCGTCGCCGGCGTGACCGCCGCGAGGATCGCGTCGATGTCGGCGCGCTCGTCGGTTTCCTTGACCGCTACCGGCTTGGCGCCGGCGGCCTGGATGTAGATCTTGTAGACCATGAAGGCATGTTCGGTGAACACGGCCTCGTCTCCGGGCGCGAGATAGGTCTGCGCCAGCAACCCAAGGATCTCGTCGGAGCCGTTGGAGCAGATGATGTTTGCCGGATTGAGGCCGTGCACGTCACCGATTGCCTCGCGCAGCCGGCGAGCGGAGCCGTCGGGATAGACGTCCAATCTTGCAGCTACCTCGCGCGCGGCCTCGATTGCCTTCGGCGAGGGGCCGAGCGGATTCTCGTTCGACGACAATTTGTAGACCTTCGTCACGCCGGCGGGCGCGGTGCTTTTTCCCGGCACATAGGCCTCGATGTCCATGATGCCCGCGCGGGGCGTCGGACGTGGCTGATCCTGCTTCATGTCACAAATCCGTCGAGAGGGCCTCGTTCAAGGCCGCTGCGGAAATACAGGCCGTGGCCCGGAATGTCGAGTGCCGGCGCTCGCGCCAAGGCTGCTGGCCGTTGACGAAGCGCGACGCTGGCCCTAGAAGAGCAGCCGGAGTTCCCGTGGTGATTTGGCCGGTCGGCTTGCAGCCACGTTAAACAATTCGCTAAAGGGCCGTTTGCAACCTGTAACCGGCTTTGCGAAGGCAGGCCGGTTTTTTGTTGTCCGCTGCCGGCCGGACACCGCATCAATAAGATCGATGCGGACTGGATGGGGAATGCAATGGCCGCTCAGCGCGCTGCAAGGACCAACAACGAGGCCGACCAGCCGTCGAGCCCAGTGTTGCATTTCGGTTCCGACAAGCCGTTGAGGCTCGATGCGGGCACGGTGCTGTCGCCATTCCAGGTCGCTTACCAGACCTACGGCACCCTCAACGACGCCCGCTCCAATGCCATCCTCGTCTGCCACGCGCTGACCGGCGACCAACATGTCGCCAACACCAATCCGGTGACCGGCAAGCCGGGCTGGTGGGAGGTGCTGATCGGCCCCGGCAAGATCATCGACACCAGCCGCTTTTTCGTCATCTGCGCCAACGTCGTCGGCGGCTGCCTCGGCTCCACCGGCCCGGCCTCGACCAATCCGGCGACAGGCAGGCCCTATGGCCTCGACCTGCCGATCATCACCATCCGCGACATGGTGCGTGCGCAGCTGATGCTGGTCGACCATTTCGGCATCGAGAAGCTTTTTTGCGTGCTCGGCGGCTCGATGGGCGGCATGCAGGTGCTGCAATGGGCCGCAAGCTACCCTGAGCGCGTCTTCTCCGCGCTGCCGATCGCCACCGGCGCCCGCCATTCCTCGCAGAACATCGCCTTCCACGAGGTCGGGCGGCAGGCCGTCATGGCCGATCCGGACTGGCACGGCGGCAAATATCTCGATTTCGGCAGACGCCCGGGAAAAGGGCTCGCCGTGGCGCGCATGGCCGCCCACATCACCTATCTGTCGGAGGCGGCCCTACATCGCAAGTTCGGCCGCAACCTGCAGGATCGCGAGGCGCTCACCTTCGGTTTCGACGCCGATTTCCAGATCGAAAGCTACCTGCGCCATCAGGGCATGACTTTCGTCGACCGCTTCGACGCCAACTCATACCTCTACCTGACCCGCGCGATGGACTATTTCGACCTCGCCGCCGACCATGGCGGACGGCTGGCCGATGCCTTCGCCGGCACCAGGACGCGCTTTTGCCTGGTGTCCTTCACCAGCGACTGGCTGTTCCCGACCGGGGAGAGCCGCTCGATCGTGCATGCGCTGAACGCCGCCGGCGCCTCCGTCTCCTTCGTTGAGATCGAAACCGATCGCGGCCATGACGCCTTCCTGCTCGACGAGCCGGAACTGTTCGCGGCCATCAATGGCTTCATCGCCTCCGCCGCCCGCGCCAGGGGGCTCGCCCTATGAGATCTCTTTGTTCTGGCCGCATTTCCGCGGTGCCAAGATTCCCCTTGGCCGTAAATGCTCTGAGGCCGGAGGTGTGCCCATGAGCGTCAATCGCGCCCAGCGTGTCGACCTCGAGGTCGTCACCGATCTCATCCCGCCGCAGTCGCGCGTGCTGGATGTCGGCTCGGGCGACGGCGTGCTGCTGGAACTCTTGCAGGAGACCAGGCAGGTCGACGGCCGCGGCCTGGAGCTGTCGCAGCGAGGCGTCAACGAATGCGTGGCGCGCGGCCTTTCCGTCGTCCAGGGGGATGCCGACACGGATCTGAAATTCTATCCCGACAAGGGTTTCGATTTCGTCGTGCTGTCGCAGACCATGCAGGCGACCCGCAATCCGAAGGTGGTGCTCGACGAGCTGCTTCGGATCGGCAACCGCGCCATCGTCTCCTTCCCCAATTTCGGCCACTGGCGCGTGCGCTTCTCGCTGCTGATCAAGGGCAGGATGCCGGTCACCAAGGACCTGCCCTACTCCTGGTACGACACGCCGAACATCCACTTCTGCACCATCCGCGACTTCGTCAATCTGTGCGAGGAGCTCGGCGCGACGGTCGAGAAAGCGACCGCGCTCGACGCCAACGGCCAGAAGATCGGCCTGTCGATGCCGTGGTGGTTCTGGAACTTCTTCGGCCAGCAGGCGGTGTTTTTGCTCAAGCGCTGACGGTGGCTTTGGGCGGACGATGGCGGCGGGAACATCCAACCGATTCGGTCGCGGTGGAAATCGTTCCTGACTATGTCGGGCACAGCTGAGGATAAATCGTCCGCAAAGTGTTGCTTTCAAACCGCATGACTTTGAGGAAATACGCTCCGAACTTGATATCGACGCGACGCCTCAGGTGACATGGGCGGCTCTTTTCTGTAGCGTTTTTGTCGAATTCATCCGGGGGCGGACATTGGAGGGGCGCGATCCATTCGGTCGTCGTTTATCCGTCTCATAACGAAAGTTAGATGCCGACTGCTTCCGACACAACTCCGCTGATCACCGTGATCACGCCGACGCACAACCGGCGCAGTCAGGTCGTGCGCGCGGTGGAAAGCGTTCTTGCCCAGACACTTACCCGCTTCGAGCACATCGTCGTCGACGACGGTTCGACCGACGGCACCGCGCTGGCGCTCGCCGAAATTCGCGACCCCAGACTGATCTATGTCGGCGCGAAATGGCGGGGCGCCAATGCCGCGCGCAACGCGGGCATCGAGCGCGCGCGGGCGCCGATTGTGACCTTCCTTGATTCGGACGATGTCTATCTGCCGGACCGCCTGGACCGGACACTGTCGCATTTCGACAAGAACCCTTCGCTCGAAGTGCTGATCAGCTCCTTCATCTCGGTGAAGGGCAACCGCAGCACCAAATGCATCAACCGCCAGGCCTTGCTCGACAAAAGCACGCTGCAGCGCGCCCTGGTCTCGCAGACGATCTTCATCGCCGGCTCGGCGATCACCGCCCGGCACGAATCGCTGCTTGCGATCGGCGGCTTCGACAGCGACATCACGCGCATGCAGGACCGGGAGCTGCTGCTGCGTTTTGCCAACCGCAGCGGCGCCTTGCTGTCTGATGATATCGACTGGAAGAAGTACAATTCGGAAAATTCGATTTCGGGCCGACGCGACGGTTATGTCGAGGCCTATGCCAACCTGATCGACAAGCACCCTTACATTGCCGACCGCTATCCAGACGTGCCGCCCTATATGATCGCCCGGCAGATCATTGCCGACATCCTGAAGGGCAGGCTGCCGCAGGCATTTTCAGGTTATCTCGCCAACCGGTCGTCCAAGGCGCTCGGCTACTCGCCGGCCGAGCTGCTGCGCGGCTATGTCGTCGGCCGGCGCTGGCGCCGCGATTGCTATGACGAGTTCCGCGCCAAATACGGCGCCCGGGCGGCCTGAAAAACAAGATCGGAGCGTCTGACCGCTTCAGATTCACCTGTCCAGCTCCGGAAAATACGGATCGGAAAACCGCTGCCGCAGCCGCTCGCCAAGCAGGCAGTCGGTCGGCGCCTCCGCATCGACGCGGATGCTTTCGGCATCACCGATGCCGCTCACCTCCTGGATCAGCTTGCGGCGGATCGCGGTCGAGAACTCGGATGCCGCGTAGATCGGCAGCACGAACGAACCGGGGCCGCCGGTGACGCAATCGGCATAGTAGCGATCGAGACGGCTGATGCTCGGCGACGGACTGATCAGGATCGGCAAGCCGTTGATCACGATGCCCTTGGCTAAAGCCGCATCGCGGATCATCGCGACAGGCAGACCGGCATTGTTGGGCCCGTCCCCCGATATGTCGATGACCCGGCGCGGCGCCGAAAAGCCGTTTTTCTCCAGAAGCCCGGCGCCGAAGCCGAGAGCGCCGGAAATCGAGGTGCCGCGAAAGCTCCGGAACGGACGGCCCGCGATCTTGTCGGCGAAGGCGTTGGCGCTGTCCGCGCCGTCGACGACCTGCCAGGCGATCAGGCCGTCGTCGCGCACGACGCCCGCCCATTCGAAATAGGCGAGCGCGATGCGGCCATTCGGGCCCGAGCGCACCGCGCTGATGAAGTCGGGATGGCGCAGCGCCTCGACATAGCCGGCGCGCTGCAGGGCGAACTCCCCTTCGTCCATCGATTGCGAGATGTCGACGGCCAGCACCAGTTCGAGATCGACAGCTCTGCCGCCGATTGCAGGCACTGGCGCTGCCTCGGCGCAGGCAAGGCATGCAAGCAGGCTGAGCAGCTTGAGCATGGCAGGCTCCGACCTCGCCGGGATTCTTCCCGGCGATCGCGGCAAAATAAAGCTATTTCCTGGCGCGCGCGGCAGTTGGTGGCGGTTCGATCGCCCCGGCGCGGAGGCGGGCCGGCTTGAGCGCCGATCGGCCGCTGTCCTTGACGATGGTGAGCGCGCGCGGGAAGAACTGGTTGCTGTGCAGGCCGCGCCCGATATTGACGATGGCGGCGTCCGGCAGCCTGGCCTGCAGCATCGCCAGCACCCGTCGCAGCGTGGCGCCGTCGAACGTATCCAGCGCTTCGTCGATGATCACCCATTTCGGCTTCCTCAACGCCAGCCGGGCAAAGGCGAGCAGTCGCTGCTCGTCGTCCGCCAGTTCATGCTCCCAGCGCGCCGACCGGTCGAGCTGGGACGACAGACGCTCCAGGCCGACTTCGCCGAGCACCGAGGAAATCTCGGCGTCGTCGATCTTGGCGCCTTCGGCATGGTTGAGCACGTCGCGCAGCGTGCCGAGCGGGAAATAGGGCATGCGCGGCACGAAGAACGGCCTCTCCCCGGCCGGCATGCCGATGCGGCCACCTCCCCACGGCCAGAGGCCGGCGATGGCGCGGAAGAACAGCGTCTTGCCGGCGCGCGGATCGCCGGTGATCATGACGCGCTCGCCGGCCTTTATCTCTACGTCCGTCTCGGCAAGCCTGGTGCAGCCGTCGGGAGAGGCGACCTCGAGCTCCTCGAACGTCAGCTTGCCATTGGCGTTTTCGCCGAACGCGATGCGCCTTTCCTTTGCATGCAGGACGTCCGTTTCGCCGAGCGCGATGCGGAAGTCGGCGACGCGCATCAGCGTTGCCCGCCAATCGGCGATGGCGCCGATATTGTTGATGAACCAGCGCAGCGAGGAATTCACCTGGTTGAAGGCGCCGACCGCCATCATCAAGCCGCCGAAACTGATATCGCCCGCGAAATAGACCGGTGCCGCGACGAGGATCGGCGCCACCACGGTGATCCAGCCATAGGCATCGGTGACCCAGGACAGGTTGATCTGGGCGCCGTAGATGCGCCTCATGGCGCCGAGCACGCCGCCGAGGTCGAGCTCCAGCTGCCGCCTGGCGTCCGCCTCGCCATGGGCGAGCGCGATGGCGTCGACATTCTCGTTGACGCGGACCATTGAGGAGCGCAGCACCGCCTCGCGCGTGTAGCGATCGCTGTTGAAGCGGATCAGCGGCCGACCCACCAGCCAGCTCAGCCAAGAGGCGATGCCGGCATAGAGAATCGCCGCCCAGACCATGTAGCCGGGTATCGCCAGCGAATGGCCGCCAACTTGGAAGACGAAGCCGGAAGAGAGCTCCCACAGCACGCCGATGAAGGACACTAGCAGGATGAAGGATTGCAGCAGGCCGACGCCGAGATCGGTCGACAGGTCGGAGAGATGCCCGGCGTCCTGCTGCATGCGCTGGTCGGGGTTGACGCCGATGGCGCCCGCATGGGTGAGCCGGAAGGCGCGCGCCGGCCGCATCCATTCGTCGATGAGGTCGAGCGTCAGCGCCTCGCGCAATTTCAGCCGGATCGTCTGGTTGAGCCATGTCTGGCCGACATTGAGCACCAGGAGGCTGCCGGCGATGGCGGCAAACACCATCAGCTGATGCAGGAAGCCAGGCAGGTCGCGCCGCGCCAGGGCGTCGTAGAAAGGCTGGTTCCAGCGATTGAGCAGGACCTGCCCGATCGAGGTTGCGACGACGACGCCGACAATGCCGATCGAAACCCATAGGAGCTGCCTGCGCACCGGCGACGTCTTCAGCGCCAGCCTGATCGCCGCCAGCTGGTCGGAGAGGCTGCTCGACTCGACCGAGAACGCAGCCTGTTCGATACTTGGCGTGTCATCCATATGCGATATCCCTGATGCCGAGAATGATCCTCGGCGATGATGCCGCACCCCAACCTGCCCTGAGATAGGTGACGACCGCCAAGCGGCGCAAGCCTTGGCCTTGGCCTCGATCACGAACGCGTCATCCACCTGCCCGGCGGCATCGGGGCGGCTGCCTGGCGCCCGAGTGTTGTCGCACCCTGCGGCGAAAACACGGGAACGAAGACACGGCGCGAGGCGCGCTGCGCGACGGGCACACCCTGGTAGAGCCGCTTCTGCGCCTCGACGACGATGACGCCGGAAAAGATCGGCCACAAGCGCCGGCCGGCTCGCTCCAGCACATTGTGAAACTGCATCATAAAGCGCCGTGGCGACGGCGGGAAGAACAGCGCGTCGGACCATGCGGCCGGCGTGAAATTCGCTTCGCGCAGCAGTTCGGTGAGCTGGCCGCGCGAGAACGGCCGGCCGTTGCCGAAGGGCGTGTGCTCGAAGCGCGCCCAGACGCCGCGCCGGTTGGGCACCACAATGACGACCCTGCCCGCCGGCGACAGCACGCGCCAGATCTCGTTCAGCGTCTCGCGCGGATTCTCGACATGTTCGAGCGAGTGGACCAAAAGCATGCGGTCGATGCAGGAATCGACCAGCGGCAGCTCTTCGTCGAAGACCAGCGCGGTCGCCGTCGGCCCCGTCGCCGGCCACACCACCGCCCCTTGCGTCGCCGGCATGAAGGCAAAGACCCGCTCGGCGTCGGTGCCGAACCGCTCCAGCCAGGGCAGCGTGTAGCCGAGACCGACCAGGCGTTCGTTCGGAACGGTCGCCCATATCGACGACAGCGCCATGGTGATCGCGCGCTCGGCCAGGCGCCCGAGCGTGGTCGAATAGAAGGAGCGGAGGTCGACGATATCGGAATGCATGGCCGGGACGGTAGCCGCGATATCAGACGAGTTCAACAAAGGCGGATGACATCGGCGGCTGGGCGCCCTATGTCTGCGGCGACTCCTGCATCGGCCCGAAATCGGTTTCGATTTCGGAAAGCACGATGCAGCAGGTAACAAGTGTTGGAGCGTCCTTTTGTGCATCCACCAGGACGCACGACGCTCTAATGGAGAGCGCCGAGATGCCGGTCGAAATCGAACAGTTCATGTGCCGCACCGACAATTTCGGCGTGTTGGTTCACGACCCCGAAAGCGGCCAGACGGCGATCGTCGACGCTCCGGAGGAAGCCCCGATCCTGGCCGCGATCAAGCGCACCGGCTGGACGCCGACCATGATCCTGACCACGCATCACCATGGCGACCATGTCGAGGCCAATCTGGCCCTGAAGGACCGTTTCAAGCTCACCATCATCGGGCCGGAAGCCGAGAAGGCGAAAATCCCCGGCATCGACGAGACCGTCAGCCAAGGCTCCGTCATCCGCCTCGGCGATGAAAGGATCGAAGTCATCGAGACGCCCGGCCACACCGCCGGCCATGTTTCCTATTATCTGCCTGGATCGAAAGTAGCCTTCACCGCCGACACGCTGTTTGCGCTGGGCTGCGGCCGGTTGTTCGAAGGCAAGCCGCCGGTGATGCACGAATCGCTGAAGAAACTTGCCGCCCTTCCGGCCGAGACCGTCATCTATTGCGGCCACGAATACACTTTGGCCAATGCCCGCTTCGCGCTGACCGTCGACCCCAGCAATTCGGCGCTCAAGGAACGCGCCGCCAGGATCGAGGCGCTGCGCGCCGACAACAAGCCGACCCTGCCGACGACGATTGGCGAGGAACTGTCGACCAACCCGTTCCTGCGCTGGCACGATCCGGCGATCCGCAGGCATCTTGGCATGGAGAAGGCAAGCGACGTGGAAGTGTTCGCCGAAATCCGCAAGCGCAAGGACAATTTCTGAGCGCGCCCAGATGACCAGCGCCGCCGAAATCATCGCAACGCTGGGTCTCCAGCCGCATCCCGAAGGCGGCTGGTATGCCGAGACTTTTCGCGATGCTTCGGGAGGCCCGCGCGGCCATTCCACCGCGATCTATTTCCTTTTGGAGAAAGGCCAGCTTTCGGCCTGGCACCGGGTCAAGGATGCGGCGGAGGTCTGGCATTTCCACGCCGGCGCGCCGCTGGCGCTCGCCATGCATGAGGAAGGCTCCGGGGCCGTCATCGAACAGGTGCTGGGCGCGGCACTTGCTGCAGGCGAGCGGCCGCAGATCGTCGTGCCGGCCGGCTGGTGGCAGTCGGCGCGCAGCCTCGGCGAATGGACGCTGGTCGGCTGCACGGTGGCGCCGGGCTTCGACTTCGCCGCCTTCGAGCTGGCCGAGCCGGGGTGGCAGCCGAAAACCTTAGGTTAACAAGAAGCCCAAAGTGATCGCCAACTGGGCGGCATAGTAGAGCACCCAGACCGCGTAGCGCATCCAGACGCGATGCGGCGAGATCGCGGCAAGCAGGAAACGCTCCGCTGCCAGCAAGCCGTCCGAGGCGATGAACAGCACGGCGCCGATGACAACCCAGGGATGGAAGGTCGTCAGCGCCGAGATGCCCATGGCCAGGATCGCCGCGACATAGACGGCGATCGGGATACGCAGCGGTGGACCGACGCGTCGCCAAAGGGCTGCGAGCATCACGATAACGAAGACCGCCAGCGCCAGTGCGATGACGCCGCGCCAGGATTCGCCGGTGAGCAGCCCGATCCCGCCGCCTGCCTCCAGGAACAGGGCGACATAGGCGATATGCGCGGCAAGAAAGCTTACCAGGCCGCCAAGAAAGGCCTTTTCGCCGTCGCCCGACAGGAACGCATCGCCGGCGGCGCTGAGCGCAAGCGCTGCGACGAGCAGAAGCGGCCCGCCCTGCATGACGGCGAGCGCCGCCAGCAGGCCGACGGCCAGCGTCTTTGCGGCGGAACGGGCCAGCCGCGGCGAAAGCTCGAGCGCAAGGACGTAAATCGCGGCTGCGGCGATCGAGAACAAAAGCGTCGCGTTCGGGTTGGCCTCGATGCCGCCCGGAAACGGCATCATGCGCTTGCTCCGCCGGTCGCCGCCTTGCGCAGCAGGAGCGATTTCGCGGCGAGCGCCGCCCCGCCGGTGATGAGCACGCAGGCCAAAAGGATGCGGAGCGACGGCTCGGCCACGCCGGCCGCGATCAGCACCAGCGTCGACAAAAGCGGCGCGGCATAGCTTGCCGCCCCCAGCACCTGGATGTTGCCGCGCTTGACCCCGATATCCCAGGCGTAGAAGGCGGCTCCGACAGGCATCAGGCCGAGCCCGACGACCGCCAGCCACTGGCCCGGGCCGTCGGGCAGCACGGTCTTTTCGAGCAGCAGGTGGCAGGCGAGCGAAAGCACCGACGTCGCGGCGCAGAACCATGTGACGATCGAGGTCGGCACCGACGGGAAGCGCCGCGACAGGAGCGAATAGGACGACCACAGCAGCGCGCAGACGCCCGCCATCGCATAGCCGAAGGCGTAGCGCGCGTCGAAGGCGAGCCCGCCGCCCTTGGTGACGATGAGGAAAGTCCCGGCAAGGCCGAGCAGCGCGCCGACGACATGGTTCCAGGCGAGCCGCTCGCCCGGCATCAGCGCCGAACCGAGCACGATGAACAGCGGCCACAGGTAGGCGATCAGGCTCGCCTCGACGGCCGGCGCGTTGCGCAGCGCCGTGAAGTAGAAGAAATGGTAGCCGAACAGCCCGGCAATCCCGATCAGCCACACCTGCGGCGGAATCTTCCGGCTCTTGTCCGGAGCCGGCATCACCAGCCTGGCGGCGAGCCCGACGCAGGTGCCGATGGCGAAGGTGATGGCCGACAAAAGGAACGGCGGCACCTGCCCGGAAGCGTCGGTGAGCAGGGCAAGCAGCGCCCACATGGCGACCGCCGAGAAGCCGATCAGTGTTGCGCGCCCCATACCTGCCCCCGGCGGCGCGCCGTGGCGCCCTTAGCAATTCCAGGAAAAGTGCCTAGCGGTTTTCCGTCCGGAATTGCGTAAAAACAAACTAGTTCACTGCTTCGAATCGCCTCGCGCTGATGGTCAGCGGACCGATCTGGGTCCCGACCGTGGCGCGGATCGGCGCATATACGCCGGTTTGGCCGAGCGGTGCAAATGTCACCATCATGCGGCTCTTGTTCTTGAGGAACTCCAGCGCCTTGCGGCCCTTGCGATAACCCGCCACCGGCTCGAAGCCCATCTTGCAGGTGACGGTGTCGCCCTTGTAGCCCGGCACCGAGATCGAGCCTTTCGAGGCATAGGTCAGCGACAGGTCGGCGCGCATCTCGCCATCGTAGAATTTGACGGTCCGGCCGCAGACCTTGTCCAGGCTGTCGGCATGGATGACCGTGGCCGCCATCGGGTCGAGCACCGATTTCAGGTCGCCGTCGCCGACGGGCACCCAGCTCTTGGGATCGCGCTTGCCGGGCTCGGGAACGACTTTCGTCGAGGCGACCCCGCCATTGGCGAAGCGTATGTCGACCACGGAGGCCTTCTTGCCGGAGGTGTAGTCGGCCCGGAAGGCCTGCGGCCGCATCTGCTGGCCCGAAATCGTGCCTTTCGACGAGATCGTGCCCTTGGTGTCGTCGAACAGCTTGGCGATGCCTGCGGCGGAGACGGTTCCGTTGATTGCGTAGTTGTCGCCGTCGTAACGGCTCGAAAACGTCGCTCTGGCGACCGAAAGGCCAAGGAACGACACCGTATATTCGCCCTTGAAGGACTGCGGCGAGGCTGCGGCGAAGCCCGTCGTCGGCACGGTGACGGCAAGCAGGGCGGCTAAGGCTTGGGATGATCGAAGCATGGCGGGCGGCAAGTCCTTGATACGGGCCGGAAACGCAAGGGTTTCAGCCTGGCAATCCCTTCGCGAAGGGCTTATAGGGCGAAATCCGGCCTTTATATGGAGCGCGCTTCGCTATCGCGCACCCGCCGGAGCTTGACGCCGTAGCGAAATGCAACTATGGAACGCCAACTTTTTCCAAAGGCCGCCTGATCGAGACCGCGCGCCGCCTGGCGCGGGCAGAATGGTTTCGCAGGTTTAGAACTGAAGGTTTAGACAAGATGTCCCGTACCTGCGAGCTCACTGCCAAGGCAGTCCAGACCGGCAACAATGTGAGCCATGCCAACAACAAGACCAAGCGTCGCTTCCTGCCGAATCTGGTCAATGTGACGCTGATTTCCGAAGTGCTGAACCAGAATGTTCGCCTGCGCATTTCGGCCAACGCGCTGCGTTCGGTCGAGCATCGCGGTGGCCTCGACGCCTTCCTGGCCAAGGCCGACGCCAAGGAGCTGTCGCAGCGCGCCCGCCTCCTGAAGAAGCAGATCGCCAAGAAGCTGGCCGAGCAGTCGGCCGCCTAAAGCGGCTTCAGGCGGGCACGACCGCCTCGAGCACCGGCCCCAAACCGGTGCTCTGAATGAGCGAGCGTCGACGTGACGCTCAGCTGGTTCCATTACCCAGGATAAAAAAATGAGCTTCCTCACGCGATACTTGCCCTTCGTGGTCGCGATGGCGTTCGTCGTCGTGGCGTCGAACATCCTTGTCCAGTTCCCGATGCAGGGCCAGATCGGCGGCCTGTCGCTGGCCGACCTGCTGACCTGGGGTGCCTTCACCTATCCTTTCTCCTTCCTGGTCACCGACCTCGCCAACCGCCGCTATGGCCCGGCCGTGGCTCGTAAAGTGGTGTTCGTCGGCTTCATGACGGCGGTGATCTGCTCGATCCTCGTTCCGCCCTTCCTGTTCCGCCACGGCCTGATCGAATTCGAGACCGCCGCCGACCGGCTGGTGCGCATAGCGGCCGCTTCCGGCGCCGCCTTCCTCACCGCGCAATTGCTCGACGTGACCGTGTTCAACCGGCTGCGCCGGCAGAGCTGGTGGCGCGCGCCGATCGTCGGCACGCTGGTCGGCTCTATCTTCGACACGGTCGTCTTCTTCGGCGTCGCCTTCTCCGCCGCCTTCGCCTTTGTCGGGCCGAACGACGGCTTCGCGCTGGAGACGGCGCCGCTGATGGGCGTGCTGCCTGTCGAGACGATGCGCTGGGTCTCCTGGGCGCTGGGCGATCTCTCGGTCAAGCTGATCATCGCGGTGGTGGCGCTGATCCCCTACCGGCTGATCGCCGCCCGCTGGATGCAGCCGGCAGTCGCGGTCTAACCCGTGATCCCCTGGGTTCAGCTCGATTCAGCCCTCACGCCCGACGGCGCACAGGAACTTCGCCTGAAGCGGCGCGGCGATGAATTCTCGATCATGCTGGGCACCAATGAGCTGATGAACAGCCGTCTCAGCGGCTCCGAGGAGGCACTGGCAAAGCTTTCCTGCGAGAGGATCGCTGGCCGCAGGCGGCCAGGGATCCTCATCGGCGGGCTCGGCATGGGCTTCACCTTGCGCGCCGCTCTCGCCGCGCTCGATGGCGACGCTGCCGTCACTGTTGCCGAACTCGTCCCCGCGGTCGTCGCCTGGGCGCGCGGCCCGATGTCCACGATCTTCGCCGGCTGCCTCGACGATCCCCGCGTCACCATTCGCGAGGTTGATGTCGGTCAACTGATAAGGGCGGAGGCAGCCGCTTGGGACGCCATCCTGCTCGACGTCGACAATGGTCCCGAAGGCATAGTCTACAAGGGCAATGACTCGCTCTACGGCGCGGCCGGCCTCGCAGCCGCGCGTGCCGCATTGAAACCCGGCGGCGTGCTGGCGGTCTGGTCGCAGGGACCGGACAGCGGCTTCACCCGGCGGCTGAAGCAGGCCGGCTTCGCGGTCGAGGAGATCAACACGCGGGCGCACGGCAAGCGCGGCGCCCGCCACGTGATCTGGGTTGCGACCAACGGGCAGTGATCCCTACCGGCCGCGCGCCGCCGGAGCCAGCCCGCCATCGCCTCACGTCTTCAACCGCCGGAGATACCCAGGCGGCTTTACGCTTTGTTACGGCCGTTGGTGCAGGATCGCGAAAACGATCCAGGACATCGCCGCCAGCATGACCATCCAGGGCACCGGTTGGAAACATGATCTCCTGCTTGCGCTCTGCGCGACGCTGGTCGTGCTGGCGATCAATGCAGTCTCCGGCTTCCCGACGATCGCGGATCTCGGCGCAGACAACGACAGCATGCTTCGGCTGGTCGAGGTTCGCGACCTGCTGGCGGGACAGAGCTGGTTCGACCTTCACCAATACAGGATGGGCCTGGCCGGCGGCTTTGTCATGCACTGGTCGCGGCTGGTCGACGCGCCGATCGCGCTGATCATCCTCGCCTTCCAATCGCTGGGCACCGGCACGGCTGCCGCTGAAAGGGCCGCGCAGATCATCTGGCCGCTCTTCCTTTATGGGCTCACCATATTCGTCATCCTGCGCGCCTCGCGGCGCTTTGCCAGCGCGGACGTGGCGATGCCGTCGCTGGTGCTCGCGACCGCAGCTCTCTTCTTTCTCGGCATTTTCAACCCGGGCACGCTCGACCATCACAATGTCCAGCTCCTGCTGACGGCGGCCAGTCTCTGGTTGCTGATGGAGGCTCCGCTCTGGCGGCCTGCAGCCCTTCTGTCCGGCCTGTGCGCGGGCCTGACGCTCGCCGTCGGCATGGAGACCGCGCCTTACGTGGCCGCGCTTGGCGCCTGTGCCGCGGTGCTCTTCATCCTCCATCAACGGGAGCGCCAGACCGCGCGCGGTTTCGGCATCGGATTTGCGGCAACAGCCTCGCTGGTCCATATCGCCACAATACCGCCTTCGGCTTGGGGCGTGGCCCAATGCGACGCCTTCTCGGCCTTCCAGTTCGTCATCGCGGCGCTGTCGGGCTTCGGCCTGGCGGCGATTGCCACTCTGTCCGGGAAATCGACGGCGCGGACACGGTTCGTCTCAATGTCCGTCTTGGCGCTGGCGGTCGCGGCTGTTGCGATCCTGTTCTTCCCGCAATGCCTGGCATCGCCCTATGCCGGCATCGACGAGCGCGTTCGCACCTATTGGCTGAACGATGTTGTCGAGGCGCAGCCCTTCCTCAGCGTGGCCGTCAACCAGCCGAAGCTGATGGCGGCGCGCTATGTGACGCCCTTCATCGCGATCCTGTTGATCGGCCTTCGGCTGCGCAGCCGCCGCCTGCGTCGCGAGGAAGCCCTTGCCGCCGTGCTGCTGATCGTCGCTTTCGTCGTCAGCCTCTGGCAGGTGCGCGGCTCGACCTTCTCGGTCGCCTTGGCTGTGCTGCCGCTTTCGACGTGGATCGCCGGGATCCGCCTGCAGGCAAGCGCCTCGCAGTCATGGCACGTCTCCACCCGCATCGCGGCGGCATGGCTGGTGTCGCTCAACGCGACCTGGGCCGGCGTTGCGGTCGCTGCGCAGTCCGTGGTCCAAAAGGTGCCGACGGAAATCAACTCCGATGCGGACCATGCGCTGACCTGCGGCAAGGCTGCAGACTTCAGCGACCTGGCCGCCATGCCGGCAACGACGGTGCTTGCGTCTTCCAATCTGGGCTCCGCCATAGTGTTGTTTACCGGCCACAGGGCGCTGGCCGGCCCCTACCATCGCAATGTCGGCGGCAACCTCGCCATGCTCGACGCCTTCATGGGAACGCCGGACGCAGCCCGCGCCATCGTCGAGCGCGAACATGTCGGGCTGGTCGCCATATGCCGCGGCAATTCGGAAGAGCTGTCGCTCGCCGCCGAGGCCCCGACGGGCCTGGCCGCGCGGCTGTTGAAGCGGGACGTTCCCGACTGGCTGGAATTGGTGAGCCCTTCGGCGAACAAGCCGGTCGAGATCTACAGGGTCCGCTGAGGGTTACGGGCAATTCCAGCGAATGTGTGCGGCGGTTTTCCGACCGGAATTGCTGAACACCAAGCCCTGCTCAATCCTGATGGAGAATGAACTCCAGGTAGAGGTTTCGCTGCAGGATAGAGTGGTTGTCGTCCGACACCAGCGACACCATCAGCGCGCCGTCGTCGCGGGTCCAGACGTCGAGCCCTTCCATATTGTCGATCTGGTAGCCCATGTCGGCTTCCATCAGCACCGGGCCGTCGGCGACCGCGCCCTTCTCGATGCTCTCGCCATAGATGCGCCGCAGCCGCATCTTCACCCCGCGCGCCATCGAGAAGCTGCGTTCCAGCAGAAGCATGTCGCCATCCGGCAGGAAGGCGCCGTCGGTGATATCGAAATCGCCGTTGCGCTTGACGGTGAAGACGCCCTTCCTCGGCCCTTCGATGATGGCGGCATAGATATTGCCGGCCTTGTCGAGGCTCTTTTCCGAAACCACGACCAAGCCGCCTTCGTGCTGGCCATGGGGATTGGCATGGGTGACCGTCTCGAAGCCGCGGTTCTGGCGCAGCTCCCTGGCTGGGACAAGATAGTCGAGCGTCTTGAACGGCGCCTTCATATCGTCCGGGTCGATCCTGAACTGGACGACGCGCTGTTCGCGCTCGAAGCCGACGGTGGCGATGCCGTCCTTCACCGCCAGGCCTTCTGCGTCGACCTCCCATTTCTTGTCGATCGGCTGGCCCGAAGCGTCGACCATTTGCTGCATGCGGAAACTCGACACGCCCGAGGGGCGCTTGTCGGCATCGCGGGTGATTGTGCCGAAGAACCAGAAGCCGGTGTCGGCGACGCCGATGAAATCGCTGCCGGGCTTGAGGAAACGGAAAGCCGACAGCGCGCCGAAATCGCGCGAGGGCGAGGTCATCTCCAGCCCGCCGACGAATTCGAGCGGCCCGAACAGCTTCTGGTCACGGCCGATGTGGAACTCGGCGATCGGCCGCGCCGCGACCTCGATCGTCTCGACCGGAGCGCCTCCCTCGGCGAAGACCGGAGAGGCGGCCGCGCAGGCCAGCGCGCAAGCGAAAATGGTCCGCCGCAGTCCGCCCGGCGAGAAAATCATCCGGCGCGCCGCAAGCCGCCGCGCCGCGTGTCGCGCGCGCTCTCCTCGCCGAACAGCGATGCCAATTGCTCGGTCATGGCGCCCGCAAGTTCCTCGGCATCGACGATGGTGACGGCGCGGCGATAGTAGCGGGTGACATCGTGGCCGATGCCGATGGCCAAAAGTTCCACCGGCGAGCGCGTCTCGATCAGCTCGATGACCGCGCGCAGATGCCGCTCCAGGTAGTTGCCGGGATTGACCGAGAGCGTCGAATCGTCGACCGGCGCGCCGTCCGAGATCATCATCAGGATCTTGCGCTGTTCCGGCCGGCCGATCAGCCGGTTATGCGCCCAAAGCAGCGCCTCGCCATCGATGTTTTCCTTGAGCAGGCCCTCGCGCATCATCAGCCCGAGATTGCGGCGCGCGCGCCGCCACGGATGGTCGGCGGATTTGTAGATGATGTGGCGCAGGTCGTTGAGACGGCCGGGATTCGGCGGCTTGCCGTCCTTCAGCCATTTCTCGCGCGCCTGCCCGCCTTTCCAGGCGCGGGTGGTGAAGCCGAGGATCTCCACCGAAACGCCGCAGCGCTCCAGCGTGCGCGCCAGGATGTCCGCACAGGTCGCGGCGACCGTGATCGGCCGGCCGCGCATCGAGCCCGAATTGTCGAGCACCAGCGACACCACCGTGTCGCGGAACTTGGTGTCGCGCTCCTGCTTGAAGGACAGCGGCTGCATCGGATCGATGACGACGCGCACCAGCCGCGCCGGATCGAGATAGCCTTCCTCCAGGTCGAAATCCCAGGAGCGGTTCTGCTGTGCCATCAGGCGGCGCTGCAGCCGGTTGGCCAGGCGACCGACGACGCCCGAGAGATTGGCGAGCTGCTTGTCGAGGAAGGCGCGCAGCCGGTCGAGCTCCTCTTCCTCGCAAAGGTCCTCGGCGCCGACCGTCTCGTCGAAAGCGGTGGTGAAGACCTTGTAGTCAATTTCCTTCGGCAGGTTGAGGAACGGATTGTCGTTGCGGCGCGCCTCGCCCGGCGTCTCGGCGTCGGAATCGTCCTCGTCGGAAAGGTCGTCCGATGTGGCGTCGGTCGCCTCCGTCTCGGCAGAGTCTTCCTCGTCGGCGGAGGCCTCGGCATCTTCGGACTGCGACTGCTCGGAGCCGGAATCGTCCTCGCCACCTTCCTCGCTCTGCTCCTCGCCCTGCTGCTCGTTCTCTTCGTTGTCCTCGGAGTCCTCCGTCTCCTGGTCGTCGCCGAGCTCCTCGGCCATTTCCATGGAGACGAGCATGTCGCGCACGATGCGGGCGAAGGCCTGCTGGTCGTCGAGCTTGGACGACAGGCCGTCGAGGTCGGCGCTGGCCTTTTCCTCGACCCAGGGCCGCCACAGATCGACCAGTCGCTGGCCGCTCTTCGGGACAGTGCGGCCGGTGAGCTTTTCGCGCACCATCAGCGCCACTGCCTCCTCGAGCGGGGCGTCGGCCTTGTCCTTGACGTCGACCAGGTTTGCCTTGGCGTATTTGTCCTCGAGCATCGAGCCGATATTGTCGGCCACGCCCTGCATGGCGCGGCTGCCGATCGCCTCCACGCGCGCCTGCTCGACGGCGTCGAAAATAGCCCGCGCAAGCTTGCCTTCCGGTGCCAGCTTCGTGTGGATGCGCTGATCGTGGCAGGCGCGCTTCAGCGCCATGGAATCGCCGATGCCGCGGGTGATCGCGATGTCGTTGCGGGAAGCCTTCTTGGGCAGTTCGGGCAGGCGGGCGCGGTTGCCGGCGAGCGCCGGCCTGTCCTTGGCGAAACCGACCTCGAGGTCCTTGTCGCCGGCGACGGCGCGCATGCAGACGGTAACGGCGCGCTTGAAGCTGTCCGCTTCAGACCCGTTCTTCGGCTTGTTGCGCGTGTTGTCGCCCGGACCAGCCATCGATCATTCCCTGCGCGTTCTGGCCCGAAAGGCCAAGCCTTCCGGCACGCGCTACCCCAGCACCACGTTGGCGGCGCTCTCCGGCAGATCCTCGCCGAAGGCGCGCTGATAGAATTCGGCCACCACCGAACGCTCCAGCTCGTCGCACTTGTTGAGGAAGGTCAGCCGGAACGCCATGCCGATATCGCCGAAGATCTCGGCGTTCTCGGCCCAGGTGATGACGGTACGCGGGCTCATCACGGTCGACAGATCGCCATTGATGAAGGCCGAGCGCGTCATGTCGGCGACGCGGACCATCTTGTTGACGATCTCCCTGCCCTTGTTGTCGCGATAGTGCTTGGCCTTGGCCAGGACGATCGAGACCTCGTTGTCGTGCGGCAGGTAGTTGAGCGTGGTGACGATCGACCAGCGGTCCATCTGCGCCTGGTTGATCTGCTGCGTGCCGTGATAGAGGCCGGTGGTGTCGCCGAGACCGACCGTGTTGGCGGTGGCGAACAGCCGGAAGGCCGGATGCGGACGGATGACCCGGCTCTGGTCGAGCAGCGTCAGCCGGCCCGACGATTCCAGCACGCGCTGGATGACGAACATCACGTCCGGCCGGCCGGCATCGTATTCGTCGAAGCAGAGCGCCACATTGTGCTGATAGGCCCAGGGCAGGATGCCGTCGCGGAATTCGGTGATCTGCAGGCCTTCCTTGACGACGATGGCGTCCTTGCCGACGAGGTCGATGCGGCTGACATGGCTGTCGAGGTTGACGCGCACGCAGGGCCAGTTGAGCCTCGCGGCGACCTGTTCGACATGGGTCGACTTGCCAGTGCCGTGATAGCCCGACACCATGACGCGGCGGTTGTAGGCGAAGCCGGCGAGGATCGCCAGTGTCGTCGCGCGGTCGAAGAGGTAGTCCGGATCGATGTCGGGCACATGCTCGGACGACACCGAATAGGCGGGGACCACCATCTTGGAGTCGAAGCCGAATTTCTCCTTCACCCACACCGTCGTATCGGGCAGGTTGGCGATGTCGCGATCGACCTTGTTCATCACTATCAACGTCTCCACGGGCGAAACGCCGCGTTTCGCCGGCAATCGATTTTGTTCGGGGGCGGTCTTAGAGCCTTTTCCAACCTTATGAAAGTTGGAAAACGACACGGACCGTAGGGCCGCTCAGCACAATCCAGCTTGCTTGAGCACGCGATAGGCCTGCAGCACGTCGCGGAACCGGTCTTCCGAACCTCTGTCGCCGCCATTCGCATCCGGATGGTGGCGTTTAACCAGTTCCTTATAGCGCGCCTTGATATCCTTGCCAGTCGCCTTTGTATCAAGGCCAAGCGTTTCCAGCGCCTTGGCCTCAAGCGGCTTTGCCTTGCGCTCGCGCACTTCCCGCGTTCCGCCGCCGAACAGATTGAAGGGGTCGCGCATGCGGTTGTAGTAGCCGGCGCGCCCCGAACGCTGTTGCGCGAAATCGGGCGCCGAACGCATGCCGCCGCCATTGGCGCCCATGCGCCAGGTCGGCCGGTGGCCGGTCAGCGCCTCCTTCTGGAAGCGAGCGATCTCGCTGTCCGACACGCCCGAGAAATAGTTGAAGCTCTTGTTGTATTCGCGCACGTGCTCGAAGCAGAAGCGGAAATATTCGCCCTCCTTCAGGCGCCCGACCGGCGCGCGATGGGTGCCGGCCTCGCTGCAACCGTCCCACTGGCAGATCGGGGCGCGCGACTTCAGCTCCGCGTCCTTCTCCGGCCGGATGCGGATTTTCTCGAAATATTTGGGATACGGTTTCATCTCACCCATTTATGGGCTGTTCGCTGGTGCGAAACAAGAATTGACATTTCGCCGATGATCGCCCTAACCGCTGAATCACGGCTTAAAAGCGGTCGAAAGTGCAGATTTTGCGGCGGTGCCGCAGATGTGGTGAAGGGAAGCCCCGATGTCCATACAGTCGACGATGGAAAACAAGCTGAAGGCGGCATTTTCGCCCGAAAGGCTCGCCGTCATCAACGAAAGCCACCTTCACGCCGGCCATCATCACGTCGAGCACGGTCACGAGGCCGTCTTCGACGGCACCGGCGAGACGCATTTCCGTGTCCGCATCGTCTCGCCGGATTTTGCCGGCATGAGCCGCATCGACCGCCACCGCGCCGTCAACCAGCTGCTTGCCGACGAACTGAAGGCTGGCGTGCACGCGCTGGCGATCGAGCCGGCTGCGCCCGGCGAAAAGACGCGCTGGTAGGTGCCGCGGTTTCCCAGCACCTGCTTGGAGCAATTCCAGGAAAAGTGTGAAACGGTTGGGCTCGGCGATGTCGCCGTAGCCTTCCGTCCGGAATTGCGTCAAAAGCAAAGGCTTAGATCGGTTCAGCGTTTCCGTGAAACGCTGAACCGATCTAAACCACCGCTTCGATGAGGAACGGCCCCGGGCGCGAAAGCGCGCTGTCGAGCAGCGCCTCGAAGCGCTCGCATGTGTCGGCACGGGCCGCTTCCACCCCCATGCCGCTTGCCAGCGAGACCCAGTCCAGCGTCGGCTGATCCAGATCGAGCATGCGCCTGGCATTCTCGCCGATCGCGTTCACCCCGACATTGCGCATTTCGGCGTGCAGGATGGCATAGGTCCGGTTGGAAAAGACGATCGTCACAACGTCGAGCTTTTCCCGCGCCTGGGTCCACAACCCCTGCACCGTGTACATGCCGCTGCCGTCCGCCTCCAGGTTGATCACCTTGCGGCCGGGACAGGCGATTGCGGCACCGATCGCCATCGGAATGCCGCCGCCGATCGATCCGCCTGTGCCCATCATGTAATCGTGCGGCGCGGCAAAAGCCGAGAGCGCAAAATAGCGCCGCGCCGAGGTGACGGCCTCGTCGCAGACGATCGCATTCTCAGGAAGTTTCCGCGCGACCGAAACTGCTATGGCATCGTCCGTCAGCGTGCCGCGCGGGGTCGGCTCGTCGGGAAATGCCGTGGCGACGGACACCGGCTGTAACGGCTTGATGCCGAGCTCATCGCCAAGCGCCGCAAGCGCGGCCTCAAGGTCTTCGCCATGCTTGGCCAGCGTCATCACTTCACAGCCTTCGCATACGAGCCGACCCGGCTTGCCCGGATAGGCAAAGAACGCCACCGGTTCCTTCGCGCCGACGAGGATCAGCACGTCGATATCGGCAAGCAGCGCTCTTGCCGCGTCGATCGGGTATGGAATGCGGGTCGGCGCGACGCGCCCGCGGCCGCGCTGCATCCGGGCCACCAGAACCTCGCTGAACAGCCGGACATCCAAGGCAGCCGATATCCGGCCGGCGATTTCCAAAGCATCCTGACGCGCGGCGCGCCCGCGCAGGACCATGCCGACGCGACCATGTGAGGCGCGAACGGCCTCGGCGATCTTGCGCACGACATCCATGTCGAACGCAGGTGGCGGCGCAGGCACCGCCCTGGCCGATGGCACGGGGCCGGCACCGCCCCATGCGGCGTCCGCCGGCAGGATCAGCGTCGCGATGCCGGGAGGCGTCAGCGATGCGCGGACGGCTGCTTGCGCGGACGGCGCGACGTCGGCCGGACCTGCGATGCGGCGGACCCAGTTCGACATCGGCGCCGCCAGGCTTTCGATGTCGCTGGTGAGCGGCGCGTCGAGCGGCAGATGGTAGGAGGCGTGGTCGCCGACGATGTTGATCATCGGCACGCGGGCGCGCCGCGCGTTGTGGATGTTGGCTAGGCCATTGGCCAGTCCGGGGCCGGTGTGGAGCAGCGTTGCGGCCGGCCGGTCGGTCATTCTCGCGTAGCCGTCGGCGGCACCGGTCACCACGCCCTCGAAAAGCCCGAGCACGCAGCGCATTTCCGGCTTGCGGTCCAGCGCGGCGACGAAATGCATTTCCGAGGTACCGGGATTGGCGAAGCAGACGTTCACGTCATTCGCCAGCAGCACGTCGCAAAGTACGTCGGCGCCATTCATCGCGTTCCCTCTTGTCCGATGGTCCCCGGACAATTGAGCCGACAAGTGTCCGCGCCGCAATGTCCGGCCCTCGACTTTGACGTGATCCAGCCGGCAATCAGGTGACCGTCGTCTTCAGGAAAGCCATGACCGCGGCGGTCAGCGCGTCGCCGTCCTCGCCGAAGCGGCGGTTGATCGCCATATGCGAATAGGCGCTGCCGTCGAACAGCGTGACCTTGGTGCCCCCTGCGCGCAGCCGGTCCGCGAGGTCGCGGGCTGCGGCCGCGCGGATCGGCGCGTTCGAATAGGCGACGAACACGGGCGGATGCCTTGCCGTCCCGATATAGGTCGCGGGCGACAGCGCCCGCCACTGGCCTGGATCCGGAAACGCTTGCGCATAGACCGGACGCAGCTTGCCGCCCTGCGCCTTGGCCAGGGCCTCGATGTCATAGGCCTCGGTATCATCGAGCACCAGCGCGGCAACGCCGGGCAAGCCGCCGCGAAAGCCTGTCAGCGCCGCGAGGTGGCAACCGGCCGAGTGGCCCATCACCGCGATACGGTCGGGATCGCCGCCATATTTGGCGATGTTGGCCCGCACATAGCCGTAAGCCTTCTCGACGTCGCTTGCCTGGGTGGCGACGTCGGCCGCGGGCAGCATGCGGTAGTCGATCGAGACGAACAGGAAGCCGTTGGCAAGCAGGAAGCCCGGCTTGGCATTGACACTGTTGCGGCTGCCGAGCCGCCAGGCGCCGCCGTGGATGAAGAAGACGACCGGATCGCCCTTGGCGCCGGCGCGCGCGTAGAC
Source organism: Mesorhizobium dulcispinae (assembly GCF_033977345.1). NCBI lineage: Bacteria > Pseudomonadati > Pseudomonadota > Alphaproteobacteria > Hyphomicrobiales > Phyllobacteriaceae > Mesorhizobium > Mesorhizobium dulcispinae. The sequence goes on from NZ_JAVIIY010000003.1 coordinate 450,021, forward strand.
GTCGAGCTTGGCCGGCCCGTAGTCGAGCGTCCGCGGCACCGGCTGGCGCGGGCGCCAGGCCGAGGACGCAGCTGTCGGCAACAGCGCGGCAACGGACGCAAGGACAAAATGTCGTCGATCGATCATGATCATCTCCTCACCGCGCTCGCCCGGACCGCCCTTGCGCCCCGACCCGCCTTCCGCAAGGAATGCATGCGAGCTCGGCGGGCGTCCAGTTAAGGATTGTTCACCGGCCGCGCGGCTGGCTCACCAACGGCGAGCCGGCAACCCCTTTCGCGCCGGCAAATACGCCGGCGCACAACGCTGCCGCGTGAGGAGGACCATGGAACATTTCCCCGGTCTGGCAGTTTGACCGAAGGCCCGGCCCTGGAGGAAGCCCTTGTTCATCCGGGCGGATTGCTAGTCAGACCGGAGAGCCCTCGGCCGGCGCCTCCGAAGGGTGACCACCAATGACGAAGACGTATCGAGCTCCAGCCGCGCGTGCCAACGGGTGCTCAGGCCGTTTGCAGCCTCTGCGCCTGTTCCCGGCAATTGCGCTGGCGGCCTTCCTTTCGGCTCCGGCCGCCGCGCATCAGGCGCCCAAGGGCTGGCAGTATGACAGCTCATGCTGCTCGGGAATGGACTGCTATCAGGCACCCACGGCCGACGTGAAGGAAACGAAATATGGATACCAGCTCTCCACGGGAGAGCTCATTCCCTACTCCGACAGTCGGATCAAGCGCTCGCGTGACGAGTTCTTTCACGAGTGCAAGCCCGGCGGCGACTCGAACTCTCAGCACTCATTCTGCCTCTATGTTCCCGACCACGACATGTAAGTGGGGGAAAAACCAAGATTCTCCTTGAAGCTCTCCCGGCTATCACCACCTAAATAACATAGGTGAGCATGCCGTCTGAGTCGGGTGCTTTGAGACGTCGATGCCCGATTGCAGACGCTCTCCTTCATGTGAGGGAACCACAATGCTTTCCGGCAGTTGAATACGAGACGAGCCGACTTGGCCGACTGGAAGCCAGAGCGGCTCTGAGGGCAGAATATCATGCGAGAGAACCAATCCGACGTCTTCGATCTGTTTTCGGAGATTTACGCCAACGCGGCCCAGGAAGAGATCAGCCTTCAGCAATATCTGCTAGCCTGCCGCGAGGACAAATCGATGTATGCCTCCGCGCCTGAGCGGATGGTCGAGGCAATAGGCGAGCCGAACCTGGTCGACACCAGCAAGGATGAGCGGCTCGGGCGCATCTTCTCGAACCGCACCATCAAGGTGTACCCCTCCTTCTCCGATTTCTACGGCATGGAGGATACGATCGAGCGCATTGCCGGATATTTCCGCTATGCCTCGCAGGGTCTCGAGGAGCGCAAGCAGATCCTGTATTTGCTCGGGCCGGTCGGCGGCGGCAAGTCCTCGCTTGCCGAACGGCTGAAGAAGCTCATGGAGCAGCGCCCGATCTACACGCTGAAGGTCGGCAATCAGATCAGCCCGATTTTCGAATCGCCGCTTGGCCTGTTCCATCCCGATCGGATGGGCGATCTTCTGGAAGACAAATACGGGATAGCCCGTCGTCGCCTGAATGGGCTCATCTCGCCCTGGGCGGCCAAACGGCTCGACGAATTGTCCGGCGACATTTCCAAATTCAGCGTGGTCAAGCTGTCGCCGTCGCGTCTGCGTCAGATCGCCATCGCCAAGACCGAACCCGGCGACGAGAACAACCAGGACGTCTCGGCCCTGGTCGGCAAGGTCGACATCAGACAATTGGAAAATTTCAGCCAATCCGATCCGGATGCCTATTCCTACAGCGGCGGCTTGAACCGGACCACGCAGGGCCTGCTCGAATTCGTCGAAATGTTCAAGGCGCCCATCAAGGTCCTGCACCCGTTGCTGACGGCAACCCAGGAAGGCAGCTACAACGGCACCGAGAATTTCGGCGCCTTCCCCTACCAGGGCATCGTCGTTGCCCATTCCAACGAATCGGAATGGCAGCAATTCAAGAACAACAAGAACAATGAGGCCTTCCTCGACCGCATCCTCGTGGTCAAGGTTCCGTATTGCCTTCGCATCACCGAGGAAAGGCAAATCTACGAGAAGCTGCTGCGCGAAAGCGATCTGGCGAACAGCCCCTGCGCGCCCGAGGTGCTGGACATTCTCAGCCGTTTCACGGTCTCGACCCGCCTTGCCGAGCACGAGAATTCGCCGCTCTACACCAAGATGCGCGCCTATGACGGCGAGAACCTCAAGGAAATCGACCCGAAGGCGAAATCGGTCCAGGAATATCGCGATGCCGCGGGCGTCGACGAAGGCATGACCGGGGTCAGCACGCGCTTCGCCTTCAAGATCCTGTCGCAGACTTTCAACTACGACACCAAGGAGGTCGCCGCCGATCCCGTGCACCTGATGTACATCCTCGAGGAGGCGATCAAGCGCGAGCAATTCCCGAAGGAAACGGAAGCCGCCTACCTCGAATTCATCAAATCGGAACTTGCGACGCGCTACGCCGAGTTCATCGGCCACGAGATCCAGAAGGCCTATCTGGAATCGTATAGCGAGTACGGCCAGAACCTTTTCGACCGCTACATCGCCTACGCCGATGCCTGGATCGAAGACCAGGACTACAAGGACCCCGATACCGGGCAGATCCTCAACCGCGAGGTCCTGGACAAGGAACTGTCGCAGGTCGAGAAGCCGGCCGGCATAGCCAATCCCAAGGATTTCCGCAACGAAGTGGTCAAGTTCACCTTGCGCGCCCGCGCCCGCAATCATGGCCGCAACCCGTCCTGGACGAGCTACGAAAAGCTTCGCGAGGTGATCGAGAAGCGCATGTTCGGCCAGGTCGAGGATCTGTTGCCGGTGATCAGCTTCGGCTCCAAGCAGGACAGCGTCACGGAGAAGCGGCACAACGAATTCGTGCAGCGGATGGTGGAGCGCGGCTATACCCAGCGGCAGGTGCGCCGGCTGGTCGACTGGTACATGCGCGTGAACAAGGCTGGCTGAGCAAAGCCCGGACGGTTCCATGCCGATCTTCATCGACCGCCGCCTGAATCCGAAGGACAAGAGCCTGAGCAATCGTCAGCGCTTCCTCAGGCGCGCCCGCGAAGAGCTCAAGCGCAGCATTCGCGACCACGTCCGGACAGGCCGCATCGCCGAGGTCGACCGCGAACTTGCCGTGCCGATGCCGCGGAAAGGCACAAGCGAACCGACCTTCAGCGACGCCAAGGACAGCGGACAGCGCCAGCACATCCTGCCTGGCAACAAATCGTTCAGCCCCGGTGATCTGATCCCCAAGCCTGGCGGTGGCGGCGCGGGCTCTTCGGCGCCGGGAACCACGGAATCCGAAGACGATTTTCGCTTCGTGCTGTCACGCGAGGAGGTGCTCGACCTCTTTTTCGAAGACCTCGAACTGCCCGATCTGGTCAAGCTCAATCTCAAGCAGATACTGAGCTTCAAGCCAAGGCGGGCAGGCTTCACGGCGAGCGGAGCGCCGACCAACATCAATGTCGGACGCACGATGCGAAACAGCCACGGGCGCCGCATCGCGCTCAGGCGTCCCAAGCTGACGGAAGTGGACGCGATCGCCGAGCAGATTGCCGAGCTGGAATCGAAGCCGGCAAGCCCGGCAATAGGCGAGCGCATCGCGGCGCTACGCAAGGAGCTTGACCGGCTTGAGCGCCGGCGCAAGCGAATTGCCTATGTCGATCCGGTCGATATCCGTTTCAATCGCTTCGACCCCCAGCCGGTGCCGAATGCGAGCGCGGTCATGTTCTGCCTGATGGACGTCTCCGGATCGATGGGAGAGCGCGAGAAGGATCTGGCCAAACGCTTCTTCGTGCTGCTGCATCTGTTCCTGACGCGACGTTATGAACGCACCGAGATCGTCTTCATTCGCCACACCCACGAGGCCAAGGAGGTGGACGAGCATACATTCTTCTACCACACCCAAAGCGGCGGCACCGTCGTCTCGACGGCGCTCGAGGAAATGCATCGCATCATCGAGCAGCGCTATCCGGTCGCGGAATGGAACATCTATGCCGCCCAGGCCTCCGACGGCGACAATTTCGCCACCGATTCCGAGCGCTGCATAGAACTCCTCGACCGCAAGCTCATGCGCCTTTGCCAATACTTCGCCTATGTGGAAATCATAGACGAGCGCGAAAGCCACATTTTCGGCTCGACCGAGAACGGGACGTCGCTCTGGCGCGCCTACAACGCCGTCGACGGGAAATGGCCGAATTTCCAGATGAGGCGCATCGCCGCCCCGGCCGATATCTATCCGGTCTTTCGCGAGCTCTTCGCCAGACAGCCTGCTCTGCGCAAGAGTGCGTGAGGACACGGGGAGTGGATGGGACATAGGCCGATGGTCAGTCAGGCGCGCAAATCCGAACTGCTGTTTTCCGGGTCGGACTGGGATTTTGCGAAACTGTCGCGCGTCTATAACGAGATCGAGGCGATAGGCGTCGAAGAGCTTCACCTCGACATCTATCCGGTGCAGATGGAGGTCATTTCCTCCGAGCAGATGCTCGACGCCTATTCCTCGGTCGGTATGCCGCTGATGTATCGGCATTGGTCGTTCGGCAAGCGTTTCCTCTATGACGAACTTCTCTACCGCAAGGGCGCTCGCGGGTTGGCCTATGAACTGGTCATCAATTCCAATCCCTGCATCGTCTACCTCATGGAAGAGAACACCATGGCCTTGCAGGCCCTGGTGACGGCCCATGCAGCACTGGGTCACAACCATTTCTTCAAGAACAATCATCTTTTCCGGCAATGGACAGACGCCGGAGGCATCCTGAGCTATCTCGATTTTGCGAAGAGCTACATCGCCAGATGCGAGGAACGGCATGGCCTGGCCGCCGTGGAGGCGATCCTCGATTCCGCCCATGCTCTGATGGAACAGGGCGTGTTCCGATACCGTCGACCACCGAAGCTGTCGTCGGAGCAGCAGCGCGAAGGGCTTCGCGAGCGCCTCGAATATGAGGAGCGCTCCTACAATGATTTGTGGCGCACGCTGCCGCCAACACAGGGCAGGAACAAGCCGGAGGCAGAAGACGAAAGCCTTGCCGAGCGGAAGAAATCGCTCAAGCTGCCCGAGGAGAACCTGCTCTACTTCCTCGAGAAGAACAGTCTGGTGCTCGAGCCCTGGCAGCGCGAGATCGTCAGGATCGTGCGCGTGATTGCGCAATATTTTTACCCGCAGCGGCAAACCCAGGTGATGAACGAAGGCTGCGCCACCTTCGTGCACTATACGCTCATGAACATGCTTTTCGATCGTGGCCGCATCAGCGAAGGCGCCATGCTCGAGATCTTGCGCAACCATTCGAACGTGGTTTTCCAGCCGGCCTTCGACGATCCGCGTTATTCCGGCATCAATCCCTATGCACTGGGTCTCGGCATGATGCAGGACATCCAGCGCATCTCGACCGAGCCGACCGCGGAGGACCGCGACTGGTTTCCCGACATCGCTGGCCGCGGCGACTGGCGCGACACCTTGCTCGATGCCTGGGCCAACCACCGTGACGAATCCTTCATCCGCCAGTATCTGAGCCCCGCTTTGATCCGGAAATGGCGGCTCTTTGTGCTGGCCGACGGCGCGGACGAGCCGCACTACGAAGTCGCCTCGATCCACAACGAGCGCGGCTACAGCAAGATACGGTCCGCGCTCGCCCAAAGCTACGACGTGGGGGCGAGCCGGCCCGACATCCAGGTGGTCGACGTCGACCTTTTGGGAGACCGGCATCTGCGGCTGCAGCACAAAGTCAAGGACGGCATCCTGCTCGAGGACGAAAGCCGCGACGCCACCCTGCGCCATATCCGACGGCTATGGGGCTACGACGTCAGCCTGGCGGCAACGGATGCTGAAACCGGCGCGATGCTCGGCGAGCGCTCGACAAAGGAACTTTGAGATCGAACGCCCAGCCTGCCCGAGGAACGTCGAGAATCAGGTCAGGCCGCGCCGGGGTCGAGACATGCGAGAAGCGACCAAGCCGGGTGTGATCGGGCACGCAGGCGACGCCGCAACCCTCTAAAGGCCGAACGGATAGGTATCCGGAACGCCCGCCGCTGCATGCTCCGGTCCAAGCGGCGTCACCGCTTCTGTTTCGTCGAACCAGACGAAGGCATCGAACTGCTGTGCAAGCGACACATCCGCATAATGGCTGCGCAATTCCGTTTCCGGCCGATAGATCACGCCAATGAAGCGCTCCAGAAGCCGGCTCCGCAAGGGTTCATCGCGCCTTAGGTCGAGCAGGAAGCGCGAGACACCGCAATCGTGGCAGAGCCGTTCGTAGCTGTCGCTGTGCGAAGGCCGCACTGCTTTCACTTCCATTTCGCCGTCCCAGTCCGAGGCTGCGGCAACAGTCCCGGAATGAGTGCCGAAGCCGATCAGGGCCACCTCGCTGCCGAATTGTTGCCGGCAGAGCTGTCCGATGTTCACCTCGTCCCGTACGATGCCCATTTCGGTGTAGCGGGCATCGCCGATGTGCGAATTGTGTGCCCACACCACCGCCCTGGCATCCGGGCCACGCGCCGCCAGCAGATGCTCCAGCGTCTCGAACATATGCGTATCACGCAGGTTCCACGATTGCGGGCCACCATAGTACATGATGCGATAGTAACGCTCGGCCGAAGCGATGAGCCGGGCGTTTTGCGTAGCGTCGAACAGATCGGCGCCATCCCGCTCGGCGTGTTCGAGCTGCCTTGCCAGCAGGTCGCGGCACTGTTGCAGCACGGCCTCTTCGCATTTCTGATAGCCTTCGGTCAGCGCGGCGCGACCATAAGTGGAAGGTTCACTCTGCCACGGCGTCAGGCAGCCATAGCGTTCACGGGCGATGCCTGCCGCTTGCGGATCGACGCGATCGAGGTATTTCAGGACCGCTGCGATGGATCCGCTCATGTTGTAGATGTCGAGGCCATAGAAGCCCGCCTGACGGGACGATAGCCTGACGCGGCCGTTGTATTCTCGCTGCCACGCGACAAAGGCCGCAACATCTGTGTTACGCCACATCCACGTGGGAAATCTCTGGAATGGCGTATCTGGGCTGTCTGAAGCGGCGCGGTGGCGGACATAACGGTCGATCGCCGCGGCATCGGGCCAGTCGGCCTCTACCGCCACAACAGTGAAGCCGTGCTTTTCAATGAGTCTGCGGGTAATCGCGGCGCGGGCCCGGTAGAACTCGGACGTACCGTGGCTGGCCTCGCCCAGCAGCACAACGCGCCGATCGGCAAACCGGTCGAACAACGCGCCGAATGCCGGATCATCGAATTCCGGGAGCGGCTCGGCCGCTGCGGCGATCATCTCCGGGAGGCTCCGGGCGCGAGCACGGGCGAAGTTGCTGCGTTCAGGCCAGCCCTGCTCGCCGATCAGGGGAACAAATCGTACGCCGCCGAAATCCTCTTCGCTGTAGGTCGCTGCCCCGGTTCGCACGACCTTCAGAAGCCGCTGCTCATTCGGCTCGTCGCCGATTGGAATGACCAGCCTGCCGCCGACGTCGAGCTGTTCCTGCAGCGCAAGCGGCGCGCCTGGCGCGCCCGCCGCGACCAGGATGGCATCGAAAGGAGCTGCTTCGGGCCAGCCCTTGGTGCCGTCGCCGGTCCGCACCTCGATATTGCCGTAACCCAGCTTTTTGAACCGTTGCCTCGCCGTTTCGGCCAGGCCGGGGTGACGCTCGATCGTGTAGACACGGTCGACGATGCGGCTCATCACGGCAGCCGCATAGCCGGAGCCCGTACCGACCTCAAGGACATGGTCCCCCGGCTCGAGCCCGGCCATCTCGATCATGAAGGCGACAATATAGGGCTGCGATATCGTCTGGCCGTCGGCGATCGGCAATGGCCCGTCTTCATAGGCGAATTCTTCGAAGCCAGGCTCGACGAACGCTTCACGCGGAACCTCGCGCATCGCGTGCAGGATCTCCCGGTCGTGGATGCCACGGCGGCTGATGTGGACGTCGACCATTCGATTGCGTTCACGAGAAAGATCGAGCATTTTTCGCCTCCTTGGGAACATCGAGGCACTTGACGCCATGTTTCCCGGGCTTGCGGCGGCGTCTTGAACACGCTTCTCACGGATTGCCTCCCCAACTCATGCGAGGCCTCATGGTTCCGCGGCGGAGCCAGCGCTTGCGGCACACCAAATCCGTTGTCGGCTCAATTCGAGGGACGCCGTGGAGGCCCGATGATCCTAGCCGGTCGTCAAGGAGCTCGTCGTCCTTCGGCAGACTTTCCGGAAAATGCCGTAACACAAGGCGAAGATCGCCATTGCAAGCCGGCATCAGCTGAATATCGATAGAACCCTTAGCCTTCGTCGGCGGGCCGTATCCTCAACCGCGCAATGCGGTTCTTGTCGCGCTTCATCACGACGAAGCGCTTGCCGTGGAAGGTGAAGGCCTGCTTCTCCTCGGGGATCGTCTGCGTCTCGTGGATGACAAGGCCGGCGATCGTCGTCGCCTCCTCGTCCGGCAGATCCCAGTCGAGCGCCCGGTTGAGGTCGCGGATCGGCACCGTGCCGTCGACGACGACCGAGCCGTCGGCCTCCTGCTTGACGCCCTGCATGTCTACATCGTGCTCGTCGGCGATCTCGCCGACGATCTCCTCGATGATGTCTTCCAGCGTCACCAGCCCTTCCATCTCGCCATATTCGTCGACGACGATGGCGAAATGCGCCTTGCGGCGCAGGAAGGCGTTGAGCTGATCCTGCAAGGTGGTGGTGTCGGGCACGAACCACGGCTTCGACGCGATTTTTGTCACGTCGATCTTGGAAAAATCGTTGCCGACCTCGTTGAGCGCCCGCAGCAGATCCTTGGCGTGCAGCACGCCGACGATGTTGTCGAGCGAACCTTTCCAGAGCGGCATGCGTGTGTGCGGGCTTTGCAGGATCTCGCGCACCACCATTTCCGGCGGATCGTCGGCGTTGACCGAGCGCATGTTGGTGCGATGGACCATCACGTCCGAAACCTCGAGCTCCTCGAGATCGAAAAGCGCGCCCAGCCGGCTGCGGTCCTCGCGCGCCTGCCCGTTGCGGCGGGTGTCGTCGCCGTTGTCGTCCGGCTCATCGTCCTCGGGCTCCGCCGGCTCGATCGGCTGCAGACTGTAGCCGAGCGCCGCGAAGAGCCGCGTGCGCAACAGAAGCGCCAGCACGACGATGGCGGCAAGGACGGCTGCGACGATCCAGCCGGCGTCGATCATCCGGGATGGCTCATCTTGAGCCATTCGGGATGGCTCGCCTTGAGGAAGGACAGCACTTCCGAGGGCGGCACATCCTTGGCGATGAAGGCCTGGCCGACGCCGCGCGTCAGGATGAAGGTGAGTGCGCCGCGCGACACCTTCTTGTCCTGGGTAATGAAGCCAAGCAGCGCCTCGGCATCCGGCAGGTCGCCGGGTATGTCGGCCATCCGCCAGGGCAGGCCGACGGCGCGAAGATGCGCCTCCACGCGCTCGGCATCGTCCGGACTCGCCAGATTGAGGCGCGCCGAGAAGCGATGCGCCAGCGCCATGCCGATGGCGACGCCCTCGCCATGGACGAGGCGGGCGCCGTCGTAATCCGTAGCGGCTTCGAGCGCATGGCCGAACGTGTGGCCGAGGTTGAGCAGCGCGCGGTCGCCGGTCTCGAACTCGTCGCGGGCGACGACATCGGCCTTGGCGCGGCAGGCCTCGGCGATGGCTTCGGTCCGCTCCCGGCCGCCGGCGAACACCTTTTGCCAGTTCTCCTCCAGCCAGGCGAAGAAGGCGGGACGGTCGATCAGCCCGTATTTGGCAAGCTCGGCATAGCCGGCGCGGAACTCGCGGACCGGCAGCGTGTCGAGCACGCCGGTATCGGCCAGCACAAGCCTGGGCTGGTTGAACACCCCGACCAGGTTCTTGCCGCGCGCGCTGTTGATGCCAGTCTTGCCGCCGACAGAAGAATCGACCTGCGCCAGCAGCGAGGTCGGCACCTGCACGAAATTCATCCCGCGCCGCACGATGCCGGCGGCGAAGCCGGCAAGATCGCCGATCACGCCGCCGCCAAGCGCCACCACGACATCGCGCCGTTCGAGCTTGGCGGCAAGCACGCCGTCGACGACCTCCTCGAGGTGAGCGAAGCTCTTGGTCTTTTCGCCGGCGGGCAACGTGATGACGGCCGCCTGGATGCCGCCTTTTTCCAGGCCGGCCTTCAGCGTTTCGAGATGCGCCGCGGCGACATTCTCGTCGGTGACGATGGCCGCGCGCGTGCCGGGAAGGCGGCCCGCGATTTCGGTTCCGGCGCCTGAGAGCAAGCCGGGCCCGATCAGTATGTCATAGGCACGGTCGCCGAGCCCGACCTCGACCTTCACCGGTTCGGCATGGCTCACGGCTCTACCTCGTCGTCGCTGGTGGCGATTGCCGCGATCCCGAGATAGGTGCAAAGCGCGCACACCACCTCGCCGGCGATGACTTCCTTACGGTCGTCGCGGGTCGGAACCGTGATGTCCGCCATGGCATAGACCGGGTAGCGCTCGCCCATCAGCTTCTCCAGCACGCCGCGCGGATCGGGATTCTTCAACAGCGGCCGGTTCTGCTTCTTCGAGACCCGCTCCATCAAAAGATCGAGATCGGCCTTCAGCCAGACCGAGACGCCGTGGCCGGCGATCGCCTCGCGCGTCTGCGCGTTCATGAAGGCGCCGCCGCCGGTCGACAGCACCTGCGGGCCGTTCTCGAGCAGACGCAGGATCACCCGCTGCTCCAGCGCCCGGAACTCAGGTTCGCCATAGCGCTCGAACAGCTCCGGCACGGTCATGCGCGATACGCTCTCGATCTCCTGGTCGCTGTCGATGAAGGGCAGCGAAAGCATCGTCGCCACCTTGCGGCCGATCGCCGTCTTGCCGGCGCCCATCAGGCCGACAAAGACGATGGAGCGGCTGCCGAGGCGCTCGAGCAGCGCGACACGGCCTTCGTCCGGCGGATTTGCTGGTAGCGCGTTCATGCGGAACCCTCTTTGCGCCGTATCGACATCAAAAGCCTGTTTGCGTCAAGCAGGGCGCCGCAGGCGGGCCCGATCATGCCGCTTTCCGTCGAGAACCTTCGTCGACGAAATCCTTCGTCCTTGAATTGGCCGGATTGGCGTCCCATAAGGGCACAGGGTTTGGAATCGCAGAACAAGAAGACGGGCGAAGACTGAATGCCGACATTGTTTCGCTTTGTCGTGACGCTGGCGGTTCTTGCAGGAGTCGCCTATGGCGCCATGTTCGCGCTGGCGATGTTCGTGGAGCCGAAGAAGGCGGAAATGAGCGTGCGCATTCCCGCCGAAAAGCTCAATCCGAAGAAGAACTGACCGCGGCCAGATGAACAGCGCGGCTCGCATCGAAGCCTTTCTTGAGATGATGAGTGCCGAGCGGGGTGCGGCCGAGAATACGCTGTCCTCCTACCGCCGTGACCTGGAAGACGCCTCCGAAGCCATCGGCGGCGGACTGGCGAGAGCGGGCGCCGCCGATATCCGCGCCTATCTCGACGACATCGCCGCGCGTGGCTTCGCCCCGACCTCGCAGGCGCGCAAATTGTCGGCGATCCGCCAGTTCTTCAAATTCCTTTACGCCGAAGGCCTGCGCGGCGACGACCCGACCGGCACGCTGGACAGCCCGAGGAAGGGCCGGCCGCTGCCGAAGACCATGACCGAAGCCGAGACCGGCCGCCTGCTCGACCGCGCGGCCGAGGAGGCGGGCGGTGCCGCGCCGGACGGCGACCGGCTGGCGGCGCTGCGTCTGCATGCGCTGGTCGAGGTGGTCTATGCCACCGGCCTGCGCGTTTCCGAGTTGGTCGGCCTGCCGGTGACGGTGGCGCAGCGCGACGACCGCTTCTTCATGGTGCGCGGCAAGGGCGACAAGGAGCGCATGGTGCCGCTGTCGGCCAAGGCGCGCGCCGCGATGCGGGCATGGCTTTCGGAGCGGGCAACCAGGCCGGCTTTTGCCGACAGCCCGTACCTGTTTCCCGCCTCATCCGACAGCGGCCATCTCTCCCGCCAGGTTTTCGCGCGCGATCTCAAAGGCTTGGCGGCGCGGGCCGGCATCGCCTCGGCCAAGATCTCGCCGCATGTCCTGCGCCACGCCTTCGCCAGCCACCTCCTGCAGAACGGCGCCGATCTCAGAGCCGTGCAGCAGCTGCTTGGCCATGCCGATATCTCCACCACACAGATCTACACCCATGTGCTGGAGGAGCGGCTGGTGCGGCTGGTCAACGACCATCACCCGCTTGCCGACTAGGCCTCATATCGCTATGTGAGGGCGACGTTCCACCGCCCGGGGCCAGCATTTCCATGGTTCCGCCTGCCATTGCCTTCCGACGGATCGGTCCGCCCAAGCATGTACAACTACCTCGATTTCGAAAAGCCGGTGCAGGATCTGGAGCTCAAGATCCTTGAGCTGAAGAAGCTCGCGGAGAACGGCGAGGCGGTCGACGTCGCCGACGAGATCAGCAGGCTGGAGAAGCGTTCGCGCGACGCGCTGCGCGACCTCTATAAGGCGCTCACCCCGTGGCAGAAGGTGCAGGTGGCCCGCCATCCGGACCGGCCGCACTGCCTCGACTATATCAAGGGCCTGTTCAGCGATTTCACGCCTTTGGCCGGCGACCGCAATTTCGGCGACGACCAGGCGATCGTCGGCGGTTTCGCGCGCTTCCGCGGCGAGCCGGTGGCGGTGATCGGCCAGGAGAAGGGCTCCGACACGGCAAGCCGCATCAAGCACAATTTCGGCTCGGTGCGGCCTGAAGGCTACCGTAAGGCGGTGCGATTGATGGAGCTTGCCGACCGCTTCAACATCCCGCTCCTGACGCTGGTGGACACCGCCGGCGCCTATCCCGGCGTCGGCGCCGAGGAGCGCGGCCAGGCCGAAGCCATCGCGCGCTCGACTTCGGCCTGCCTGGCGCTGAAGGTGCCGTCGATCTCGGTCGTCATCGGCGAAGGCGGCTCGGGCGGCGCCATCGCCATCGCCACCGCCAACCGCGTCTACATGCTGGAGCACGCCATCTATTCGGTGATTTCGCCCGAGGGCGCGGCCTCGATTCTCTGGCGCGACACCACCCGCTCCAAGGACGCGGCGACCAACATGAAGATCACCGCCCAGGATCTTCTCGAGATGAAGATCATCGACGCCATCGTTCCCGAGCCGATGGGCGGCGCGCAGCGTGCGCCGGAAACGGTGATTGCCGCCACCGGCGACCTGATCGCCAAGACGATGAAGGACTTTGCTGGCGCCAACGCCGACTTCCGCGAGCAGCGCCGCGAGAAGTATCTGGCGATGGGCCGCAGCCTTTAGTGCATGTCGCCCAAAAGTGCGCAGCGGTTTTGGGAGAACGACATCCATCAAGACAAGAACTCAAAGCGCGTCGCCTGAATCCGTTTCAACGCGACGCGCTTTAACCGGGCCGCTCGTGGTAAACTGTGGCGGTAAAGAACAATTTCGCCACAAAAATGCCGCCGGATTCGGCTCAATGAAATTCGCCGTGAGGGGTTTGTCGAAGCTTGCGGTAAGAAATTTTCAAGGTTAACGGGCTTACGGTCCATTGGTGTTCAGCCTGTGGGCCCGGCCATGCCGAAGCCGTTGGCCCGAGAGAAAAGACATAGCCGTATCGATGTTTTCCAAGCTTGCCCGCACCGGAGTCCTGATCGCCGCGATAGGCGTCGCCGGCTGCAATGATTCGTCGATGAAGGATTTCGCGCCGGAGGCCAACAAGCCGCTGCCGGACAAGATCCTTGCCGACATGAAGGCGAAGGGCATGGTGCGCACCTCCTCGGTGATGGCGCGCATCTTCAAGGAAGAAGGCAAGCTGGAGATCTGGAAGGCCAAGACCAACGGCCGCTACGACCTCGTCGCCAGCTACGACATCTGCAAATGGTCGGGCAAGCTCGGCCCCAAATACACAGAGGGCGACCGCCAGGCGCCGGAAGGCTTCTATACCGTGCGGCCTTCGCAGATGAATCCGCGCTCGAACTACCACCTGTCCTTCAACATCGGCTTTCCCAACGCCTATGATCGCGCCAACGGCCGCACCGGCGCCAATCTGATGGTGCACGGCGCCTGTTCCTCGTCGGGCTGCTATTCGATGACCGACGCGCAGATCGAGCAGATCTACGCCTTCGGCCGTGACGCCTTCCAGGGCGGCCAGACCGAGTTCCAGATCCAGGCCTTCCCGTTCCGCATGACCGCCGCCAACATGGCGCGCTACCGCAACGACCCGAACTACGGGTTCTGGAAGATGCTGAAGGTCGGCTACGACAATTTCGAGATCACCAAGGTGCCGCCAAAGGTCGACGTCTGCGAGAAGCGCTACGTCTTCAACCAGGTGGCGCCCGAAGGCACGACCTTCGACCCGACCGGACCCTGCCCGGCATCCACCCAGCCGGACTCGCTGAAGACGGCCTATGCCGACTACGAGAAGCGTTACGATGCGGCCTTCAATTCGGCGGTGAACTCGAGCACCCCGGCGCCCAAGCCGACCATTGCCGGGATCAAGGAAGCCAGCATCGTCTCCGACTGGTCGAAGCGCCGCGCCCGCGGCGAGCGCGTGCCGATCGATCCGCCGTCGATGAATTCCGACGGCTCGGTGACCGAGACGACGCGCATGGGCCGCATCGATTCTCCGCTCGGCCGCAAGATGGCGGCGCTCGACGCGGAGAAGGAAGCCAAGCGCAAGGCCGAGGAGCAGCGGCTGGCCGCGATCGAGGCGGCCAAGGCCGCCAAGGAACAGGCCAAGGCGCAGGCTCTGGCCGAGAAGGAAGCCGCCAAGCAGGCAGCTCAGCAGCCGGTGGTCACCGCAGGCGTCGAGGCAGCGCCGGCCCAGCCTGCGGTCGAGACCCAGGCGGCAAGCGCCGATGAGGGCACGGTCTCGAAGCTGAAGAAGAAGCTGCTCGGCATGTTCGGCGGCTGAGATTTTTCGATCTTGGCCAGATCAACCGCTATTTACGATTTGAAGGGGCTGAACTGCCCGTTGCCGGTGCTCAAGGCGCGCAAACGGCTGGCCGCGATGCGGCCGGGCAGCCGCCTGTGGCTGGAAACCACCGACCCGCTGGCCGTGATCGACATTCCGGCCTTCTGCGCCGATGCCGGCCACCAATTGATCGAGACTGCCGCGGTCGCCGGCGGCCATCGTTTCCTGGTCGAGCGGGGCACGACGGCCTGAACCAGGCCTTTCGACTTACAGTCCAGCGATCGCCAGCGGATTGGCCTCTAGCGCCGCCCGGTCGGGCGTGTCGATCGACGGCTTGTTGGTGAAAGCCGAAAACAGCCGCTGGATATAATCTTGCGGCATATCGAGCGTGATCAGCACCAGCCGCGTGCCGCGCTGCCCGTCCGGCCACGCCGGCAGCCTTGCCGGCGGATGCAGGATCTTCTGCACGCCGTGGATGACCAGCGGCCGTGACGGGTCTTCCATCAGTTCGATGACGCCCTTCATGCGCAGCAGCTTCTCACCATGCGTCGAGCGCAACAGGTCGAGGAACATCTCGATGGCCGAGAACGGCACCGGCCCGTCGTGGACGAGCGCGTGGGAGCACACGCGGCTGTCGTGGCGGTGGTCGTTATGATGGTGATCATGGTCATCGTCGTGGTGATGATGATCGTGATCATGCGCTGCCTCTTCGCCGAGCCAGCGCCGCACGTCGGCGCTTTTGGTTTCGGGATTGTAGAGGCCGCAATCGAACAGGGACGTCGCCCCGGTGGCGGGATCATTGACGTCGAGCAGCACGGCGCTTGGATTGATCTGCCTGAGCCGCGCCCGCAGGGCCTCGACATCGCTTGCCTCGGCGAGATCGGTTTTGGTCAGCACGATGCGGTCGGCGACCGCCGCCTGCTTCACCGCCTCGACATGGCCATCGAGCGCGGCCTCGCCGTTGACGGCATCGACCAGCGTGATGACGCCGTCGAGCCGGAAAGCCTGCACCAGCGCCGGATGCGCCATGATCGACTGCAGCACCGGCGCGGGGTCGGCAAGCCCTGTGGTCTCGACGACGACACGCGCCAGCCGGGCAATGCGGCCGGTCTGCAGCCGGTCGACGAGGTCGGCCAGCGTGTCGACGAGGTCGCCCCGCACGGTGCAGCAGAGGCAGCCGTCGGAAAGCTGGATGATGCCGTCGGAAGCCTGCTCGACGAGCAGATGGTCGATCGCCACCTCGCCGAACTCGTTGATGATGACGGCCGTGTCGGCAAGCGCCGGATCCTTGAGCAGCCGGTTGAGCAGCGTCGTCTTGCCGGCGCCGAGAAAGCCGGTGACCACCGAGACGGGAATGGGAAAGTCGCCGCGCATCTGCCCGGTCATTGCTAGTTCGCCGCCTTGGCCGATTGATCCCCCTGCGCCGCGGCGGAAGCGGTGGCGGCGGGTACGGCGCCGGCCGGCAGCGGCTTGTCGGGCCGCCAGGTCGGCAGCGGCGCATCGGCATAGTTCTGATCGGCCTGGTCGACGAAGGCCTTGGGCGCCGGTCCGGTCGCGCCGCCGAGGCCGACAGCGATCAGCGTCGGGTGGTCGAGCTTCACCTGGTAAGGCGATTTCGGCTTGTCCTTGGCGTTGACGACGGGTGCAGCCTCGGATTGCTCTTCCTTCGTCTTCTTCTTGCAGATCTCGTCATGCAAATCGTTGGGCGACAGCGTATCGCCGTAAGGCTTGAGCGTCGTGAGCGTCGTCGAGCCGGCGGCCGTCGTGTCAAAACCCTGGTCGAGCAGCTTCGCCGCGGCTTCGGCTCGGCTGATGGCGGATTTTTCGCCAAGCACCACCGCAACCAGCGTGCGGCCATTACGCGTCGCCGAGCCGATCATGTTGAAGCCCGACGAGCAGACGAAGCCCGTCTTCATGCCGTCGGCGCCGGGATACCGGCCAATCAGCAGGTTATAGTTTGGGAGCGCCTTCTTGCCGACGGCAAGTCCCTCGATGGAGAACCACGGCGCGTATTGCGGAAAATCGTTGCGAAGCGCCGTCACCAGGACGGCAAGGTCGCGCGCGGTCGTGTACTGGTCCGGCGAATAGAGCCCATTCGGATTGACGAAATGCGTTCCGACCATGCCGAGCCTGGCAGCCTCGGCATTCATGCGGTCGGCGAAGGCCGCCTGCGATCCGCCGATGTTCTCGCCGACCGCCATGGCGATGTCGTTGGCCGATTTGACCAGCATCATCTTCAGCGCATTGTCGAGCCGCATCACCGAGCCGGGCTTGAAGCCCATCTTGCTCGGCGGCTCGCCGGCGGAATGTTTCGTCACCTTGATCGGCGAATCGAGAGCCACCTCGCCGGCGGCGATCGCCCGGAACGCGACATAGGCCGTCATCAGCTTGCTCAGCGAGGCCGGATACCAGCGCTTGAAGGCGTCCTGATGCTCCAGAACCTTGCCGCTGTTCAGGTCGAACAGCACAACCGGATTGGCGCGCGCAGCGCCGGAAAGCGCCGGCAGCGCCAGCGCGCCCGCAAGCAATAGGTTGAGGAAATGCCTTTGCCGCATGATCAAATCCGAAATCGCCTCTTGCCGTAGTTGCCGCTGGCTCCGTAAGATTTCGTTACGCGATGGCCAGCATGGTGCGGACCGACCCTCGACCCCGGGCCGCATTGTGCGGTGCTATTTATCCTATGTGACGCCAACATGGCAAAGCGCCAGACAATCGCAATTGCCGGGCAGCGGCCCTGAACCGCCTGCCCCAACAAAGAAATGGACCAATTATGCCAATTCTCAACCGTGCCGCGCAAATGCAGGAAGAAGTCGCCGGCTGGCGGCGCCATCTGCACCAGACGCCGGAACTGAATTTCGACGTGTTCCAGACCGCCGCTTTCGTCACCGACAAGCTGAAGGCTTTCGGCTGCGACGAGGTTGCGACAGGGCTCGGCAAGACCGGCGTCGTCGGCATCATCCGCGGCCGCAAGGGCGAAGGTCCGACCATCGGGCTGCGCGCCGACATGGACGCGCTGCCGATCAACGAGATCACCGGCAAGCCCTATGCGTCGACCGTTGCCGGCAAAATGCACGCCTGCGGCCATGACGGCCACACCGCCATGCTGCTCGGCGCAGCGAAGTATCTCGCCGAGACGCGCAATTTCGCCGGCTCCGTGGCGGTGATCTTCCAGCCGGCCGAGGAAGGCGGCGGCGGCGGCAACGAGATGGTCAAGGACGGCATGATGGAGCGCTTCGGCATCTCGAAGGTGTTCGGCATGCACAACATGCCCGGCCTTCCCGTCGGCGAGTTTGCCATCAAGCCCGGTCCGATCATGGCGGCGACCGCCGAATTCACTATCACCGTCAAGGGGCACGGCGGCCATGCGGCAATGCCGCACGGCACGATCGACCCGATCGTCATCACCAGCCAGCTGGTGAGCGCTTTGCAGACCATTGCCTCGCGCAGCACCGATCCGGTCGAGGCCGTCGTGGTGTCGGTGACCAAATTCCATGCCGGCGATGCCTACAACGTCATTCCCGAGAAAGCCGAGATCGCCGGCACGGTGCGCACGCTGAAGAAGGAAGTGGCCAGGAAGGCGGAAGAGCGCATCCGCGCCATCTGCGCCGGCCTGGCGTCGGCTTTCGGTGCGACGATCGAGGTCGACTACGATGCCAACTATCCCGTCACCTTCAACCACGCGGAAGAGACGGTCTTTGCCAGCGATGTCGCCGCCGACGTCGCCGGCGACGCGCATGTCCACCGCGCCATCCAGCCGGTGATGGGCGGCGAGGATTTTTCCTACATGCTGGAAGCGCGCCCCGGCGCCTTCATCTTCATCGGCAACGGCGACTCGGCCGGCCTCCACCATCCGGCCTACGATTTCAACGACGAGGTCATCCCGCACGGCATGAGCTACTGGGTGCGGCTGGCCGAGACGGCGCTGGCCGCCTGAGCAGCCTCCACGGTGCGGCGGCGAATTCACCTCGCCGCCCACTCGGCCGGCGCCACGGAGCAAAGTGCTGCCCGGCACGCCAGCGACGCCTCTTGGCGAACCGGCCCGAAGCGTTTATGTGTCGGGCCGCGTGGTCCCGTAGCTCAGTAGGATAGAGCGGCAGATTCCTAATCTGTAGGTCACAGGTTCGATTCCTGTCGGGATCACCACTCTTTTCAAATGGTTGGCGCGATCCGCCTCCCCGTTGTGCTGCAGCTGGGTCGATCACAGCTTCGCGATGCTCGGGATGAGCGATGGCCCGAAGAGCGTTTTACCCTTAGTTCGCCGGGTGCTCAAAAGACCCGAGCGCCCCAAAATCAAAACGCTGTTGGGAGAACAACCATGAAACTTCTCCTCACTTCGACGATGCTCGGAGCTTCGCTGCTCATAGGTTCCACTGGCATCGCCCTGGCCACCAACGTCCATAACGTAACAGGCACGAAGGGCCAGCCCAACCAAACCATTGGCACCCCTGAGACAGGAAATGCCACCCCTGGCCACGCCGCCTCTGCTCCCGGCTCGGCCTTCAACCCCGATGGGAATGCGGGAACGCACTATGCAGGCGAGCAGCCGCAGAACTCGAAGAATCCGAAGAGCGTATCGCAGTACGATGTTGCCGGGTTCCAGCAGTCGCATAACCATTAGGTGACTGCGGCGGTCGTCGAGCTCACAGGTTCGATTCCTGTCGGGTCACCATTCGGCAAGCTGTTGAAAAAATGCGGGCCGACGGTGCCGCGCCGGTCCCGCACTCGGCGCATCGGTCTGGAGGGGCCGATACGCGGCAATGGGCTGTTATCCTCAGGCGACCTTGCGATCGGGCTGGCCCGCGAAGATCTCCTCGACCTTGGCTGCAATGGCCTTGCCGAGGTCGCGATTGTTCTGAGCGGTGAAGTGGATGCCGTCGCAGCCGTCGGTGGTGATGAAATCGCCGGCATTGAGGAAATCGACCTTCATGAAGTCGGCCATGGCGCGATACTCGGCCGCGAGCGCGGCCGTCTTTTCATGGCCGCCGGCGAACATGCCCTGGAAGAAGGGATGCGGCATCGGGGTCAGCGGCGGCGGCGCGACCACCAGCGCCTGCGGGGCCGGATAGGGCGTGCCGACGCCGCCGGCGCTGGTGAGGATCTGGCCGACGAGCTTGGCCATGCCGTTGGCGATCTCATAGGGCGTGCGGCGGAAGAACGACTTGGTGTCGTTGGTGCCGAGCATGACGATGACGAGATCGAGCGGCAGGTGGCTGGCGATGGCCGAGGGCAGATAGGCGCTGCCGTTGAGGCGCGGATCGTTGGGATCGTCGAGGCTGGTGGTGCGCGCGCTCAAGCCTTCCTCGATCACGTGATAGCCGTCGCCAAGATGCGAGGCCATCGCGCCAGGCCAGCGGTCCTGATAGGCGTAGCGATGCGTCGGCGATCCCTCCATGACCGGAATCCAGCCCCAGGTCAGCGAGTCTCCAAAACACAAAATCGATCTTTTGGTCATGTCTCCAATCCGTTTTCCCGTATGCGATTGATCATTGGCCGTTCCCGCCGCGCGCCCCGAAAATGCGGTCACGTCGACCTGTTCCTGATCCCGTAGAGGATCGCCGCGAGCAGGATGATGAGCCCCTGCGCGATGAGCTTGCCGGGCTCGTCGACGCCGAAGGTGGTCATCACCACGAACAGCAGCGCGAATGAGAGGACCCCGAAGAAGGGACCCCAGACGCCGCCTTCCCCGCGGCCGAAGACAACGCCGCCGAGGATGGTGGCTGCGACCGCAAGGATCGGCAGGTCGAGACCCACCCTGACGCTGCCGACGGCAATCGAGGCCGTCTGGACCAGCGCCGCGACACCCGCGAACAGGCCCGCCAGCGTATGCGCAAGCACCACGGTGCGGGCGACCGGCACACCGGAGAAATGCGCCGCCTGGACGCTCTCGCCGACCGAGGTCACGTAGCGGCCGAAGACCGTGCGCGACAGAAACAGCGACATCCCCGCCGAGACCGCGACCCAGAAGATCACCGGCGTCGGCAGCGAGCCGAGCTTGGTGTTGTAGATGTCGGCGAACATGCCGGGCACGTCGCCGGGCGGCTTGCCGCTGGACAGATATTGGACGATCCCGACGAGCACGATCCCGACCGCAAGCGTGACGATGACGGCCGAGGCGCGCCTGACGCCGACCATCAGGCCGTTGAAGAGCCCAACGGCGAGGCCGATGGCCAGCGCCAGGACAATGAAGAAGGTCATCGAGGCGCCGGGAAAGACGCCGGAAGAGATCGTATAGTTGATGAGCAGGATGACGCCGCCGCCCGACAGGTCGATGCTTCGCACCCGCATCACCAGAAGCTGGCCGAGCACCAATATGCCGAGCGGCACCATTTGGCGCACGAATATGCCCATGACGTTGGGATTGAGCATGTTCGGCCGCGCGATCCACAGAACCAGGAGCAACACGGCAAAGACGTAGTAGGCCGGCGGGATGCGCAGGAAACGGCGCATGACGGGATTGGCGAGCGCGGCAGCCACTTACAACCCCATCTTCTTGCGCGATTGCAGGGCGACCACCAGAAGCAGGATCGCTCCTTTGACGGTGGTCTGGATGAAGGGCGACACGTTCGTCAGGTTCATGCCGTTGGCGAGCAGCGCCATGACGAGTGCGCCGATGACCGTGCCATGCAGGCTGCCGATGCCGCCCGAAAGCTGGCTGCCGCCGATGGCGACGGCGGTGATGGCGTCGAGCTCGAACAGCAGCCCGACATTCGGGTCGCCCGAGACGATGCGCCCGGCGAGGAAGACGCCGGCAAGCGCCGCGAAGCAGGCGCAAATCACATAGGCCAGGACGATGTTGCGCCGGTCGGCGATGCCGAAATTATGCGCCGCATCCTCGACGCCAGACGACACGCCGCCGCCGATCGCGAAAAGGTGCAGCCCGAAGCGGGAGCCGTAGAGCAGCTTCCAGGCGACCGCGAGGGTGAAGATCCCCCAGAATACCGGCATGGGCACTCCGAGGAAGGAACCGGCCACGATGCTGATGACGACATCCGGCACGGTGCCGCCCGAAACCGGCCGCAGCACCCGCGTGATGCCGAGCAATATGTACTGCATCGACAGCGTCGCGATGATCGGATGCACGTTGAAGCGCGTGATGATGAAGCCGTTGGTGAAGCCCACCAAGGCCGCCAGCACGAACACGGCCGGGATCAGCACCCAGCCGGGTCCGCCAAGCGCAAGCACCGCCGTCGTGAAGCTGATCATCGACCCGACGGAAAGGTCGAGCCCGCCGAGCAGGATGACGAACATCTGGCCGACCGCTGTGATGATCAGCGGCATGGCCTGCGGCACCAGATTGAGCAGGTTCTCCCCGTTAAGGAACTGCGCGGTCTCAAAACTCAGCCAGAGCGCGATCGCCAGCGCGATCAGCAAGGGCAGCATCCACATGCCCTGCCGCGATCCTCTCGCGCCTGTCAGGCGTCTGCTCAAGGCTGTCATCGGTGCTCACCTCTCGCCCCGTGGGCCTCCCCGTTGGCGCTGAGAGCGGCGTCGAGGATGTTGTGCTCGGTGGCGTCGGCCGCCGGCATTTCCTTCACGATCGTATCGTTGTGGACGACGCATATGCGGTCGCAGAGGCCGATCAGCTCGACCGTCTCGCGCGACAGCACCAGCACCGCGCCGCCTTTGCCCGCAAAGTCGCGCAGCAGGCGGTAGATCTCGGATTTTGCGCCGATGTCGACGCCGCGCGTCGGCTCCTCGACGAGCAGGATGTCAATGTCGGCGCAGAGGTAGCGGCCGAGCAGCACCTTCTGCTGATTGCCGCCGGAGAGCGTGCCGACGGCGGCGTTCGGGCTGCCGGCCTTCACGGCAAGGCTCGACATCGTCTCGGCAATCAGGCGCTGATAGCCGGCGGCCAGTGCCAGTTCCGGCCGTTTCGAATGAAGCGCGGCGGCGATGTTGTGCGCAACCGAGAGCCCGAGGAACAGCCCGTCCTCCTTGCGATCCTCCGGCACGAAGCCGACGCCCATCGCCTGCAGCCGGCGCACGCCGCCGCCGGGCGGCACGGGAAGCGGCAACGGCTTGCCCTTGATCGTCGCATGGCCGGCGAAAGGATGGTATTGTCCGACCAGCGACCGCAGGAAGCGCTGCTGGCCCTGCCCTTCCAGGCCGGCCAGCGCCACGATTTCGCCGCGGCTGAGCGACAGCGAGAACGGCCTGGAGCGCTCGGTGATGCGGAAATCCTCGACCGCGAGCACCACGGGTCCCGGAGCATCGCCGCGTTGCGGGAAGAGGTCGGCAAGCTCGCGGCCGACCATCATCGCGATCAGCGACGCCGGCGTCATCGCGGCGACCGGCCTGGTGCTGACGAGTTCGCCATCCTTGAGGACGGTTACGGTGTCGCAAATGGCGAAGATCTCGTCCATGCGGTGGGAAATGTAGACCACCGCCTTGCCCTCATCCTTCAGCCTGCGGATGTGGCGGTTCAGCACCTCGACATCGGCGGCGTTAAGCGCCGCCGTCGGCTCGTCGAGGATAAACACGCTGGCCTCGGTCATGATGCCGTGCGCGATCTCGACGAATTGCCGTTCGGCGATGCTGAGCCTCGAGACCAGCGTGCCCGGATCGAGCGCGAGGCCGAGCTCGGCAAGCGCCTTGCCGGCCTCGCGCCGCATGCGCCGGTGGTCGACGCCGCCAAAGGCCGTGACCGGCTCGCGGCCGAGAAACATGTTCTCGGCAATCGTCAGGTTGGGCAGCAGCGACAATTCCTGGAACACGGTCGAGATGCCGGCTTCCAGCGCATCCTTCGGCTTGTGGAAGACGACCTGGCGCCCCTCGCGCTGGATAGAGCCGCTGTCCGGCTGATGGACGCCCGCGAGGATCTTCATCAGCGTCGATTTGCCGGCGCCGTTCTCGCCCATCAATGCATGGACGGAGCCGGATTGGAGCGTGATCGAGACACCTTTCAGCGCCGCCGTGCCGGCGAACGCCTTGCGGATATCGGACATTTCGACGAGGGTTTTCACGAAACAATCACCGCTGCATCAAGGAGATTTCCGTGACGCGGGCAACGGTCGCCGCCGCCCGCGTCACGATGGCGCCACCCTTATTTCTTCGCGTAGAACTCCTTGAGCTTGTCTTCCGGCAGATCCGACGGCCACCAGACATTGGCCGAGAGATCATCGCGATAGTATTTCTTGACCTTTTCCAGGTCCCAGCCGGGCGGATTGTAGTCGTAGTGCTTCTTCAACTCCTTGCCTTCGAGCAGGGCGACGGCCGCGCGGATGCCGGCAGCGCCCTGGGCCGGGCTGTATTCGGCCGAGATCGACTTGAAGCCGTCGGCGATCCATTGGCCGAAGAAGCCGTTGTTGCCTTCGCCGGTGATCGGCGGGATCTTGGCGCCGAACTGCTTGAAAACGTCGACGCAAGCACGCGTCATGTCGGCTCCGGAAGACCAGATGCCGTCGATCTCGGGGTTGTTCAGGTAAAGCGTCTCGCAGAGCTTCTTGGCCTTGTCGTACTGCCAGTCGCCATGCTCCTCGGCGATGATCTTGACGTCGGTTCCCTTCAGCGCCTGCAGCAGGCCGTTATACCGGTTGGTGTCCTCCGGATGGCCGGCGAGCCCGCGCAGCACCCAGATGTTGCCCTTGCCGCCAAGGTCCTTGACCAGGAAGTCGCCCATCACCTTGCCGAAATGCTCGGCACCGCCCTGGATCTCGGTGGTGAAGGCGTCGGATTCGATCCGGCCGGTGTGCACGATGACCGGGATTCCGGCCGCGACGGCCTTGGCGATGCTGGCGTCCGCCGAGGTGGATGTGACCGGCTGGACAATGATGGCGTCGACCTTCTGGGCGATCAGATCCTCGATGTCGGCGACCTGCTTCTTCTGGTCGAAGCCGGCATCGAGCAGGATGAATTTGCTGATGCGCTTGTCCTTGGCGGCGGCCGCCTCGGCCTCATGCGCGACCTGAACGGTCCAGGTGTTCGCGTTGACACCGAAATGGCTCATGCCGATGACCCAGGGCGCGTCCTTCTTGAATTTCCCGGCTTCGACCGTCGGGTTGTCGCCCGCGCGGGCCGTCACGCCATCCAGCAGCGATACCTCGTCGGCAAACGAGGGAGCGCACAACATTGTGGTTGCGATCACCGCCGCTGCGATTGATTGGATTATCCGTCTCACTGAGCCATCCTCCTTCTCAAGCTCCACGAACCCTGGATGCCAGGGTCACGACTTCCCCATCGGTGTCCGGCCCATGGCCAGACACCGCACCTGCCGGGCGATCCCGGCAATGCTTCAGCTCATTGCTCAACCCGCGCGCACGGCCGCTGAGACATGGTCCAGCGTTGCCGCCATGGGTCATGGCAGCCAGTCGGCGCAAAAGGTTCGGGGCATTCCTCCCAGGCTCACTTCAACCATCGATCTGAACGGTTGTCAATAATTATTCAGAGTGATGGATTATCTTTGCGGCTTGCGCTACCTTTCCCCCGGATGGCAGGGTCGCGGCATGGCGGACGACCAAACTTCGTCCGATAACCTCTGCAAATCAGAACCTTGGCTGGATCGGGGGAGGAGCATGCGATCGATCTTGTGCTACGGCGACTCCAACACGCATGGGCAGATACCCGGCGGCACGCCGCTGGATCGCTATGGTCCGGCCGAGCGCTGGCCCGGCGTCATGGCAAGGGAGCTGGGTGCTGCCTGGCATGTCATCGAGGAAGGCCTGAGCGGCCGCACGACGGTGCGCGACGACCCGATCGAGGGAGCCCACAAAAACGGGCGCACCTATCTGAGGCCCTGCCTGCAGAGCCATGCCGTTCTCGACCTCGTCATCATCATGCTGGGCACCAATGACCTCAAGGCGCGCTTCAACCAGCCTGCCTCGGAAGTGGCGATGGCCATGGGCTGCCTTGTCTACGACATCAAGGAGCTGAAGCCCGGCCCGCGCGGCAGCGTGCCCGAGATCATGATCGTCTCTCCGCCGCCCATGCTGGACGACATCAAGGAATGGCGGTCGATCTTTGCCGGCGCACCGGAGAAGTCGCGGCAGCTGGCGCTCGAATTCGAGATCATCGCCGATTCGCTCGAGGTGCATTTCTTCGACGCGGGTTCGGTCGTCACCTGCGACTCGCTGGACGGGTTCCACATCAACGGACGGGCGCATGCGCTGCTGGGCAGCGCGCTGGCCCGCGAGGTCGAAGCAATCGGGTGGCCGGATGAGAAGTGACCGCGGCATAAGGGTGTCCCCCACGACCGGCTGCGAGAGGACACACCATGCCTGACATGCGCTTTGCGCCGCCCAATCCGCTCCGCATCGCGGACCGCGCCAGCGGCCTCAACGCCGTCAGCGTGCGCAGCTACAACGAGCGCCTCGTGCTGTCGCTGCTGCTTCAGAGCAAGGACATCACCCGGCTCGAGATCGGCGAGCGGACCGGCCTGTCGGCGCAGACGGTTTCCGTCATCGTCCGCTCGCTCGAGCAGGAAGGGCTGATCGCCAAGGGCGAGGCCCAGCGCGGCCGCGTCGGACCGCCAACGGTGCCGCTCTCGCTCAATCCGGAGGGCGCCTATTCCGTCGGCATCAGCGTCGGCCACCGCCAGGTCGAGGTCGTGCTCGTCGACTTCGTCGGCTCGATCCGCTCGCACACGGTGCTGCCGTTCTCGGCGACCGCGCAGGACACCAACCATCCGCAATTCATGAGCGCCATCGCCAAGGCCATCGCCGATCTGCCGCCGCACCTCCACGCGCGCATCGCTGGCATCGGCCTTGCCTTGCCGGGCGACCAGGCCGAGCTCGAGCTGACGCCGAAGGCGGCCCGCGAACGGTTCGACGCTCTGCAGGAGGAGGTCGAGCGGGAAATCGGCTACCCCGTCTACGTCCAGAACGACATCACCGCCGCCGCGGGCGGCGAGAGCATGTTCGGCGTCGCGAAGCATCTCTCGGACTATCTCTTCTTCTATCTCGGCGCGCGCCTGCACAGCCGCCTGATCCTCAACCACCAGATCTACAACACCACCGCGGCGGTAAGCTTCGACGTCGGCATCCTGCGCCTGGAGGAGGAGATCAGGAAGACAGGCAGTTCGCCCTCCGATCTCTGGGAACGAGGCGCGGATTGGCCTTCGTTCGGCGATGCCGAGACCGCGTGGCAACACCACCTGGTGGAGCAGATGAAGTCGTCGATCGCAGCGTTGAAGCCGTTCGTTCCGGTGGCTTCGGTCGTCCTTTCTTCTT
Source organism: Mesorhizobium dulcispinae (assembly GCF_033977345.1). Lineage (NCBI taxonomy): Bacteria > Pseudomonadati > Pseudomonadota > Alphaproteobacteria > Hyphomicrobiales > Phyllobacteriaceae > Mesorhizobium > Mesorhizobium dulcispinae. Next base: position 477,043 of record NZ_JAVIIY010000003.1, read on the forward strand.
ACGCGCCGCAGGCGGTGTGCAAGGCAATCTGCCGGGAGCTGGAGCAGGCGATGCCGGGCACAACCGCGATCGCAGGCAACATCGAGCGCTCGCCCAAGGCAGTGGGGGCGGCAAGCCTTCCCTTCAGCTCGCGGTTCATGGTCGAATAGAGGCTCGAAGCGGTTCGGCGATTTTCCTGGAGTTGCTCGGCCGGGGCTGCCCGCCGCCGGATTGGCGATGATCCCCGCCCGGAAAGCGGGCGACGAAATCGTCGAGTGCTGGGCGCTCGGCGTCCGAGATCGCCCAGTAGGAGAACGCGCCGTCGGTCCGTGGACCAGCAGGAACCCGCCCGCCGCGACGCGTGGAAGCTAATGGTTTCACGGAAACGGAAGAGCCCGACATCAACAGCCTTGGCATTGGATAGTCAGAAAATGTCGTTAAGCTCTGGCATCAACAATTTGCCTGTTAGTCGCGCCCGCAGCGCTTTCCATTGAATGACGCCCGTAGGTCGCCATGATCGACATAAGCCTGGCCGTGTCGATCGCCGGGCAGACCTCGCCCCTCGGTTTGAACATCGCCACGTCTTCGCCTGCAACAATGGCGTTGATCACGCTCTCGTCGACGGCCTCGACCGCAGCCTGATAAAGCGGATCAAGCTCCTCCCAGTTCAGGGAATGGCGTGTGATCACGGGGCCCGCATGGAGCGGGTTCGGCATGTCATCGGCCACGGAGAAGGCAAGGAAGATGTCGCCCGATGCGTTGCCGCCCGGCGAACCTGAGCGTCCTATTCCGATGGAGGCGCGCTTGGCCAGTTGCCGCAAAATCGCATCAGAAAGCGGCGCGTCGGTCGCGATGATGACAATGATCGAGCCGGTTTCCTTTTTCCGGGAGCGGCCGCCCGGCATTTCACGACCGACAGGCACGCCCAAAACCGAAAACCACGGGCGAACCCCGTAGTTTGCCTGCACCAGCACCCCGACCGTGTAGGTCTTGCCACCGATGCTGATCTGACGCGATGCGGTGCCGGTGCCGCCCTTGAAGTCATAGGCGATCATGCCGTTGCCGCCGCCGATCGACCCTTCGGCGACCGGGCCGGATTTCGCGGCATCCAATCCCGCGACCACATGTTCGGGTTTGACGAACATCGCGTTGATGTCGTTCAGGCAGCCGTCATAGGTTTCCGCCACAATGGGCAACGCCCAGGCATGTTCTCCCTGAAAGTGCTTGGCGTAGGTGCGGATCATCCACTCGGTGGCTCCGGTATGGGCCGCGCCTATGCCGTGGGTGTTGGTGATGCAGATCGGGCCGACGAAATACCCCGCATCATTGACCCAGTGAACGCCGGTCATCTCCCCGTTGCCGTTCAGACTGTGAAAGCCGGCCCAGACGGGTCTGGGCGTGTCTTGTTCGGCGCGTGGAATGATCGCCGTCACGCCGGTGCGCATGTTCTTGCCTGGGTCGGTCAGCGTCGTGAAGCCAACCAGAACACCCGGCACGTCGGTGATCGCATTATAGGGGCCGGTCTTGCCGGGAAAGGGCAGGCCAAGGTCACGGCCGCGCGGTTTCGTCATGGTTCTCATTGTCATGGTTGCCATTCATCAGTTTCGGGACGGCATTCAGCAGCGCCTGGGTGTAGTCAGTCTGCGGATTGCGGAGCACGTCGGCGCTGCGGCCATATTCGACGAGCTTGCCATGGCGCATCACCGCCGCCTCTTCGCAAAGGTGCCTCACGACGGCGAGGTCATGCGAAATCAGGATTAGCGTGAGGCACAGCTCTTTCTGGAGGCGCTTGAAAAGTTCCAATATCTGCGCCTGGATCGACACGTCGAGCGCCGATGTCACTTCATCGGCGATCAGGATGGCGGGCGACATGGCAAGGGCACGCGCGATGCCGACACGCTGGCGCTGGCCGCCGGACAACTGGTTGGTCTTGCGGTGCAACAGCTCTTCCGGCAGTTCGACCATGCGCATCAGCTGCTTCAGCCGCTCCGGAACCTCGGACAGAGCGCAAAGCCTGTGAGCAACGAAGGGCTCCGAAAGGGTCTGCTTGATTGTGTAGGCGGGGTTCAGGGATAAGTAGGGGTCCTGAAAAGCCATCTGCACGACGCGGCCGCGATCCTTTCCGCGCTCCAACCCTGCGATATGAATGGAGCCTGACGACGGCTTCAGCAGGCCGACCAGCGCCCGGGCCAGCGTGCTTTTGCCGGACCCGGATTCGCCCACGACGCCAAGGCATCCGCCCCGGCGCAAGGAGAAGGTGACCTTGTCCACCGCCCGAACCACATAGGCGGGCTTGCCACGAACCACGTCGGCCAGGCTTCTCGGGACGGTGAATTTGATCGACAGGTCCCTGACCGCCATGATCTCGCTCTGGTCCGGCACGGAAAGATCTGCGCGGTCGGGCAGAAGGGACGGCTGGGACTGGATCAAGCGACGCGTATATTCGGCCTTTGGCCGGATCAGGATTTCTTCCCTGGTGCCTGCTTCGACGATCTGGCCGTCCTTCATTACGATGATGCGATCGCACACCTCGCCGATCACGCCGAGATCATGCGTCACCAGAACCATAGTCAGGCCGCGTTCTTCACGGATGTTCCGGATCAGCGCGAGGATTTGGGCAGGAAGCCGCCGGCCGACAGATCGTCCTCCACCGGCACCGATTTGGCTTCGTTCTGCCGCGGCGCCGCCACCAGGGTGGTGGCCTCCAGCACGATCACAGTGCCAAGGATGCCCGGGCCGGTCACAGTTCCCGACCTGCGGCCTCAGCGAACTGGATACCTTCCGGCAGCGGCAGCGCCAGCGGTGCGGCCGCTTGAAGTCGTTCGCGGCTAACGAGCCCGGCCGGGTCAGCCAGAGACAATCTCGTAGTGAAGGATCTGGGCGTCGCCGAGGGATGACCTCCGCCCAGGCGAGATGACGCCGGAGCCGAAGAGGACAATATCTTCGCGGCGCACGAATACTTCATGGCCGGGTCCCATCGACACAAACGTGCCCGACGAGCTTCGCTCGATAAGCCGGGCCTTGCCATTCGAAATGGTGAAGGTCGCGTGGTGCCTCGAGACCCATGGCCGCTGGACGACGATATTGCATTCCGGAGATCGGCCGATCGTCACGAATTCGTTGTTTCGGCAGGATCCCAACTGATCTCCATAGCGGATGACCAGATTGATCTGCCGCGGCGGCGCGGAGCGCCTTTCGATGATGGTGCCCCGGCTGGCGACGTGGGTATCGAGGGCCACATCGTCGCTCCCCAGGGTATAGACATCGAAGAGTTCCTGCTTTCCCTTGAAGGCCATTTTGTCGAGGAGCCGCAAGGCACCGCGGCTACCCGCGGAAAGCGCTTCGAAGAAGCTCTGGCTGATCAGCACCTCCCCCGGGTTGGCCGTGGTGGACAGCCTTGCGGTGACATTGACAACGTCGCCGAATACCGCGCCCCGCGCGCGAATGACCGCCCCGAAATGCAATCCGATCCGGGCGCTCAACGGCGCTCTCGTCATCTGGCTGTTGATTTGGCAGACGGCCCTCAGCGCCGCCTCCGGTCTCTCGAACAGGCTGAGCACGTCATCGCCTTTCGAGTAGATGAAGTCACCGCCGTGCTGGGCGACGATCTCGCGTATCGCGTCGAGGCAATCCGAGACCTGCCGCAGAGCGGCATCGTCGCCGATGCGCTCATAGAGCGGTGTGCTGCCCACGACATCAGCCAAGAGGACTGCGGCTAGAAGTCTTTCCTGATCCATCGCCTCGTATCCGCCCCGAGAACGCAGCGTTTATAACATACCAAAGCCGACCTTGACTTAATCTACTTGCGCGCCAAGGGGCCGGCGCATGGGGCGAGTGCTTTGGCGTGACTATCTCGGACGGAGAGGCATCTGCCTTTCCGCCAGACGGGTTATCGGCCTCAAATAGCGGCGACAAAGAAGTTTCGTTTCCCTAACCCGGGCTGCCAGCCGCCGGATTGGCGATGATGGCGGCCCGGAAGCGGGCGACGAAATCGTCGAGCGCGGGCCGTTCGGCGTCCGAAATCGCCCAGTAGGAGAAGGCGCCGTCGGTCCAGTGGACCAGCAGGAAGCCGCCCGCCGAGAGATCGTCCGCCACCGGCACCGATTTGGCTTCGTCCTGCCGCGGTGCCGCCACCAGGGTGATCAGATGCTCGTGGTGGCGGTAGACCAGCGCCGGCATCGGCCTGTCGCCGATGACCTCGACGCGGCCGCCGAGCAGCGCGTAGCCATCCTTGGCCATGTCCGGCGCCGGCGGCGACACGCCGATCCGGCCATCGAGCCACGGCTTCACCGTATGCCGGTCGGACGAGACGATGTCGACCGGCGTCGCCGCGAGCAGGCTGCGGCGATGGCCGTTGGCGACGGCGACCGCGAAACTGTCGGGCGCATTCTCCACCATCAGCCACTGCGTCGCGCCGCTGGCGAGAAACGCCGTCAGCACGATCGAGGCCGCCATCTGGCGCCAGTCGAAGGAGTTGAACCAGCGTGCCGAAGCGCGCGGCCGCATCTCGATGACCTTGCCCCGTTGTTGTTGCGCCTGTGCTGACGACCGCGACTCCGCCCGCACGATTTCAGCCGCGGCGTCCTCGGGAACTCTGGCATCGGCGATAGCCGCGATACGTGCCAGAAAATCGTCGCTGACGGCAGGCCGCGGCACGCCGGTGACGGCCGTGCGCAGCGCGAGGATGCGCGCATGTTCGGCCGCAAGTTCTGGATCGGCGGCGATGCGTCGCTCGACGGCAAGGGCCGCCGCGGCATCGAGCTCGCCATCGACAAGGGCATGGATCATCAGCTTCATATCCTGCGGGTCTTGCGGCAATCCGTCATCATGCGGGCGATTTTCATGCGGGCTCATGGTGGCGCCCTCCAATATCCGTCATCAGCAGGCTGCGCGCCCGCGCCAGCCGCGACATCACCGTGCCCTGCGGCACGCCCAGCATCGCCGCGATCTCGCGATAGCTGAGCCCGTTTATGTCGCGCAGCACCAGCGTTTCGCGAAACGCCTCTGGCAGCCTCGCGATCGCCGCTTCCACCGCCGCCGAATTCGCCTTGGCGATCAGCGCCGCCTCCGGGCTGTCGGCGTCATTGTCGGGCGGCGGCGACACGTCGTCCAGGTCGGCGAGGTCGCCGACGGCGACCACGCCGCGCGGACGGTTGCGCGCCATCCAGGTGTAGGAGGCATTGCGCACGATGGTGAGCAGCCAGGCGCGCGCATTGCCGCCGGCAAAGCCGGCAATGCCGGCATGCGCCTTGAGGCAAGCCTCCTGCACCACATCCTCGGCGTCGGCGGCGTTGCCGGTCAGCCAGCGGGCGAGCGACAGCGCATCGCCGAGATGCGGCAGCACCACTTCGGCAAAACGCGCGGCCAGCATTCTTTCGCTCAACACAGTCCCACCGTCAGGCACCTCCGCCTGGGCTTTGCGGCCACCCTCAGCGGTTGGCGCCGATCCGTCCCTGCTCGCGCGGGTGAAGATCGCGATCGCAGGCGAAGTGGCCTGCTTTGGTGGAGGTGAAGGCATAGGTGTCACCGGAGTCAAGCGCCTCGCAAGCGAACGGCGCATCGCTGGTCGCGACGAGATGCGGGATGCCGCCGTCATTGTCGTGGATCTCTTTTGTTGCGGGTCGCACGGTCAGCGCCGGCGGCGGAACGGCGACGCCCGGAGCACACCGCTCCAGCCCATGCGCTCCAAGGGCTGGCGGCGGCTCTTGCCCGCAAGCTGCCGCCTGGCGTTCGTATTGTCATGATAGGCCATGTCGATCTCCTGCAACGCCGTTGGCGGCGCATGCCCGGAAGACCAGCGGAACCGGCGGTTTATTCCCAAAAGGATCATTGGTTTCGATCACGCTGATGTGATCGATTGTCGCCAGGAGCTCAACGGGTTACCCAGGGTCGAGCCACGTTCGCCTTGAAGGCGGTCCGAAAGGAAGGCGCCGTCGCTGCTGATGGTGAGCGCCGACAGCGGCGCTCAGATACGCCGGCCGGTCTTGGCGTCGAACAGATGCGCCGAGGCGCGGTCGATCTCGAGCGGCACACTCTCGCCTTGCTTCAGCGCAAGCCGCTCGCGGAAAAGGCAGGAGATCGCCTCCCCGCCGCAGTCGACAGTGGCGAAGATTTCCGAACCGGTCGCCTCCAGAAGCGTGACGGTGCCGGAGAGACCCTGGCCGCTCGCCCGGATATGTTCGGGACGAATGCCGTAGACCAGTTCCCTTCCCGCGGCTTCGGCCGGTTGAATGCCTTCCGGCAGCGGCAGCGTCAGCCCGCCGGCGCTGCGGAAGATGCCTTCCTCGACGCGGCCGTGGATGAAATTCATGGCGGGCGATCCGATGAAGCCGGCAACGAACAGATTGGCCGGGCGGTCGTAGAGATCGAGCGGTGCGCCGATCTGCTCGACCAGGCCGTCATGCAGCACGACGATCTTGTCGGCCATGGTCATGGCCTCGATCTGGTCATGCGTGACATAGATGGTGGTGGTGCCGAGCCGCTGATGCAGCGCCTTGATCTCGCCGCGCATCTGGACGCGCAATTTGGCGTCGAGATTGGAGAGCGGCTCGTCGAACAGGAAGACCTGCGGGTCGCGCACGATGGCGCGGCCCATGGCGACGCGCTGGCGCTGGCCGCCCGAGAGCTGGCGCGGATAGCGGTCGAGCAGCTTTTCGAGGCCGAGAATGCTTGCTGCCCGCTTCACGCGGCTCGCGGTGTCGGCCGGATCGGCCTTCTTGATCCTGAGCGCGAAGCCCATATTGTCGGCCACCGTCATATGCGGGTAGAGCGCGTAGTTCTGGAACACCATCGCGATGTTGCGGTCGCGCGCCCTGAGGTTGTTCACGGTGCGCTCGCCAATGGCGATCTTGCCGGCCGAGATCGTTTCGAGCCCCGCGATCATGCGCAGCAGGGTCGACTTTCCGCAGCCCGACGGCCCGACCAGGATGACGAACTCGCCATCGGCGATATCGACGCTGACGTCGTGGATGATCTTGGCGCTCCCGAAGGCCTTCTGCACATTGTTGATGGTTACCGATGCCATTGGGTTCCTCCACAAAGACTGATGTCTATTCGGGCCGTGCTCAGCCGCCCTTGACCGCACCGGCGGTCAGTCCCGCGACGATCTGCCGTTGCGCGAACATGGTCAGCACCAGCACCGGCAGCGTCACCACCAGCGCCGCGGCCGCCAGCGGCCCCCAGCTCACCTGCTCGTAGGACAGCATATTGTAGACGGCGACCGGCAAAGTCCGCGTCTCGCGGCTGGCGAGCACCACGCCGAAGACGAAATTGTTCCACGAGAAGATGATCGACAGGATGAAGGCAACGACGATACCGGGCTTGGCGATCGGCAGCGCCACCAGCCGGAACACCTGCCAGGACGAAGCGCCGTCGATATTGGCCGCCTCTTCCAGCTCCATCGGCGTCGTCTCGAAATAGCCGATCATCACCCAGACCACGATCGGCACCGTCACCACCAGATGGATGATGATCTGCGGCCAGAGCGTGCCGAGGATGCCCAGCCACTGGAACAAAAGAAACAGCGGGATGAGATAGGAAAGCCCCGGCGTCATGCGTGCGATCATGATGACGATCGCCGAACGCTCCGCCTTGAGCCGGGCGATGCCGTAGCCGGCAGGCACGCCGATCAGCAGCGCAAGCATCGTTGCAGTACCTGTCACCAGCACCGAGTTCCAGAGATAGAGCAGGAAATTGTTCTCCTCGAACACTTTCGCGTAGTTCGACCAGGCGAAGCGCTCGGGGATCAGGATCGGCGGGTAGGCGCCGTTGTCGATCTCGAATTTCAGCGACAGCGAGATCATCCAGAGGAAGAACAGGATCGCCGGCGAGACCAGCACTAGCGCCGCGGAGAACAATCCCAGCTTATTCAGCAGCCGCGAGCCCATCTACTTGCCCTCCGCGTCGGCCCATTGCGCTCGCTGGCGCAGCATCAGGAGGATGAAGGACAGCGCCACGATGACGATGAAGAACACGACGGCCATGGCCGAGCCATAACCCATGTCGTAGTAGGAGAAGGCGGTGTTGTAGAGATAGATGTTGATGGTCTCCGACGCCGTCCCCGGGCCGCCCTGGGTCATCGCGTAGATGATGTCGAAGCTCTTCAGCGCATCGATCGTGCGGATGATCACCGCGATCATCAGGAACGGCGCGATCATCGGCAAGGTGAGATAGCGAAACTGCTGCCAGGCATTGGCGCCGTCGATTTCGGCGCTCTCGAACGGTTCGCGCGGCACGGATGCAAGGCCGCCCAGCACGATCAGCATCACCAGCGGCGTCCACTGCCAAGTCTCGACCGCGACCAGCGAAGGAATGACCGTGTTGGCGTTGAAGATCCACTCTTGCGCCGGAATGCCGGCCAGCGACAAGAGATAGTTGAGCACGCCGAGCTGCGGATGGAACATCATCGTCCAAACCAGCGCCACGGCCACCGGGGTCGCCATCATCGGCATCACGAACAGCCCACGCAGCAGGCCCCGCAATGGGAACCTGGCGTCGAAGATCAGCGCCGCGACGGTGCCGAAGAACATCGGCGCGGCCACCGATAGAAACGTGTAGGTCAAGGTGTGCCAGAGCGATTCCCAGAAGCGCGGATCGCTCGCCAGGCGCAGGTAATTTTCCATCCCGGCAAAGCTTCGCGACTGGCCGAGCGTCCAGCTGTTGACGCTCATCCACAGCGTGAAGGCCCAGGGAAAGATGATCACGGCGCCGACGACGACGAGCGCCGGAATGACGAAAGGCCAGTAGTTGGGAGCCAGCCGAAGCGGCTGGCTCTCTTCGATGGCTTGCGTCGTCACCCCCGCGCGTTCTGGGGCGATGGCGGACATCAGCCTTGCTCGCTCCTGTCGAGAACCGGCTGGAACTGCTCGGTGGCCTTCTTCAGCTCGTCGGCGGGGTCGGCACCGGCAATCATGTTGGTCAGCGCCACGCCATAAATGTCGCGGAACTCGGTGACCGGGATGATGACTGGCAGCGCCAGCCGGCTGATGTTGCCGGAGCCAACCACGGCGTCCAACCAGCTCGGCGGCATGGTGACGCCCTCGCGCACCTTGGGGTCTTCCAGCACCGATTTGCGGAACGGCACGCCGGCACCGGCCTGCAGCAGCCGCGCGCCCATCGCAGGCGATACCGCCCACTGACAGAACAGATAGGCCGCTTCCTTCTTCGTGCTGGCGGACGTCACGCCGATGCCATCGCCGAACGTGCCCGAGGCATGCGCTTTCGGTCCCTTTGGCATGACGCCGTAGCCGACCTTGCCGACCACCCGCGATTTCTCTGGATTTTCCATGGGCGGCGCGAAGCCCACGCCGTCGAACCACATGCCGATCTTGCCCTGCAGGAAGGCGGACTGCGCCTCGGCCCAGTTGAAGCCGGTGACGCCCGGAGGCGCGGCCTTGGTCATCAGCCGCTGATAAAGGCTGGCCGCTTCGATCGCCTCCGGCGACGTGGTGCGCAGCTCGCCGTCGCTGCCGAGCGGCGTCATGTCGTAGCCGAGCATCAGCGAGGTCCACACCGGCGTGTTGGCGTTCTTGAGGCCGCGGGCGACGAAACCGAACGTGTTGCTCGCCGGGTCGGTCAGCGCTTCGGCCGCCGCCACCAGCTGCTCGAAACTTTCGGGATATTTCAGCCCCTTGGCGTCGAACAGCTCCTTGTTCCAGTAGAGGATCCAATAGTCGACCGAGAACGGCAGCGAGCGCAGCACGCCCTGGCCGTCCTTGGCGAACTGCATGCCGGCCTCGGCGAAGTCGCTTTCGACCAGGCCCGGATCTGTCAAGCCCGGATCGGCAAGGTAGCCGGAAATGTCGGCCAGCCAGCCGCCCTTCTCGAACTGCCGCTTCTGCACATGGTAGCTCAGATGCACCACGTCGAAGCTCGGCTTGCCGGAGCTGAGCTCGATCACCGTCTTCTGACGCTGCTGCTGCTCGGGCGTCGCCTCCGCATTGACCTTGATGCCGGTCAGCTCCTCGAACTCGGCGAGGTTCTTCAGGATGGTGTCGCTGCGCGGGCTCTTGACCAGATTGACGTCGAGCGTCGTGCCGGCAAAGCGCTTCCAGTCGACGCCCGCGGCGAAACTCGGACGAAGACCGGCGAAACCTGCGGCGGCAAGTGCAGCGGTTCCCTGGAGCAATTGCCTCCTGGTTGGATTGAACGGATTGGACGACATTTCTTCCTCCCGGGTTGCTGTCGTTGTCGATTGCGCCGCGACGATTGCGGCGCGGTCTTCCTCAAATCTGGAGCGCCAGCCGGCGCGCATTGTCGATGTGCTGGCTGATAGCCTCGACCGCCTTCTGCGGATCGCGTTTCTCCAGCGCGTCGATCACCGCCAGATGCTCGCGCATGACCGGCACGACGCGACCGTCGATGCGAAACCGCTCCTGGTGGATCAGCCTGATCTTCACCGAATTGACCAGATAGGCCTTGGCGATGATCTCGTTGCCCAGCGCGCTGATGAATGTGTCATGCATGGCCCAATCGATGCTCTGCGCCTTGGCTTCCATTTCCGGCGTCGGGGTCTGCGCCAGCGCCTGCGCGAGCATGTCCTCGTGTTCGCGCCGCAGCCGGGCAATCTCGGCGTCGGAAGCGTTGACGGCAAACAGCGCGACCGCCTCGCGCTCCATGAACAGGCGGAACTGGAAGGCCTCGCGGATCAGGCTGATGTCGATATGCGCGATCTGCATGCCGCGCTGCGGTATAGTGGTCAGCAGCCCCTCCGCCTCGAGCCGCGGTACGATCTCGCGGATGGCGCCGAGCGGCAGGCCGGTGAAGGCGACCAGCTCGCGCTGCGACACGAACTGGCCGGGCCTCAGGTCACGGGCCAGCAGATGCCGCGTGAAGCTGGCATAGGCCTTTTCCCTCAGGGTTGCCGGTTCGCTCGTGTCTTCCATGCCGATCAGCGTCCTCCGCCGCTCATGCCGCTTGTGTCGCGAACAACCGGTTGTAAGCGGCGCCAAGCTGCTGCCGCTCCGGCAGCGCGACCGGCTCGAGCGGCGGCCGAACCGTCAGCCAGCGCTCGTCGCCGGTCTGGCGCGCCACCATCGCCTTCACCGCCGGAATGACCGGGTGCCTGAGCAGTTCGAGAACGAAGCACTCCACGCGGGAATCGTCGCGTCCGCTCTCCACAATGGCGCGAAGTTCGCCGGCGGCGAAATTCGCCATGCCGGAAATCGCGCCCTGGCCGCCGATCCGCACCGCCGGCGCCAGATGCCGTTCATCGCCGATCAGAATGATCAGGTCGCCATGCGCCTTGAGCAGCGCTTCGCTATAGGCCCAGTCGCCGCCCGAATCCTTCACCCCGGCGACCACGCCCGGATACGCCTTGCGCAGCCGGCCGATCAGGTCGAGCGACAGCCGCACTGTCGTGACCGAAGGGATATTGTAGAGCAGCACGCCGCGGGCGAGCGGACCGAGCGCGGCGAACACGGCCGCAAACCAGCCGAACAGCCCGTCGTCGCCGACATTCTTGAAGTAGCTCGGCGGCGCCAGCAGGATGTTGCGGGCGCCGCGCTGCAAGGCCTGCCGGCTCTGCTCCGCGGCGTCTTCCGCCGCATCGACAAGCACGCCGGCGACAAGCTGATCGGCAGCTATGCCCGCCGCAAGCATGGCGCCGATGACCGCCGGCCGCTCCGCCGTGCCGACGGAGGCGCCTTCGCCGGTCGTGCCGAACAGCGTCACGCTGCTGCAGCCGGCATCGAGGCAGGCCCGAGCATGCGCGGTCATCAGCGGGACAGCAATCCGCCCGGATGCATCAAAGGGCGTTGTGAGCGCAACCGACAGACCAAAGCGCGAAGCCACCTGCAAAGTCTCCAATTCATCAATCTGCAGGCAGCAATATCATGCTAACATGTTAGTTGTAAACAGAGTCCCTCGATCACGCTTGGCTGCGGCCTGAAACAGTTCACAGTGCTTGCAAGGCCAGTCCCGCCAGCGCCGATGCCGCGAGCGTCGGCAGCATGCCGGCTTTCAGCCTGAGCATGGCGACCATCGCCGCCGCCGACAGCAGCGCCGCGCGCCAGTCGAGCGACGAGAAGACCGGGGCCTCCACGCCCCAGCCGATACTCGCGACCTTGCCGAAGACGACATGCAGCGCGAACCACAGCGCAAGGTTCATCACCACGCCGACGACCGCCGCCGTGATCGCGCTGAGAGCCGCCGACAATGCCTTGTTCTGCCGCAGCTGCTCGATGTAGGGCGCGCCGAGGAATATCCAGAAGAAGCAAGGCACGAAGGTAGCCCAGAGCGTCAGCGCCGCTCCCAGCGATCCTGCAAGCAACGGGCTGATCGCGCCGGCATGACGGTAGGCGGCGGCGAAGCCGACGAATTGCAGCACCAGGATCAGCGGCCCGGGCGTCGTTTCGGCAAGCCCTAGCCCGTCGACCATTTCGCCGGGCGCCAGCCAGCCGAACGAGGTCACTGCCGCCTGCGCGACATAGGCCAGAACCGCATAGGCGCCGCCGAAGGTGACGACCGCCATCAGGCTGAAGAAGCCGCCTATCTGCGTCCACACGCTTGCCGGGCCTGCCAGCACGGCAATCAGCGCCACCGGCCCCAGCCAGAGCGGCAGCCAGATGGCTGCGGTGCGGGCCGCATGCCATCTGGTCGGAACGGTGTGGCCGAGCTCGCCGCGCTCGAACATCAGATCGACCACGCCGCTCCTGTCAGCGGCGGCGCTGCCCTTGCCGTGCGCCGTGCCCGAAAACAGGCTCGGCGCGAAGCGACTGCCGATCCAGCCGATCAGGCCCGCCGCAAGCACGATCAGCGGGAATGGCAGCTTGACGACATAGATGGCGAGGAAGGCCGCCACCGCGATCGCCACCATGACCCGGTTCTTCAGCGCTCGCCTGCCGATGCGGATCACCGCCTCGACGACGACCGCCAGCACTGCGGCCTTGATGCCGAAGAACAGCGCTTCGATGACCGGCGCGTCGTTGTAAAGCATGTAGAAGCTGCTCAGGGCGAGCATGACAAACGCGCCGGGCAGCACGAACAGGGTGCCGGCGACGAGGCCGCCGGCCGTCCGGTGCAGCAGCCAGCCGACATAGACCGCAAGCTGCTGCGCCTCGGGACCCGGCAGGAGCATGCAGTAGTTGAGCGCGTGCAGGAACCGCTCCTCGCCGATCCAGCGGCGCTCCTCGACCAGTTCCTTGTGCATCAGAGCGATCTGCCCGGCCGGCCCGCCGAAGGAGAGCAGGCCGATCTTTGCCCACAGCCGCGTCGCTTCGCTGAAGGTCGGCATGGCAGGCACGTCGGCCGGCCGCTCAGTGCCGTCCTTGGCAAGGACGGTCATTGCGCCTTGCCTCCGACCGGCCAGTTATGCGTCTCGTCAGTGGCGTCCCGGCACCAGCGGAAGAAGGCGTCGTAGAGGAGCATTCCGGCTTCGAGCTGCTCGAGGTCGTCGCGGAACATGCGCGACAGGCCGAGCGAGGCGGCGAGGAACCCGGCCGCCTGCGGCACGAGGTCGAGCCGCGCCGTGTCCGCTCCGCGCACGATCAGCGCCAGACGATCGAGCGCTTCGATGCGCAGGCCGAATTCCTCGATCATCGTGTCGAAGGTGCAGCGATCGCCGCGATGACTCCAGAACACGCCTTCGATGTCGAAGGGGACTGCGGCGAAGCGCTCGGCCACCAGAGGCACTTCGGCCGGGTCGACGAACAGGAACACAGCCTTGGGATCGACGAAGCGCCGGATCAGCCAGGGGCAGGCGATGCGATCGACCTTCGGCCGGGAACGGGTGACCCACACAGTGCGGCCCCTCTCGTCGCGGGGCGGGACCGCGCTGGCTTTGACCACCGGCGCCTTGGCCTCGGCCCAGGCCTCGAAGCCGCCTTCAAGCGATTCGGCCGCAATGCCTTCATGGCGCAGCCATGCCGCCACGCCCTGCGAGAGCTTCTGCCCTCTCTGGCAGATGACGACGACCTTGGACCCGGAGAATTCGGCCGCCCAGCTCGAAACGGCTTTGAAATCGCGCCGGTACGAAGCCGGCAACAGCCGCGGATCGGCTTGATAGTCGTCATCGATGCGTACGTCGACAAGAACCGGTGCGTCGGGCAGGCCGACGAGGCGAGAGAGTTGAGGAACCGTGATTGCTGTTGTTGACGGCATGGCGTCCACCTCCAGAACGAAGAGAGTTTGGACGCGATCATTGGGCTGACGCCTCACGGGGTCGTCGCGGGGAACCCCTTGTTGGGGATGCTGGATCGCTCCCCCGCGATTGTCAAGAATCGAATTGCCAGAAACACGGGGCCGTGTCCGCCTTCCTATGCGAAGGCAGTTGTGCTTACTGCGCCGTCCAGCCGCCATCCATCGGCAGGGTCGTGCCGGTCATCTGCTTGGCGGCGTCCGAGCACAGGAAAAGGGTCAGTGCCGCGAGCTCCTCGACGGTGACGAATTCCTTGGTCGGCTGCGCGGCTAAAAGCACGTCGTGCTTGACCTGCTCCTCGGTCATGCCGCGCGCCTTCATCGTGTCGGGGATCTGCTTCTCGACCAGCGGCGTCCAGACATAGCCGGGGGCGATCGCGTTGACGGTGATGCCGTCCTGCGCCACCTCCAGCGCCACCGTCTTGGTCAGGCCGGCAATGCCGTGCTTGGCCGAGACATAGGCCGACTTGAACGGCGAGGCGACCAGCGCATGCGCCGAGGCCGTGTTGATGATGCGGCCCCATTTGCGGCTCTTCATGCCGGGCACCGCCGCCTTGATGGCATAGAAGGCGGCAAGCAGGTTGATGCGAATGATGGCTTCCCACTTGTCGTCGGGAAACTCGTCGATCGGCGCGACATGCTGGATGCCGGCATTGTTGACCAGGATGTCGAGGCTGCCGAACGCCTCTTCGGCCTCGTGGATCATGGCGGTCACCGCCGCGCCGTCCATCATGTTGGCGCCCGAGTAGCGGCACTTGACGCCGAAATCCGTCTCGATGCCGGCACGCTCCCTTTCGATCGCCGCGGCGTCGCCCAGGCCGTTGATGGTGACGTTGGCGCCCTCCGCGGCAAAGGCGCGGGCGATTGCCAGGCCGATGCCGCTGGTCGAGCCGGTGACGAGCGCATTCTTCGAAGACAGGGAACCCATGAAAAATCTCGCAAGAGGTGGAGGGGACCTAAGGCACATAGTTTGTGCGCCGCAGCATGACAATGCCACGGCCATATGTCGTTGCGATTACAATGTTGTGATGCTGTCCGAGAGCCATGAAACTGGCGCCCGAGGACAATGACATGGCACTGTCATGGTGCCGTGCAACATACTTCCCCTGCGCGTTTCGCGTGTGTCATTCCTGACCCGATGGGTGAATAGCTTGGATATCGCCGATGTCGTGAAGCGCGCCTATGCGATGCCGCTCACCAATCCTTCGTTCCCGCCCGGTCCCTACCGTTTCTTCGACCGCGAGTACATCATCATCACCTACCGCACGACGCGCGAAGCGCTTGAAGCCGTCGTGCCGAAGCCGCTCGAGATCGACGAGCCGCTGGTCAAATACGAATTCATCCGCATGCCGGATTCGACCGGCTTCGGCGACTATACCGAGACCGGCCAGGTCATCCCCGTGCGCTTCGGCGGCCAGCATGGCGGCTATGTCCATTCCATGTATCTCGACGATGACGCGCCGATCGCCGGCGGCCGCGAGCTCTGGGGCTTCCCGAAGAAGCTCGCCAGCCCCAAGATCGTGCATGAGGGCGAAGTGGTGGTCGGCACACTGCACTATGGCAGCGTTCTGTGCGCCACCGGCACGATGGGCTACAAGCACCGCGAGGCCGACCACGATTCCGTGCTCGCCTCGCTCGCTGCGCCCAACTTCCTGATCAAGATCATCCCGCATGTCGACGGCAGCCCGCGCATTTGCGAGCTGGTGCGCTACTACCTCACCGAGGTGACGCTGAAGGAAGCCTGGACGGCGCCGGCCGCGCTCGACCTTCGGCCGCATGTCATGGCCGATGTGGCGAAACTGCCGGTGCTCGAGGTGGTCTCGGCCGTCCACTTCACCGCCGATCTGACGCTTGGGCTGGGCGAAGTCGTTCATGACTACCTCGCCGAACGGTCGACAGCCAGCGCAACCCTGCCGGAGAAGGCTCGTGCTTGAACGCACCCGAAACAAGGCTATCGCCGCCACCATCCAGGAAATCTCACAGCAATATGACCGTGTCGCCCTGGTGTTCCAGGGTGGCGGCGCGCTGGGCGCCTATCAGGCCGGCGTCTACCAGGCGCTTTCCGATGCCGGCTGTGAGCCGACCTGGCTCTCCGGCGTGTCGATCGGCGCGATCAACGCCTCGATCATCGCCGGCAACGAGCCGAGCCGTCGCCTGCAGCGGCTGGAGCAGTTCTGGCAGACGGTCTCGGGCCGTAAGATCTGGGCCTATACGCCCGAGGGCGACATCTATCGCGACATCCGCAACCGCACCTCGTCGTGGATGACGATGACCATGGGCCAGCCCGGCTTCTTCAAGCCGCGCAATCCCAACCCGTGGTTCCAGCCGCCGGGCGCGGATGGCGCTACCAGCTTCTACGACACCGCCGAGCTGAAGGACACGCTGGAGAGTCTGATCGACTTCGACGTGCTGAACGACGGCAGGAAGCGGCTGAGCGTCGGCGCGGTCAATGTCAGGACCGGCAACTTCGTCTATTTCGACACCGACAAGGTGCGCATCGGGCCGGAGCATATCATGGCGAGCGGCGCGCTGCCGCCGGCCTTCCCCTCGATCCGCATCGAGGGCGAGTATTACTGGGACGGCGGCATCGTCTCCAACACGCCGCTGCAATATCTGCTCGACCAGGAAGAGGACCGCTCCTCGCTGGTCTTCCAGGTCGATCTGTTCAGCGCCCGCGGCGCGCTGCCGCGCGGCATGGCCGACGTGCTGTCGCGCCACAAGGACATCATGTATTCGAGCCGCACGCGCCAGAACACCGACAATTTCCAGCGCATACATGCGCTCAAGATGAAGCTGCTCGACGCGCTCAAGCGCGTTCCGCCGGAGCAGCTGAAGGACGGCGAGAGGGAGCTGATCGCCGACTACTCAGACGCCGGCGTGGTGAACATTGTCCACCTGATCTACCAGCACAAAGGCTATGAGGGTCACGCCAAGGACTATGAATTCTCGGGCACCTCGATGCGCGAGCACTGGGACATGGGCCTCGAGGACACCGAGCGCACGCTGCGCCACAAGCAGTGGCTGATGCTGCCGACCAATATCGAAGGCGTCGCCATCCACGACCTGCATCGCGAAGACCCGACCTGATATTTGCGTCCAGCACAGGCGGAGCAATCTCAGGAAAGGCGGCGAAAATTGCGGTGCAGCGCGCTAGAAACGCCTCCACGCCGTCGAGCAAACTCTGCCTGACTGTGAAGCTCTTCTTCATAGACTGTCAACATTGTCGCGAATAGCCGCTCCCGGAAAGCAGGCGTACATCTGAGCATCAGCGCAAAAGCGCCCAGGCTCGATGGAGTGCCGCCGATGACCGCCGAAGCTGTTCCCTCTGCTGTCGTTCCGTCGCGTGATACCTGGCGGGGCCCGCTCTGGCTTGCGCCGCTCACGGCGCTGTGGCTGCTGCTGATCTATAGTTGGCCGGCGATCCCGGCCAGCGGCGTTCCGACCACGGCCCACCAGCTCGCAGCCCACGGGCTTATCGCGCTGGGATTGTGGCTCGGCCTCGAACACACGAGCCTGACGCCGGGTCAACGCCGCGCGACCTGGCTGGCAATCATGATCCCGGACACGCTGTGGCTCACCGTCGCCTGGAGCGCCGCGATCAACGGCGCCTTCCACCCGGACACCGCGTCTTTTCCGGTGTTGCCATCAGCGATCTTCCTGCCGGTGATCATCGGCGCGCCGCTGTTGCTGTTCTCGAAGCGGATTGGGCAGGTGCTCGATGCGATACCTGCGAGCTGGCTCGTCACACTTCAGCTCTACCGCATATTCGGCAGCTGGGCGATCGCGGCCTGGCTGCATGGTGCGCTGCCCGGCGTATTCGCAGTGCCGGCAGGCATCGGCGATATGCTGACCGGACTGCTCGCGTTGCCGGCGGCGATCGCAGTGGCGACCGGCACAGCCGAGGGCCGGAGGGCGGCAACTTTCTGGAATTTCCTCGGCCTTGCCGACTTCGCAGTCGCGATCACCATGGGCATGATTACCTCGCCCGGCCCCTGGCAGCTGATCGTTCCGGATGTGCAGAGCATCGGTGCTGGCGATTACCCGGGTGTACTGACCCCTGCTTTCGTGGTGCCAAGCTCAATCCTGCTGCATGTATTGTCGCTGCGCCAACTGCGCCGCCGTAGCAGGGCGGACATCGCGAGGCGATAGGCTGGCCACCAAAAAGAAACGGCGCCGTAAGCGGAGCCGGCGCCGTAAGCGGCGCCGTTCCTTTTGAGGGTCTTCCACCACCTAGAACACCTGGCGGAAGATGACGAACAGCACGAACGACAGCGCGATCGAACAGGGCAGGGTGAGCACCCAGGCAAGCAAGAGGTTGCGCACGGTGGCCCACTGCAGTCCGGAGCCGTTCGCCGCCATCGTGCCGGCAACGCCGGACGACAGGACGTGGGTGGTCGATACCGGCAGGCCAAGACGGTCGGCCGCGCCGATCGTGATCATGGCGACCAGCTCGGCGGCGGCGCCCTGGCCATAGGTCAGGTGGCTCTTGCCGATCTTCTCGCCGACAGTGACGACGATACGCTTCCAGCCGACCATCGTGCCTAGCCCAAGCGCCAGCGCCACGGCGATCTTCACCCACAACGGGATGAACTTCGTCGCGTTGTCGACCGCCTTGTGATAGTCGGTCACCGCCTTCAGGTCGGCGTCCTGCATCGGCAGCAGCTTCTTCTTGTCGATCAGCTTCAGCGCTTCACCAATCAGATAGATGTCGTTGCGGGCGTTGCTGACCAGGTCGGTCGGTACCTTGTCGACGGTAGCGTAAGGCTGCAGCTCAGCGGTCGTGTTATGAATGTAGGTCTGCAGCGCCACGGTCGTCTGATCGTTCCACGACTTGCTGCGCACGGCCTCCTGAACCGCGGCCTTGGCGGCGGCGACGGTGACGCCCGGCTTGACGTATTTGCCCAGCGCCTGCTCGACCGACACGGAAGCCGATTTGTAGGCCTCGAGATAGTTGATGTCGGGCGTGCGGTTGAGCGCGTAGGCGGTCGGCACCACGCCGATCAGGATCAGCATGATCAGGCCCATGCCCTTCTGGCCGTCGTTCGAGCCATGCGCGAAGCTGACGCCGGTGCAGGTGAAGATGAGCAAGGCGCGGATCCACCACGGCGGCGGCGTGTTGCCCTTCGGCGCCTCATAGAGCGCCGGATTGCGCACCAGAAACTTCATCGCATAGAGCAGGATAGCGGCGGCGAAGAAGCCGACCAGGGGCGAGACAAGCAGCGACATGCCGACATTGGTCGCCTGCCCCCATTCGACGCCGCTGGTAGCGCTTCCGGCCGGCGCCATGAACTGGTTGGCGAGGCCGACGCCGATGATCGAGCCGACCATGGTGTGCGAGCTGGACGCCGGCAGGCCGAGGAACCAGGTGCCCAGGTTCCACAGGATCGCCGCCACCAGCAGGGCGAACACCATGGCGAAACCGGACGACGAGCCGACCTGCAGGATGAGCTCGACCGGCAGCAGCGACAGGATGCCGAACGCCACCGCGCCGCTTGAGGTGAGCACGCCAAGGAAGTTGAACACGCCAGACCACATGACGGCGAATTCGGCCGGGAGCGATCGGGTGTAGATGACGGTGGCCACGGCGTTGGCGGTGTCGTGGAAGCCGTTGACGAATTCGAAGCCGAGCGCGATCAGCAAGGCGATGCCGAGCAGAATCCAGGGCACCGTCTTGGCGATCGCCAGGTCCTGGCTCAGCGCATAGCCGACATAGATGAGGCCGGCCAGAACCAGCACGCCGAAGGCCGGCAGGAACCATTTGGCACCGTTCGATTGTTCTAATGGGTGATCCGGTCTCGGAATCCCCGCCTCACTGGAAACAACGTCCACCATGTCCCACTCCTTTTGCATTGCAGCAAAGAACCGGGAAGAACGCTATGTCCCGAGGATGAAGCTGGTGTGACGCCTGCAACCTATCCGGCTATCTCGAGGAGCGATGCCACCAGCAGCTTGCGCTCGTCCTCCGAAAGCACGTCGGAATCGAACAGGTTCATGCTGCGCAAGCCTTCGATGGCGAGGAAGCAGACCAGCAGCGAGCCGAGATCGTCCGTTTCCCCTTTCAGCCGCTCGAACAGCTGCCGCTTGAACGCCTTTATCGGCGTCAGGAATTCCGGATCCTCGGCGATCGCCGAAAAGATCCACGACGCCGAGGGCTGCGGCTCCTCGCATTCATCGGCCGAAAGCTGGATATAGGCCGAGAGCGCGCTTTCGTGACCGCCTTCCGCGATACGCGTTTCGAGCGCCTGCTCGAACTCCTTGAGGTAGTTCTCGACCAGCCCCTGCATCAGCCCGGCCTTGGTCGGGAAATTGTAGAGCAGACCGCCCTTGGAGACGCCGGCGCGGCTGGCGACGGCGTCGAGCGACAGGCTTCCCGGACCCGCCTCGCGCGCCACGTCGGCGGCGGCGGCCAATATTCTGTCGCGCGAATTTGCCCTGCGAGCCTTCATCACCCCCACCCCTTACATTAGGTTGTGCGGAATTGACAAGACCGTCCAGACGGTACAGTAAGGCGCCCGAAATTTGAATCGGGGCCCATCGTCGATATGTGTCCCGGCATTTGATCGTCTTGCCGGCTACCGGCTTGGGGGACTTGTCCGTGAAGCGCTTCTTCATCATTACCGGAATTCTGCTGCTGCTCATTTTGGTGTGCGTCGGTATCGTCGGCTTCAACATCCTGCGCGACAACGGCATCAAGCAGTTTTTCGCCACCATGAAGCCGCCGGCCGCGACAGTGTCGACCGTTGTCGCGAAGCCCGCGAACTGGACGCCCGGCGTCGAGGCGATCGGCACCGTCAACGCCGTGCGCGGCGTCGACCTGACCGTCGAGACGGCCGGCATCGTCAAGGACATTCTCTTCCACGCCAACCAGAAGATTGCGGCTGACGCCGTGCTTCTGCAGCTCGACGACGCCGTCGAGAAGGCCGACCTGGTGGCGCAGAAGGCACAGGCCGCGTCCGACCAGGCGGCGCTCACCCGCGCGCTGGAATTGCAGCGGCGCGGCGTCGGCACCGACGCCACGCTTGACGCGGCGCGCGCGGCGGCAACCGCTTCCGCCGCGCAGGTCAACAAGCTGCAGGCCGTGCTCGACCAGAAGCGCCTGGCGGCGCCCTTCACCGGTACGGTCGGCATTCCGAGGATCGACATCGGCCAGTATCTGGCGCCGGGCAACTCGGTGGTGACGCTCCAGGATCTCGAAACGATGCGGGTCGACTTCACGGTGCCGGAGCAGCAGCTGCCGCTGCTGAAGATCGGCCAAACGGTGCGGATCGGCGGCAGCGTGGCCGACATGCCCTTTGCCGGCTCCATCCGCGGCATCGACCCCAAGATCGACCCGGCGAGCCGGCTGGTGTCGATCCGCGGCGAGGTCGCCAATCCGGAGGGCAAGCTGACCCCGGGCCAGTTCGTGCAGATCCGCGTCGAGTTGCCGGAGGAAAGCAACATCATCTCGGTGCCGCAGACGGCGGTGACGTCGAGCCTCTACGGCGACTTCGTTTTTGTGGTCGTGCCGGCCAAGCCCACTGATGCCGGCGCTGCTGTGCCGGCGAAATCGGAAGAGCAAAAAGCCGGCGCGGAAAAGCCGGCCGGTGACGCCGCCAAGCCGCAAGTCGACGCCTCGAAGCCGGCCTCCGACACGGCAAAGCCTGCCGACAACGCCGCAAAGCCGGCTGACAATGCTCAGAAGCCGGCCGAGGCCGGGCAGCAGCCGGCGCTCGTTCTGTCGCAGGTGTTCGTCAAGCTCGGCCGCCGCAACAACGGCATGGTCGAGATCGTCGAGGGCCTGAAGGCCGGCGACGAGGTCGTCACCGCCGGCCAGAATCGCCTCTTCAACGGCATGTCGGTTGCCGTCGACAACACCATCGACCCCAGCAAATCGGCGAATAAGCAGGTTCAGCAATGAGCTTCTCCGATATCTTCATTCGCCGTCCCGTCCTCTCGACGGTGCTGGCCTGCATGATCCTGCTCCTGGGCTTCCAAGCCATCTTCAACCTGTCGATCCGCCAGTATCCGAAAGTGGACGAGACGGCGATCACCATCACCACGGCCTATCCGGGCGCCAGCGCCGACCTGATCCAGGGCTTCATCTCCGCCCCGATCGCGCGCGCCGTCGCCTCGACGGAGAACATCGACTACGTCACCTCTTCGAGCCGTCCGTCATCGAGCACGGTGACGGTGCAGATGAAGCTCGGCTCCAATCCCGACGTCGCGCTCGCCGAAGTGCTGTCCAAGGTCCAGGGCGTGCGCGGCACCTTGCCGGACGCGTCCAAGGACCCGGTGATCGTCAAGGGCACCGGCCAGCAGTTCGCGATGATGTATATCTCGATGCAGAATCCGAACATGACGAAGGAGCAGCTCACCGAGTACATCGAGCGCGTCATTCGGCCCCGCATCTCGACGGTGGAAGGCGTCGCCGATGTTCAAATCTTCGGCGCCGAGGAATATTCCATGCGCGTCTGGATCGATCCGGTCAGGCTTGCCGCCCGCGGCGCCACCGCCGCCGACGTGCTGACCGCGATCAACAATTCCAACTTTCTCTCGGCGCCCGGCAACACCCAGAACGAGTATGTGGTCTCCTCGATCACGGTTCACTCGACCTTGCAGACGCCGGAGGCTTTCTCCCAACTGCCGATCCGCTCGACGGACGGCCAGGTGGTGCGCCTGCGCGACGTGGCGCGCGTCGAGCTTGGCGCCGCCAGCACCGACACCAGGGTGAGCTTCAACGGCAAGCCCGGCACCTTCCTCGCCATCTTCCCGACGCCCGCGGCCAACCCGCTGACGACCGCGGCGGCGGTCACCAAGCTCGTGCCGGTGATTCAGGAGACACTCCCGAAAGGCATGACCATCGAGGTCGTCTACGACGCCACCGGGCAGATCAGCGCCTCGATCGAAGAGGTGTTCAAGACCATCGGCGAGGCGGTTGCCATCGTCATCGTGGTGATCCTGTTGTTCCTTGGCTCGTTCCGCTCGGTCATGATGCCGATCGTGACCATCCCGCTATCGCTGATCGGCGTCTGCTTCATCCTGTTTTCGGTCGGCTACTCGATCAACCTTCTGTCGTTGCTGGCCATGGTGCTGGCGATCGGCCTTGTCGTCGACGACGCCATCGTGGTGGTGGAAAACATCCATCGCCACATGGAGGAAGACCACATGTCGCCGATGCAGGCGGCCTTCAACGGCATGCGTGAGATCTTCTCGGCCATCGTCGCCATGACCATCACGCTGGCCGCCGTGTTCGCGCCGCTTGCCTTCACCGGCGGACTGACCGGCGCTTTGTTCCGCGAATTCGCGGTCACGCTTGCCGGCTCGGTGGTGCTGTCCGGTCTGATCGCGGTGACCATCACGCCGATGATGTCGGCGCGCCTCCTGAAGGCCGGCGCGCACGGCCGCTTCCAGCGCATCGTCGACGGCATTTTCGGCCGCGTCGAGCGTGTCTACGAGCGTGCCGTCACCGCTTCGCTCAGAAACCGGCCGGTGACGCTGATCATCGTCGTTGCGCTGGTGGCACTTACCGGCTTCATGTTCACCAAGACCTCCACCGAGTTGGCCCCGGAAGAGGATCAGGGCTTCCTGCTCTCGATCGTGACCGCGCCGCGTTATGCGACGTCAGATTATACCGAGACCTACGTCAACCAGATGCTCGGCCTGGTGAAGGACATCCCGGAAACCAGGGCGCAGTTCTCGGCCGTCGCCTTCGGCGGCGCGACCAACGGCGCCTTCGTCGGCTTCGCCTTCAAGGACTGGGCGGACCGCAAACGCAACTCCAAGGAGCTTCAGGCAGACATCCAGGGCCGCCTCGCCAAGGTGGCGGGCGTCGAGGCCTTCGTCTTTGCGCCGCCCACACTGCCCGGTTCCGGCGGCGGCCTGCCGATCTCCATGGTGGTTCGCTCCACCGGCGCCCCATCCGAGGTCTTTGACGAAGCCGAGAAGATCAAGAACAAGGCGCAGGCTTCCGGCCGCTTCATCGTCGTTCAGAACTCGATGTCCTATGACGCGCCGCAGGTTACCGTCACCATCGACCGCGAACGCGCGGCGGCGCTGAACCTGCCGATCGCCGATATCGGCAACACGCTGACGCTGCTGGTCGGCGGCGCCGAAGTGGCGCAGTTCGACCGCGACTCCAACAGCTACGACATCATCCCGCAGGTGCCGCAGGAATTCCGCGACAATCCCGAGAAGCTCGGTGAGTATTTCGTGCGCAGCGTCGATGGCAAGATGGTGCCGCTGTCGGCGGTGGTGAAGATCTCCACCAACGCCTCTCCGGCGGCGATCGAGCAGTTCAACCAGCTGAATTCCGCTACGATCACTGCCCTGCCGCTGCCCGGCGTGACCACCGGCGACGGGCTGAAAGTGCTGGAAGACCTCGCCAGGGAGACGCTGCCCGACACATTCTTCATCGACTATTCCGGTCAGTCGCGGCAGGAAAAGGAGCAGGGCAACACCATCCTGATCGCCTTCGCGGCCGCCGTGATCGTCATCTATCTGGTGCTGGCCGCGCAGTTCGAGAGCTTCCGCGATCCGCTGATCATCATGATGGCGGTGCCGCTCTCGATCTTCGGCGCCATCGTGCCGCTCAACATCGGCCTCGGCACGCTCAACATCTACACCCAGGTGGGACTGATCACGCTGATCGGCCTGATCACCAAGCACGGCATCCTTCTTGTGGAATTCGCCAATCAGCAGCGCGAGATCCACGGCATGCGGCGGCGCGATGCGATCATCGCCTCGGCCAAAGTACGCCTGCGGCCGATCCTGATGACCACGGCGGCGATGGCGCTCGGCGTCGTGCCGCTGATCATCTCCAGCGGCGCCGGCGCCGCGGCGCGCTACTCGATGGGCCTCGTCATCTTCACCGGCATCCTGGTCGGCACCATGTTCACGCTGTTCGTCGTGCCGATGTTCTACACCTTCATCGCCAGCAGGGATCTGCCGCAGTTCGCCGAAAAGCCGGATCCGAAGCTGATGCCGGCGCTGCCGACGTAGCAATTCCGATTTTCCGTTTTTCCGTCCGGAATTGCGTAGACAAGAAGGAGCGGCGAACAAGCCCGCTCCAAATGAAAAGAGGCCGGAAAATTCCGGCCTCTTTTTTTGGCGGTCGCCCCACTGCTTCGACATGATCCGCCGAAGGCGGCGACCAGCCTGCTACTTGGCGATGACGATGCTGGTATTGGCCGGGCCGAAGGCCTCGACAAGCTGGTAGAAGTCGGCCGCGGCATCGGGATGCAGGCGCACGCAGCCATGCGAGGCCGGCCGGCCGAGGCGATTGATGACGTAGGTCGCGTGCACGGCGTAGCCGCCGCTGAAGAACACCGAATGCGGCATCGGCGCATTGTCGTACTTCTTCGAATACCACATCTCATGCATGCGGGTCGGCTTGAACGATCCCGTCGGCGTGATGTGCCCCCTGTCGCCCGTCGACACTTTCCAGGTGAAAGTCGGCCGTCCGTCGACCGTGACTTCCATGATCTGCTGCGACAGCGAAACCCGGGCGACGACCTGATTGGCGTGAGCGGCATTGCTGCCGAAGAGCAGTGCCGCGCCGGTGAGCGCGGCGGCGGTGATGTTGATGAGCTTGGCGGAAATGGCGGTATGCATGACGATCCCTCTCCTTGTCCGGTCCGGCCGGCTTCAATTTCGATGGGTCGTCTTATCGTGGGCGCCTGTTTCAAGGCTATTTCGCTTGATGCTCGTATCTGTTTCGAATCTGTTTCTCGAAGTTAACGGCGGCGCCTGACAATTTTGCTCGTGAATCCGGTTATTGGCTACCGATAACTGAGGGGAAACCGCCAAACGAAAGCGCATATGGCCTTGATACGAAAGTAATTTCGCTGATCTCGAAACCGAATTGCAACAAAGCGCGGCTCGCGCGGCATGATGCGGATACAGGCCGGCGGCAATGTCGACGCAACGGGAACAGACATCAGCAAACGAAAATGGGCAGGAAATCGAAACCACGCACCTGGCTTCTCGGGATCAGCATCTCGGCGATGATCCTCGGTGGCGCCGGCTCTGTCGCCGGCAACCCCGTGACGACGCTTGGCGCCATGAATTCCGGCGAGGTTTCGACGCTGCACGCTGCACTGTTCATCGCCACGGTCTGGATCGTTTCCAGCCTGCGCGTCAACCGGCTGAGGGCCCTCTGGCGGGTCGGCCTTCGGCTGATGGGGATGCGCGGCCCCTCCGGCTACTTGCTGCCGAGAGGACCGAAGGCCCGCGCCGCAGCGGGGGGCTCCGTCAGCGGCGCGGGTGCTTCGGGAGTTTCCTGAAGCACCGACGACCATCGAATT
Organism: Mesorhizobium dulcispinae; assembly: GCF_033977345.1. NCBI lineage: Bacteria > Pseudomonadati > Pseudomonadota > Alphaproteobacteria > Hyphomicrobiales > Phyllobacteriaceae > Mesorhizobium > Mesorhizobium dulcispinae. The sequence goes on from NZ_JAVIIY010000003.1 coordinate 503,436, forward strand.
TGGGGATCAGTGACATGAAAACGAAATTCGCCGCTTCAGTGCTGTCCGCACTGCTCTACGCCCAGGGGCTGCTTGGCTTTGCCGCACTGGCGACGGTGCTGCTCAAGGAGCGCGCCCATGCCTCGATCGCAGCCGACACCGACATGCCGTCCGGCCCGTCGGTCCTCGTGGTGCGTTAGGCACTGGCATCGGCCCCAAAAGTGTGAAGCGGTTTTGGGATGATCCGATGCCAAGCCAGAAACAACATCGGACCCAAAAGTGCAGACGGATTTGGGTGATCCGATGCAAGATCAAGCAAATGACCTGGTCGTGCCCGCCTCAATCGCTGCGCGGCGGATCGAAGCGGTAGCCGGCGCCCCTGATGGTGGTGATGGTCTCCGTATCGAGCTTGCGGCGCAGCCGCACGATGCGCGAATCGATCGAGCGGTCGAAAGCGTCGGCATTCTCGGCGGGCGCGGCGGCAATGATGTCGTCGCGGGTCAGCACCTTTCGCGGGCTCGCCAGAAACAGCCTGAGCAGCGCCACCTGCCCCGGCGACAGCTGATCCTCGGCGCCGGAGCGATGCATGACCATGGCCGACCGCAAGTCGACGGTGGCGTTCTCCAGCACGATCAGTTCCTGGGTGTTGCGGCCGCGCCGCGTCAGCAGGCCGCCGATACGCGCCGCGAGCTCGCGCACATTGAGGGGGCTTTCCACCACGTCGGCGGCGCCGAGCTCCAGCGCCAGCACCTTGTCGACAAGGTCGCGTGGCCGGCAGATCAGGATGAAGTCGGAACCGCCCTCGCCGCCGTAACGCTTGAGCAGCTCGCGCCCATCCGCCTGGGTCACGTCGTCACCGACGACCACGACGTCGATGCCTCCTGCCGAAAGCAGCGATTCGGCCTCCCAGGGCTGGCGTGCCTGACGCACGTCGTGCCCGCGCCGCTCGAGATGGTCGGCAAGATCGCCGGCCACCACTTCGGCAACGGATACAAGCGCGACGACGGATCGTGCTGCCATTTTCTTCACCCCGCCACAGGCAACTCGAGATAAGCGCTGGACATCATGTTTATACCCAATCTACTTTCCGCTGAAAGCGGGAGCGAGACCATTGTGAAGGCGCGCATCATCGTCGTCGAAGACGAGCCGGATCTGAGGGAAGCGGTTGCCGAGTATCTCGGCGCCAGCGGCTATGACGTCGCCACGGCCGAGAATGCCGCGGCGGCGCGCAGCCTGCTCGAGGCGCAGCCCTTCCACCTCGCCATCCTCGACATCGCCATGCCCGGCGAGGACGGCCTGTCGCTCGGCCGCTGGCTGCGCTCCAAGACGCAGATCGGCATCATCTATGCCACCGCCGCCGGCACCGCGCTCGACCGCATCGTCGGCCTGGAGCTCGGCGCCGACGACTACATCGTCAAGCCCTACGAGTTGCGCGAAGTGCTGGCGAGGGTCCGCAGCGTGCTGCGCCGCGTGCCGCAGCCGGTCGCCCCGCAGGCCGCGAAGGCCGAGGGCGGCACGCGCCGCTTCGTGAATTTCGGCGGCTTCCAGGCCGATTTCGACGGCAGGCTGGTGACCGGCGCCAACGGCGCGGTCATCGAGATGGCCAAGAGCGAGTTCGACGTTCTGGAAGTTTTCCTCACCCGCGCCAACCGGCTTTTGACGCGGGCCGCGATCTCGGAGGCGATCGGTTTCGTGGAAGACCCGGAATCGTCGCGCGCCGTCGACATCCGCATCATGCGTCTGAGGAAAAAGATCGAGGCGGACCCCGCCAATCCGAAATTCCTGCGCACGGTGCGCGGCGAAGGCTATATCTTCTCGCTGCCGACCGGCGACGGCAACTGACTCCGGCGCCGCGCATCCTTCCGGATACGCGATCGACGCTGTAGCATTCCGATCCAGCGCACCCGAAAACCGTGATCGATTTTCGGGACTTGTGTGCTGGATTTCATGGTTTACCGATATGGCCCCGGGGATGACGTTGGACGATGACAGCTGAGGCCGCACGGATGGACATGCACGGCTCCCGCCAGGGCGCCGCGATGGCGGCGGTCCATGTCGTTCGCAGGCTTCGCGAGGCCGGCGACTGGCAGCGCGAGATGGACGGCATACTGGAAACGCTATGCCGCTCGATGGATTGCCAGCGCGGCATTCTCTTCCGTCTGCGCGAATTGCCGGGCCAGGGCTTTGCCCAGTCCGTTTCGGCTTACTGGATCGACCCGGGCTTCGGCGGCGAGCTGGCGTCGCCCACCGTGATCGTGCAATCGATCATCAACTCGGATCCGCTGCTGGAACGGCTGCAGGAAGACGAGCGCCAGGGCAAGGTCTTTGCCGGCCACACACGCAACCTCGACGGTTTCCTGCGCGCTGATTTCGAAAAGCAGAACATAAAGTCCTTCATTTCCGTATCGGTCTTCGCCCACGGCCATCTCTGGGGCACGCTGGCCGTCAACGACTGCATGGCCGAGCGCGAATGGACGGACGAGGAAGAGGCGACGCTCCACATCATCGCTTTGGCCATCGGCGACGCCATCGAACACTCCCCTTCCGAGGCGCATGCCAGCGAGGTCATCCGCCGCACCATGCTGCAGGCTTCGCTCGACGCCATCATCGTCATCGACGAAGCAGGCTCGATCATCGAATTCAATCCCGCGGCCGAGAAGATGTTCGGCTTCCCGCGCAGCGACATTCTCGGCAAGGACCTGCTCGACACCATCGTGCCGATCTACTACCGCAAGGGCTACGCCTCGGGCGCCGAATACATGTCGGGCCGCGGCGCGCCGATGGTCGGCCAGCGGATGGAGACCGTCACCCAGAATGCCGCCGGCGAGGTCTTCCCGATCGAACTGACGGCGACCGAGATGCGTGTCGCCGACCGCCGCCTGATCTTCGGCTCGATCCGCGACCTGCGCGAGAAGCTGCACGCCGAAGAAGAGATCAACCGCCAGCGCGAGAAGCTGCACCAGAACGAAAAGATGGCGGCGATGGGCTCGCTACTGGCCGGCGTCTCCCACGAGCTCAACAACCCGCTGGCGGTGGTGGTCGCGCAATCGACCCTGCTGCATGAATTCGCGGCCGACCCGCAGACCAAGGTGCGCGCCGAAAAGGTGCGCGCGGCCGCCGAACGCTGCGGCCGCATCGTCAAGAGCTTCCTGTCGATGGTGCGCCTGCATCCGACCGAGCAGGCCGAAACCGACCTCAACCAGGTGATGCGCTCGGCGCTCGAGGTGACCGCCTATGGCGCGCGCTCCAGCGGCATCATCATCGACACCGACTTCGCCAATGGCCCGCTGCTCGCCATGGCGGATGCAGACCATGTCACGCAGGTCGCGGCCAATTTCCTCATCAACAGCCAGCATGCGCTGGCTGGAATCACTGGCGAGCGGCACATAAAGGTGCGGACCTTCCATAGCGAACGCGGCAATCCCGGCTTCTCCGTCGAGGACAACGGTCCCGGCATTCCCGAAGCGATCCGCTCACGCATCTTCGAATCCTACTTCACCACCAAGCCGGTCGGCGTCGGTACCGGTATCGGCCTGTCGATCTCGAAATCGATCGTCGAGCGCCACAACGGCAACATCTGGTTCGAGGAGGTTGAGCCGCACGGCGCGCGCTTCGTCGTCCAGTTGCCGGCAATTGCCGGCGATGCGGCAAAAGCCGGCGAAGGCCCGGCGCGATCGAGCGGACTTCGCCATGCGCTGATCATCGACGACGAGCCCGACGTCGCCGCTTCGCTCTCCGATATATTGGAGCTGATGGGCGTGAAATCGCGCGTCGTGCCAAGCTGGACGTCCGCCGGCGAGGTGCTGGGCGGGCAGATGCCGCCCGACATCGTCTTTTCCGACCTGCGCATGCCGGGCACCAGCGGCATATCGATCTATCGCGAGTTGCTCGCCGAACAGCCGGAACTGGCGCAGCGTTTCGTGCTGGTCACCGGCGACCTTATCGGCGCCAAGGCGGAGATCGAGGCGCTGCCGCCGCAGCAGCGGCCGCAGATCCTGGAAAAGCCCTTCTCGACCCTCGACGTCCGCGGCGTCCTCTCCGCCATTGCCGATCAGGCGGCTGTGGAGAGCTGAACCCAGCGCCCTCCCAGGGTCTGTTGAGATTGAGGTCAAGCCGGCCTCACCTGAGTGTCGAAAGACCCGAAAAAAGAGGCTCCCGACCGACTTTGCGGCGGGAGCCTGACTGGAGCGCGGAGGGTGCGCTCAGGGGAGCCTTAAAAAACGTTCGGGGTGTTGGTGAGCGGCGCGGCGTTGGCGATCATGCGCACCGCGCGGGCCCGGTGCTGACCGGATTGCTCGGCGATGGCGCGCAGGCATTCGGCGTCCTCGGCGCCCCAGTTCTGCCCCTTGCAGGCAAACTCGACCTGCGGCTGCGGCAGGCGCGCGGTCTTGAGCGTGGTCGGCGCGCCCTCCACAACATTGGCCGGGGGATTGATCGAAGCGAAAGCGGGGCCTGCGGCCGGCGCAAGCACCATGCTGGCAAAGGCCGTGGCGCCCAGCAGCATGAACATCGCCATCGGATGGTCGCTGGCGCGCTGGCGCAGCGCCAGCTTCGGCCGGCGGTCGTTACGCTCGGGGCCCTGCGTGCGGCGGCTGGCGTCGGCGATCCTGACTTTCGTAAACATCGGCTGTTCCCTTCGTTATCTTTCTTTTTCCTTTGAAACGAACATAAGCGCGCCACGTAACAGCCGAATGATCGATCGCGATTGCCCGTGTAACAGGATTGAAACAGCGATTTGGATCGCCACGCTTCTTTCCCTGCTTGCCGCCAGCGGAGTTCACCCCCCGCTGGTTTTGCGAGACAGATGCGCTTGTCGGACGCCGGGGACTGTAAGCAACCTCACACAGACGCCGAATTGGCATGGCCGCCGCGATCGTCCGATGCGAGAAAACGTGCCCGAATGGACGGGTCGGACGCTCGAATCCGCGCCCGAAACCGCTGTTTTACATCCCTGGTTAAGACCCGGATTTTCCGGGATTTTTCAGGCCCAGGCAGGTCAAAAGCTGCCGCCACGAAATTTCCATATTTCTACAAGCCATTGCATTTCAATGCAAAATATGCTTTTATTGAATGAGTATTCAACAAAAAGAAGAGCCTTTTATGAACCCGCACCTCCGTGACGTGGCGATCCCCAACGATTGGGACCGGCGGGGTTTGCCGGGGTGGAGTTATCACTCCAACGCCCTCCTCGAGCTCGAGAAGGAATACGTCTTCCGCAATCACTGGCAGATTGCCGGCCACGTCTCCGACGTGCCGAATCCCGGCGACTACCTGACGATGGACGTCATCGGCGAGCGGGCGCTGATCGTGCGCGGCAAGGACGGCGTCGTGCGCGCCTTCAACAACATGTGCCGCCATCGCGGCAGTCGCGTCGTCGCCGACAGCCAGGGTACCTGCAAGAACGCGCTGGTCTGCCCCTTCCATGGCTGGGTCTATAATCTCGACGGCACGCTCCGGGGCGCGGCCCGCCCCCGCTCCTTCCCCGAGCTCGACAAGACCGAGTTCGGCCTGATGCCGCTCGACCTCGAAATTTGGATGGGCTTCATCTTCATCCGCTTCCGCAAAGGCGGGCCGCAGCCTTCGGTGGCCGAGCTCTTGAAGCCGATCGAGGCCGAGATCGCCCACTACAATGTTGCCGATATGGTGCCCTCCTGGGGCATCTGGACGCAGAAATCGCCGGTCAACTGGAAGTCGGTGCGCGACGTCGACAATGAAGGCTATCACGTCGCCATGGCGCATCCGGCGCTGCAGGACCTCTACGGCGCGACCTATTTCGACGAGCCCTTCGTCAACGGCGTGTCGCGATCCTTCGCCACCTACAACCCGCATGCCGGGCGGCGCTGGAGCGTCGATAAGTACATCAGGATCGCGCCAGAGCCGAAGCATCTGCCGGAGCACCTGCGCAAGGCCTGGATCTATTACGGCATCTTCCCCAACAACGCGCTGTCGATCATGCCGGAATCGGTGCAGTTCTATCAGGAGTTCCCGCTGTCGACCGGCGAGACGCTGCTGCGCGGCGCGATCTACCGCTACAAGGACGAGACGAGGGAGCAGGCAGCCGCGCGCTATCTCGCCTACCGCATCGACCGCGACACCATGAACGAGGACGTGCAGCTCTCCGTCTGGTCGAACGAATCCATGCTGTCGGAGGCGTTCGGGGGCTTCTACCTCTCAGACCTCGAATACGGCGTGCGCACCCACCACGACCACCTGCGCAGGCAGGTTCCCGTGCTGAACCTCGAAACGGCGCCCGAGGAAAAGGACATGTGGGGATTGAACGACGCGCTGCGGTCGAGGGGATGAGCGGGGCGCCGAAGCTGCTGATCTCCCCCCTTGTGGGGGAGATGTCCGGCAGGACAGAGGGGGGCGCGAAGGGACGCGGCCTCCGTTACCTGCGATCAGTCACAAACTGGCGAGAACATACTGTTGCGATAGCAGAGGAGGCGCTGGCGGGACAGCGCCCCCCTCTGCCCTGCCGGGCATCTCCCCCACAAGGGGGGAGATTGGCCATCACCCCCGCCAGACGCCTTCCTTCCTGAGATCATCCATCGTGCGCGAAATGCCCTCGCGCAGGATCGCCACCATGTCGTCGACCTGCTCGCGGCTGATGATCAATGGCGGCGACATCACGCACATGTTGATCAGCGGCCGCACCAAGAGGCCGAGCTCGTGGCAATGCGCGTCGATGCGTTTGCCCACATCCTTGTCGAGCTGCAGCGGATCCTTGCTTTCGCGGTCGGCGACGCATTCGATGCAAGCCATCAAGCCAACGCCGCGCACTTCGCCAACCAGCGGCAATTCCTCGAGCGTCTTCAGCCGCGCCTGGAAATAGGGCGCGATCTCGCGCGCATGCTGAAGCACGCCGCCTTCCAGGAGATCCAGGTTCTTCAGCGCCACGGCGCAGCCGATCGGATGGCTGGTGTAGGTGAGGCCGTGGCCGAACAGCGCGTCGGGATGGTTGGAGCGGCGCAGCTGCTCCAACAGCCGTTCCGAGATGATGACGCCGCCGAGCGGGAAATAGCCCGAGGTGACGCCCTTGGCGAAGGTGATCATGTCCGGGTCGATGCCGAACACATCGCCGGAGGCAAAGACATGGCCGAGCCGCCCGAAGCCGGTCACCACCTCGTCCGAGACATAGAGGATGTCGTTCTCGCGGCAGATCTCGCGGATGCGTTTGAGATACCCGCCCGGCGGCACGATGACGCCGCCCGAAGCCTGCACCGGCTCGCCGACGAAGGCGCCGATCCTGTCGGCGCCGACGCGCGCGACGGTGTCGCGGAACTGGTCGACGAGAAAATCGGTGAAGGCGGCGACGCTCATCTCCTTCGGCCGCCGGAACGGGTCGGGCGAGGAGAGCTTGATCACCAGCTCGTCGGCGCCATCCATCCAGTCGCGGTCGCGCGGACGGCCGTTGAGCGAGGCCGAGAGATAAGTCGAGCCGTGATAGGCGCCGCCGCGGCTGAGGATAAGCTTCTTCTCCGGCCTGCCGCGCACATTGTTGTAGAACTGCACGAAGCGCAGCGCCGTCTCCACAGCCGACGAGCCTCCGGTGGTGAAGAAGGTGTGGCTGAGGTCGCCGGGAGCGGCATCGGCGATGCGCCGGGCAAGCTTCGCCGAGGGCGCGTTCATCGTGTACCAGGGCGTGTTGTAGGACAGCGCCATCGCCTGGTCGTACATCACCCTTGCCAGCTCCTCGCGGCGATGGCCGACATTGATGCACCACATGCCGGCCGGACCGTCGATCAGCCGCTTGCCGGAAGCGTCGGTGATGTAGATGCCGTCGCCCTCGCCGATCAGCGCCCGCACCTCGGCGCCGACCGAGCCGGCGTAGGGCCAGGGCTGGACAAGATGGCGCTTGGCGAGCTCGACCGCGTCGTCGTCCCCGGGCTCGACAACTTCCCTCGCCCTGATCTCACTTGCAGCCGCCATTTTAGCCTCGCATCGTCCGGTTGCGGAATTTCGCTGGACACGAAACGAAGCGGGAAGCCATGGAAAATCCGCCTTTCTTCACTTCATTTTGAATGTCCATTCAATCAATATTGCAGAAATAGCGCTTGATTTCAATCGGCGGATGCGATCATGATGAAAGAAAGCCGGCAAGCCTGGAGCGATCGCTTCAGGCACATAAAACGGGAACAGGCAGCCGGCGCCAATCAATGGGAAGGCCGTATGGCGGGACAGTCCGAGCCGGCAACTGCAATCACGCCCGGGGCGCTGCAATGACGGCGGCTGCGGAAGGGTCGCCCCCGTTTCGCGTCACGGGAGCCAGACGAAGTCCCCTTCTGCAATCGGAAGCCGCCCAGGGCTTTGTGCTGATCAGCCCGACCTTCCTCTACGCGCTTATCCTTCTCGTCCTGCCAATCCTGGTCGTCATCGCCCATTCCTTCTGGACGCAGGACTACCTCACCATCGACCATAACTTCACGCTGGAGAATTACCGGATCGCGCTGACCGAGCCGATCTACCGCGACCTGCTTTGGCGCTCGCTCTATATCTCGCTGACGGTCAGCCTGCTCACCGTAGCCCTCGCCTATCCGATCGCCTATTTCATTTCCTTCCATGGCGGCCGCCACAAGAGCCTCTGGCTCTTCCTCATCACCATCCCGTTCTGGACGAGCTACCTTTTGCGCGTGATGTCGTGGAAGGTGATCCTCGGCTACAATGGCGTGCTCAATTCCGGCCTGATGGGCCTCGGCATCATCGACGAGCCGTCCACCGCACTGCTCTACAATTCCAGCGCCGTCATCATCACGCTGACCCACGCCTGGGCGACCTTCGCCATCCTGCCGATCTTCGTTTCGCTGGAGAAGGTCGACCGCACCCTGGTCGAAGCGGCGACCGACCTCGGCGACGGGCCGGCGCGCTCCTTCCTGCGCGTGACACTGCCGCTGTCGGCGCCCGGCGTCATCTCGGCCGCGCTCATCGTCATGATCCCGACCGTCGGCGACTATGTCACGCCGAAGCTGGTCGGCGGCAAGGACGGCGTCATGATCGCCAACGCCATCCAGGCGCAGTTCGGCAAGGCGTCGAACTGGCCGCTTGGCGCAGCACTTTCCGTCACCACCATGGTCATCGTCTCGTTGATGGCCGGCGCAACCGTGCTGGTCATCCGCGCGTTGCAGAGGCTGGCGCGATGACGGCGATCAGACGTTACCTGCCAAGCTGGCTGTCGAGCTACGCCGCGCTCTACGTCCTTTTCCTCTATTTGCCGGTGATCTTCCTGCCGATCTTCTCGATCAACACGGCGGCGACGCCGAAATTCCCGCTCTCCGGCGTAACACTGCATTGGTATGAGGACCTGCCGCGCACGCCGGCGCTGATCGACGCCACCTGGAACAGTCTGCTGGTCGGCGTCTCGGCCTCGATCCTGTCCACCGTGCTCGGCATCCTCGCCGCCCGCTCGATCACCCGCTACCGCTATCCCGGCCGCCGCACCATCAACGGGCTGATCATGGCGCCGCTGGTGCTGCCAGAGGTGATCGTCGCCATCTCGATGCTGCTGGTCATGCTGCAGCTCGGCCTCAGCCTGTCGCTGTTCACCGTGGTGCTCGGCCATGTGCTGGTCTGCATCCCCTATTCGATGACGGTGCTGACCTCCGGTTTCGAAGGCTTCGACCGCAGCCTCGAGGAAGCCTCCGCCGATCTCGGCGAAAGCGCCTTCGGCACCTTCCGGCGCGTGACGCTGCCGATGGTGGCGCCGGCGATCATCTCCAGCCTGCTCGTCTGCTTCACCATCTCGCTCGACGAGTTCATCATCGCCTTCTTTCTCACCGGCACCGAGGCGACGCTGCCGATCTACATCTGGGGCCAGTTGCGCTTCGCGGCAAAACTCCCGGGTGTGCTGGCGCTTGGCACGTTGCTGCTCTTCGCGTCCTTCGTGCTGATGACCGTTGCCGAAATCCTGCGCCGCCGCGCGGCGAGACGCACCCAGAACGAGGGAGGCCTCTATGCTTGAGCGGGTCCAATCCGAGCGCACCCAATCGGATCGCACGATGATCGACATCCGCGACGTCACCCGCAGCTACGGCGCCTTCAAGGCCTTGGACAATGCCTCCTTGGCCATCCGGGAAGGCGAGTTCTTCTCGCTGCTCGGCCCCTCCGGCTGCGGCAAGACCACGCTCTTGCGCATGATTGCCGGCTTCGACACGCCGACCAGCGGCTCGATCGCCGTCGACGGCCAGCCGATGGACGGCATCCCCGCCAACCGGCGGCCGACCAACATGGTGTTCCAGAGCTACGCCATCTTCCCGCATCTCAATGTCGAGCAGAATGTTGCCTATGGGCTGAAGCGGCTGAGGCTCGAAGCCGGCGAGGAAAGGCGCCGCGTCGAGGAAGCGTTGGCGCAGGTGTCGCTGACGGGCCTCGGCAAGCGGCGCGCCACCGAGCTCTCCGGCGGCCAGCGCCAGCGCGTGGCGCTCGCACGCGCGCTGGTCATGCGGCCGAAGGTTCTGCTGCTCGATGAACCGCTATCGGCGCTCGACAAGAAGCTGCGCGAGCAGATGCAGGTCGAACTGCGCCGTCTGCAGCAGGCGGTCGGCATCACCTTCGTGCTGGTCACGCATGACCAGTACGAGGCTTTGGCCATGTCGGACCGCATCGCCGTGATGTTCGGCGGCCGCATCGCGCAGGTCGCTTCGCCCAAGGAAATCTACCAGCGCCCCGTCAACCGCCAGGTCGCCGACTTCCTTGGCGGCATGAATTTCGTCAAGGCTCAGATCGTCGAGGAGAACGGCGCTTCCTTGGTTGTCGACACGCTTGGCTTCGGCCGCGTCAAGACCGACAAGCCGAAGGCCTTCGTGCGCAATGGCGGTGGCGCGACGCTTGGCATTCGGCCAGAGCGGCTGCGCGTGCTCTGGGACAATGCGACGGCGAAGTTCGAGGTCGCCGGCAAGGTGGTCGAGCGCCATTATTTCGGCGAGATCACGCATCTGATCGTCGAGATACCGGGGCTGGAAAAGCCGCTCTCGGTGACCGAGACCAATGATTTCGGCGCCGACGACATTCCGGTCGGCGCGCCGATCCGCCTTGCCTACGATCCCGAAGCGCTGGTGGCGATGGCCGACTGAATTTTCCTGGCAGCGATACGCCCTGCCACGATCGCGCCTTCGACATAGCCGGGAAAAGACGGCGAGAGTTCCGAAGCCGAGAAATAGACCGGCGGCGCGCCGGCAAGGATGGTGCGCTCGGCGTTCCTCGCCGTCACGTCGACGATGAGATCGCTGTAGGCGCCGCCGCTCCAGCGATCATGCGTCCAGTCGCGTGAGCTGAAATCGACAATGTCGGCAGCATCCGGGCCGAGTGCCTGCTCGAGCCTCGCCGTCAATTCCGCGCGCAACGCCGCATCGCTGAGCCTGTGCCAGCGCAGCGCAAGAGGCCCGCCGATGAAGACGATAAGCGCGGCATGGTCGAGATCCTTGCTGGCGTCGCAGGCAAACAGCCCCGGCTGATCGCGCCACATGACCATGCCGCGCAGATTCCGCTCGCGCCAGAATGGCCTGGCATAGCGCACCAGGATCTTGATCACCGCGCCGCTTTCCCAGACGCCCAGAGCCTTTGCAAGTTCCGCCGGCAAGGCGGGCGCGAATTCGAGCTTCGCCGCCGTCGCCGGCGGCAGAGCAATCAGCGCCTTGCGTGCTTCGATCACACCGCGGGCCGAGACGACACGAACGCCTTGCTGCCCGTTCTCGATCCGTGTGGCCGGTTCGCCCAACCGCAGCCGATCGCCGAGGTCACCCGCTAGATCGTCGGCCAGCGACTGCATTGTATCGCGCAAGAAATACTGCAGTTCGAACACCTCGTTGGTGATGCGGCGATCGTTGTCGATCAGGTACCATAACGGCACCTTGTCCAGCGCCAGGCACCACAGGCCTTCGATCATCGAGCGGAAGGCGGCCTTGGCGTCGGCTGTGTCCTTCTGGCGCTCGAGCCATGTCGCAACGGTCAGCCCGGCGATCGAGGGATCGTCCGGCTCGATTCCGTTCATGCGCTCGCGGATCGCCATCGCGATCTGATAGGTCCGCTCGGCTTCCTTGGCGGGCATCGACGGATGGGTGATGAACTCGCCCTCGACATAGGTCTCGATCAATGTCCTGCCGTGCGCCTTTGCCAGCGCCATAAGCTCCGGCATGTCCTGACACAGGAACTGGCCGCCGCTGTCGATCCGTTCGCCCAGGCCGTTCTGCATGGCCTCCACGCGGCCGCCGACTCGATCGCGCGCTTCCAGGACAAGGAAATCGATGCCGGCGCGCTTCAATTCGAGCGCGGCCGTCAGGCCGGTAAAGCCGGCGCCGACGATTATGACGTCGGTTCTCTCGGTTTTGCTGCTCAATAGCCGGCCTTGATCTTCTCGAACTCGGCGACCATCCGCTGCTTGAGCTCCGGCGCGACCGGCTGCTGGAACAGCGTCTTGTCGAGGAACTTGTCGAGATTGTCGAAGCCGCGCTCGGTGAGCAGCTTCTGGTCCATCGCCGCCATGCCGGCGCTGTTGCCGTGGCCGTAGCCGAAGGTTTTCACCATGTATTCCGAAACGTCGGGAGCGTTGACCGCGTTCAGAAAATCATAGGCCTGGTCCAGCTTGCCGGGCGCGCCCTTCATCAGAACGTAGCCGCACACCCAGGTCGACAGGCCCTCCTTGGTGTTGCGGTTCATCTCGATCGGCAATCCTTGTCCTTTCAGCGTCACATAGGTCTCGTTCCAGCCCCAGACCAGATCGACCTCGTTGCCGGTGAAGGCCTGGTTGAGGTCGGTGTCGTCGGTCCAGTAGAAGCGGACGTTCTTGTGCACGTCGCGCAGGAAGGCGGAAGCTTGGCTGAACTGCTCGTCCGTCATCTTGGTCCAGTCCTTCAGCCCGATGACGAGGCTGGCCAGTGCATAAGCGTCATCGACATTGTCGCCGATGGTGACGCGGCCCTTGAACTTCGGGTCGGCGAAGATTTTCAGCGATTGCGCCTCTTCTGCCGTCACCTTGTCGGTGCGGTAGAGCAGCGAGGTGTTGCCCCAGTCGAAGGGCATGAACCAGGCTTTGCCGTCGGCGGTGGTGGCCAGATCCTTCATCGCCATGATGCCGGGATTGAGGTCCTTCCAGCCGGCGATCCTGGACGTGTCGAGCGGCTGCAGCAGCCCGGCCTCGCGCCATTTCACCACGCTCTGCGAACAGGGATGCGCGATGTCGGCCTTGAAGCCGGCGCGCATCTTCTCGAAGGCTTCGTCCTCGTCGCCGAAGAAGGAGAAGCTCGGCTCGGCGCCGTATTTGGCGGTATAGGCCGGATGCAGCAGCGGATCCTCAAAGCCGGACCAGTCGAAGACGACGAGATCGCCCCCGCCCTCGGCAAGCGCAGCGGCGCCTATGCCAATAGTGAAGACGGCAGCCGAGGCAAGGCGGGCAAGCATGGATTTCATGGCGCGAGAATTCCCCCATCGCGAACGCATGAAGCGACGTTAGGAGAATTCCGGGCCTTTGGCGAGCCTACCTGCTCCGCTGTGCAAGCGGAGCAGGCAGCGACCGCACAGGGCTCAATAGCCAGCTTTGATCTTCTCGAACTCGGCGATCATCTTGAGCTTGAGCTCGGAAGGCAGCGGCTGCTGGAACAGTGTCTTGTCGACCCACTTTTCCACGTTGTCGTAGCCCTTCTCCTTCAGCACCGCCTGGTCGACGCCGGCCATGCCCTTGGCGTTGGCCTGGCCGTAGCCCCAGTCCTTGACCAGCACCTTGGCGACTTCCGGATCGTTGACGGCGTTGAGATAATCATAGGCCTTGTCGACATTGCCGGGCGCGTCCTTGAACAGCACATAGCCGCACACCCAAGTGGAGATGCCTTCGTCGGTGTCCTTCTTGGACTTGATCGGCACGCCGGCCGCGACCGACTGCACCGTGGCGTCGTTCCAGGCCCAGGCGAGGTCGACCTCGCCGCCGCTCAACAGCTGCACGATATCGGTGGTGTCGGTCCAGTAGGAGCGGACGTTCTTGTGTACCTGGCGCAGGAAGTCCGACGCCTGTTTGAACTGCTCGTCCGTCATCTTGGTCCAGTCCTTCAGCCCGATGGCGAGGCTGGCCAGCGCATAGGCGTCGTCGACATTGTCGCCGATCGAGACGCGGCCCTTGTACTTCGGATCGGCGAACGCCTTCAGCGACTGCACGTCCTTCTCGGCGATCTTGTCGGAGTTGAAGGTGAGCTGCGTGTCACCCCAGTCCCAGGGCATGAACCAGGCCTTGCCGTCGGGGGTGGTGGCCAGGTCCTTCATCGCCATGATGCCAGGATTGAGGTCCTTCCAGCCGGCGATCTTCGAAGTGTCGAGCGGCTGCAGCAGCCCCGCCTCGCGCCATTTCACCACACTCTGCGAGCAGGGATGGCCGAGGTCGGCCTTGAAGCCGGAGCGGATCTTTTCGAACGCCTCGTCCTCGTCGCCGAAGAAGGCGAAGGTCGGCGAGTCGCCGTTCTTGTCGACATATTTTCCGTGGAAGCCCGGATCCTCATAGCCGGACCAGTCGAACACGATCAGATCCTTGTCGGCGGCAACGGCGAACGCCGCCGCCGAAGCCGCCAGGGCGCCGCTGAGCGCCAATGTCAGTGTCAGGCGTCGGCTGAGTTTCTTCATGCTGTTCCATCCTCTTTTGGTCTTGCCGGTCTTATTGGCCGGCTGTTGCTAACCCGTAATGTTTCGGGAAGGCGGCGGCCAAGAAGGCGTTGGCCGCCTGCAGCGCGGTCTCGCGCGTGGTGTCCTGCGTTCCCATCATCAGCCGCAGCCACAGGCCTTCCAGCATCGCCGAAAGCGCCAGAGCCATGACCTGCGGCTCGTAGGCGTAACCGCCGCTTTGCTTCAGCGTCGCGCAGAGATCGATGAAGACCTGTTGGTAATAGGCATCGCGCGAGCTGCTCAGCGCCTGGTAGGTCGGCCGCGACTTCGCTTCGCCCCAGAAGGCGCACCAGGCGGCGAGCTTGCGCTTGTTGCAGATCGAGCGGTCGAAATCGGCCCACACCAGCGCCTGCAGCTGTCTCGCCGGATCGTCGCCGGCCTTTTGCAGCGCGGTGCGCCAATGCGCCGAATACTCGTCATACATATGCTGCAGCGTGGCGACGAGCAGCTTCTCCTTGCTCTCGAAATGGAAGTTAACGATGCCGCGCGAGAGCCCCGCGCCGTCGGCGACATCGGCCATCGTCGTTTCCGCATAACCGCGCTTGGCCAGTGAATCGATCGTCGCCTCGATCAACTGGAGCCGCCGGACCTCCTTTGAGGCCTTGCGGCCGCGCTTCTCAGCGTCGCCTTTTCGTGCCGGTTCAGGCAAGGCTTCCCTGGCCTCTGCGTTCTTCATGAGCGTGACGGTCTCCAGCATTGCCGGCTACCCAACCGGCTTCCAACCGCGCAGATGAGTGGGACGGTGCTCCCCACTGTCAAGCACCTTCTGCATCGCCTCCCAGGTCCGGATGTTCTTGTCGACATAGGCCGCGCCGACCGCGGCGGCGACGGGTTGATAAAGCGGTCCCTTGAGGCGAGCCAGTTCCTCCCGCGCGACCTCGCGGTACCACGGATTGCGGTCGCGGACGGCGATATCGCAGAAGCCCGCACGGCGCATCGCTTCGGTGTAGCGCGCCGGCGAGGCCATGGCGAAGGACAGGCCTTCCGCCGCGACATAGGCCTTCATGTCCGCAGACGGCTCGCCGTCATGCGAGATCATCCAGTTCGACGCGGCGAAGACACCGCCGGGTTTCAGCACGCGAAAAATCTCCGCGAAAAGCGCGTCCTTGTCCCGCACATGCAGCAGCGCATCCTTGGAGAAGACGACGTCGAAGGAGGCGTCGGCGAACGGCAGTGGCCCCGGCGGCGCCTGGACGAAACGGACGTGGTCTTGGAGACGCAGCTTCGCTGCCTTCCGCCTCGCCGCCTCGATCACCGGCCGCTCGACGTCGAAGCCCGTTGCATGCGCAGCGCCGTGCCGCTCGACCAGATGCAGCGTGATGCCGCCGGCGCCGCAGCCGATATCGAGGATGGTCTTGCCCTTTAGCGATAAGCCCTCGACCACGCGGTCGACTTCTTCAGGACCGCCCGGCGACAGGTAACCATCACCCCAGAGCGCTTCGAGGAAGCGGATGGCGGTGTCGTCATATTCCGGCTCGGCGTCAGCCGTTTCGATCATCGGACTCCAGTCCCAAAATGCCGATGTGGGCCCATTCAGTGATTCAGAGCCCGAAATTTGTGCAAAGCCTAGCGCATCAACGGAAAAACGCAATATCATTTGTTGAACATTCATTCAGAATGGCTGGACAAAAAGCCGCGATCCGTGCCAAATTCCGCGCATCGGGGAACAAATAGCCCAGAAAAGAGGGCAGCCGGACGGAGGGTGAGCGCACATGAAGGCGTGGGACGCGATCGTCATCGGCGGCGGCCACAACGGGCTGGTCAACGCCTGCTATCTGCAGCGCGCCGGGCTGGACGTGCTGGTGGTCGAGAAGAACGACTGGGTCGGCGGCGCCGCGACCAGCCGCGAGCTGACGCCGGGCTTTCTCTACTCCAACTGCTCCTATGTCTGCTCGCTGTTCCGGCCCGAGATCATGCGCGACCTGGAGCTGCCTCGCTTCGGCCTGCAGGTGATCTCCTACGAGGGCGGCGCCGTGTTCACGCGCGACGGCGACTATCTCGCCAACTACCGCGACCACGATGCCCATCGCCGCGAGTTCGCCCGCTTCTCCAGGCGCGACGCCGAGGCCTATGACCGCTATTCGCGCGACGTCACCCGGCAATGCCGTTTCATCCAGCCGCTGCTGATGCGCACCGCGCCCGATCCGACCAGTCTCAGGCCGCGCGACATTGGCGAATTACTCTATCTCGGCAAGAAATTCGCCGGTCTCACCGCCGAGGAGATGGCGCTGACCTTGCGCTTCTGGACGATGTCGATCTCCGACTTCCTCGACGAGTATTTCGAGACCGACGTCATCAAGGCGAACTTCGCGCTTTCCGGCATCATCGGCACCGCGCTCGGGCCGATGTCGCCGGGCACCGCCTATGTGCTACTCCACCACTACATGGGCGAGGTCGACGGCTCGGTCGGCGCCTGGGGCTATGCGCGCGGCGGCATGGGCGCCGTCACCAAGGCGCTGGCCGCCTCCTTCAAGGCTAGCGGAGGCACTATCCGGACCGGCGCCGAGGTCGATCATGTGCTGATCAGGAATGGCAAGGCCAACGGCGTCGTGCTCGCCGGCGGCGAGGAGATCTACGGCAAGCTCGTCATCTCCAACGCCGACGTCAAGCGCACCTTCCTCAAGCTGGTCGAGGAGAAGGAACTGCCCGACATCTTCCTGAGGCGCGTCAGGAACTTCAAAATCCGCGGCTCGTCCGGCAAGGTCAACATCGCGCTGGATTCGCTGCCTGAATTCCCGGCTTTGCCGAAGGACTCGCCGGTCTATCGCGCCGACATGCACTTCACCGATTCCATCGAGCGCATGGAGCGCGCCTATGACGACTGGAAGGCCGGGCGCTGGTCGGCCGACCCCTTCCTCGACATGATGATCCCGACCACGCTCGACCCGACCATGGCGCCGCCGGGAAAACATTTCATGAGCTGCTTCGTGCAATACGCGCCGCCCAAGATCGACGGACGCGACTGGACCGACGCCGACCGCGACGGCTTCGCCGAAAGCGTGATTGCGCAGATCGCCGAATATTCGCCCGGATTCCGCGACCGCATCGTCCATATGGAGGTGCGCACGCCGCGCGAGATCGAGGCCGAAGTCGGCCTGACCGAAGGTAACATTTTTCAGGGCGAGCTCACCTTCGACCAGCTGCTCTTCAACCGCCCGGTGCCGGGCTACGCGCAATACCGCTCCCCCGTTGGCGGGCTCTACATGTGCGGCTCCTCCACTCATCCGGGCGGCGGCGTCATGGGCGCTCCCGGACGCAACGCCGCCGCCGAGATCTTGCGCGATCTCGCCAAGCCAACCCTGCACATGAGCCCGGCCCATGACGTCATCTGAAGTGAACTGGGATGCCATCGTCATCGGCGGCGGCCACAACGGCCTTGTCGCCGCTGCCACGCTTTCGAAATCGGGCCGCAAGGTGCTGCTGCTCGAAGCCGGCAACGAGGTCGGCGGCGCCGCCCGCACCGAGGAATTCGCGCCCGGCTTCCGCGTCTCCAAGGTCGCCCATCTGCTCAATCGCCTGCATCCCGATGTGGTGAAGACGCTTGAACTGGAGCGCCATGGGCTGAAGGTCGAGCGCGGCGACTTCGTCCCGTCGGTCGCGCTGTCGAAGGACGGCCCGCTGGTGCTGCACGGCGCCTATGGTGAGGTGCTGACGGGCGCGAGCCCTTCGGAGCAATCCGCCTGGAAGGAGCTGCGCGCGCAGTTGCTGCGCTATGCCGGCGTCCTGAAACCTTTCCTGTCGCGTCGGCCGCCGGACCTTGCCGGCATGTCGTTTGCCGAAATGACCGGGCTCGGCCAGACCGCGCTGGCGCTGAAGAAGCTCGGCAAGGAAGACATGCGCGACTTCTTGCGCGTGCTTTTGATGAACGTCTACGATCTGCTCGACGAGCAGCTTTCGGATGCCAGGCTGAAAGGCCTGCTTGCTTTCGACGCGACACTCGGCTCGCACCTCGGCCCGCGCTCGCCGACCTCGCTGCTCGGCCTCTATTATAGGCTGGCCGGCGAGATCGGCGGCCTTGCCGGCGCGCAGATGCAGCCGAAAGGCGGCATGGGCGCTGTCGTCGCCGCCATCCGCTCGGCCGCGGAAAAGGCCGGGGTCTCGATCCGCCCGGCATCGCCGGTCGCCAAGGTCATCGTCGAGAAAGGCCGCGCCATCGGCGTCGTCACGCAAAGCGGCGAAACACTGCGGGCCAAGACCGTCGTCTCCGCGATCAATCCGGCGACCACCATTCTCGATCTCGTCGGGCCGCGCGAGGTCGATACCGGCTTCTTGCGCAAGGTGAAGAACATCCGCATGAAGGGCGATGCGGCGAAGCTCCATCTGGCGCTCGACCGGCCACCGCAATTCGTGGGCGTCGATACCGCCGGCCACAAGGGGCGGCTGGTCATCGCGCCTTCGCCCGACCATGTCGAGCGTGCCTTCAACCCGTCGAAATATGGCGAATTCTCGCCGGAGCCGGTGATGGAGATCACGCTGCCCAGCCTGGTCGATTCTTCGCTGGCGCCGTCCGGCGCCTGCGTGCTCTCGGCCGTGGTGCAATATGCGCCCTATGCGCTGAGAGAGGGCTGGACCGCCGGCAAGCCGCAATTCCTCAAGGCGATCATGGCGCAGCTCGAAGCCTATGCGCCGGGCATCGGCGCGACGGTGCGCCATGCCGAGCTGCTCACGCCCGCCGACATCGAAGCCCGTTACCGCATGCCCGGCGGCCACTGGCACCATGGCGAGCTGCAGGCCGACCAGATGCTGATGTCGCGGCCGGTCTCCGGCTGGTCGGGCTACGACACGCCGCTCGATGGACTGTTCCTCGCCGGCGCCGGCTCACATCCGGGCGGCGGCGTCTCCGGCGCGCCCGGCCTCAACGCCGCGCGCCGCATCATCGCGATGAGGGCCTAGGGATGTTTTTGCAAATCGCCAAAGCTGCGCTCTACGGCGCCCCCCTCTGTCCTGCCGGACATCTCCTCCTCAAGGGGGGAGATCAGCAGCTCGATTTGTCGGCGCCTTTCTTGCGATGTCGGACATTGGCGAAATCGCCGGCGACAGCCAATCTCCCCCCTTGTGGGGGAGATGTCCGGCAGGACAGAGGGGGGCGCGAAGGAACGCCGTCATGAATCAGCATCCCACTATCAAGCCGTCGCTCGACGCTCGCACCATTGCGCAATCGCACTTCCGCACGCTCCGGCTTGGCACTCCCTTCCAGCCGCGCATCGACGCGCTGGGGCTGAAGCAGGATTGGTATAACTGGGCCGGCTACCGCGCGCCGCATTCGCTGTGGGACGAGGAGCTCGAATATTTCGCCATCCGCAGCCAGGCGGCTCTCTTCGACATCTCGCCGATGACGAAATACCGGATCGAGGGACCGGACGCCGAAGCCTATTTGGACCGAGTAACGCTGCGCGATGTGACAAAGCTGAAGCCCGGCCGCGTCCACTACACCGCGTGGTGCGACGACGAGGGCTTTGTCCTCGATGACGGCACGCTGTTCCGGCTCTCGCCGACGCGCTTTCGGCTGTGCTCGCAGGAGCGGCATCTGCCCTGGCTGCTCGACAGCGCACTAGGCTACGACGTCATCGTCGAGGAAGAGACCGAAGCGGTAGCCGGGCTTGCGCTGCAAGGCCCGACCTCCTTCGCCGTCCTGCGCGATGCGGGCTTCGTCGGCGTCGAGCAGCTCAAGGTGTTCGACCTCGCCGAGTTTGCACATGACGGCGCCACCCTTACGATTTCGCGCACCGGCTTCACCGGTGATCTCGGCTATGAGCTGTTCGTGCCGGCGGAGAAGGCACTAAGCGTCTGGGACCGGCTGATGGCGGCGGGCGAAAAGCGCGGCATCCGCGCTATCGGCTACATCGCGCTGAACCGCGCCCGGCTCGAAGCGGGCCTCATCGTCGCCAATGCCGACTTCACCACCGCCGAGCACGCCATCCGAGCCGACCGCCTGCGCATGCCGGACGAGATCGGCCTCGGCTTCATGGTCGATCCGGAGAAGGGCCACTTCAACGGCCGCCGCGCCATCCTGGAAGCGCGCGCAAAGAAGAAGCTGCGGCACGTGCTGGTCGGGCTGGAGATCGAAGGCAACATCCCGGCAGAGCACGCGATCGTCTATTATCGCAAAAGCCAGGAAGTGGGTCTGGTGAGTGCCGCCATGTGGTCGCCGATGGCCAAGGGCAACATCGCCATCGCCTCATTGCAGCGGCCCTATGGCGACACGATCGTCGACGACCTCTGGGTCGAGATTTACGCCATGCGCGAGTTGCAATACCAGAAGCTGATGAAGCGGGCGAAAGTGGTGCCGCGGCCGTTTATCAAGCTCGACCGCCGCACCGCCAATCCGCCGGCGGATTTTTGATATGGCAAGCGAAGCGGACGACCTGGAAGCGGACGCGGACGCCGCCGAGCAGTGGCAGCTGGTCAACACGCCGCTCGGCGAGATGTGGTCCGGCCGCACCCGCTACGCGGCGGCCATGTATTTCTTCAAGCGCAGCGAGATGAACGCCGAAACGCTCGAGGTCTACCGCATCTGCGCCCGGCTCGACCATGAGGATCCCTTGCCGATCATCCGCGACCGCGGTGTTGGCAAGGAATGGCTGAAGCGTATGGGCTACGCGCCGTAAGCACGCTTCAACCTATCGTGCGTTCAAGCACACTCAGCCAATTGCGATAGGCGATCTTCTCGATCAGCGCGCGCCCAAAACCGCGCGCGGCGAGCGCATCGGTGAGCTTGGGCAGGCCGGCGACGTCGCCGATCACTGCCGGGATCATCGCGCCGTCGAAGTCCGAGCCGAGGCCGACACCATCCTCACCCAGCGCCTGCAGCAGCGAATCGATGTGGCGCACCATGATGTCGAGGCCGGTGTCGGCATTCATACGGCCGTCCTCGCGCAGGAAGCCGGTGGCGAAGTTCAGGCCTACCATGCCGCCCGTTTCGCGGATCGCGCCGAGCTGCCAGTCGGTCAAGTTGCGCGAATGGCCGCAGATCGCATGGACGTTGGAATGGGTCGCGACCAGCGGCGCATCGCTAAGCGCCGCGACGTCGCGAAAACCCTTCTCGTTGAGATGCGACAGGTCGATCATGATCCTGAGTTGGTTGCAGGCCTTGACCAGCGCCTTGCCGGCATCGGTGAGGCCGGGCCCGGTATCCGGCGAGGACGGAAAGCGGAACGGCACGCCGTTGCCGAAGGCGTTGGGCCGGCTCCAGACGATGCCCAGCGAACGCAGGCCGGCGGCGTGCAGCACGCCGAGCATGGCAAGCTCGGGATCGATCGCCTCGACGCCCTCGATGTGGAACACTGCCGCGATCGAGCCCTTCGCCATCGCCTCGCGCACGTCGCCGGCGCTGCGGCAGACGGTCAGCGCGCCGGCGCGCTCCAGCCTGAACAGGATCGAGGCCATGCCGATGGTCGACGTGATCGCCTCGGCGCGCGGCAGCTCCGGCGGCAGAGGTTCGTTGTCGCTCGGCGCCGGCGGCACGGCGCTGCGCTTGGTCTTTTCGATCGGCGGCGGGAAGATCGCGAACATGCCGCCGGCAAAGCCGCCCTTTTTGGCGCGCGGCAGGTCGATATGACCGCCCGGCGTGCCCTCGATGAACAGCTTTTCGACATCCGTTTCCTTCGACTGGTAGAGCCGAAGCAGCGTGTCGTTGTGGCCGTCGAACACGGGGATGAGGTCGGTTTCGGTCATCAAGGAAGCCATTCAATTCGGTGACAGAGCGAGGCGGGGCGAAGATTGCGTCCGAGCGAACTGTCTACTTAGGCAAGATGGCCGAACTGCGCAAATGCCAGACGCGTGTTCGCATTTATGGCTGGGTGGCTGGATATCCCTTCTCCTTGCGGGAGAAGGTGGCCGAGCAAAGCTCGGTCGGATGAGGGGTACTCCAGCTTGGCCAAGGCGGCGATCCGTCACCCACCCCTCAACCGTCTCGGCGCTGCGCGCCGATCCACCTTCTCCCACAGGGGGAGAAGGGGAAGACGGTGCTACTGCTTCAGCACGTCAGCCCATTCCGGGTGGCGGCGGAATTGGGCGTTGGCGAAGGGGCAAAGCGGGATGATTTTCTTGCCCGCCGCACGCGCGTCCTCGACGGCGCGGGTAACGAGGCGCAGCCCGGCGCCCTGGCCGCGAAAGACGTCCGGCACCTCTGTGTGATCGATGATGAGCTGATGCTCGCCGATCTTGGTGACGGTCATCTCGGCCTCGGCGCCGCCGGGACCGCGCAGCACGTAGCGACCCTTGGAGCCGTGGTCTTCCAGTTCGATCTCGGGCAGCTGGTCAGCCATTGTTCTTGCCTCCTTCGGCGGCGGGCGCGGAGGCGAAGAGCTGCCGCGCCGCTTCGATTTCATTCGGCCGCACCTCGTGCCCGCCGTCGTGCCATTCCACTGTGACATCGGCCCCGTCGGCACGCAAATAGGCCTCGAGCCGCGCCGTCAGGTTCGGCGGGCAGATCGGATCGCGCCTGCCGGCCGTGATCAGGATATGGCGGCCGGCAAGGCTGCCCTTCACTTCCGGCTCGAACGGGATCAGCGGATGCATGAGCGCCGCGGCATCGAACAAGGTCGGCTCCGCGAACACCACCGAGGCCAGGATGTTGGCGCCGTTGGAATAGCCGAGGCCGAACACCGCCGAAGGCTTTGCCGCCTCGACCTGCGCCTTGACGAAGCCGGCCATCTTGGCCGTCGCCCGCGCGAGGTCGTCCATGTCGTAGACGCCCTCTCCGGTGCGGCGGAAGAAGCGAGCAGCGCCATGCTCGGACACGTCGCCGCGCGGCGAGACTATCGTCGCCGAAGGTGCAAGCTCGCGGCCGAACGACAGGAGCTGGTTCTCATCCGCCCCGGTGCCATGGAAGACGAAGAGCAGCGGGCTGCCCGGCGTACCGGGCAGCAGCTTGTGGATGTAGGCGTCCTTGCTCATGGCTTAGTCTTCCAGCTTCTGCAGGTGCTGTTCGAGATAGGGCCTCAGATGCTGATGCTGCGTCGGCAGCTTCAGCGCCTCGCCGAGATGCGCGGTGTCCTCGTCGCGATTGAAGCCCGGCTCGTTGGTGGACACCTCGAACAGCACGCCGCCCGGGGTGCGGAAATAGATCGCCCAGAAGTAATCGCGATCAATGACCGGCGTCACGCCGTAGCCCGTGTCGACCAGCGCCTTGCGCACTTCGAGCTGTCTGGCGCGATCCTCGACCGCGAAGGCGACGTGGTGCACCGAGCCGGCGCCGAGATTGGCAAAGCCCGCGCCGGGCAGCGATTCGATGTCGACGATGTCGGCGCCGTTGCCGTTCTTGATCGCCATCCGGCGGATGTTGCCGGACTTGTCGACCTCCTCATAGCCCATGAACTTCAAGAGCTCCTCGGTGGCGCCGCCGTCCTTCAGCCTCAGCGCGACCGAGTGGAAGCCGCGGATCGCCTCGTCGCCGGGAACCCCGCCCTTCACCCAGGGCGCTCTGCTGTCGGCCTTGTCCTCGACCAGCGCAAAACTGTCGCCGTCCGGACCGGTGAAGGAGAGCCGCTTCTCGCCGAAGCTTGTCGAGCGGGCAACGCCGCTCACGCCTTCATCGGCGAAGCGCTTTTCCCAATAGCCGAGCGTGCCTTCCGGCACCGAGAAGACCGTGGTGCCGACCTCGCCGACCCCGTGCCGACCCTTGCCGATATCCGGGAACGGGAAATAGGTCATCACCGAGCCCGGCGTGCCGACCTCGTCGGCATAGTAGAGGTGATAGACGTCCGGCGCGTCGAAGTTGACGGTCTTCTTGACCCGGCGCAGGCCGAGCTTCTTGGTGAAGAATTCGTTGTTCCGGCGCGCATCGCTCGCCATCGAGGTGACGTGATGCAGGCCCTTGATCTGATTGAGCATGATGCTGCTCCTTCCCTGTCCTTGCTGCGGCCCTCGCCGCTGTCCACGCCAATATGAGGATAGCGCCGACGATGGCAAAGCAGGCAAACACAGAATGGACTGTCTCATAAAAGTGAACGAACATATAGTTATGTTCACCGAACGATGAACTGCCTCGGCTTGCAACGCACGGAAATTTCGGCTCCATGAGCGGCGCGCCGTCTTGAGGAGAAGATCTTGGACAACCGAGTGAGCCGCCCGAATGTTCTGCTCATCACTTGCGACCAGTGGCGTGGCGATTGCCTGTCGGCCGCGGGCCATCCGGTGGTCAGGACGCCCAACGCCGACGCGCTTGCCGCCGAGGGCGTGCTCTTTCGGCGCCACTACGGCGGAGCGGCGCCCTGCTCGCCGGCGCGCGCCTGCCTCTATACCGGCCTCTACCAGATGAACAACCGCGTCTGCCGCAACGGTTCGCCGCTCGACGCCCGCCACGGCAACATCGCGCTTTCGGCGCGCGCGGCGGGTTATGACCCGACGCTGTTCGGCTATACCGATGTTGCGCCGGACCCACGCCAGCTCTCAGCCGAAGATCCACGGTTGAGGAGTTATGAAGGCGTGTTGCCCGGCTTCAGCGTCCGGCAGGCCCTGCCCGAACATCAGAAGCAATGGCTGTCCTGGCTGAGAATGCAAGGCATCGACGCCAGCGCCGGCAGCCCTGGCATCCATCGTCCGGCGGGCGAGCAGGGCAAGACCGGCGGCGATGTGAGCAACGCGCCGCCCATTTATTCGAAGGACCAGACGCCGACCGCCTTCCTGGCCGGCGAATTCATCCGCTGGCTTGGCGAGCAGGAGCGAGGCGCGCCCTGGTTCGCGCACATCTCCTTCATCAGCCCGCATCCGCCATTCATCGTGCCGGAGCCCTACAACACCATGTACGATCCGGCCGACGGCGCCGCTTTCAGGCGCGCGGCGACCTGGCAGGCCGAGGCCGAAACCCATCCCTATCTCGCTTACGATCTTGGCCGGCAGAAGCGGACGAAATTTGTTCCCAGTATCGACGGTAAGGTGCCGGACTGGAGCGAGGAAAATTTTCGCCGCATCCGCGCGATCTATTACGGCATGATCTCCGAGCTCGACGCACAGCTCGGCCGCATCTGGCAGGCTGTGAAGACGGCCGGCGCCTGGGACGACACTGTCATCGTTCTTACCTCCGACCACGCCGAGATGATGGGCGACCATTTCATGCTGGGCAAAGGCGGCTTCTTCGACGCCAGCTACCACATTCCGTTGATCATCCGCGATCCGGGCCGAAGAGCGGCAGCCGGCGCATCCATCGACCGCTTCACCGAGGCCGTCGACATCTTTCCGACCTTGCTCGACCTGATCGGCGCAGCACCCGAAGCGCATCTCGACGGCAGGTCGCTGGTGCCGTGGCTCGACGGCAAGGAGCCGGCCGACTGGCAGGACGCCGCGCATTGGGAGTTCGACTTCCGCTCGGTCGCCGACGGCGAGGCCGAGCATCATTTCGGCATCGGCTCACGCGACTGCAACCTGGCTGTCCTGCGCACCGACGACTTCAAATATGTCCATTTCGGCGGCGGCCTGCCCCCGCTTCTGTTCGATCTAACGAAGGATCCCGGCGAGCTGAGCAACGTCGCGAACGACCCCACCTATCTGCCGGTGCGTCTGGAGTTCGCCGAAAAGATGCTCGCCTGGCGTGCCAGGCACCTCGACCAGTCGCTGGCGCTGGCGGAGCTGACGGAGGGTGGAGTGGTTGGACATGTGGGTTGGGCCGTAGGCAGTAGGGAATAGGCAATAGGGGAAGCGGTTGAGAGCGCGACCCCTACTGCCTACTGCCTACTGCCTATTCCCTACTGCCTCACTTCAGCATCATCCTCTGCTGGTCGCGCTTCGTGGCATAGGTGCTCTTGTCATAGGCCGTCTGCGCCTGCAGCTGCTCCTTGGTGAAGTTGGTGTAGAGATATTTCTTGCCGCTCTTGTCGGTCATGAATTTGAGCTTGTCCATGCCGACCGCCACTTCCTTGGCGCCGATGCCGAGGAAGCCGCCGACGTCGACGATCACCGCATCCGGCTTATTGTCAGGAGTCAGCACGACATCACCGATGGTGCCGATCTTGGCGTCGTTCATGCCATAGACGGTCGCGCCCTTCAGGTCGTCACCGCGGATATTGTCCATCGGCATTTCGGTCAGCGTCGACTTGTCGATCGAGGCCGTCTTGGTCTCGTCGGTAGCGGACGTGCCAGTGTCCGCCGGTTTGTTTTCGGCTGTGGCTGGAGCCGGCGCCGCCGGCTTGTTCTCGGCGGTCTGAGCCGGCTGCGCGGGCTTGTTCCCCTTGTCGGCCGTGGTATCCGACGACGCAACGGCAGGTGTGGTGGTAGGCGGCGTTTCACTCGAAGAAGCCGTGCTTGTCGAGGCCGGCGCCGGATCGTAGGCCTTGCGGTTGAATTCCGGCTGCGCCTGCAGCTCCTCCTTCGTCGTCTCGGCAACCAGCCAGCGGTCCCCGTTCTTCTCCGCCCATTTTGCCTTGGCGAAGTCGAAGGTGACGTTCTTCGTACCGATGCCGAGGAAGCCGCCGACGCCGATGACGAGCGACTCGGCCTTGCCGTCCTTGGCGAGCACGATGTCCTTCACGTCGCCGATCTTCTGGGCGTCGTCGGCAGTGCCGTTGTAGACCGTTTCGCCCATGATGTTGGTGGCGAGATTGCCTTCCGCCTTCTTCACCGGTTCAGCTGGCTTGACGTTGAGATCCGCCGGCTTCTGAGCTCCGCCCGTATCGGTGGTTGAAGGCTGCGTGGCATCAGCCGACTGCGCGGGCGCCGGATCGTAAGGCTTGCGGTCGAATGCAGGCTGGGCATTGAGCTCATCCTTGCTCGTCTTGGCCACCAGCCACCGGTCACCGTTCTTCTCGGCCCATTCCAGCTTGTCGTAATCAAAGGCCACATCCTTGGCGCCGACGCCAAGGAAGCCGCCGACGCCGATGATGGCGGACTTGGCTTTGCCGCTTGCGTCGAAGACGATGTCGTCGACCTTGCCGATGTTCTGGGCGTCCTTGCCGGTACCGTCATAGACGGACTCGCCGATGATATTGGTCATGAGGGCGCCTTCCGAGCGGATTACGGGAGCCGGATTCTCGGCGGCGGGCGGCTGCGCCGGCGTTGGTGTTGTCTGCGCAAGCGCGCCGCTTGCGAGCAACGTCGCAAGCGCGGTCGTCGCAAAAAGGGTGCGGATCATGATGGTTCCTCCTCGTGCCTGGTTGGTGCACGCCGCACCGCAGGCCTTTGGCTACGCCGGCCCGATGCGGCACTGTTCCACGATTTCACAACGTCGTGAGCGGGGGCTTGTTCCAAAACAGCGGCGGCACTCCTCTGCGGGGGATTCCTGGCCTGCAAGGAACCTTTCGGCGGCCGTTTTCGTTTCAGCCTGCGGCTGAGGGGTCGTTTTCAGCCGGGGAATTGCAAGGAACGGAGCGGGGCATGCGGTTTGCTGCGGTGCTGAACCAGGACGGCGGCACGCTGCGCACGCTCGATATCTCGGCCTTTGCCGAACGTCTGCGCCAGACGCTCGAAGCCGCTGGCCATTCGGTTCAGGTCGACATCGTTGCCGGTCGCGAAATCGCCACGGCATTGGAAACGGCCATTGCGGAACGGAATATCGACGTCGTGATCGCTGG
Organism: Mesorhizobium dulcispinae; assembly: GCF_033977345.1. Lineage (NCBI taxonomy): Bacteria > Pseudomonadati > Pseudomonadota > Alphaproteobacteria > Hyphomicrobiales > Phyllobacteriaceae > Mesorhizobium > Mesorhizobium dulcispinae. The sequence continues at coordinate 531,554 of NZ_JAVIIY010000003.1, forward strand.
AGGCGGCGACGGCACGATTTCGACGGCGGCGTCCCTTCTCATGAACAAGAAGAAGGCCTTGGCCATATTGCCCGCCGGCACGATGAATCTCTTCGCGCGCGGCCTCGGCATCCCGCAGACGCTGGATGCGGCGCTGGAATCCTTCGCCGAGGGCGAGGTGGTGGCCGTCGACATGGCAAGCGCCAACGGCCAGCCTTTCGTGCATCAGTTTTCGATCGGCATGCATGCCAGGATGGTGCAGCTTCGGGCGAATATGGACTTTGGTTCGCGGCTGGGAAAGATGCAGGCTTCCGTTCGCGCGGCATGGGCAACGATCAAGAACCCGCGCACCCTCAAGGTGACCTTGAGCATCGGCAAGTCCGAGATCGTCACCCGCACAACCGGCATCGGCATCACCAACAATCTGTTCGGCGAAGGCCATCTGCCTTATGCGGACAATCCGGCGGGTGGCGTGCTGGGCATCTATGTCAGCGTCGCGCACAGACGCCACCATTTGGCGAAACTGCTCCTCGACATGCTGCGCGGCCGGTTGCGTGACAGCGAGCATGTCGAGATCCATCAGGCCGACAAGGCCGTTCTCAGGATCCATTCGCCGACGAAAAAGTTCAGCGCGGTCATGGATGGGGAACTGGTCAGGCTGGAACGCGAGACGGTGATCGAGATCCATCCCCGCGCCTTGAACGTGTTGGTTCCGGCAAGCAATGCGCAGGCCAAGGCGGCGTGATGACAAAGCGATCAGCCGCCTTGCGGGGGTTTCTGCCCGGCCGCCGGCGCCCCAGGCACACTCTGGTCGCTCGTCGGGCTCCTGATCATCTCGCCGTAGATCTCGACCGCGCCCCAGGCGATAAAGGCCAGCAACAACCCGACGACGAGGATTCTCAGCGCATGCCAGCCCCAATGCCCCTGGCGGGCTTTGTCTTCAGGAACGATCTTGGTCATTATCAGCCTCCATGTTGCGTGGCGGCGGGCGCTTCGGCATGGTCGGGTAACGGGCCCCTTCAGCGAAGGTTCCGAAGCCCAAGGCGAGGTTCTGCAGCGATCGGGCCGCCGCTTGTCGCCGGGCGTGGCGCATGGGGGATTGGTGGGTAGCAATGCAGCCAGCTTGCCGGCCGATGTCGGCCGCTTCGTCGAGGATGCGGGCCGGCTTGCCGTGCTCCGCGGCCTCAAGGCCATGGACGCGGCCAACGATCCCGACTTCGACCGCATCGGCGCTCTCGCCGCCGCGATGCTGGAAACGCCGGTCGCGCTGGTGACGCTGGTCGACACCGATCGCCAGTGGTTCAAGTCGCGGCTGGGCTTCGACGAGAAGGAGACGCCGACCGGCATCTCCTTCTGCGCCCATGCCATTGCGGCCGGCGACGATCCCATGGTGGTCACCGACGCCACGCTCGATCCGCGCTTTGCCGGCAATCCGCTGGTCACCGGCAAAGAGCATATCCGTTTCTACGCCGGCGCGCCGGTGATCGTTGCCGGCGTCAGGGTCGGCACGCTCTGCGTGCTCGACCGGAAGCCGAGGGCGTTTCCGGCCGATGCGAAGATCGCGCAGTTGAAAACGCTGGCCGAGCTTGCCGCCACCCTGTTCGTGCTCAAGGATGCCACGCGCAACGGCGCCATCGCCCAGGCGGAGCTGGCACGCGAGGAGAAGCGCCGCGCGATCGCGCTCGACGCCGCCTCGTTGGCGAGCTGGGCCTGGGACATCCGCACCGACATGATCGAGTGCGACACGCTTCTGGCGGAGCTTTTCAACCTGCCGCCGTCAAACCGGTTGAAGGCAAAGGACATCCTGCGCGCCATCGATCCCCGCGATGTCTATCAGACCGAGACGCGCTTCCGCGACGCGCTGAGTGGCAGCGACGACTGTTTTGGCGAATATCGGGTGAAGGGGCTTCATCCGGTCCGCTGGATCGCGACGCGCGGACGCGTCATCGAGCGCGACAGCGACGGCAGGCCGACGCTTATCTTCGGCGTCAACTACGACATCACCGAGCGCAAGTTCGGCGACGAGCGCCAGCGCCTGCTGCTTCGCGAGCTGAACCATCGCGTCAAGAACACGCTGGCGACGGTGCAGGCCCTGGCGACGCAGAGCGTGCGCCACGCCCGCCAGCCGAGCGAGTTTCTCGAAGCCTTCAGCGCCAGGCTGCAGGCGCTTGGCGCCGCCCACAGCCTGCTGTCGGACCGCGAATGGCGCGGCATCGGGATCGCCGAGCTGGCAAGGATCGAGGCGAGAGCCTTCGACGCCGGCGGCCGGTCCCGCATAAGGATTTCCGGCCCCGATCTCCTGCTCTCGCCGGATCAGGCCGTTGGGCTCGGCTTGATCCTGCATGAGCTCGCCAGCAACGCGCTGAGATACGGATCGCTCTCGGTTCCGTCCGGAAAAGTCGATCTGGAGTGGAAAACACAGGGTCGAAAGGGCGCGAGACGGCTGGTGCTGACCTGGCGCGAGAGCGGCGGACCCGAGGTCGAGCCTCCCGGCCGCCATGGCTTCGGCTCCATCCTGATCCGGCGCAGCCTGGCCAAGGTCATCGACAGCGAGGTGACCCACGTATACCGCCCCGATGGCGTCTTTGCCGAGATAGCGATGCCGCTCGAGCCGCTGCTGAAGTGACGAGATCGGAGCAATTCCAGGGACTGCGTAACGGTTTCCGTCTGGAATTGCGTAAGCACAAACAGTTAGACCAGGTCAGCGTTCCTGCCTGACGCTGAAACTGGTCTAAGAGGCACTGCCGGAATCCGGATCGTCCGGCCCAGGCTTCACATTCTCGCGGTAGATGGCGTAGGCGGCGAGCGCGATCGCGGGCGCGAGAAGCGCGCCCAGGCCACCCCTGCTCTTCGCAAACGCCGGAAGCAGCGCCAGCGCCGCGGTGATGCCGACCGCCGTCATGTCGGCCTTTCGCCTTCGCGCACGCTGCCGCGCCCGCGTGCCGGTGGTCAGCTTGTGGATCACGAGAATGAGCGCCGCCAACACCAGGAACCCCGCGCCAAAGCCCAGCGAAGTCGCTAGCGGCCCGTAGCGTGCGGCAAGCCAGATATAGGCGGCACCGACGAGGAAGCCGACGCCGCACAGGACGAAAATACCGGCAAGCCCGTAGAGGATTGCCGTCACGCGCGCTCTTTGCAAAGCGGCTGTCGCCTCGCCGGAGGCAAGGGCCGAAATCAGCGAAACCAGCGTCCCCATATGTGGGCTAGCGGCGCGAGAGCAGCGCGAACAGGAAGCCTATTCCCGCGGCGATCGCCAGCGATGTTACCGGCTTTTCGCGAACGCTGGCTATCAGCTGCGCCTCCAGATCCTGGGCACTTCCGCGCACGCTTTCGAACGCCGCCTCGCCTTGCGCGCGCAACTGCTCGACGCCCTCAGTGGCCGCGCGCCGCGCCGCGCCGTAGCTGTCGTCCCTGGTCTTGGCCAATTGCCTGGTGAGTTCTTCGATATCGGCCTTCAACTGCCGGATGTCGGCTTCGAGGTCGGTGTTGGAGGGAGCATCTGTTGCGGATCTGCCTGCGGCGGTCGCCATTGCTTAACTCCTTAAGTTCGCTTCGATTTCAACGCCCGGTCGGCGCCGGGGTTCCGTTCCTCGCGGTCCAAATCCTTCAGATCAACGGCCTGCGCTCCTCACCCAGGCCATCCCAGCCGGCGAGGTCCTTCAACCCATCCTGGTCGATGATCTCGCAACCGCCATCGCGCCACGCAATCAGCTTGCGATCGATCAGCTTGCGGATCGTCTTGTTGGTATGCACCAGCGAAAGGCCGAGCGTATCGGCGATGTGCTGTTGCGTGATCGGGATCTGCACCGGCCTCTTGCCGTCCAGGCCTGCGCCCCGGGCGCGGCTGGAGATGAAGGCGACGAGATAGGCCGTCCGCTCCAGCGCCGAGCGCCGACCGATGCTCAGCAGGTTTTCATCGAGCATGCGTTCCTCGCGCGATGCCATCCAGGTGATGTCATAGGCCAGACCCGGGTAGTTGCGGTAAAGCTCGTGCAACTGGTCGCGCTCGAAGACGCACAGCAGCATCGGCGACAAGGCCTCGACGGAATGCTGCATCTGGCCCATCAGGCTGCCTTGCAGGCCGATGAGATCGCCGGGCATCGAATAGTTGAGGATTTGCCGCCGCCCGTCGGACAGCAGCTTGTAGCGGAATGCCCAGCCTGAAAGCACGGTGTAGAGATGCGCGCTGTGGCTACCTTCGACCAGCACCGTCGCACCCTTGTCGACTGCAAGCTCTCCTTTCTTGAAGCTGCTGACGAACGACAGCTCCTGGCTTTCGAACTCGCGAAAGGCCGGCAGCGGCCTCAGCGGACACTTCTCGCAAGAATATTGGCGGGCGGACTGTGGATGCTGGCTGGACATTTCGACCCCTCCTCGAAATCCCGGTCCATGACGCGGATAGCAAACGCTCCACACCGACCGAGGTTCCGCCGATCACGGCAATGCATCGCCGGTCATGTCTTTTTTAAATGACAGAGAGCCAAATACCGCGCATGACTGCGGCCCTCATAGGAGTCGCCGACACGTGCCCCCATTGCTGGACGGATTGCGTATCCTGATTGTAGAGGACGAATTCCTGATCGCGATGGATGTCGAGCAGTTGTGCCGCGACCATGGTGCAGCCGATGTCGCCATCGTCCGCGGATTGACCGAGATCGACGAGCACGATCTGCCGTCCCACTTCGATGCGGCCGTCGTCGACCTGATGCTGGACGGCGTTTCGACCCTCGATTTTGCCGCACGACTGCGCAACACGGGCGTTCCGTTCGTCTTTGCCACCGGCTACTCGGACTCGGATGACCTCAGGGACGCTTTTCCCGAGATACGGCTGGTCGGCAAACCCTTTTCGGGTGATGACCTCGTCGCGGCCCTGGCTGCCGCCTGCGGGCGTGCGGCCGCCGCCTGAACGGGCCCCATTCGCACAAGGGACGGTATTCGAGACGCAGTAGTCAGGCGGCGTTTGAGCCTGTCACCTGTGCCGAGATCGCATCGGGGCCGTATTCGTCCTCGCCCGAAATCTTCAGAATATCCTGTAGCCGGGCGCGCGCCCGGCTGACCCGGCTCTTGATCGTGCCGACCGCGCAGCCGCAGATCTCGGCCGCCTCTTCGTAGGAGAAGCCGGACGCGCCGATCAGGATGATGGCTTCGCGCTGATCCTCCGGCAGCTGCTCCAGCGCGCCGCGAAAATCCTTGAGGTCGAGCTGGCCATGCTGGGCCGGGTGGACGGCAAGCCTGGCTGTCATGATGCCGTCGCTGTCCTGCACCTCGCGGCCGCGCTTGCGCATCTGCGAATAGAATTCGTTGCGTAGGATGGTGAACAGCCAGGCCTTGAGGTTGGTACCCGGCTGGAAGCTCTCATGCTTGTCCCATGCCTTGACCAGGGTTTCCTGGACGAGGTCGTCCGCCTTGTCGGCATTCTGCGTCAGCGACACCGCAAAGGCGCGCAGGCTCGGGATCGCGCCGAGTAGCTCGGTCTTGAAGCTCTGGGAGACCGCCGCCATGCCTCAGTCCTTTTTCTCGGCGGGTTCGGCCTTTTCCAGCTGGCTGAGCAACTGAGCGAATCGATCCGGCACCTGATCGGAGACCAGCTCGTCGTAATATTGTTTGAGTTTGCGGGCGATTTCGGAGTTCGGTCCAAGCGGGTTGCCGCCCCCATTCCGGTGCCTGCCCATGGCGCCAGTCGTTGAATTCTTTGACATTTCTTTCATATTCGCCCTAATTCCCAGCACCCGAACCGCTCTAGAACCACAGACCACAACGCAAGCGGCACCCTAGTCTGGTTGCCCATCCCGAAACCCCGAAACGTCCGCTTGCTAATTTAGTTCCACGCCCGGCGGAACTTTTTCAGAAAGCCGACGTTGGTTTGCCGGGGTTTGCGACCCGTCTATCCTAATGAAATGTAACAACGTCATCTGAGGGAGACGTCAATATGAGCCTATCTGCAACCATCGCTCCTCACCTGCCGTTCCTTCGTCGATTCTCGCGCGCCGTCTCGGGATCGCAGGAAAGCGGTGACGCGTTGGTCGCCGCGATGCTGGAGGCCATCATCGCCGACACCGAAGTCTTCCCCAAAGCATCGAGCGACCGCATCGCTTTGTACAAGGTCTTTGCCAGACTATTCACCTCGATTGCCATCCGCGTACCGCAAGAGCATGCGCAGACCGCCTGGGAGCAGCGGGCGGCCGCCAATCTGAACGCGATCGCGCCGCGGCCGCGGCAGGCCTTCCTGCTGGTCGCCGTAGAGGGTTTCAGCGAGGACGAGGCGGCAGAAATCCTTGATGCCGACGAACAGGAGTTCTCCGAATTGCTTGCCCAGGCAAGCAGCGAGATCTCCCGCCAGGTCGCAACCGACGTGCTGATCATCGAGGATGAGCCGCTGATCGCCATGGATATCGAGGAGATGGTCGAAAGCCTGGGCCATCGCGTTGTCGGCACCGCGCGCACGCATGCCGAGGCGGTGGCCATTTTCGGCAAGACGCGTCCGAAAATGGTCCTGGCCGACATCCAGCTCGCCGACGGCAGCTCGGGCATCGAGGCGGTGAACGAGATCTTGTCCTCCTCGCCTGTGCCGGTGATCTTCATCACCGCTTTCCCCGAACGCCTGTTGACCGGCGAGCGTCCCGAACCGGCGTTTCTGGTGACCAAGCCGTTCAATCCCGACATGGTCAAGGCCCTGATCAGCCAGGCGCTTTTCTTCGACCGCCAGGCAAAAGCCGCGGCCTGACCTCACCCAGAACCGACGGTCGAGATCTCATGCGAGCGTCCCGCTCGCATGAGGCACGGCGGTGCCCGACCGGTAACTGCTTCCAGGGGTCGTCTTTTTCCGCAAATGGTGGAACAAACGATATCCAGCCACGTTTTTCAGGACATCAGAAGGAGATGTATCATGCTGTACTGGGCGCTCGTTTTTCTTGTGGTCGCGATTATCGCCGGCGCGCTTGGGTTCGGCGGCATTGCCGGCACGTCGGCTGGCATCGCACAGATCTTGTTCTTCGTCTTCCTTGCCTTCCTGGTGATTTCGCTCATCGCCGGCCTGTTCAGACGGGCTTGACGCGGGAGCGCCGAACACTGGAAGCCGCACCCCTCAAACGGTTTCCAGCTACCGCCGGGCGGTGCCTCCAAAGGGCATCGTCCGGCGGACCGCTTTTGGGGCTGCGCGCAGCCTAGGCTTGTCAAAGCTGGGGCGCAAACTTGTCGTAAGCCGTTCAAGCCTGCATGCGGGAAATATCGGATGCGTTCCAAAGTCTCGGAGAAGGACGGTACGGAAAAACGCAGCGGCAGCGACGAAGTGATCGCGATGCATCCGGCGGAGAGCGGGATGCAGGTGGGGCGCGCGCTGCTCCATGCGCTTCACAATGCCGGAATTTCGGTCCTCTATCAGGATCGTGAAATGAAGACCGTCTGGGCCCGCAACATGCGAGCGCCGTGGGCATCTGAGACGGCCGACGGCAAGGATTTGCTCTCCTCCGCACAGGCCGAACGCATAAGCGCAGCCAAACGCAAGGTGGTTGAAACCGGCAACGCGGACCGCCTCGAGCTCGGCATTCCCGACAGTGACGGCGTGCGCTGGTTCCATATCTGGATCGATGCCGATCGCAGCGACTCCGGCGAGGTCCAGGGCGTCGTCACCACCATGGTCGAGACGACGGAGCAGAAACGCCGCGAGCAGACGCTGAAGACGCTGCTGCGGGAGGTCAGCCATCGCTCGAAGAACCTTCTGGCCATCATCCAGAGCATAGCCACCCAGACCGGGCGCTACTCCGAGACGCTTGGCGACTTCCTGACGCGCTTTCGCGGCCGCCTTCAGTCGCTCGCCTCGTCTCAGGATCTGGTGACATCCTCCAACTGGCGGGGAGCAGCGCTTCGGGAGCTCGTATCCGGCCAGGTCGGCCGCTATAGCGCGGATCCAGGTCGCAGCTTGCGTTTCGTTGGCGAGAACCCTTACCTCAACCCGAACGCCGCCCTGCATATCGGGCTGGCCATGCATGAGCTGGCCGTGAATTCGGTAAGCTATGGCGCCCTGTCGCAGCCCGACGGTCGGGTCGAGGTAAGCGCCAGGATCGCGGCCGGCGGCGAGACTTCGCCCGGCCTTTTGCTGATATGGACGGAAGCGATCGGCGCCGGCCGGCGCAACGAAAAACGCTTTGGCAGCGTCGCTCTCGAACGCGTCGTGCCGACCTCGCTGAATGGCTCGGCCACCCTCGATATCGACGAGGATCGTCTCGAATATCGCCTCACGATCCCGCGCGGCAATTTCGAGATAGAATGAGGCGCCGCGTCGCCGCCGGCATTCGTCGTAAGCCCTTAACCGGCTGTTCACCATAAAGTCCGATTCTGTTCCCGGCTAAAAGCAGCTCCAGGAAAAGCGCGCAACGGATTTTCGTCTGAAGTTGCGCAAGAACAAGTATTTGGAGCGGATCGGCGACCGCTCCAAACGCTGAACCGCTCGGATGCGAGGACTGAATGATGGTTGCCGATATGAACAGGTTGGAGCAGGCCGCCCGCGTCTCGATGAGCGGCTTCCAGGACGCTGAGGCACCGCCATTGCCCCGTTCCTCTCATCTTTCGCTTCGCCTCGGCGCCGTCGCGCTCGTTGCTGTCCTGGCACTGGCCGCAGCGTGGCAGATGACCTGATTCCCGATCGCGCAACCGCATAGCCACCAAGGGCTCGCGGCATCGTGGGCCAGGAACTTTTGAGCGGCGAGAATCGTTCTTTGCGGCGGGAGGATTCACCCGTGGAACACATCGCCGCTTTGCTCCTCGTCATCGGCTGCTCGGACACCATGACCGATTGCCGCGAGCTGTCGGTGCCGGTCGGCGTTTTCGAGACCTTCGAGGCTTGCATCGCCGAACGACCCTTTGCGCTGGGCGACCTGTGCGGCGTGACGCCACATATCGTGGGCGAGTGCCTTGCCGTCGATCCGGCGCTTGAGGACGACTACGATCAGCTTCTCTGGTCCGTGCGTCCCGACGGCACGCTCGTCGCGTCGCTGGAAGTCTCCGGCGCGCTTGTCGCATCGAACGGCGCGCGCCCGGAAAAAGACTATCTTCAGCAACAATAAGATCAGGCAAGCAAAGCCCGTTTTTTCGTGCTAAATGGCGGCTGGCACTGCCAAAAGTGAGGACAAAAGTGAGGAGCTATTTTATGCGGAAGATGATCATTGCCATGGTTGCCGTGGTCGCTGTCAGCGGCTGCACCACGACCGAGCAGGATGTCGTCGGCGGCGGCCTGATCGGCGCCGGCGTGGGCGGCTTGGTCGGCGGCGGCAAGGGTGCCCTGATCGGCGCGGCTGTCGGCGCCGGGTCCGGCCTCTTGGTCCGCAACCTGCGCAACGGTTATTGCCAGTATCGCGACCATCGCGGCCGGATCTACACCGCCCGCTGCAACTGATCCCGCGACAAAGCAGTTAATGGAGGCCGGCCTGCCGGCCTCCATTTCTTTGCCCGCTCGTCGCCCTCTGCCGAACCGGCGCCGCTCACTCTGTCAGCGGAAGCCTTATTTCGACTTTCAGTCCGTCGGCCTGAAAATCGCGCTTGATCGTGCCGCGCAGCTCGCGCGTGACATTGAGATCGATCAGCTTGGTGCCGAAGCCGGTCTTTGCCGGCGCTTCCAGCTTTTCCTGCCCCGTCTCGCGCCAGTTGAGCACCAGCGTCCGCTCGCGGCCGCGTCGTTCCACCATCCAGTCGACTTTCAGCCCCCAGTCTCCCTTGAGAGCATTGGCCGAGCCGCCGGCTTCGCCATATTTGAGCGCATTGGTGGCGAGCTCGTGGAAGGTCAGACCGAGCGCCTGTGTGGTCGTCTCGTCAAGCAGCACCTCCGGCCCCGACAATATCCCTTCGGGAAGTTCCTTGCCGAACACCTGACCGAGCTCGATGCGCAGGAGGTCGCCGAGGTCCGCCTTCTGCCAGCGCGAGCGTGTCAGCATGTCCTGCGACGCGGCCATCGCCTGCAGCCGCGCCGAGAACGATGTGGAGAACTCCTTCACGTCGGTGGCCTGGGAGGCCGTCTGCCGCGCGATCGCCAGCACCCGGGTGATCGAATTTTTGATGCGGTGCTTCATCTCCTGCAGGATCAGGTCCTTTTCCAGCAGGCTCTTCTCCGTCGCCTCATGCAGCAGCGACTTCGCCTCATAGGCGCGCTCCTGATAGCGGGCCACCAGCGCGATCGCCCCGGCAAGCAGCAGGCCGAACAGCCCGAGCATCACGGGAATGGCGCGCGAGGAAGGCAGCGAAAAAGCGCTCGTCGGCCGAAACAGGACAGTCCAGGGTCGGCCGGCCACGACGATATCCCGGCGCGCCACAAGCTTTCCGCCGAGCGATTCGGCCGGCGGCGCCTCCGACCGGAACAGGAGATTGTCGGCTCCCGGCTTGCCGTCATAGATCTCGACATTGACCGGCAGCAGCGGAGCCTTGCTGAGCGCCACCTGGAACAAGTCGCGCGCGCGGAAAGCGGCGTAGAGAAAGCCCGCGGTCGAGGAACGGCTGGCATTGATGACGTCCGGAGCCGTTTCCACGTTCAGCCGCACGAAAACCAGGAATCCGGGGAAGGTCTGCTCCAGACCTTGTCCCTGGCCAAGTTGCACAAGCCCGCTGGCATGCTGCTGGTCGTCGGCCATGGCCTTCTCGATCGCCGTTCGCCGCACCGCCTCGCTGAACATGTCGAAGCCGATGATCGACTGGTTGGACGTATCGATCGGCTCGAACAGCACGATGGGCGTTCGCCACGGCTGCTGCGTGGTGGCGGGGTAGATCGGATGCGCCGAACCGCGATCGTGCAGGATGTCCCGCTCGACCGCGGCCTCGTCGCCGGTCTTGGCCAGCCTGAGGAATCCGACGCCGCGCAGGCCGGCGAAATTGTCGTTGATGTCGAGCGCGGTGAAGAAGGCGTTGAACTCGCCGCGCGTGATATCGCCGTTGCGGGCATCGAACAGCGCCCGGGTCGAGCGCAGTAGCGACAGATGCAGGTCGATGCGGCTCTCGATGCGGTTGAGCGCATCGTCGGCCGTCCCCTCGAACTTGATGCGCGCGCCCTCCTGAGTCGCGAAATAGGCGAACCCCGCCATCGTCAGGCTAATCAGCGCGACGGCGATGAAAGCGACGATCGGAAAGAGCTTTTTCAACGCAGGATGCTGCCCATGGATGGTCAGCTCCCTTTATGCGCAAGTCTCCGCGTCAACACAATGGCGAGGCCAATCCATCACTGTGGCTGGCACATCAACCAATCGTAAATTAGCCAGCTAACTTATGACCTTACGCCGCTATTTTCAGCGCTCCGGGACCCGGAATGGCACCCGGCGGACACTTGCCCAAAATGATCATGCCGAGCACCTCGTCCTGGGTAACGTCGCCCGTGCGCGCCGTGCCGACGACCTGGCCGTTCTTCATCACGCAGACCCGGTCGGCCAGCTCGAATACGTCATGGATGTCGTGGCTGATCAGGAAGATGCCGATGCCGTCAGCCTTGAGCTGCCGCACCAGTTCGCCGACCTGCGCCGTCTCCTGCGGCCCGAGCGCGGCCGTCGGCTCGTCCATGATCAGGATGCGGGCGTTGAACAGGATCGCGCGGGCGATCGCCACCGATTGGCGCTGGCCGCCGGAGAGCTTGATCACCGGCTCCTTGAAGCGCTGGAAGCGCGGATTGAGCCGGCCCATCACATTGCGCGCCTCGGCCTCCATGGCGACGTCGTCGAGCGTGCCCCAGGCGGTCATCAGCTCGCGGCCGAGGAAAAGATTGGCGGCGGCGTCGACATTGTCGGCAAGCGCCAGCGTCTGATAGATCGTCTCGATACCGTATTTCTTGGCATCGCGCGGGTTGGAGATCGAAGCCTCCTCGCCATTGACGAAGATGTGCCCGGCATCGCGCTTATAAGCGCCGGACAGGATCTTGATCAGCGTCGACTTGCCCGCGCCGTTGTGGCCGAGCAGCGCCACCACTTCGCCGGGGAAGAGATCGATGGAGGCGTCGTCGACGGCGCGGATGCCGCCGAACGCGATCGAGATGTTGCGCATGTCGATCAGCGGGACGCCGGCGGAAGCGTTCTTGTCTGCCATGATGCTACCTCCCTCAGACCCGCTTGCGGTAGATGGTGTCGAGCCAGACCGCGACGACCAGCACGGCGCCGACGACGATGCTTTGCAGCGGCGAATCGACGCCGAGCAGCACCATGCCGGACTGCAGCGACTGCATCAGCAGCGCGCCAAGCATGGCGCCGAGCACGGTTCCCGAACCGCCGGCAAGCGAGGTGCCGCCGATCACCGCCGCGGCGATGACCAGGAGCTCGTCCAGCGTGCCGAGCGCATTGGTCGATGAATTCTGCCTGGCCGACGAGATGGCGGCTGCGATCGTCGCCAGCACGCCCATGATCATGAACACCTTCATGGTGATCCAGCGCGTGTTGATGCCGGCAAGGTTCGCCGCCTCCGGATTGCCGCCGATGGCGAACACATAGCGGCCGAAGCGGGTGCGCTTGGTGATGAAGGTCATGATGAGGCCGACCGCGACCGCCATCAGTACCGGAATGGCGATGCCGTGGGCGATGAACAACCCGCCCTCGGGAACGGTGATTTTGTTGGCGGCGGCGTAACGGTTCACGATGCCGACCGGCCAGGGATAGGAATTGGCCAGCCACACCGCGCCCATGATGACCGCGCAGGTGACCGCGCCGAGCAGCGTCTCGGCCCAGATCGGTCGCAGCGGAAAACGGAAGCGCTTGCGCTGCACCCGGCCGTGGAACAGCGCAAACACCACGGCAAGGCAGGCGACGATACCGACGACCCAGCTCCACATGGCGCCGATCGAGCCTGCCGGCCCGCCGCCCATGAGCTGGAAAGTGGCGTCGAGCGGCGCCACCGTCTGGCCGCTGGTGACCCACCAGGCGGCGCCGCGCCACACCAGAAGCCCGCCCAGCGTCACGATGAAGGCCGGCACCTCGAGATAGGCAATGACGAAGCCCTGGAAGGCACCGATCAGCAACCCGAGCGCCAGGCCGATCAACAGCGCCAGCACCCAGATCCACGGATTGCCGAGCTCGAGCCCGACCATGCGCACCAGGAAATGCACCTGGGCGAAGCCCATGACCATGCCGATCAGCCCCTCGGCCGAGCCGACGGAGAGGTCGATGTTACGCATCACGATGACCAGCACCATGCCGGACGCCATGATGGCCACGGCCGAGGTCTGCACCGACAGGTTCCACAGGTTGCGCGGCGTCAGGAACGTGCGGCTGTCGAAATCGAGCGGATTGACGCCGAGCCGCAGGCTCGAGATGACGTGCAGGCCGATCCAGATGATCAGCAGCGCGCCGACCATGCCGAGCATGCGCGTGTCGAGTTCGGTCGCCTTGAGGAACCGGCCGACGGCGCTGAGTTCGGAAGCACGCGCACGATCCGCGGCCGGATTGGCCGGCGTATCAGAGGTCGTATCGGTCATGATCTCCTCCCACCGGCTTGCCGTCTGGCGCGGATGCCGGACCACGATGCTAGGGCAATTCCAGGAAGCGCGTAACGGTCTTCCGCGGGGAATTGCGTGGAAACAAACGGTCGGGGCAGTTCGGCGATCTTGCCAGGCGGTGAACTGCTCCAGCGGTTTCCCGCTTCATCTGAGCGGGAAGCGCTTTTTGAGAAACGCCGCGGCCTTGGGCCGCGGCGTCAGGATTTGAACAGACGTCGGCCGGATCAGTTGCAGACCGCGACGCTGCCGGCGGCAACGCCGGCGCAGACCTCGTCCTTCTTGATCCAGCCGGCGTCGATGACGACGTTGAGATTGTCCTTGGTGATCGCGACCGGGGTCAGGAACAGCGACTTGACGGTGTTGCCGCCGGGCGTCGTGAAGTCCTTGGCGCCGGCGATGTCGGCCATCTTCTTGCCGTCGGCGAGCTGCGAGGCGATCTCGGCGGCGTTCTTGCCGAGCTCGCGCGCGTCCTTCCACACCGACACCGTCTGCGTGCCGAGCGCGATGCGGTTGAGCGCCGCGTGGTCGCCGTCCTGGCCGGAGACCGGAACGGTGCCGGCCAGGCCTTGCGCCGTCAGCGCCGCGACGACGCCGCCGGCGGTGCCGTCATTGGCCGCCACGACAGCGTCGACCTTGTTGTCGTTGGCGGTCAGGAACTGCTCCATGTTCTTCTGCGCGTTGGCAGGCAGCCAGCCGTCCGTATAGGCCTCGCCGACATTCTTGACCTTGCCGCTGTCGATGGCTTCCTTCAGCACTTCCATCGAGCCCGAGAACAGGAAATCGGCGTTCGGATCGGCGCCCGAGCCCTTGATGAAGACATAGTTGCCTTCGGGCTTGACCTTGAACACCTCGCGGGCCTGCATGCGGCCGACTTCCTTGTTGTCGAAGGTCAGGTAGAACACGTCCTTGTTCTCGATCAGGCGGTCGTAGCCGACCACCGGAATGCCTTCGTCGAGCGCCTTCTGCACCGCCGGGCCGATCGCCGAGGCGTCCTGCGCTAGGATGATCAGGGAGTTGGCGCCTTGCGAGATCAAGCTCTCGACGTCGGTCAGCTGCTTGCCCGGATTGGACTGCGCGTCGGCGGAGATGTATTTGTCGCCGGCAGCTTCGATGGCTTTCTTCATCGCCGCTTCGTCGGTCTTCCAGCGCTCTTCCTGGAAATTCGACCACGAAACGCCGATCACCTTGTCCTTCGCCTCTGCGACCGACGCCAGCGTCAACGACATAGCGACACCCGCCAGCATGGCGGCTGCGAATCTCTTCATGATTTCCTCCCTGCGCCGTTGCGGCGCGACCCAGACTGGCCCGAAGGCCGGCACAGAGGCTTTTTTTCGAGCCTCGAAAAAATACTGATCGAACGCCGAAGCGCTGTCAACTGCGATTCTGATGGTTTTGAGGTGTCTCGAACTTTTTTTCGAGTCCCGCAATAAATAATGACAGTCCCGGCCGCTTCTGCCACTATCCCGCAACAGCCTGGAGGAAGCGAAGAACCGCTTTCCGCTGAGTGGAATGAAACAAATCCAGGGCGGTTCGGTGGCTGTGTCCGCAACCGAACCGATCTGGCGCGTCGCCGACGGCCCATGCATTATCAAGAGGCCGCGCTGACCGGGAGGGAGAGAAGATGTCGGTCGGAATCCGCCACGACGACCTGCGCCGGCGCAATCGCGCCATGGTGCTCTCGGCCGTGCGCCGGGCCGGCCAGCCGTCGCGCACGGAGATCGCCGCGACCACCGGGCTCAGCCACTCGACCATTTCGGCGATCTCCTCGGACCTGATCCAGGAAGGCATCCTGGCCGAGAGCAAGCCGAGCGAGACCGCATCGCTGAAGCGCGGCCGACCGCAGGTCGGCCTCGCCCTCAACCCGGAGGCGGCGGCGGTGGTGACGGTGGTGCTGTCGCTCAATTTCCTCTCCGTCGCCGTCATCGACTATGCCGGCCAGGTCATCGCCGAGGAACAGCGGCGTCTCGATACGCTGACCATGCCGCGCGACGAGCTGATCGGCGAGTGCACAGCGATCGTCCGGCGCCGGCTGGAGGATCCGGACCTCGATGTCCGCAGCGTCGCCCGCATCGCCATGGGCATCCAGGGCATCACAGATTCCCATGCTCGCGCCATGCTGTGGTCGCCGATCACGCCGCTGACCGACATTCCCTTCGCCGACATACTGGAAAGAGAATTCGGCATTCCGGCCACCATGGAGAACGACTGCAACATGATGGCCGTAGCGCTGCAATGGCGCGACCCCGATCGCTATCGCGACAATTTCATCGCCATCCTGCTCTCGCACGGCATCGGCATGGGGCTGGTGCTGAAGGGCGAGCTGTTCACCGGCACGCATTCTTCCGGCGGCGAGTTCGGCCACATGATCCACCGTCCGGGCGGCGCACTCTGCCGCTGCGGGCGCCGCGGCTGCGTCGAGGCCTATGCCGGCAACTACGCTATCTGGCGCAGCGCCATGAAGATGAGCGAGGACGCCGAGCCGGTCGATGTCGGCGACGCCGACATGCGCGCGCTTGCCGCCAAGGCACGCGAGAAGGATGGCCCGGAGCGCGAGGCCTATCGCCGGGCGGGCGAGGCGCTGGGCTTCGGCCTCGGCAGCCTGTTCGCGCTGATCGACCCTGCGCCGGTCGCCATGGTCGGCGTCAGCGCCGCCGCCTTCGACCTGATCGAGCCATCGCTGCGCGAGGCGATCGCCCAGACCGCCGGCGGCCAGCACTCGCAGTCGATCTCCTTCGACACCGAGCCGAACGAATTGCCGCTGATCCGAGAAGGCTGCGCCATGCGCGCGCTGACCTTCGTCGATCAGGAGATCTTCGCGCCGGGCGTACAGGCGCGGGCGGGCGCTGCTGGAAAGAACGTAGCCTGATCTGGCGTTCGCTATCGTTTGGAGTGGCCCAAACTCCCATCGCTTCGTCATCCTAGGGCGAAGCAAGGAGCGAAGCGACGCGGCGAAGACCCTAGGATCCATGCCGTTACATACGAGCGTTGCGGCGGTGCAGAACGACCTCTGTCTTGCGCCGCCTTTACTCTTCGCGCGAGGTCACGGCATGGATCCCAGGGTCTCCGCGACGGAGCTTCGCTCCTGCTTCGCCCTGGGATGATGACGTTGAGGATGCCTCGGCCAATCCCGACGGTTGCGATGCGAGGACCTAGTCTTCCCTGATCGCGTACCCTGCCCCGCGGATGGTGCGGATCACATCGGGCATGCGGCCGTTGTTGACCGCCTTGCGCAGGCGCCCGACATGCACGTCCACGGTGCGCTCGTCGATATAGATCGTCTCGCCCCAGACATTGTCGAGCAGTTGGCTGCGCGAGAACACCCGGCCGGGATGCCGCATCATGAATTCGAGCAGCCGGAATTCGGTCGGCCCGAGCCTGATCTCGCTCTTCTTGCGGTAAACGCGGTGCGATTCGCGGTCGAGCACGATGTCGCCGACCTTGAGCACGCTGGACAGCACCTCCGGCTTGGCGCGGCGCAGCAGCGCCTTGACCCGGGCCATGAATTCCGGCGTCGAGAACGGCTTGACCAGGTAATCGTCGGCGCCCGTCGAGAGGCCGCGCACCCTGTCGCTTTCCTCGCCGCGCGCCGTTAGCATGATGATCGGCAGCCGTTCGGTCTCGGGCCGCATCCTCAGCCGGCGGCAAAGCTCGATGCCGGAAACCGCCGGCACCATCCAGTCGAGCACCAGAAGGTCGGGCACGTTCTCTTGCAGGCGGATTTCAGCCTCGTCGCCGCGGGTCACCACTTCTACCTGGTAGCCCTCGGATTCGAGATTGTAGCGGAGCAGCACCCCCAGCGGCTCCTCGTCCTCCACCACCATGATGCGTGGGGCGATCATATAGCAGGTACCTTCGCTGTCAGGCCGCCGGCGCCGACATCGCCGTCTCGTCCTGTTTCGGACGGTTCGCGGGCAATTGCGTGCCGGTCAGCACATAATAGGCGTTCTCGGCGATATTGGTCACGTGGTCGCCGATGCGCTCCAGATTCTTGGCGCAGAACAGGAGATGGGTGCAGGCCGTGATGTTGCGCGGATCCTCCATCATGTAGGTCAGGAGCTCGCGGAAGACGGAGGTGTATTTGACGTCGATGCGCTCGTCGTCGTTCCGGAGCTTGGCGAGCGCCGTGGCGTCGCCCGCCGTGTATTCCTCGATCACGCCCTGGACCTGGATCAGCACCAGTTGCGCCATGGAGTCGATGGAGTGCGACAGGTCGCGTGGCGCGGCGCTGACGCCGACGGAACCGACGCGCTTGGCGATGTTCTTGGCGAGGTCGCCGATGCGCTCGAGGTCGCCGGCCATGCGGATGGCGCCGACCACGCTGCGCAGGTCGTCGGCCATCGGCTGGCGTTTGGCGATCAGCGTGATGGCGCGATCGTCGAGCTCGCGCTGCCGCGCGTCCATGATGGCGTCGTCGGAAACCACGCGCTGCGCCAGCGCGTTGTCGGAGTTCAGCAGGGCCTTGGTCGATGCGCCGACCATCGAGCCGGCGAGATCGCCCATGTCACGGATGAGCTGGCTGATCTGCCTCAGATCCTCGTCGAAGGAAGCGACCGTATGCGCCATGGTTATGTCCTCGTATGAACTCAGCCGAAGCGGCCGGTGATGTAGTCCTGCGTGCGCTTCTCGCGGGGCGAGGTGAAGATCTTCTCGGTCCGGTCGAACTCGACCAGCTCGCCGAGATACATGAACGCCGTCTGCCGCGACACGCGCGCCGCCTGCTGCATGTTGTGGGTGACGATCACGATCGTGTAGTCGGCCTGCAATTCGTCGATCAGCTCCTCGATCTTGGCGGTCGACAGCGGATCGAGTGCCGATGCCGGCTCGTCGAGCAGGATGACCTCCGGCTTCACCGCCACCGTGCGGGCGATGCAGAGCCGCTGCTGCTGGCCGCCCGAAAGGCTCTGGCCGCTGGCGTTGAGCTTGTCCTTGACCTCGCTCCAAAGTGCGGCGCGCTTCAGTGCCGACTCGACCCGGTTGTCCATTTCGGCCTTGCTGATCTTCTCATACAGCCTGACGCCGAAGGCGATGTTCTCGTAGATCGACATCGGGAACGGCGTCGGCTTCTGGAACACCATGCCGATCTTCGTCCTGAGCAGGTTGAGGTCCTGCGAACGGTCGAGGATGTTCTTGCCGTCGAGCAGTACCTGACCCTCGGCGCTCTGCTTCGGGTAGAGCTCGTAGATGCGGTTCAGCACGCGCAGCAGCGTCGATTTCCCGCAGCCCGACGGTCCGATGAAAGCGGTGACGCTGCGCTCCGGCAGCGACAGGTTGATGTCCTTCAGCGCCTTCGACTGGCCATAGTAGAAGTTGAGGTTCTTGACCTCGATCTTGGCCTTCTCGACGGCCGTCTCGGCTACGTTAAGGTCGGTGGACAACATAGGTTTCATCTGTCCTCTCTGCGTCCGGTAAGGCTGCGGGCGAAAATGCTCAGCCCGAGAACCGTAAAGGTGATTATGAGTGCGCCCGTCCAGGCCAGTTGCTGCCATTCCTCGTAGGGACTTAGGGCGAACTGGAAGATGGTCACCGGCAGGCTGGCCATCGGCGCGTTGAGATTGCTCGACCAGAACTGATTGTTGAGCGCGGTGAAGAGCAGCGGCGCCGTTTCGCCCGAAATGCGGGCGATCGCCAGCAATATGCCGGTGACGATGCCGGAGAGTGCGGCGCGATAGGCGACGGAGCGGATCACCACCCAGCGCGGCGCGCCGATCGCGGTGCCGGCTTCGCGCAGTGCATTGGGCACTAGGTTCAGCATGTCCTCGGTGGTGCGCACCACGACCGGGATCACCAGGATCGACAGCGCGACCGCGCCGGCAATCGCCGAGAAATGCCCCATCGGCCGCACCAACAGCTCATAGACGAACAGGCCGACGATGATCGAGGGCGCCGACAACAGGATGTCGTTGATGAAGCGCACCACCGTGGTGAGACGCGAGAAGCGCCCGTACTCGGCCATATAGGTTCCGGCGAGCACGCCTATCGGCGTGCCGACGACGATGCCGATGATGGTCATCACGATGCTGCCGTAGATGGCGTTGAGCAGGCCGCCGGCGTCGCCGGGCGGCGGCGTCATCTCGGTAAAGACCGCCAGCGAAACGCCGGACAGGCCCTTGTAGATCAGCGCGCCGAGGATCAGCGCCAGCCAGGCAAGGCCGATGCCCGCCGCGATGACGCACAGCGCCATCATCACGGCATTCTTGCGCTTGCGGCGCTGGTGGAGCGACATAGCTACCGACATCGGTCATGCTCCCGTGCGGCTATCGATGCGCAACAGCATGTAGCGCGCGATGGCGAGGATGATGAAGGTGATGATGAACAGGATCAGGCCGAGCGCCACCAGCGAGGACGTATAGAGCTCGCCGTCGGCCTCGGTGAATTCGTTGGCGATGGTCGCCGAGATCGTCGTGCCCGGCGCAAACAGCGAGGCGCTGATGCGGTGCGCGTTGCCGATGACGAAGGTGACGGCCATAGTCTCGCCGAGCGCGCGGCCGAGACCGAGCATGACGCCGCCCATGATGCCGACGCGGGTGTAGGGGATGGTCACGCGCCGCGTCACTTCCCAGGTCGTGCAGCCGATGCCGTAGGCCGATTCCTTCAGCACCGCTGGCACCGTATCGAACACGTCCTTGGTGATCGAGGTGATGAACGGCAGCACCATGATGGCAAGGATGAGCGACGACGTCAGCAGGCCGATGCCGTAGGGCGGACCGGCAAACAGGCTGGAAAGGCCGGGTATGCCGTGGAAAAGGTTGATGATGAAGGGCTGCACCGTCGTCTGCAGGAAGGGCGCGAAGACGAACAGGCCCCAGATGCCGTAGATGATCGAAGGAATGCCGGCGAGCAGCTCGACCGCGATGCCGATCGGGCGTCGGAGCGGGCGCGGGCAGAGCTCGGTGAGGAAGACGGCGATGCCGATGCCGATCGGCACGGCAATGAGAATGGCGATGGCCGACGTGACGATGGTGCCGTAGATGGGCGCCAGGGCGCCGAAATTCTCGGTGACCGGGTTCCAGGATTCGGTGGTCAGGAAGGAGAAGCCGAACTTCGACAGCGCTTCCCATGAGCCGGCGATCAGCGAGATCGCCACACCGCCGAGCAGGACCAGCACGAGGATGGCGGAAGCGCGTGTGGCCGCCCGGAAGACCGTGTCGGTGAAGGCGAAGCGGCGCACCGTCGCTTCTCTGGTCCGCACGGCGGACGAAGTCACGGCTTCGGAAACGGCACTCATCGAGCCCTCTCGCATTTCGAAAGAAAGACAGGAGGGCGCCGCAGCGCCCTCCTCATTCCGGAAGAATTACATGCCGGAGTAGATCGGCTTGCCGTCCTTGTCGAGAATGTCCTTGCCCCACATTTCCTCGACGCTCTTCACGACCTTGTCGGGCATCGGAACGTAGTCGAGCTCAGCGGCCATCTTGTCGCCCTTTGCATAGGACCAGGCGAAGAACTTGAGCGCCTCGGCCGTGGCCGCAGCGTCGTCTGGCTTGTTGTAGACGAGAATCCACGTGGCGGAAGTCATCGGCCAGGACGCGGCACCTGCCTGGTTGGCCAGGATGACGCCGTAGCCCGGCTGCGAGCTCCAGTCGGCATTGGCCGCGGCAGCCGAGAACGCCTTGGCGGTCGGCTCGACCTTCTTGCCGTCCTTGTTCACCATGTCGGCATAGGTGAGCTTGTTCTGCTTGGCATAGGCGTATTCGACATAGCCGATCGCGCCGCCGGTCTGCGAGACGTTGTTGGCGACGCCTTCATTGCCCTTGGCGCCGATGCCCACCGGCCACTCGAGCGCCTTGTCGACGCCGACCTTCGACTTCCAGTCGGCGTTGACGTCGGCCAGATAGTAGCTGAAGTTGAACGTGGTGCCGGAGCCGTCCGAGCGATGGACGACCGCGATCGCCTGGTCGGGCAGCTTGACCTTGGGGTTGAGCTTCTTGATCGCCTCATCGTTCCAGTTGGTGATCTTGCCGAGGAAGATGTCGGCCAGCGTCGGGCCGTCGAGCACCAATTCGCCCGGCTTGATGCCTTCGAGGTTGACGACCGGAACGATGCCGCCCATCACCATCGGGAACTGCGCGAGGCCGCTTGACTTGAGATCGTCGCCCGTGAGCGGCGCATCGGAAGCGCCGAAGGTCACGGTCTTGGCCTTGATCTGCTTGATGCCGCCGCCGGAACCGATCGACTGATAGTTGAGGCCGATGCCGGTCTCCTTTTTGTAGGCGTCGGCCCATTTGGCGTAGATCGGATAGGGGAATGTGGCGCCGGCACCCGAGATATCCGCAGCCCAAGCGGCGGACAGGGTGAGCGTGGACGCCGTAGCCATTGCAATCGCAACGGCCGCTGAGCGGATGAAATGTCTCATGTGGCCTGCTCCTGTTCGGAATATGGTCTCTTGGCACCGCCTTTTGCCGGCGCCCAGTGTGGGCAATAGCCCTCGATTATTACAGTCGCATGACAGTTTCGTGTCAGCCCGGTAACGCCCGAACAGGGATGTCTGGAGGGGCCTGCGGCGGCCTTCGCGGACCAGCCTGAGTTTGCCGCGGGAATCAGTAACTTGTCTGACTTTTGAATCAAAAATTATCCCGGCGGCCGTGGTCACGGCCGCCGGGAAATAAAATCCGGACGAGAGCGCGTTGCCCGAAGCCAGAGCGGATCATGGCCTCGCCATCGCCGAAAACAGGTCCGTTGGGGTAGAGTCGACGCTGTTCCTTGCCGGCGGTCGCTGCTCCCGCCCGTAACCGAGGGGCGGAATCGACAGCAACCATTGTCCCGACTTGGCCTTCGCTTTGGTATGGTGCGATCACACCATACGCCCGCGTCAGGTCCTGCAGGCGATGCCCTTAGCCGATGCCATGAACGGCCGCGCGGAAAAGCTTGTTAGCCGGCGCTGCGCCGGACTTCCGCACCCGACCCAAGCCACCTTTCTAGCTTCTCGAGCAGTGCCTTCGGGCTGATCGGCTTCGGCAGGTAGTCGTCCATGCCGGCTTCCAGGCAGCGCTCGCGGTCGCCTTTCAGCGCATGCGCGGTGACACCGACGATCGGCACATGTGAGCCCATCTCCGCTTCGAGCTGCCGGATGGCGGCGGTCGCCTCCAGGCCGCTCATCTCGGGCATCGACACATCCATCAGGATCATGCGCGGATTGAGCTTGCCGAAGGCGTCCAGCGCCTTGCGGCCGTTACCGACGATTTCGAACTGATAGCCGGTCTCGCCCAGGATTTGCGTGAACACCAGCTGGTTCACCTCGTTGTCCTCGGCAACGAGGATGTCGAGCCCGCGCTCCGCGCCCGGCGGGCGCGGGCGGGCACGCGCCGGCGGCGGCTGCAAGAGGACGCGATCCGACGCCGTCGCCTGCGCCACGGACGCTCGCGATGCGCCGGGCCCGGTCTCGACGCTGCCGGCCAAAGGCGGATGAATGGCCCCAGTGCTGTGGCGGTGGCGCTGGATCGTGGCGACCAGCGTCTCCAGGAGGATGGAGGAGCGCGCCGGCTTGATCAGCTGCGCATCGATGCAGAGATCGCGGTAGGCGGCGCTGGCGAGCGACTGGTCGACCGAGGTCAGCATGATGATCGGCGTGTGCGCGAGGCCGGCGGTATTGCGTACGATGCGCGCCATTTCGGCGCCGGTCATGCCCGGCATCTGGTAGTCGAGCACGACGCAGTCGACGGGCACGCCGTAGGCGGCGGCGGCGATCAGCACCTTCAGTCCCTCGGCGCCGCTTTCGGCCGCGCAGGAATCGAAGGTCCACGAGGCCATCTGCTCGCTGAGGATCGAGCGGTTGACGGCATTGTCGTCGACGATCAGCACGCGCGCGCCGGTCACATCGACCGGCATGATCCGCTGCCCGCCCCGCTCCGCCCGCGGCAGCGTGACGGTGAACCAGAAGGTCGAGCCCTTGCCCTCGGCGCTGTCGACGCCGATCTCGCCGCCCATCAGCTCGACCAGTCGCGAGGTGATGGCAAGGCCGAGCCCGGTGCCCTCGTGCCGCCTTGTCGAGGAGGTGTCGACCTGGCTGAACTTCTCGAACACCAGCTTCAGCTTGTCCTCGGGAATGCCGATGCCCGTATCGGTGATCGAGATGGTGAGCCTGGTGCCGGCCGGGACCCGTTCGCCGGTGACGTCGACCAGCACATGGCCCTCGTCGGTGAATTTCACCGCATTGCCGAGCAGGTTGGTGACGATCTGCCTGAGGCGGCCGACATCGCCGACGAACTGCCCGTCGAGCCCGGGCTGGACGCGGACGATGAGCTCGAGGTCCTTCTCCTTGGCGCGCGTCGACACCAGGGTCGCCACATCCTCGATCGCCTCGGCGAGATTGAAGGGCGCCGGGTCGAGCACCAGCTGGCCGGCGTCGATCTTGGAGAAGTCGAGGATGTCGTTGATGATGGTGAGCAGCGCGTTGCCGGATTTGACGATGATGTCGGTGAACGTCTTCTGCTTCGGATCGAGGTCGGATTTGGCGAGCAGCTCGGCCATGCCGAGCACGCCGTTCATCGGCGTGCGGATCTCGTGGCTCATATTGGCGAGGAACTCCGACTTGGCGCGGTCGGCGAGCACGGCGCGCCGGCGCGCCTCGCTGAGTTCGGCTTCGCGCTGCTTCAGCTCCGTTATGTCCGTTGTCGATCCGATCAGATAGAGCGAGCCGTCGGACGCGATCATCGCGCCCTTGCGCGCGAACTGGTGACGCACGCTGCCGTCGGGCATCGTCACCTTTTCCTCGATCTCCTGCGTCTCGCCGGTGCGCAGCACTGCGAGATCGCCTGCCACGAAAGCCTCGCCGTCAGCGCCGAAGATCTCGACATCGGTCTTGCCGATCGCCTCTTCCTTGCTGAAGCCGGTGAGGTCGCACCAGCCCTTGTTGACGTAGAATTGCCTCAGGTCCGAACGCTTGGCGTAGATCGACACCGGCACGTTGTCGATCAGGCTGCGGAACACCTCGTTCTCGCTCATGCTTTCCTTGAGCGCCCGCTCGCGCGCCTTGACGTCGGTGATATCGGTGCTGGAGCCGACCAGATGCACCGACCCGTCGATGGCCACCAGCCGGCTCTTGCGCGTCATCAGCTGCCGCACCGTGCCGTCACGATGGGTGACGGGTTCCTCGACCTCGCGCCCCTTGCCGGTTGCAATGACCTCGGTGTCGTCATGACTGTAGCTTTCGGCGTCCTCGGTCCCGAACAGCTCGCAGTCGGTCCTGCCGAGGACATCCTCCTTGGCGATGCCGGTCAGCGCGCACCAGGCCTTGTTGACGAATTCGATGCTGAGATCCTCGGCCTTGATGAAGGCCGCCACCGGCAGCTCGTCCATGACATGCCGGTAGAGGTCGATCTGGCGCAGCGAGTCGCGCAGCGCCTTTTCGCGGGCCTTGATGTCGGAAATGTCGACGCGCACGCCGATGAAGGTGCCGTCGTCGGTCCTCATATCGTAGACCTGATACCAGCGACCGTCGGGATTGAGCCGCTCATAGGACGAATTGGGCAGGTGATAACGCTTCAGAATGGCGTCGAGCCAGCGTTCCTTGTCGATGCTGTAGAGCTTGTCGATCTCGGCGTCGCCGCTCGACCGGAAATAGCCGACGGAATGACCGAGCGCGAGCGCCTCGCGGAACGTGCGGCCCGGCTGCCAGGCAGGTTTCAGCGCCGGCAACGTGTCCTGCAGCTTGCGGTTGGCGAAGACGAATTTATCGTCGCGGTCATAGATGATGACGCCCGCCGGCAGCGATTCAAGCACGGTTGCGAGGTTCTTGCGCGCCTCGTCGGCTTCCGTCTCGCGATGCTTCATGTCGGTGATGTCGACATAGGAGACGAGCCGCTTGCCGCCGGCAAGCGGTGCCAGCGAGGCGATCAGCGTGCGGCCGTCATTGCGCGGCAACTGCCTGGAGCCGGCAAGGCCTGCCCGGATTTCAGCCTCGCGCTCGGCGATGTGGCGTTGCCAGGCCGCCTCGTCGGCGCCATAGGGATCGGCATCGCGGCTCGCCTCCATCAGCTCGCGGAAGCCGCAGCCGGCCGTGGCGCGGCGCGGATCGATCTTCCAGAAGTCGTAGAAGGCGCGGTTGATGATCTCAGCCTTGAGATCGGCGTCGAGGACGATGACGCCGATCGGCATCGAATCGACCATCAGGCGAAGATTGGCGAGCGCTTCCGAAATCCCTGCCGGGTGCTGCGGTCCGGCGAATATCCCGTGGCCGCCCATAACCGTGCTTTGGGAATCGCGCGCGTCGCCCGTCCCGAAAGTGCCGTCCGTATCCGCCATCCCTACCCCCAGGCCGAACCCTCGCCGGTTCGTCGGCGGAATGTGCCTGACAAGCATTAACGATCCGCTAACCTTAATGATTCGCAACCGGACACGCCCAATGCCGTTGACGCATGCCGGCTAAAAGAGTGCGCCGGTTTTGGGAAAACGGCATGCGCAGGAACAAACCCAAAGCGCGGCGCCTGAACCCGATCGGCGCGACGCGGGTTTGGTCAGACGCTGGTCCCACGCCGCTGCGGTAATCCGTCCGTTGGCGGACCCGCCGCTGCCGGGCTATAAAATCGTTGGGGGTATTGCTGATGCTTGGTCGAATGCTGACTTTTGTTCTCTGCCCGGCGCTGCTCGCGGCGAGCGGTTGCGCGCGCAGCGACGACGGAACCGTCATCATTCCAAGCCGGATGGACGTCAGGCGCATTTGGGACAAGGCCCCGCCGGGAACAACCGCCTCGAGGCAGATTGCATCGGACGTATTTCCTCAGCCGCCAAGCGCGCCTGCTGGTCCCTCCGGCCGAAGACATTTCAGGCCGGCTTCGACGACCCCCTCCTATCAGCCGGGTTTGCCCGATGCGTCCTCTCAGCCGGAGAAGGCGCTGGCCTGCAGGAATGTCAGCGAACCCGGCAAGCGCTATCGCGTCGTCTGCGACTAGCGCTGTTCCAGGAAGGTGCACAGAGGGTTTCCGCCCGAAATTGCGCAAGCCGAGAAGCCCCGGTTTGTGTAAACGGACCGCGCCGCCGCCGCCGAACTCGGCGATGATCAGTCGGCCGGGAAGAAGACTGGGCCGACCATCCGGATCTGCCGCGAGCTTGCCGGTCTGGTGGGCGTCTGCTGTGCCGCATCGTCGGCGGCTGCAGTTACATGGACCTCGGCCCCATCGGCTCCAGGCGCCGGAATATCCGAAACGGTTGTGAGATCCGGCTTTGCCGTCGGCAACGGGATGATGGCGTTTTGCATGTTGCCGGGCGTCACGGTGCGGGCCCTGAGCTCGGCCACGCGCTGATAGTAGCGCTTGAGATCGCAAGCCTTGAAGCTGGCATCGTCGCGATACCGGAAAGCGGTTGGAAGCTCGGTGTATGGCATGCGCGTCTCGACCGCGACCATCTGGTCGGTCTCGAGGTTCGGATCGCTGAGCGTATAGAGGTCGACGCCTGGATCGTCGCAGATATAGCGGCACTGATCGACTGTGTCCTTGAGGTCATTGCCGCGCGCGAATTGCGAGTTCGGCGCCGGGAAGAAGTAGCCGTCCGAAAGGCGCACACAAAACAGCATCGCATTGCTGCCGAACGTCGTGGCAGAGGGCTGTGACTTGGGCTCCCCTGGCTGCCGCCCGGTCGCGGACTGGCAGCCCAGCGCGATATATCGCGCCTGCAGGTCGTCGCGACCCTGATTGCCGACGCCGGCGATCCGGCGCGGCACCTCGGCCTTGCTCCTGGCAAGGTCGGCGCAGGCGTTGAAGAAGCCGCCCGTCGCACTGCTGGCGGTGCAGTGGCGCTGCCTCTCGATGCCCTGGATCGCGGCGAGCTGACGCCGCAGTTGGGCAAGTTGAGGGCTGGCCGCGCCGCGCCCGGCAAGCATCTGGTTTCTTAGCGCGCCGCAAGGGTCGGCGTAGGAAACCTTTGGAAATACCAGCAGCGCAGCAACAACCGCGAGAGAAGCCGTGAGAACCCGCAAGCATGTCATTTGACCGTCGCCTTGCTCTAACCCCATTGAAGCTCAGAACAAATACAAGCTTTATCTAAATGAGGCTATTGTAATATTCGTAAGGTAAAATGCTTCACTAACTTTACAATCTGATCGTAATGCTCAACCTTGTAAAATGAATATTACACTTTCATTTCAAGATTGAGGCAGTAGCCGAAATCCATCGGCACCGGTCGACGCCTGGCAACCTACGTTCCCGCGCCCCTTGATCGCGGGAAGCCGATGAAACCTTTGGCCGGCATCCGACGTTATCCGCGCAGCACGAGGGAGACTGAAGATGTCCATTCACTTCACCGTCTCTGGCCTGACCAGGAACCTGATCCATTCGCTTGGACTGGATCACGAGCGGGCGCCGAGGCATCTGACGCCGGAGCAAAATCTGCTGCTGGAATGCTATTTGGCCGGACAGATCCCGGAATCGGCCTGGAACGACTACGTCTTTGAGATGCCGGAGTTGGCAAAGCACGCAAACGCCCGGCGCCGGCGCAATGCGACGTAATGGGGTTCCTTACAAAAACAAAACGGTTTTCGGTTTGGAGACTGCCCAAAGGTAATTTTGAGCAGTCCGGCAGTTCTATTGCTGAACGGCTTTGGCGTTGTCTTTTGGCGAATTGAACTGAAGCGTAAAGACCTTTCCCGGAATTCCTTGCGCGAGCGTCGGCGAAAAGCTGAGCGGCAGGCAGTTGCGCAGGGCGGCGGTGGCAGCGTCGACATAGGCCTGGCGCGCCTTGTCATCGCCGCTGACCTTGATGGCCGTTGGCTTCGGCGGACCGATCAGCGTGCCGTCGCGCTTGAAGCTGAAACTCAAGGTGACTGAGGAATTTCCGGAATCGGCGGGCGGCGTCCAGCACGCCTGCAGGGCGACGCCGACCTCGTTCATGGTGTTGAGCGATGCGGCATTCGCCGGAACCGGCAGCGCCAGCAGCGCGCCGACAATCACCGAATAGCTTGACATGCCTTTCATCGCCAGTCCTCCTCGCTTTCGCCCGATCGCTTGGCGGCATGGTACGATCAACGAGAAGGATGACAATAGGATTTCACCCCGGCTGACCCCGGCAAAATCACCAAAATCATGTTGTCGTGATGCCGGCACGGCCGTCGCCGGAAAAGCAAAAGGCCGGCGCTGGCCGACCTTTCCTTCGCCTCGGCAATCGCGCCAGTACATCCGTGGTCGCGGCGAGGACCGGATCACTAGACAGCGCTTTGGTTAACGAACCCTTAGTCCCGCGACTTGCTTAAGCCGCGGCCTGCGCCTTCACATGGGCGATGTAGCCGCGCACGTCGCCGGCCGGCTCCGCATAGGCCTTGCCGAGCTTCTTCTCGATCGCGGCCATATAGTCCTTCGCCCATTTGGGCAGCTCATAGTCGATGACCGCCAGGAACTCGAGCGTCGCCGCCAGCCGGATGTCGGCGATTGACGGGTTGTTGCCGCCGATGAATGGCTTGCCGTCCCTGAAGAAGCTGTGAAACACCTCGAGAGGCTCGGCGATCGCGGCGGCGGCCGCCTTCTGCGCCTCCGATTTCTTGTCGGCATGAGCGTCGCTGTGGCCGACCTCGCCGGCATATTGCGGAAAGCCGAGCGCCGGATAGGTGGCTCTGGCCACATAGGGATAGAGCGTCCCGATCAGGTAGAACATGGCGCTGTCGACCATCGCCCGCTTGGCCGGCGCCTTCGGATAGAATTTATCCAGCCCATGCTTGTTGGCGAGGTACTGCATGATGGCGCAGCTCTCCCAAAGCACGCCCCTGGGAAGGCTTTTGTCCTCTATCATCGGCGTCAGATGGGCCGGGTTGCGCGCCAGGAATTCCGGCGTGCGTGTCAGACCCCAGGCGTCGGTCTCGGCATGGTCGAATCCTGCCGCTCGTGCGAACACCCGCACCGTCATGTTGTTGACGCTGGGCCGCAGCATGCTGAGCTTCAGCCCGGGCTTCTTGGCGGACTTCGCCTTTGCTTTGGGCGCGGCTCTTGCCGCCGCTTTGGGCGCGGCTTTAGCCGCCGCTTTAGGCGCGGCTTTAGCCGCCGCTTTAGGCGCGGCCTTTGCCGTCGCCTTCGCGGCAGGTTTGGCTGTCTTGGCCGACACCTTGGCGGCGGTTGTTGCCTTTGCCTTCGCGGCCGGCTTGGCCGCGGCCTTCTTCGTTCCCTTCATTGCAGCCTTTGCCATCTTGGTCCTCCCTCTGACCTGTTCAGTATGGATTCTTCGCCGCCCGATCCTCGGACAATGTCTCGCGCGATCGCTCGACCAGCGCCTGGATGGCATCGGCAAGATGCACTTCAGCGATATTGTAGTCGCCGCGCCCCACGCGGATCTTGTGCGCCTCCATCAGCACGTCGGCATGGCTGAACCCCGCCGGCGGCTCGAAGCGGTAGGAGGCAAGCTCGATCAGCAGGCCGAGCGGATCCTCGAAATAGATCGAATCCATGAAACCGCGATCCTTGACGCCGCTGTGCTTGATGCCACGCTCGTCGAGCCGGGCGACCGCCTGCAGGAAGGTCACGCGCGACACCGCGAACGCGATGTGGTGGACGCAGCCGATGTCGGTCGGCGTCCGCCGCTTGACCGGGCTGCGGCTCTCGTCGGTGAAGACCGTGATCAGTCGCCCATCGCCCGGGTCGAAATAGAGGTGGCTTTCGCTCGCCTTGTCGAGATTGGGCTGCTCGAAGATGAAGGGCATGCCGAGCACGCCTTCCCAGAAATCGATGGAGGTCTGGCGATCGGCGCCGACCAGCGTGATGTGATGGACGCCTTGCGATTGTAGTTTCTGCATCTGGCTCCTCCCCAGCCACGCCGCGCATTTGCCGCCGGACGGGATTCAGATGCACAGTCGCGCCAAGATCAGCGCTCGGCATGTGGCCGCCGCCCGGCCTCGCACTCCGCATTCCGCATCCTGCGGGATTGCGGTCGAGGCTTTGATGAACGGATGCTAATTCAATCCGAGGCGTTGCGCCAGAAGCGCCGTTCGAGGGCGCACGACGCAGAGCGGCGCTGGGATTGCCGACGCCTTCGCGGAGCTCGCCGAAACGATATGCCGCCGGCAGCTCTAGCCTGAGGGCCGCTCCAGGACCGCCTTTTCAGACGACAGCTTCCCCCACGGAACCCTCTCGCGGTCCGACCGTTTACGGGTCATGGCCCTGGCCGACGACATTCAAATGGCGGAACGGCACGTTCTGCAAGCCGAGCAGCACATCAAGCGCCAGCGCGCGCGCATCGCTGCGCTGAAGCGCCGTCGGTTGCCGCGAGGCAAGGCGGCCAATTTTCTGCAGCTGCTCGAAAATGCCCAATCGATGCACCTCCAGCACCTGTCGCGGTTGTTGGAGCAAGCATCCCGTGAAAGGCCCGAAGCCGGCGTATAGACTTGGACGCCTGGTTTCAGCGCCGGCAGCTAAGGAAGCAATATTTGAGAGATGGTACGCCCAAGGGGAATCGAACCCCTGTTACCGCCGTGAGAGGGCGGTGTCCTGACCGCTAGACGATGGGCGCGCTCAAGAACCGGCTACATAGGATGACGGCCGCGAAAAAGCAACTGGGGTTTCGGACTGTTCGCAGACTTTGCCGAATGCCCTCGGTCAGCCCTGCCGTTTCGGCTCGATCAGGTCCCAGAGATTGCCGTAAAGATCGGCAAACACCGCCACCGTGCCATAGGGCTCAAAGCGTGGTGCCTCGCGGAACTCGACGCCCTTGGCAAGCATCGCCTGATGGTCGCGCGCGAAGTCGTCCGTTTCGAGGAACAGAAACACCCGGCCGCCGGTCTGGTCGCCGATGCGGCTCGCCTGCGCCGCGCCGGAGGCTTCCGCCAGGAGCAGCCGCGCGCCTTGTCCATTCGCTGGCGTGACGGTCACCCAGCGCTTGCCGCCGCCGAGGTCGACATCGTCGGTCAGCGCAAAGCCCAGCCGCTCGACATACCAGGCGATCGCCTCGTCATAGTTCCTGACGACGAGCGCCACGGTCGCAACACTGCGGTTTTCGGCAAAGCCGCTCATTTGTTGCGGGCTCATTTGTTACGGATTGGGAACTGGCCGATCATGCGGCGCTCGGCAAGGTCATAGACGAAGATGGAACGGCTGCCGTCGGCAAGCTCGGCGTCGATCGACAGCCGGTTGCCGGACAGCGACTGGCTGACCACCCTGGCGCCGACCGGAAGCACGATGTCGCCGCTGAGCGGCGCCCCGGCCGGAGCCTGGACAACGCCGGCAGATGTCGTCCCGGCGCCGGGCGCGTTGCGGGCTTTGTAGACAAGCGCCCCGATCACCACCATAAGGGCGAGGAACAACAGGCCGAGATTGACGATCATGAAGCGGATAAGCTTCCTGCGCACCTTTTCGGCCGCGGGGTCGAGCGGCTTCTCCTCATCGTCTTCGGCGATAGGCCGGGTCATGGCTAAACAATCCGCAACGGGTTTCGATGAGCGCTCATAACGAAGCGGCTCCGAATTTGATAGGGGATGAATTGGCCGATAACGAAGCGGTCGTTCTGGAAGCCGGCGCCGATGCCGCCGGCCAGCGCCTCGACCAATGGCTGGCCGCGAAGCTCGGCCCGGAGATTTCGCGCAGCCGCGTGCAGGCCCTGATCCGGCAGGGCGCGGTCTCGATCGGCGGCAAGCCGGTCGAGGAGGCCAAGCGCAAGATGGCGGCCGGCGAACGCGTCTCGGTCGTCATGCCCGAACCGGAGCCGGCCGAGCCGCAGGGCGAGGCGATCCCGCTCGATATCCTCTACGAAGACGACGAGCTGATCGTCATCAACAAGCCTGCGGGTCTGGTCGTCCATCCCGGCGCCGGCAACTGGACCGGCACGTTGGTCAACGCGCTCATCCATCATTGCGGCGACAGCCTGTCCGGCATCGGTGGCGTCCGGCGGCCTGGCATCGTGCACCGTCTGGACAAGGAAACAAGCGGCGTCATGGTGGTGGCCAAGACCGACCGCGCCCACAAGGCGCTGTCGGAAGCCTTCGCCGATCATGGCCTGACCGGCGACCTGGAGCGCGCCTATCTGGCGCTGGTCTGGGGCATCCCGCAGCGGCCGACCGGCACCGTCGACGCCGCGCTCGGCCGCGCCGCCGACCGCGTCCGCCGCGCGGTGGTTCCCGAACACCGCGACGATGCCCGCCACGCCGTCACCCATTTCCGCGTGGTCGAGCGTTTCGGCGAAGGACAAAAGGAATTCACCACCGCCAGCCTGGTCGAATGCCGGCTCGAGACCGGCCGTACGCACCAGATCAGGGTCCACATGGCGCATATCGGCCATCCCGTGATCGGCGACCCCGACTATGGCCAGGCCTTCCGCACCAAGGCTAACCGGCTGCCGGAACCGCTGAAAAGCGAGGTCAATGCATTTTCCCGGCAGGCCCTGCATGCCTGGCTCCTTGAATTCCGGCACCCGACCACCCATCTAACGATGAGGTTCGAGGCGCCGATGCCAAGGGACATGGAGGAACTCGTCGGCGGCTTCCGCAAGCTCTGAGCCGCCTTCAAGACGCTTCAAACCAGCCATCAAAAAACCTGACTGGCGTTGTTCACTTCAGCGTGACACACTGTTTCGTGTTGAACAAATGCCTGTCCTTTCTGGTTTTGTTCCTATATACAGCAGTTGCCGCAGATGAGCCGATTGGCATTCGCGTCACATGCCCGCCGCGTTACGGGGGCATCACTCCAAGAGAGAGGGGGCGCTATCATGGCCCAGTCACTACCCAGTATCGTTTCCGGTGAAGGCGGTCTCGCCCGTTACCTGGAAGAAATCCGTCGCTTTCCGATGCTTCAGCCGCAGGAAGAGTACATGCTCGCCAAGCGTTATGCCGAGCATCAGGACACTTCCGCCGCGCACAAGCTCGTCACCAGCCATTTGCGGCTCGTCGCCAAGATCGCCATGGGCTATCGCGGCTACGGCCTGCCGATCGGCGAGGTGATCTCGGAAGGCAATGTCGGCCTCATGCAGGCCGTCAAGAAATTCGAACCGGAGCGCGGCTTCCGGCTCGCCACATATGCCATGTGGTGGATCAAGGCCTCGATCCAGGAATACATCCTGCGCTCGTGGAGCCTGGTCAAAATGGGCACCACCGCCAACCAGAAGCGCCTGTTCTTCAACCTGCGCAAGGTGAAGGGCAGAATCCAGGCGCTCGACGACGGCGACCTGAAGCCCGACCAGATCGCCGAGATCGCCACGCGCCTCAACGTTTCCGAGGCGGAAGTGGTGTCGATGAACCGCCGCCTGTCGGGCGACGCTTCGCTCAACGCCCCGATCCGGGCGAGCGAGGGTGAGTCCGGCGAATGGCAGGACTGGCTGGTCGACGACCACGAAAGCCAGGAAGAGATGCTGATCGAGCAGGACGAGCTGGAAAGCCGGCGCGCCATGCTGTCGGGCGCTCTGTCGGTGCTCAACGATCGTGAGCGGCGCATCTTCGAGGCGCGCCGTCTGGCGGAAGAGCCGCTGACGCTGGAAGAGCTGTCGGCCGAGTTCGACATCAGCCGCGAGCGTGTGCGCCAGATCGAAGTGCGCGCCTTCGAGAAGGTGCAGGACGCCGTCAAGGCCGCGGCCAAGCGCCAGAATCAGGCGCTGCGCACCATCGAAGCGCAGCCGGCGGCTTAAGGCTCAGGGCACTACGCGAAAACAAAACGGCGGCGCCAGCATCTGGCGCCGCCGTTTTTGTTTTGAACGCCCGCGATTGGCGAAGGCCGCGATGCCGGCCCTTTCTCCCCGTCCCTACACGCCCGGTTCACCGTAGCTGCAGCACAGCTGCTGCGAAGGATGGGCAGGGCAATGAGGGGCAGCGCCGTGGCTGCGAGATTGTCGTTCAGCGCGGACAATCGCACCCAAGAGAGGTGGCGCGCGGCGATCGTCGAACACCGCGCCGCCCCTCATCCGCCCTTCGGGCACCTTCTCCCCGTAAAACGGGGAGAAGGAAAAGGCTCAGGCCGAGGGCTGCTTGGTCTTCCTCAGATACGGCAGCACCGTTTCATAGGCGCCGAAGCGCTTGATCGCGTCCTCGTTGGAGACGGCGGCGGTGATGATCACATCCTCGCCCTGCTTCCAGTTCGCCGGCGTCGCCACCTGGTGCTTGGCCGTCAGCTGGATGGAATCGATGACGCGCAGGATCTCGTCGAAGTTGCGGCCCGTGGTCATCGGATAGGTCAGCACCAGCTTGATCTTCTTGTCCGGGCCGATGACATAGACCGAACGCACGGTGGCGTTGTCGGCCGGCGTGCGGCCCTCCGAGCTCTCGCCGGCGCCCGCCGGCAGCATCTCGTAGAGCTTGGCGACCTTGAGGTCCTTGTCGCCGATCAGCGGGTAGTTCACCGTCTGGCCGGTAGCGGTCTTGATGTCGGCCTGCCACTTGTCGTGGCTCGACACCGGATCGACGGAAATGCCGATAATCTTGACGTTGCGCTTTTTGAATTCGCCTTCCAGCCCGGCCATCGTGCCGAGCTCGGTCGTGCAGACGGGCGTGAAGTTCTTCGGATGGCTGAAAAGCACCGCCCAGCCGTCACCGATCCATTGATGGAAATTCACTGTCCCTTGAGTGGTCTCGGCCGTGAAGTCCGGCGCGGTATCGTTGATACGAAGGCTCATGACGTGCTCCCTACCCTGTGACATATCGCCGGCATGGGCCAACCCCATCCGGCGTGGCTCAGCCTTCTATACCGCCGGACGATCCGGTTCAAAAGGCTTGTGTCTGCAAGCGTGATCGAGAGAGCGGAAATTTTTGTCTTTTCCTGGAAAAGACAGCGCGAATTTTCCGCGACGGATGCCGGGGAGGCTGGATGAGGCGGCTTAAGCCTTCTTCATCGCCAGCGTCGCCGCCAAGTCTTCCATGCGCTGCGCGAGCGCAGCAAGCGCGGTGGTCAGCACGCTGTCGCTCTTATCGGCTTTGGTCAGCGCCTCGTCGCGCGTCTTGCGCAGCGTCTGCACCTCGCTTTCCATGCCCTTGACGCGCTTGTTCAGCTCCGAGAGCTCATCCATCACCATGATGCCGGCCATCACGGTCAGCCGCTGGTCGCCGATCTCGCCGAAGGAATCCTTCAAATGCATGACATAGCGGTCGAAGCGCTCGGCGAGGTCGATCAGATGTTCTTCCTGGCCCTCGTCGCAAGCCATCCGGTACTGCTTGCCGTCGATGGAAACCGTCACCTGTGCCATTGGCTTACCTGTCGAGAACCGCGCGGATGGTTTCCATGGCGGTCACCAGCCGGCGCGACACTTCCTTGTTGGCATCTTCCAGCCGTTCGGCGCGGGCCTCGGAATTGTCGAGCTCCTGCGCCAGCCGCGAGCGGTCGGCGTTCATGCGCTGCACCTCGGCCTCGGCTTCGGAATAATCGCGCTCATGCTCGAGCCGCGCCGCGACGGCGCTTTCCAGCCCCTCCATGGCTTTGCCGAGCCTGGCGATGACTTCCTTGAGGGTCGTTTCCCCGGTCATGGCCTTCGTCCTATGCCCTGCCCGTCACCGAATCGCTCGCGTTCAGAACGCGTTATTGCGGAAACATTAGGCGCCGGGTGAAGCGCGCGTCAATAAAGCTCTCGCGACTGTCCCCCGCTAACGCTAATGTAGCGGATGCGGCCCTATCACAAGCCCGGCAAAATCCGACCGGTTTGTTGACTAAAAGGCCGCGCCTGCTATGTGTCGCGGCATCCTTTCCAAGGGCTCCCCCCAAGGGCTCTCCCAAGGCTCCAACCCCTATTTCCGGAGGAAGCATGACCTCGCGTGAACAACATGACCGGATGGCCAATGCGATCCGTTTCCTTTCCATGGACGCCGTCGAGAAGGCGAATTCGGGCCACCCCGGGCTGCCCATGGGCTGCGCCGACGTCGCCACGGTGCTGTTCACCCGCTTCCTGAAATTCGACGCCAAGGCGCCGCACTGGGCCGACCGCGACCGTTTCATCCTGTCGGCCGGCCACGGCTCGATGCTGCTCTACTCGCTATTGTACCTCACCGGCTATGAGGACATGACGATCGACCAGCTCAAGAACTTCCGCCAGCTCGGATCGAGGACCGCGGGCCATCCCGAATACGGCCATGCCGCCGGCATCGAGACGACCACCGGCCCGCTCGGCCAGGGCCTCGCCAATTCGGTCGGCTTCGCGCTCGGCGAGCGCATCATGAACGCCGCCTTCGGTAACGACCTCGTCAACCACTACACCTACGTGCTGGCCGGCGACGGTTGCCTGATGGAAGGTGTTTCCCAGGAAGCCATCGCGCTGGCCGGCCACCTCAAGCTCAACAAGCTGATCGTCTTCTGGGACAACAACAACATCTCGATCGACGGCCCGGTCTCGCTCGCAGACAACACCGATCAGGTCGCCCGCTTCCAGGCCAGCGGCTGGAACGCCAGCCACATCGACGGCACCGATCCGGACGCGATCGCCTACGCCATCGAAGCCGCCCGCCATTCCGACAAGCCGACGATGATCGCCTGCAAGACGACGATCGGCTTCGGCGCCCCGACCAAGGCCGGCACCAACAAGGCGCATGGCTCGCCGCTCGGCGCCGAGGAAATCGCCGGCGCCCGCAAATTCTTCAACTGGGAGTCGCCGCCCTTCGAGATTCCGGCCGACATCCTCGACGCCTGGCGCGCCGTCGGCACCGCCGGCGCCAAGGCGCGCGACAACTGGGAAGGCCGCCTTGCCCAGGCCGACGCCAAGCTGACCAGCGAATTCCAGCGTCGCCTCGCCGGCAAGCTGCCCGGGAATTTCGACGCCGTCATAGCCGACTACAAGAAGAAGCTGTCGGCCGACAAGCCGAAGGTCGCCACCCGCAAGTCGTCGGAAATGGCGCTGGAAGTGATCAACGGCGCGGTTCCCGAAACCATCGGCGGCTCGGCCGACCTCACCGGCTCCAACAACACCAAGACCAGCCAGACCAAGAACATCACGCCGGACGATTACGGCCAGCGCTACGTTCATTACGGCATCCGCGAGCACGGCATGGCGGCGGCGATCAACGGGCTGACCCTGCATGGCGGGCTGATAGCCTATGGCGGCACTTTCTTGTGCTTCTCCGACTATGCCCGCCCCTCGATGCGGCTTGCCTCGCTGATGGGCATCCGCTCGATCTTCGTCATGACGCATGACTCGATCGGCCTCGGCGAGGACGGCCCGACCCACCAGCCGGTCGAGCATCTGGCCGCACTGCGCGCCATTCCGAACCACAACGTGTTCCGCCCGGCCGACGCCGTCGAGACCGCGGAATGCTGGCAGCTGGCGCTGAAATCGGAAAAGACGCCCTCGACGCTGGCGTTGACCCGTCAGAACCTGCCGACTGTGCGCACCGAATTCAGCGAGGAGAACCGCAGCGCCTCCGGCGCCTACGAGCTCGCCGCGGCAAGCGGCGAACCGGCGGTGACGATCTTCGCCACGGGATCGGAGGTGGAGGTTGCCCTCGGCACGCGCGAGCTGCTCGAGAAGCACGGCCATCCGACCCGCGTCGTTTCGGTGCCCTGCTTCGAGCTGTTCGACCGGCAGAGCGAGGACTACCGCAAGAAGACCATCGGCAACGCCAAGGTGAAGGTCGCCATCGAGGCCGGCATCCGCCAGGGCTGGGATCACCTCATCGGCACCGACGGCATCTTCGTCGGCATGACCGGCTTCGGCGCTTCCGGCTCGATCGAGCAGCTCTATCCGCATTTCGGCATCACCGCCGAGGCCGCGGCCAAGGCCGTGGAAGCGCGCCTGCACGGCAATTGAGACCGTATATGTCGCGCAAAAGCGCACAGCGGTTTTGTGCGACATGTATGAAGCAAGACGGTAGCGGTTCGGCGAGGTCACTCAGGTGGTTTTGCCGGACTGGACCAACCTAATCGATTTAAATTTGGGCTTCTGCGGCTGGATTCTTTGCCCGCCCGCCGTTATGAAGCTGCGGACCCACCCGCCTTCCAGCCCCTAGGGAGAGAAACATGACCGTCAGAGTTGCCATCAACGGATTTGGCCGCATCGGCCGCAACATCCTGCGCGCGATCCATGAATCCGGCCGCAAGGATATCGACGTCGTTGCCGTCAACGACCTCGGCCCGGTCGAGACCAACGCGCACCTGCTCCGCTATGACAGCGTGCACGGCCGCTTCCCGCATGAGGTGACGGTCGACGGCGACCAGATCTCCGTCGGCAAGGAGAAGTTCAAGGTCACCGCCATCAAGGATCCGACCCAGTTGCCCTGGAAGGAGCTCGGCATCGACATCGCGCTCGAATGTACCGGCATCTTCACCGCCCGCGACAAGGCCGCCGCGCATCTGGCCGCCGGCGCCAAGCGCGTCATCGTCTCGGCCCCGTCCGACGGCGCCGATCTCACCGTCGTCTACGGCATCAATCACGACAAGCTGACCAAGGACCACGTCGTCATCTCCAACGCGTCCTGCACCACCAACTGCCTGGCGCCGCTTGCCGCCGTGCTGCACGAGACCGTCGGCATCGAGAAGGGCATGATGACGACGATCCACTCCTACACCGGTGACCAGCCGACGCTGGACACCATGCACAAGGACCTCTACCGCGCCCGCGCGGCTGCCCTGTCGCAGATCCCGACCTCGACCGGTGCCGCCAAGGCGATCGGCCTCGTGCTGCCCGACCTCAAGGGCAAGCTCGACGGCATCTCGATCCGCGTGCCGACCCCGAACGTCTCGGTCGTCGACTTCAAGTTCATCGCCAAGCGCTCGACCACCGCGCAGGAGATCAACGAAGCGCTGGTCGCCGCCTCCAAGGGCAAGCTGAAGGACATCCTTTCGGTCACCCATCATCCGAACGTTTCGATCGACTTCAACCACGATCCGCATTCCTCGATCGCGGCGCTCGACCAGACCAAGGTCATGGACGGCAACTTCGTATCGGTGCTCTCCTGGTACGACAACGAGTG
Organism: Mesorhizobium dulcispinae; assembly: GCF_033977345.1. Classification (NCBI taxonomy): domain Bacteria; kingdom Pseudomonadati; phylum Pseudomonadota; class Alphaproteobacteria; order Hyphomicrobiales; family Phyllobacteriaceae; genus Mesorhizobium; species Mesorhizobium dulcispinae. Next base: position 570,751 of record NZ_JAVIIY010000003.1, read on the forward strand.
GGGCTTCTCGAATCGTATGGGCGACACTGCCGTCGCCTTCGGCAAGACCATCGCCTGATCGCAGGCTTCGATTTGCAGATTGAGACGCCCGGCTTCGGCCGGGCGTTTTTTATTGGCCGACTGGCCAAAAACCACGCTGCCGCCTTGCACTGGTCATGTCTTCGCCCCACTCTGCCGTAAAGCGGGAGGATTACAGCGCCGCGCGTCCATTCGGACGCGCAAAGGACGCTGTAACACTTTGATTTTTCGCATGATCCTTTCCGAAAATCGAACCGATTTTCGGGGACATGCGTGGGATTTGAGGGGCAATTCCGGATGGAGCATGCGATCTATCTTGTGACGCTGGTCGGCACCGCGCTTGTCGTTGCCGCCGCGTTTTCGAGCCTGATCGCCTTCCGCTTCGGCGCTCCCTTGCTGCTCCTCTTCCTCTGCATCGGGCTAGCCACCGGTGTCGACGGCCTCGGCATCGAGTTCGACAATGCGCGCCTGGCTTATTTTGCCGGCTCACTGGCTTTGGCCATCATCCTGTTCGATTCCGGCTTCGGCACGCCGCTCAACGCCTTGCGTCAGGCCGCCGGACCGGCGCTGTCGCTGGCCACCATCGGCGTCATCCTCACCACCGGCATTTTCGGCGCCGCCGCCTTCTATCTCCTCAACCTCAGCTGGCTGGAATCCTCGCTGCTCGGCGCAGCCGTCGCCTCGACCGACGCGGCCGCGGTGTTCTTCCTGCTCCGCGCCGGCGAGATCCATTTGCGCGAGCGCGTGCGTTCGACGCTAGAGGTCGAATCCGGCACCAACGACCCGATCGCCATTTTCCTCACCATCACTTTGGTCGAGATCATCGCCGCGCATGCCAATCCGGAAGCCAATGTGCTCGCCACCAATCTCCTGCTCGGCTTCCTCATCAACATGGGGCTCGGCGCCGTCATCGGCGTGCTCGGCGGCCTTGCCATCGTGCGCCTCGTCGAGCGGCTGAACCTCGACCACGGCCTGCTGCCGATCTTCGTGCTGACGCTATCGCTGATGGTGTTCGCCGCAGCCGGCGCCGTCGGCGGCTCCGGCTTCCTCGCCGTCTATCTCGCCGGCCTCGTCGCCGGCAATTCCGACATCCGCGCCGTCACCATCCTGAAACGCTTCCAGGACGGCATGTCGTGGCTGGCGCAGATCATCATGTTCCTGATCCTCGGCCTGTTCGCCACGCCCTCGCAATTCCCGGCGATCCTGGTGCCGGCAATACTGCTCGGCCTGTTCCTGATCTTCGTGGCGCGGCCGATCGCCGTCTGGCTCTGCCTGATCCCGTTCCGCCTGCCGCGTCCCGAGGTAGCTTTCGTCTCCTGGGTCGGCCTGCGCGGCGCCGTGTCGATCCTGCTTGCCATCACGCCTCTGCTCGGCGGGCTCGAACACGGGCGGCTGATCTTCAACGTCGCCTTCATCATCGTGCTTGTGTCGCTGGTGGTGCAGGGCTGGACCGTCGGTCCGCTGGCGCGTCGCCTCGGTCTCATCGTGCCGGCGCGGCTCGGGCCGCTCGACAAGGTCGAGCTCGAGCTGCCGGGCTCGGCGCATCACGAGCTCCTCGCCTACCGCGTCGCGCCCGGCAGCCCAGTGGCGCGCGGCGAGCGCATTCCACGCTGGGCGAGGCCCTCGCTGGTGCTGCGTGACGGCCGCTCCATGCGCTTCCAGGACATGGGCAGGCTGACCGCCGGCGATCAGGTCTACATCTTCGTGCCGGACCGCTATCCGCGCCTGCTCGACAAGCTCTTCGCCAGCCGCGCCGTGGTCGACCCCGAGGACGCCGATTTCTTCGGCGCCTTCGCCGTCGATCCGGCCCGCTCCGCTGCCGAGCTGGAAGCCGCCTACGCGCCCGGCCTTATCGAGGCCGAACAGAAGCTCACCGTCGCAGCACTCGTCACCGAGCGGCTCGGCGGCCACGCCGAATATGCCGACCGCGTGATGATCGGCCCGATCGAGCTGATCGTGCGCGATGTCGACGAGAAAGGCAGGATCACAGGGCTTGGCCTGTCCTTCGAACCGACCGCGCCGGTGGCGCGCGTGCCGGTTTTCCTCAGCGCCGGCGAGATCGCCGACCGCGTCGCCGCCTTCGTCCGCAACTGGCGCAAGCCAGCGGAGCCACCTACCACCACAGGTGAAGCGCGGGACGCCCCCGCACCGGAGCCTGAGGCGCAAAAAGCCACGACCGAAAGCTGATGTCACACGGCGACATCATTTTTGCGCGCGTGCCCTAACGCAGCCCTTGCATCGTCCCCGGTGCCGGGTAAGGTCGCCGCGTTTTTCGCTAAGAAGGAACGACCATGGCCGGCTTCAAGACACTCGACGATATCGGCGCCGTCAGCGGCAAGCGCGTCCTGGTGCGCGTCGACCTCAACGTGCCCGTCGCCGACGGCAAGGTGACCGACGCCACGCGCATCGAGCGCATCGCGCCGACCATTTCCGAGCTCTCCGGCAAGGGCGCCAAGGTGATCCTGCTCGCGCATTTCGGCCGTCCCAAGGACGGTCCGTCGGCCGAATTCTCGCTGGAGCCGATCGCCCGCGCCACTGCGGAAGTGCTCGGCCGCCCGGTCGGCTTTGCTTCCGACTGCATCGGCGACAAGGCAGCCGACGCGGTTGCCGCCATGAAGGATGGCGACGTCCTGCTTTTGGAGAACACCCGCTTCCACAAGGCCGAGGAGAAGAACGAGCCGGCCTTCACCGAAAAGCTCGCCGCCAATGGCGACATCTATGTCAACGACGCCTTTTCCGCCGCGCACCGCGCGCATGCGTCGACCGAAGGCGTGGCGCATCGGTTGCCCGCTTTTGCCGGCCGCACCATGCAGGCCGAGCTCGACGCCCTGGAAAAGGGTCTGGGCAACCCCGTTCGCCCGGTGGTGGCCATCGTCGGCGGCGCCAAGGTCTCGACCAAGATCGATCTCCTGATGAACCTGGTGAAGAAGGTCGACGCGCTGGTCATCGGCGGCGGCATGGCCAACACCTTCCTCGCCGCGCGCGGCACCGATGTCGGCAAGTCGCTCTGCGAACATGACCTGGCCTCCACCGCCAAGCAGATCATGATCGAGGCGGCGGAGGCCGGCTGCGCCATTATCCTGCCCGCCGACGGCGTCGTGGCGATGGAATTCAAGGCGGGCGCCGCGAGCGAAACCGTCGCCATCGAGGCCGTGCCGGCCGATGGCATGATCCTCGATGTCGGCGCAAAGACCGTGAAGAGCGTCACCGACTGGATCGACCGTGCCGCGACGCTTGTCTGGAACGGCCCGCTCGGCGCCTTCGAGATCGAGCCCTTCGACCACGCCACGGTGGCGGCGGCGAAACACGCGGCGGCCCGCACCAAGGAGGGCAAGCTGGTGTCGGTCGCCGGCGGCGGCGACACGGTGGCTGCCCTCAACCATGCCGGCGTCGCCGACGACTTCACCTATGTCTCGACCGCTGGCGGCGCCTTCCTGGAATGGATGGAAGGCAAGCCGCTGCCGGGCGTCGAGGTGCTCAAGCGCTGAGTCGATCGACAATACGCGAGCGGGTCCAGGTCTCGGAAAGTTTCAATCGATTCGAGCTTTCCGGTGTCATTCCTTTGGCGGTAGTGTTCTGCTAGGCGCGGAATACAACCGTCAAGGAGAGCACCATGAGCGAACGTCTCGAAGACATAGCCGCCGCGATCGTGGCCGATGGCAAGGGCCTTTTGGCCGCCGATGAGAGCTCCGGTACCATCAAGAAGCGTTTCGACGTCATCGGCGTCGAATCGACCGCCGACAGCCGGCGCGACTATCGCGAGATGATGTTCCGCGCCAAGGAGGCGATGACCAAGTACATCTCCGGCGTCATCCTCTATGACGAGACCATCCGCCAGAAGGCGGCCGACGGCACGCCGCTGGTCGACATCATCAAGGCTTCCGGCGCCATTCCCGGCATCAAGGTCGATCTCGGCGCCAAGCCTCTCGCCGGTTTTCCCGGCGACACCATCACCGAAGGCCTCGACGGCCTGCGCGAGCGGCTTGCGGACTATTACAAGCTCGGCGCCCGTTTCGCCAAATGGCGCGCGGTGATCGACATCGACACCGCCAAGGGCGTGCCGTCGGCCACCTCGATCGGCTCCAATGCGCATGCGCTGGCACGTTACGCCGCGCTTTGCCAGGAGGCCGGCATCGTGCCGATCGTCGAGCCGGAAGTGCTGATGGACGGCGCCCACTCGATCGACACCTGCTATGAAGTGAGCAAGGCGACCTTGCTGAAGCTCTACGGCGAGCTCTACGCGGCACGCGTCGTGCTGGAAGGCACCATCCTGAAGCCGAACATGGTCATCTCCGGCAAGAAATCGGGCAAGAAGGACAACCCGGAAGCGGTCGCCGAGAAGACGATCAAGCTGTTCCGCGAAACCGTGCCGGTGGCGGTACCTGGGATTGCCTTCCTCTCCGGTGGCCAGGACGACGAGGAAGCGACAGCCAACCTCAATGCCATCAACGCCATCGGCCCGCATCCGTGGAAGCTCTCCTTCTCCTACGGCCGCGCCCTGCAGGCGGCTGCGCAGAAGGCCTGGAGCGGCAAGGCGTCGAACGTCGCCGCCGGCCAGGCTGCCTTCATCCACCGCGCCCACATGAACCACCTGGCGGCGCTCGGCAAATGGCAGCCGGCGCTGGAAAAAGCCGCCTGATAGCTGGCTTCCTCAAAACCACCGAAAACCCGGGCCCTTTTCCCGGGTTTTTGTTTTTTGCCGGCCGCATCCCTACCTGATGCATCGCGACAGCACCGGCAGATGCATGTCGCCCAAAAGTGTGATCGGTTTTGGGAAAACGACATGCATAAAACAAGGACTTAAAGCGCGTCGCCTGAATCGATTTCAGCGCGACGCGCTTTATGTCGGATCGCGCCGATGTCGAACGTCCTTGGCAGGAGAGGACAGGAGATAGTCATGCATCGCAATGCCGTTGTTTCGCGGGAGGACTGGTTCGAGGCGCACAGAAGGCACCTCGAGCGCGAGAAGGAGCTGACGCGGTTTCGTGACTGCGTCGCCGCTGAGCGGCGGCAACTGCCCTGGCTCAAGCTGCGCAAGGATTACATCTTCGAAAGCGAGCAGGGACCGAAGCGCCTTGCCGAACTGTTCGCCGGCAAAAGCCAGCTCATCGTCTACCATTTCATGATGACGCCGGGCTCCGACCATCGCTGCGAAGGCTGCTCCTTCCTGGCCGACCACATCGATGCCGCCAACCAGCATTTGAAGCATCATGACGTGTCGCTGGTCGTCATCTCGCGGGCGCCGCTTGCCGAACTCCTGCCCTACAAGCAGCGCATGGGCTGGAAATTCGACTGGATGTCGTCCTACGCGTCGGACTTCAACTTCGACCTCCAGGTCTCCTTCACCGAAAGGCAGATCGCGGCCGGCGACACCGTCTACAATTTCGAGAAACGCCCGCTGCGATCGAAGGACCTGCCCGGCACCAGCGTCTTCTATCGCGACGAGAACGGCGACATCTTCCTCACCTTCATGTCGCGTGCCCGCGGCGGCGACGCGCTGATCGGCGCCTATCACTATCTCGACATGACGCCGAAGGGCCGCAACGAGACCGGGCCTTATCACGGCCTGATGGACTGGGTGCGCCTGCACGACGAATACCAGGCCAAGGGCAAGGACCGGCCGGACTGCTGCGAGTGACCGGCCTCGTTCACCTCGGCCGAAACATGCGCTAAGGCTTCCCGCTATCCAACGGATTTGTCATGCAGCGCCTGCTCGCCCTCCTCACCTGGCTCGCTTTCCCGGTCTATGTCTGGCAGGGCCTTGGCGTGCGCCGCCGCACCACGCGCATGCTGCCGGCACAAGGCCCGGTCCTGCATGAGATTGCCGGCAAGACGCCGGCCGTTGCGTTGCTGGTTCTGGGAGACTCTTCCGCCGCCTCCGTCGGCATCGAGAAGTCCGAACACGGGCTCGCCGCGCAGTTGGCCGGCCTGATTGCGGAGCGCACTGGCCGTACCGTGCGCTGGCGCGCCGCCGGCTTCAACTCGGCAACATCCGGTCAAATCCGCGACTATGTCCTGCCCAATCTGTCGGCAGACCCGTGGACGCATATCGTGCTTGCCATCGGCACCAACGACACCAAGAATTTTCATTCGGTGCCGCGCTTCAAGAAGGAGTTCGGCGGCCTGCTCTATGCGCTGCGCGCCAAATGGCCGGAAGCGCGCGTTGTCTGGTCGCCGGTGCTAGAATTCACCCGCGCGCCGGCGATGCCGCCACTGCTCGGCAATATCCTCGAAATCCGCGCCACCGAGATGAACCGGATGGGCGTGCGCCTCTGCAACGAGCGTGGCGCCGTTCCCGCCGCGCGCCTGCCGATCACCAATCCCGAGGCCGGTTTTGCTTCAGACGGCTTCCATGCCTCCGAAGCGGGCTATCACGCCTGGGCGGAGCACATGGTGGATTTTGTGCTGGGTAATCCGGTTGAGGCACGTTGAGATTCAGGCCAAGGCGAGCCGGAGTATCGACGTGCCTCAGGCCCAATGGCCGAGGACGGCAGCCGCCGAGATCGCGGCCATGGCAAGCAGCGCCAGCTTCCAGAAATCGCTGCGGCGCTTCAGCCCCGGCCAGCCGAGCGGCTTGATGATCTGGATCAGCATGATGCCGATGATGACAAGGGCGAGAAGTTTCGTCATGCCGCCTTTGACCAGCATCGCCGGCGGCTGTCAAAGCGGTTCTTGGCGCTTCGGACGGCCGCATCGCTCCTGACAAACAACCGGTTGCCCAGGGCCGCGCCAATCTTTCTGGCACCGGCTCCGGCTGCCTGCCAGGCTCCTGACAGACTGGTGTCAGCAGGGGTGTGAGATACTCCTCTCATCAAAAAAGAGGAGCCTGGTCATGAACGGTTTTACCATCCTGCGCAGCATGCAGAACTACGTCGGCAAGATCCGCACCGTGCGGAACGAGATCCGCACGCAGCGTTTCCTGAACACTTTGCCGGCGGACATCCGCAAGGACATCGGCTGGCCGGACCTTTATAACGGCCGCGTGCGTGAGAACTGAAATTTTTCGGCGCACAACTTGGATAGCGCCCGTGCCGCGCCCAGATGTAATGTCGGTTGAAACGCTGGGTTCCAGGAAAGGCGCCGTTGCCGCATGGTGGAATGGCTGCAGCCTCCTGACAGTATGTTGTCAGGAGGCCTGCGTTATTAAAGCAGCCTCGAACCTGCGGGAACCGGTTTTGGGACCGCGGCATGCATAGAACCGAAACCAAGGGGTCAAGCGATGCGCCGCGCCGACAGGCTTTTTCAGATCGTCCAGCATCTGCGTGGCGGCCGATTGGTCACGGCGCAGAAACTCGGCACGTGGCTCGAGGTTTCCGAGCGGACCATCTATCGCGACATAGCCGACTTGCAGTCGACCGGCGTGCCGATCGACGGCGAGGCGGGTGTCGGCTACATGATGAGGGAGGGTTTCGACCTTCCGCCGCTGATGTTCACGCGTGACGAGATCGTGGCGCTGGTTGCCGGTGCCCGCATGGTGCGCGCCTTCGGCGGCGCCGCCATGGCAAGGGCCGCCGACGAGGCGCTGGTCAAGATCGGCGCCGTGCTGCCCGACACCGAAAAGGACCGCATCGCCCGCACCGAGATCCACACGCCGATGTGGGTGGTGAGCGATGCCGCGCGCGAAGCGATCGACCTCATCGAGCGCGCCATCGAGAAGCGCCAGGTGCTGACCATCGACTATTCGGACGAGGCCGGCCGCGGCACGGCGCGCGACATCCGGCCTTTGGGCCTGTGGTTCTGGGGCAAGGTGTGGACCCTGGTCGCATGGTGCGAGATGCGCGACGATTTCCGCGCCTTCCGCATCGACCGCATCGCCTCGGTGGTGATTGCCGGCCGGATCTACAAGCCGGAGCGCGGCAAGCAGCTCGCCGACTTCTATCGCGCCGTGGAGCGCAGCGAAGACTATGGCATGGCGCCCGACCGCGCGGCCCGGACGTAAGTCCTCCCAAGCGACTGTCCGATAAAAAAGCCCGCTCGAGGCGGGCTTTTTTATCGAATGTCGAACTGCTTATTCTTCGTCCTCGGGCTTGTCCTTCGACTTCAACGCCGAAAGCTTGGCGAAGACGGCGTTGGCGTCGAGTTCCTGATCCTCGTCTTTCGGCTTCTCCGGCGCCGGCGTCAGCCTCTCGGTCAGCGCCGCCGGCAGCAGCGTGTCACCGGCGACCGGCTGCGCCTGTTCGCGGCCGCGCGAGGCGCGGTTGACTTCCAGGTCGAGGTCGATCTGCGAGGTCAGGCCCAGAGTCACCGGATCCATCGGCTGCAGATTGGCCGAGTTCCAGTGCTTGCGCTCGCGGATCTGCTCGATCGTCGACTTGGTGGTGCCCACGAGACGGGCAATCTGGGCATCCTTGAGCTCGGGATGGTTGCGCACCAGCCAGAGAATGGCGTTCGGCCGGTCCTGCCGCTTCGACAGCGGCGTGTAGCGCGGACCCTTGCGCTTCGATTCCGGCACCCGCACCTTGGGATCGGACAGTTTCAGCCGATGGTTCGGGTCCTTCTCGCCGCGCGCGATCTCGTCGCGGGTGAGCTGGCCGGTCATGATCGGGTCCATGCCCTTGATGCCCTGCGCCGACTCGCCGTCCGCGATCGCCTTGACCTCCAGCGGATGCAGGCCGCAGAACTGCGCGATCTGCTCGAAGGAGAGCGCGGTGTTGTCGACCAGCCAGACGGCGGTCGCCTTGGGCATCAGCAACGTATTGGCCATATCAAAAATCCTTCTCGTTCGCCCGCGTTCCCGCGCGGGCGGTGGTTTTAGAGCCACCAAAATGGGAAATTCGCGGCCTGTATAAACGCTCCGTCACGATTTCGCAATGTTTTTGGGAAGGAGCGGCCCAATGCATGTCGCCCAAAAGTGTGCAGCGGTTTTGGGAGAACGACATGCATAAAACAAAAAACCTACCGCGCGTCGTTCGAATTCGCTTCGAGCGACGCGCTGTAGGCTCCAAAAGACAAAACCCGCTGGACGTGGTCCAGCGGGTTCGGAACCGGAGACGAGCAAGCGTCTGCGACGGCTCTGGCTTCCAGGCGAGAGCCCGGCCTTACGGCCCGGGTCGCTTGAAATCAAAGAGCCTGGCGGGCGATCTTCTCGATGTCGGCGCGGTTGATGCCGAGGTCGTTCAGCTGACGGGCGTTGAGGCGGTTCAGCTCACGCACGGTCTCGTTGTACAGGCGCCAGTTGCGGAAAGCGCGGATCGGGTTCATGTCAGTCCTCCATTCGTGGGGTCAATTGTTCGATGCCGCGTAAATAGGCACCCTTGCCCACGAATTGAACGGACGCTTTTGCATGGCGGCAATGCATTTGTGCAATGCAACATTAAGCATTGTTGAACCTGTCGCAAACGAGGGCGCGCAGGGGGTCTGTCGAGATTCAGATCGGGCCGGCCTCACCTGACTGTCGGCGCATCCTAGCCGACATCGAGCACGATCTTGCCGATATGCTCGCCCTCTTCCATCCGCTCATGCGCCCGCCAGGCTTCGGTCAGCGGAAAGATCATGTCCATGACCGGAGCGACCTTGCGGGTGCCGAGCAATGGCCAGACCTGAGCTTCAAGCGCGGCGGCGATGCCCGCCTTGAATTCAACGGTGCGCGGCCTGAGCGTCGAGCCGGTATGGACAAGGCGCTTGACCATGAGCGTTGCGAAATTGGCGCTTGCGACAGCACCGGCCTGAACGGCGATCTGGACGATGCGCCCTTCGATCGCCGCGGCATCGTAGTTGCGCGCCACATAGTCGCCGCCGACCATGTCGAGGATGACGTCGGCGCCCTTGCCGCCGGTCGCGTCCTTGACCTCGGCGACGAAGTCCTGCTCGCGGTAATTGATCGCCCGGTCGGCGCCAAGCTTCAGGCAGGCGTCACATTTCTCCTTGCTGCCGGCGGTGGTGATGACATAGGCGCCGAACGCCGAAGCCAGTTGTATGGCCGTGGTGCCGATGCCGGACGAGCCGCCATGGACGAGCAGCGTCTCGCCTTTCTTCAGACCGCCGCGCTCGAACACATTGTGCCAGACGGTGAAATAGTTCTCCGGCACGGCGGCGGCCTCGGAATAGGTGAAGCCGGCCGGGATCGGCAGCACGCTGCCGGCATGGACCTTGACATATTCGGCGTAGCCGCCGCCCGGCGTCAGCGCGCAGACCCGGTCGCCGATGCGCCAGCGCGATATCTCGTCGCCGAGCGCGGCGACCTCGCCGGCCGCCTCGAGGCCCGGTAGGTCCGAAGCGCCAGGGGGCGGCGGATAGGCGCCCTTGCGCTGCTGCACGTCCGGCCGGTTGACGCCGGCTGCGTGGACGCGAATGAGGATCTCGCCGGGACCGGGCGCGGGCACGTCGCGCGTCTCCGGCTTCAGCACCCTCGGGCCACCGGGCTGTGAAATCGCGACGGCCGTCATTTTTGCCGGAATCTTTTGTCCGCCTGCCATGGTGTCCTGCCTCCTTGTTCCGGTCCGCCGTTGCCGGCCGTTTGCATCGGCGCCCTTGCCCTATGTATGCTGATTGCCAAATCAGGCAAATGGTCAAAAAGGGAGAAGCGACGATGGCGATCTTCGACGACGAACCCAGGAAGAAGCCGCGCTCGCACGAGATCGGCCAGGATCTAGCGCTGCTTTCGGTCGACGAGTTGTCCGAGCGCATTGCCCTGTTGCGCGAGGAGATCGCCAGGCTGGAAGCCGAGCGGGCCGCCAAGGGCGCCACCAAGACCGCCGCCGAGGCGCTGTTTCGTCGGGGATAGTCCTGGCGGCGCGTCCGTTCGCCCCGGAAAAGCCTGAATGCGACCGCCAGACCTTCCCCCTGAAACAGAGCTGCGCTCTGAAATTCCCAGCCGGATCAGCCCATGTTCGCAACCTATCGACCGATCCTCTCGCTGCTGCGCGGCACCGCATTCCTGCTGGCGGCGTCGGGCCTGCATGGCCTGCTTTTGCCGCTGCGCGGTCAGGTTGAAGGGTTCTCGACCGCCTCGCTCGGCCTGATGGGCACGGCCTGGGCCGGCGGCTTCGTCACCGGCTGCTTCTTCGCGCCGCGGCTGGTACGCCGCGCCGGCCATGTCAGGGCGTTCGGCGCCTTCGCCGCCTCCGGCGCGATCATCGCGCTGCTCACCGGCCTCATCATCAGCGAATATTTCTGGATCCTGCTGCGCGCCTTCACCGGCTTCACCATGGCCGGCGCCTTCATGGTCATCGAAAGCTGGCTGAACGAGAAAGCCACCAACGAGAACCGCGGCACCGTCTTCGGCCTCTATATGATGGTCACCTATGCCTCGATTATGGGCGGCCAGATGATCGTCGCCGGCGGCGACGTGAAATCGGCCTCGCTGTTCATGATCACCGGCATCCTGTTCTGCCTGTCGCTCATTCCGACCGCCGTGTCGACGCAGTCGAGCCCGAAGCCGCTGCAGGACGTCAAGCTCGACGTCAAAGGCCTCTATGCGAATTCGCCGGTGTCGGCGGTGGCCTGCCTTCTGATTGGCATCGCCAATGGCGCCTGGGGCACGCTCGGCGCCGTCTATGGCGCCCGCATCGGCATCTCCACCGCCGAGATCGCGCTGATGATGAGCCTGGTGGTCATCGCCGGCGCGGCCATGCAGCTCCCCGCGGGGCGGCTTTCCGACACGACGGACCGCCGCTTCGTGCTGGCGGGCGCCGCCTTCGGCGCGGCGCTTGTCGCGGTGCTGATCTTCCTGATCGAGCCGCATTCGGGCGTCTTCGTCATCGTACTGACCGCCGCCTACGGCGCCTTCGCCTACACGCTCTATTCGATCGCCGTCGCCCATGCCAACGACCACGCGCGGGCAGAGGATTTCGTCAAGGTTTCCGGCGGCCTGCTTCTGCTCTACGGCTTCGGCACGATGATCGGGCCGCTGCTTGCCGCCGCCCTGATGGGCTGGCTGCGCCCCGAAGCGCTCTTCCTTGCCACAGCGCTCGCCCATCTGAGCCTCGCCGGCTACACGCTGCTGCGTATCCGCGCCCGCGCGCCGGTTCCGATCGAAAACCGCGATGCCTTCAAGACGCAGCCGGCCGACCGCGCCGTCACGCCGGAAGCCTCGCGGCTCGACCCGCGAACAAAGGTTGAAACCGATAGTTGAGATTTGGAAAACTTTGCCTCACAAATAAGGCATGATGTTTTCCGACGCTTTCGTGGCGATAGCCGATCCCAACCGGCGCTATCTCTTGGAAGAGCTCCGGCGCGGTCCGAAGACGGTCAACGAATTGGCGGCCGGGTTGCCCGTTTCACGCCCGGCCGTCTCCCAGCATCTGAAGGTCCTGCTCGATGCCGGCCTGGTCAAAGCCAAGGCGGAAGGCACCAAGCGCGTCTATGCCGTCAGCACCGCCGGCTTCCTCAGGCTCAACATCTGGCTCGACCAGTTCTGGGAAATGTCGCCGGGAGAATGATCAGGAGCGTTGATGGCGCCAGGTGACGATAGACGCCGCCGACTGAAGCCCTCAACTCGCTGTCGCCAGCGCCGCTCCGAGCGCGTCGAGCAGTTCGCCCGTTCCGTGCTCGCGCGTGTCGGGCGTATCGTGGCCGTCGAAGAAGGCTCCTTGCTCGGTCATGACAAGTCGCGTGCCCTTGCCTTCCGCGATAAGCTCGATCGTCGCGAGCGACACCGAGACGCGGGTTTCGCCGAACAGCAGCTCATAGCTGTAGACGATGCGCTGGTTCGGCACGATGTCCTGGTAGACCGCGTTGAAGAAATGCATCTGCCCGTCGCTCGGGCAGCCGGCATTCACCTCCCTGCCGCCGACGCGAAAGTCCATTTCATGCCGGCTCGGCATCGGATTGTCGGGGTCGAAAAACCAGCGCTTCTTGGCCGCCGGATCGCTGAGCGCGAAATAGACCTTTTCGGGCGCCGCAGGATAGACGCGTTCGATGACGAAGGTGGAATGGACGACGGATCGTTCGGTCATGACGGCTTTCCTCAGAGCAATTCCAGGAAAAGTGTGTAGCGGTTTTCCTTCCGGAATCGCGAAAACAAACACTTAACTTTCGTCTTTGGTTTCAGCGAGAAAATCGCCGAGCCGGTCGAGCCGGCGCTCCCAGGCGAGCCGCCGCTCGTTGATCCAGTGCTCGGCAGCCCTGAGCGCCTTCGGCTCGATCCGGCAGGTGCGCACCCGGCCGAGCTTCTCGCTGCTCACAAGGCCGCTCGCCTCGAGAACGTTGAGATGCTGGACGACGGCCGACAGCGACATCGCCAGCGGTTCGGCCAGTTGGCTGACCGAGGCCGGCCCGCGCGACAGCCGTTCCACCATCTGGCGCCGCGCCGGATCGGCGAGCGCCTGGAACATCAGGTCGAGCTGGGCGGGATCGTGCAGCATCTCGCTCTAACCGTTGTTATAGGGGAAGAGCTTGAAATAGGGCTGCGCTTCCTCGATCACGCGGGCGAAGCTCGGCCGTTCGAGCAAACGGTCGTGATAGCGCTTCACGGCCGGAAACTTGTCGCCGAACGGCTCGACCTTGTTGGCGTAGAACAGCGCCGGCGAGGCCGCGCCATCGGCCATGCTGAAGGTCTCGCCGACCGCCCAGGTTTTTCCCTGCATCTCCTTTTCGATGATGGCGTAGGAATTGCGCAGCTGTTCGCGCGCCTGCTCGACCCCGAACGGATCGGTCTTGTCTTTTGGCCGCAGCCGGTCGCCGACGATCTTCTGCATCGGCTGCTGCACGTAGAAGTCGTAGAAGCGGTCGGCCTGGCGGACCTTGATGGCCAGATCGATGTCCGCGGGAATGAGCTCGACCGGCCCGGGATAATAAGCGGCGAGATATTCGATGACGATGGTCGATTCCAGCACGGTGCGGTCGCGCGCATCGTCGCGCAGAGCCGGCATCTTGCCCGTCGGCGAAACCTTCAGGAAGGCCGCGCGCGATTGCGCATCGCCGAGATCGACGATCACCGGCGTGAACGGCGTGTCGTTCTCGTAGAACGCGATCAGCGGCTTCCAGCAGAAGGATGCGAGCGGATGGAAATGTAGCGTCAATGACATGCTTCGCTTTCTTGTTGTCGAATGGTGAAGTGACCACTTAACTATTTTCCCGGACCGCTTGAGTCAAGCCTGGCGCCTTCCGCTCGGCTAAGGATGCGTCGCGATGGCTTCGACGATTTGCGGCCAGTTGTTGCGGTGCAGCTCGTGGCCGCCGCCGTCGATCCGCACCAGCCCGGCGCCGGGAACGGCGTCGGCAAGCGCCTCGCCATGCTCGATCGGGAAGAGCGGATCCGCGGTGCCATGGATAACGAGCAGCGGCACGGTCAAATCCTTTATCCGCCGCTCCGGCCCGCCACCCTTGAGCAGGAAATGGTTGGTCGCGAAGGCGAGGCCGCCGGAACGGTCGTAGTCCTCCTCGATCATCGCGCGCGTCCGTTCGCTGTCGAACGGGTGCAGGGTGCTGGCAATCGCGCGGGCGTCCTTGACCATGAAGTCGAGCACCTGTCCCCGGTTCGACCAGTCGACATCGGCGCCTTTCGCGGAATGCTCTCGGTAGGCCTGGCTCGCGCCGGGCAATCCGGACGTGTCGACGCCGAGCGGCGAGCTGGAGATCACGGTGAGCGCGCTGACGCGCTCCGGATATTTCAGCGCCACGATCTGCGCGATCATGCCGCCCATGGACATGCCGACGACCTGCGCCTTGCGGGTATTGTGGTCATCGAGCACGCGAATGGCATCGTCGACCATGTCCTCGAACACATAGGGCGGCTCGCCCGGCGTGTATTTGGTCGAGAGACCAGTATCGCGATTGTCGTAGCGGATGACGAAGCGGCCGCGCCGGGCAAGCTGCCGGCAGAAGGCTTCCGGCCACCACAGCATCGAGGCCATGGCGCCCATGATCAGAAGGATCGCCGGGTCGCACGGATCGCCGAAACTCTCCGAAACGATTTCAGGACGTGGCAAGGCGGTCATCCTTCTTCCCTCCATCTCTCAATCTGATTGCATTTTGCAATCAGTTGCACGATAATCAAACCGATATCATAATGCAACTGGTTTTTTGGAGACTGTCATGAGCATCGACCGCCGCTCCGGCTGCCCGATCAATCTGTCGCTCGAGGTCTTCGGCGACCGCTGGAGCCTGATCATCCTGCGCGACATGATCTTCGGCGGCAGGCGCCATTTCCGCGAATTGCTCAACGGATCGCTGGAAGGCATCGCCTCCAACATACTGGCCGACCGGCTGAAGCGGCTGATGGAGCTCGGCCTGCTGACCAAGGCCGACGATCCCAGCCACAAGCAGAAGGCGATCTACAGCCTGACCGAGATGGCGATCACCCTGGTGCCTATCATGGCGCATCTCGGCGCCTGGGGACGGGTGTGGCTGCCGGTCAGCGAGGAGCTGTCGATCCGCGCCGAGCTCCTCGAAAAGGGCGGTCCGCCGCTGTGGGAGCAGTTCATGGACGAGTTGCGCCACGAACATCTCGGGGCACCCCCAAAAGCGCCGCCGGGCACGCCGACCGTGCGTCAGCAGCTGCAGGCAGCCTATCAGGCGGTCGTCGCGCGGCAGGCTGAAACGAGCACCGCGTGAACCCCGCTTGGAGCCGCAGCGCCCTGGATGTCGAGATTCAGGTGAGGCACACCCCTAGAGCAATTCCAGGAAAAGTGTGTAACGGTTTTCCGTTCGGAATTGCGCAAAAACAAAGACATAGAGCGGGTTCGCCGCTTCCATGAAACGGTGAAACGCTCTAGTTCAGGTTGATGTCCCGGCTGGCCGACCGCATCGACACCGAGAAGCCGGCGAGCACGTCGAACAGCGCGATGACCATCAGCGTGAAGAACACCGAGTGCGCCGCGCCCTTCACCAGCAGGAACTCGACCAGGAAGGCGATGAAGACCAGCGTCGACAACAGATGATCCAGGATCGAGGCATTGGTCGTGCGCACCGATTTCGAGATCTCGATAAACAGGAAGATCAGCCCGATCAGCACCATCAGGTCGCCGAGCGTCATCGAGAAGACGCCGCCCGACATCATGCGGAACGAGAACATCTCGGTCATCCATGGATCGTCGC
The DNA here is from genome assembly GCF_033977345.1 of Mesorhizobium dulcispinae. Taxonomy (NCBI): domain Bacteria; kingdom Pseudomonadati; phylum Pseudomonadota; class Alphaproteobacteria; order Hyphomicrobiales; family Phyllobacteriaceae; genus Mesorhizobium; species Mesorhizobium dulcispinae. The sequence goes on from NZ_JAVIIY010000003.1 coordinate 586,747, forward strand.
CGCCGCCGAACAGCCCGAGCAGTCCGAGATTGTAGAGGACGAAGGGCACGATCAGCAGCGGGATAGCACCGAACATCTGGGCGACTCCAATGAGGCACTCTTTTGTAAAATCCGCGGCAGGCACGCCGTCAAGGTTTTTCGGCGTCGGCGCCGAACACGCTCTAAGACCTAGTGAAATAACGATGTCAGCCGGTTGCTCGGCCGACATCGTGCCCGGCTGTTGTGCCGTCCGCGAATGGCCTAGCGCTTGAAGTAACCGGCGCGCACGGCGGCGCCGATGACGTTAAGGATGATGTTACCGGCCGTGATCGCAGTTATCTCGTTGACGTCGCGCGACGGTGCGATCTCGACGATGTCCATGCCGACCAGTTTGCCCTTGGCGATCAGCCCCTTGATCAATTCGATCGTCTGCCGATAGCTGACGCCGCCAGGTGACGGACCTTCAACCGCGGGCATCACTGCGGGATCCAGGCCGTCGGCGTCGATGGTGAGATAATAGCGGCCGCGGTCCGGAATGCGCTTCAGCAGCGCCGCGGTGCCGATATCCTGCCATTCGTTGGCGGTGATGATGTTGGAACCATAGGCGCGTGCCGCTTCCACCTCCTCGACGCGGGCGCTGCCTTGGCCGCGAATGCCGAGCTGGAAGATCTTGTCGATATGCGCCATCTCCGAGGCGCGGCGAATGGGGCTTGAATAGCCCTCCCTGACGCCGTTGACGTTGTCGCGCCAGTCCAGATGGGCGTCGACCTGCACCAGCGTGATCGGGCCCTCGCCGTCCAGCGCGCGGAAGATCGGGATAGGAATGCCATGATCGCCGCCGATGGTGATCGGCATCGCGCCGGTCGCGCGGATCTTGCGGATCGCAGCCTCGGCCAGCCCGTAGTGGCCTCCATGGTCGGCCACGCTTCCGGGAACGTCGCCGACGTCTACTACCTTAATGTCCTGGCCATCGAACAAGGTGCCGCCGATGTCGAAATCGTAACGGTCGAGCCCGAGGCTGATGCGTTGCGAGGCCCGCCGCACCGCGGTCGGCGCGTTGGTCTGGTCATTGATCAGCTCGTCGATCGTGTAGGGATCGCCATAGGGCATGCCGATGATCGCGACATCGGCCTTCAGCGCGTCGAGGTCCTCGACCAGCGGAAAGTTCATGAACGTCCGGAAGACATCGCGCGGCGCGGTCGTGAGCTTGGGCATGTGGTTCCTCCGCCTCGATGCCGTTGGGTCCTGACGCAGTGCCTGCACCGTCACCCAGGCGTGGATGGCATGGCGTCGACACGTTGCGGAGATACAGCACCTCGGCCGCGGCAGATATTGCCACCAGCGCCGAGTTCTTTGGCATAGGGAAACGCGCTGCCCCGGCCAGTTGGGGCGTCTACGGCACAAACGCAAAAAGACCGGCCAGAGGCCGGTCCTTTGAAACGTCACAAACCGTGGAAGCTTCTCAGCTTTCCTTCGGCTCCAGCACCTGGCGGCCGCGATACATGCCTGTCTTCAGGTCGATGTGATGCGGGCGGCGCATTTCGCCGGAATTCTTGTCCTCGACATAGGTCGGGGCCTTGAGGGCGTCGGCCGAGCGGCGCATGCCGCGCTTCGACGGAGAGGTTTTTCTTTTTGGAACGGCCATGGATATGCTCCACTACATGGTCAAAATGCCCCGGCAACCCTCGTGAAAGGGCCGCATCGAGGCCATAATCTGAGAAAGTCGGGTGCCTATACACGCCTCGCGCCGTTTTGGCCAGCGCCGCTCGCGAAATTTTTTGAGCCGGCGCCGCTTCAGCCTAATCCAGACAACCCACATACGCTCCGGACCTGCCCGCGCGGCGCTCGATCAGATTGGCGAGCCGCCGCAACCCCGGTCCCGGCTTTGCCGGATTGCGCGCGATCGGGTTGGGCAGGCTGACGGCAAGCAGCGCGGCCTGCCGGCGCGACAATTGCTTGGCCGAGACGCCGAAATGATGCCGCGCGGCGGCCTCGATGCCGTAGATGCCGGGTCCCCATTCCGCGATGTTGAGATAGATCTCCATGATGCGCCGCTTCGACATCACCGCGTCGAAATAGACGGCCAAAGGCAGTTCGACCACCTTGCGCACGCTGCCCAGCGGCCGCGACCACAGGAAAAGGTTCTTCACCGTCTGCATGGTGATGGTGGAGGCACCGCGCGTCGCCTCGCCGGCAAGCGCATCGTCGACCACGCCGCGCAATTCGCCGAGGTCGACGCCGCGATGGAAACAGAACTGCCCGTCCTCCGACATGATCACCGAATGCGCCAGCACCGGCGCCACGTCGTCGATCGACACCCAGCGCCGGTCGTAGCCGGAAAAGGTAACGAGGTCCTTCAGCATCAGCGTCGAGACGGGGTGCACGAAGGGCGGCAGATAGAGGAAGGTAAGCACGACCGGGATCGTCGCCAGCACGATCGCAGCGACCAGGCAGCGCCGGCCAAGGCGCTTCAGACCGGCGCGGTTCAGGCGCCGCGGCCGCGCCATGTCCAGCCCTTCGCTTTCATGTTCGACGATCGGTTCCGTCAAGCCGCCCCACCCGTGCCACCCGCTACCCCGGCATAATGGCGCGAGGCTTCTTGCGCAATGTCTGAGTGTCGGCTACCGGTCCCGGCCATGATGAAAGACGACCAGACGGCCTTCGAAACCGCGCTTTTCGCGCGCGCCGCCGCAAGCGAGGTCCTGCTGCGGCAGATCCTCGATGCACCGCTGCTTTCCGGCGAAATCGCCCGGCCGGAGCGCCTGATGGCGGCGATGCGCCATGGCGTGCTCAACGGAGGCAAGCGGCTTCGCCCTTTTCTGGTCATGGAAAGCGCGGCGCTGTTCTCGGCGGATAACGAGGCGGCGCTGCGCGTCGCTGCGGCGCTCGAATGCGTGCATTGCTATTCGCTGATCCATGACGATCTGCCGGCGATGGATAACGACGATCTGCGTCGCGGCCAGCCGACCGTGCACAAGGCCTTCGACGAGGCGACCGCCATCCTTGCCGGCGACGCGCTGCTGACTTTGGCCTTCGACATCGTCGCCGACGAGGCGACGGCGCTGCCGGCCGAGCGCCGGGCAGCACTTGTGCTGGCGCTCGCCCGCGCCGCGGGCTGCGGCGGCATGGTCGGCGGCCAGACGCTCGACTTGGAGGCCGAGCGCAAGCGGCCGGACGAGGCCGGCATCATCCGCCTGCAGGTGATGAAGACCGGCGCGCTGATCCGCTTCGCCTGCGAGGCCGGCGCCATAGTTGCCGGCGCGCCCGCCGCCGACCGCGAAAGGCTGGCGGAATTCGGCTCGGCGATCGGCCTTGCCTTCCAGCTTGCCGACGACCTGCTCGACCTCACCGCAGATACAGAACAGATGGGCAAGGCGACGAAGAAGGACGCCGCCGCCGGCAAGGCGACGCTCGCCGCGCTCAACGGCGCCGACTGGGCGCGCGAGCAGCTCCACGGCCTTATCGACCAGGCGCATGCGCTGCTGGAGCCCTATGGCGACCAGGCGGACATGCTGAAGGCGGCGGCGACATTCGTGGCGACGCGCAATAGCTGATGCGTGGTGCAGGCAGGCGACGGTAACGCCAGCCAGCTCGGCACCGATCCGACCTCACAACCTTGCCTCGGCGAAAATGCGGGACGCCCACTCCAAGAAGGCGCGTAGCCGCGGAGCGAGCTGCCGGTTCTGCGGATAGAGCGCCGACAGCGGTGTCGGCGTCGGCGGAAAATCCTGCAACACCTCGACCAGCGTCCCGTCCGCCAGATCCTTTTCGAGCCGATAGCGTGGCGCTTGCAGAAGCCCGAAGCCCAGGCGCGCCAACGCGGCCGCGGTGTCCGAATTGTTGACCCTCACCCGGCCCGGCAGCGCAATCCGATGCACCCTTGCGCCGATCGTAAACTCTAGCGGCAGGACTTCGCCGGTGCGCGAGGAGACGAAACCGATGGCCTGGTGGCCGTCCAGCGCATCAGGCGACGCCGGCACGCCGTGCCTCTCCAGATAGCCAGGGCTGGCGCAGGTGATTTCGCCAATCATCGCCAACCGCCGCATAATCATGCCGCTGTCCTGTGGTTCGCCGGCGCGAATGACGCAATCGACGCCTTCGCGCACTAGGTCGACCAGCCGGTCGCCCTGGCCGATATGGAGATCGATCTGGGGATAGCGTTCGAGGAACGCAGGCAACTCCGGCAGCAGGAATCTCTGCGTGAGCAGCGGGTGCGCGTCGATGCGCAACAGGCCGCGCGGTTCGGCGCTGCGGAATCCGGCCTCGGCATCCTCCACGTCACCCAGAATCGAAAGGCAGCGTTCGTAGTAGGCCTGCCCATCGAGCGTCGTGGCAACGTGGCGCGTGGTCCTGTCCAACAGCCTCGCCCCCAGATGATCTTCCAGCTGCTTGATCGCTTCGGTTGCCGTCGAACGTGGCAGGCTGAGATCGGCCGCCGCCGCAGTGAAATTGCGCCGCTCCACCACGCGAACGAACAGCCGCATCCTGTCGAGTCGATCCATGTTAGATTGTTCGCCCTATCCGAATACTGCTGTCAATAGCGGGCCGATTATCCGGCAGAGGCTACAGTCTATATCCGTCCTACAACAAACGAACGGAGATCGATTATGCAGAAGACAAGAGCCGCGATCGTGACAGGCGCGTCGAGAGGCATTGGCGCGGCGATCGCCAAGCGACTCGCCCAAGAAGGCATTGCCGTCATCGTAAACTATGCGCGCGGAAAGGACGCCGCCGATGAAGTCGTTTCGGCCATCGAGGCTGTCGGCGGTACCGCTCTCGCGGTGCAGGCCGATATTGGTGAACCGACCGGTATGACCGCTTTGTTCGATGCGGCCGAAAAGGCATTCGGCGGCACCGACATCCTCATCAACAACGCCGGCATGATGAGGCTGTCGCCAATCGCGGAGACCGGAGATGGTGAGTTCGAGCGCCAGCTCGCCGTCAATCTCGGCGGCACATTCCGGGGCATGCGCGAAGGTGCCCGACGCCTGAACGATGGCGGACGTATCATCAACTTTTCCTCAAGCGTGGTGGGCTTCTACCAGTCGAACTATGGCGTCTATGCCGCAACCAAGGCCGGCGTCGAAGCCATGACGCACATCCTGGCCAAGGAACTTGGCCCGCGCCGTATCACTGTCAATGCCGTCGCCCCCGGCCCGGTCGGTACCGAACTCTTCACCGACGGCAAGAGCGCCGCGCAGATCGAGGCAATCACCAAACTCATTCCACTCGGCAGACTTGGCCAGCCGGACGACGTCGCCGGGCTCGTCGCCTTCCTTGCCGGTTCCGATAGCCAATGGGTCAACGGCCAGGTGATCCGCGCCAATGGCGGCGCGATCTAAGGGCAATCAGCAAGACTTCGCAGCGGTTTCGCGTCCGGAACTGCGTAAAAAAGAAGGTACACGATCATGCAGCAGACAATTCTCATCACCGGCGCGTCCAGCGGCTTCGGCGCAATGACAGCGGAGGCGCTCGCCAGAGCCGGTCACCGGGTCTACGCCTCGATGCGGGATCCGCAAGCGCGCGGAGGCGCGGCGGCCGCCGCAATCGAAAGGCTGGTGCGTGAGGAAAAGCTCGCGCTCAGCGCCATCCAACTCGACGTGCTCTCTGAACCGTCGATCGATGTGGCCGTCAAAACCATCCTCGCCGAAGCCGGCCGGATCGACGTCGTCGTCCATAATGCAGGACATATGGTTTTCGGACCGACCGAAGCCTTCACGCCCGAGCAATTGGCTGCGCTCTATGACGTCAATGTGCTGGGCACCCAGCGCGTCAACCGTGCGGTTCTGCCGCATATGCGTTCGCTCGGCCGGGCCTTGATGATATGGGTCGGATCGAGCAGCACGCGCGGCGGCACGCCGCCCTTCCTCGCGCCCTACTTCGCCGCCAAGGCGGGCATGGACGCGCTGGCGCAGAGCTACGCGCTGGAGCTTGCCCGCTTCGGCATCGAGACGAGCATCGTGGTGCCGGGCGCGTTCACGAAAGGCACCGAGCATTTCGCCCATTCCGGCAAGCCCGCCGACACCGAACGCGCCGCCGCCTATTGGTCGGGACCCTATGCCGGCGTGGACGAGCAGGCGCTGAAGGGCCTTGCCGGGCTGGAACCGGCCGATGCCGATCCCTCGAAAGTCGCCCAGGCCATCGTCGATCTCGTCATGATGCCGCATGGCCGCCGGCCGTTCCGCGTCCATGTCGATCCGTCGGACGACGGCGCGACCATCGTCAATGGCGTCGCCGACCGCGTCCGGGCGCAGCTTCTGGAGCGCATCGGCCTCGCCGACCTTCTCCATCCATCGCCGTGAAATCCAACCCGAAAGGAACCTGGAAATGCCGTTTGCCAACTTCAAGACACCCGAGGCCGCCCTCACGAAAGCCCAAAAGGAAGACCTCATTCACAAGACCACGCAGATGTTCGTCGAGTATTTCGGCGAAGGTGTGCGTCCCCACACCATGGTGCTGATCGAAGAAGTTCCTGATGGAGGCTACGGCCGCGCCGATGAAGTCTTCATTGTTCCCGACGCCTACCGGGCCAAGGATGTTGCTTGATTTGGACCGGGCGAGCCGCTTGCCGAGCGGCTCGTTTCAAGTTGATCCATCGGCGGGCTCTTTTCCGCCGATGGCGAGGCGGCGATGCGCGTCGCGGCGGCACTCGAATGCGTGCACTGCTATTCGTTGATCCATGACGATCTGCCGGCGATGGATAACGACGATCTGCGCCGCGGCCAGCCGACCGTGCACAAGGCCTTCGACGAGGCGACCGCCATCCTTGCTGGCGACGCGCTGCTGACTTTGGCCTTCGACATCGTCGCCGACGAAGCGACGGCGCTGCCGCCCGAGCGCCGGGCAGCACTTGTGCTGGCGCTCGCCCGCGCCGCGGGATGCGGCATGGTTGGTAGCCAGACGCTCGACTTGGAGGCCGAGCGCAAGCGGCCGGACGAGGCCGGCATCATCCGCCTGCAGGCGATGAAGACCGGCGCGCTGATCCGCTTCGCCTGCGAGGCCGGCGCGATCGTTGCCGGCGCGCCCGCCGCCGACCGCGAAAGGCTGGCGGAATTCGGCTCGGCGATCGGCCTTGCATTCCAGCTTGCCGACGACCTGCTCGACCTCACCGCGGATGCCGAGCAGATGGGCAAGGCGACGAAGAAGGACGCCGCCGCCGGCAAGGCGACGCTCGCCGCGCTGCACGGCGCCGACTGGGCGCGCGAGCAGCTCCACGGCCTTATCGACCAGGCACATGCGCTGCTGGAGCCCTACGGCGAGCAGGCAGCGTTGCTGAAGGCGGCGGCGACATTCGTTGCGACGCGCAACAGCTGACGCCTGTCGCCGAAAAAGGCGCAGCGGTTTTGGGCAAACGACATGCATGAAGCGCATCGCTTGGCTTCGTTCCAGTGCGATGCGCGTTGAAGGGTGGGCGGCCAGCGTCTGGTTGCCGCCGCCGAAGCTTCGATGCTCTGACCACAGGCGGCGGGGCCGCGAAAGTCACTCTGTGCGCAAGGCGTCAATCGGCTGAAGCCGTGCCGCCTTGCGGGCCGGATAATAGCCGAAGAAAACACCCACGCAGGCAGCGAAACTGACAGCCAGCAGCACCGCGCTGATGTCGATGACCACCGGCCATCGGGCGAAGGCGCCCACGCCGGCCGCGACGGCGATACCCACAAGCGCGCCGAGCATTCCGCCCAGGGAGGCGAGCGTCATTGCCTCGACGACAAACTGGACAAGAATGTCGCATCGACGCGCACCGACTGCCAGACGCAGCCCTATCTCGCGGGTGCGCTCCGTCACCGTTACCAGCATGATGTTCATGATGCCGATGCCGCCCACCACGAGCGAGACCGAGGCGACGGCGGAGAGCAGCAGCGACACGACTCGCGTAGTCGAACCCTCGATATCGGCGGCTTCCGCAAGGTTGCTGATCATGAAGCTGTCTTCCTGACCCGCACGCAACCGGTGGCGTTGCCACAGGAGATCGCGGATGGCTGCCATCGTGTCTTCGGCCGATGACCAGTCGGCGAACTTGACGGTGATGTTGTGCACGAGGGCGGGATTGGCCCGGCTGGTGCCGACAAACTGGCGCCGTGCCGTCCTCAGCGGCACCAGCGCCACATCATCTTGGTCCTCACCCCAAACGCTTTGGCCCTTGCGCTCGAGCAGGCCTATGACCGTGAACGGCACGCCACGGATGCGGATCGCAGAGCCGACAGGATCGTTCCCGCCAAACAGCTTTTCGCGCATCGTCATGCCGAGGAGCACCACGTTGGCCGCACGTCGGTTGTCCTCCGGAGTCATCTCCCGGCCCGCGATCATGCGCCATTCCCGCGCCGTAAAATAGCCGGGCGTCACGCCGCGAAGCACGCCTTGCCAGTTCAGCGACCCGACGGTGAACTGCTCGCGGGCATGCAGCACTGGCGCCGCCACGACCACGCCGGGGATCTCCGCTTGGATCGCCAGCGCATCGTCTTCGCTCAGCTGCGGCGCGGCGCCGCTGCCCAGCCGGACGCTGCCCATGCGCACACTGCCTGGTGTCACCACGATGAGGTTCGCGCCGAGGCTTCGGACCTGGGCAGTGATCCGGTCGCGAGCGCCGATCCCGACCGCGATCATCACGACGACGGCGGCGACACCGATAACGATGCCCAGCATGGTAAGGGCGCTACGCAAATGATGGGCGCGAAGCGACCGCAGGGCCGTTCTGGTGCTACCGGGCATTGCTGCGAACCAGCGACAAATGGCAATTGGCGTCCGAATTCAATCCGCTTCGCGTCCCGACATCTTCAGGCACGACGCGGCCATCGCGGAAGGTCACGATGCGATCGGCACTCTCGGCGACCTCTGCCTCGTGCGTAACCACAATGACCGTCAGGCCTTCACCATTTAGACCGCGGAAGATCGACATGATCTCCTGCCCAGTCTGGCTGTCGAGCGCACCAGTCGGCTCATCGGCGAGGATAACCGAGGGCTCGGTGACCAGAGCCCTGGCGATGGCCACACGCTGCTGCTGACCGCCCGACAGTTCAGCCGGCTTGTGACTTGCCCGGCTTCCCAGACCGAATTGTTCGAGCATAGCCAGCGCGCGCCGGCGGCGCTTGCCCGGCCACATCCGGCGATAGAGGAGCGGCAGCTCGACATTTTCCAAGGCGCTGGCACGTGGCAGCAGGTTGAACGACTGGAACACGAAGCCGATGCTGCGGTTGCGGATCGCGGCGAGCGCATCGTGATGAAGGCGGCCGACATCGATCCCGTCCAGCCGATATCTGCCTTCGGTCGGTCGGTCGAGGCAGCCCAAAATGTTCATGAAGGTAGATTTGCCCGAGCCCGAGGGTCCCCTCACCGCAAGGAAATCACCCTGCTGGATTGTCAGGCTCACGCCGTCCAGAGCCCTGATCCATGAGCCGCCGATGCGGTAGCTACGGCGTACTTCCTCAAGTTCGATCAGCGCCACGGCCGGCTCTCTCACTGAAAGCGAAAGCGGATCAGCACGGAAGACGCCTCGTCCTGCGGACCAGGGGCGGCGACTCCAACGATCACCGACTGCGTCTCGGTGAGATCGCCAGCCACAACCTCTGTCGATCTGCCGTCAGTGATCCCGAGACGCAGCGGAACCGGTCTCGGCTCACTATGCGGCCCCAATACGAACACCTGGCCGGCCGATCCAGGCCCCATACCGCCGTCCGCTGCGGGCTCGGATGAAGGAGCTGCTGCGAAGCGACGCTCGTTCGGCCCGGTATCCTTTGGGCGGAAACGCAGGGCGGCATTGGGCACTTTGAGAACATGTTCCCGTCTAGCCACCACCACTTCGAGATTGGCGGTCATCCCCGGCAGCAGAAGCTCTTCCGGGTTTTCGGCAGCGACCACAACGACATAGGCGACGACATTCTGCACGATTTGCGGCGCCTTGCGTATCTGCTTCACTGAGCCGGCGAAAACGCGATCGGGATAGGCATCAACAGTGAAAGTGACCGGCTGTCCTACGGCAAAACGACTGATATCAGCTTCGACCACCGTTGCTTCGACCTGCATCTGCGTCAGGTCTTTGGCTATGGTGAACAGGATCGGCGTCTGCAAGCCAGCCGCCAGTGTCTGGCCGCCGCTAACCGCCCGATTGACCACCGTACCGGTGACCGGCGCCCGAATATACGTCCGGTCAAGGTCGATCCGGGCCTGGCGAAGCACGGCTTCCCTCTGCTTGACCTGAGCCAGCATGTTGGCAAGCTCCGCATCAGCCATGCTGACGCTTGATTGGGCGGCGCGGACGGCGGCCAACTGCGACAACTCTTCCGCGCCGGTGGATGTGACCTGTGCTTCAGCCGATTTGTGCGCGTTCTGACTGCGCTCCCATTCACCTGCCGGAATGACATTGCGCTGTGCCAACGGTCGCTTGCGCTCCATGTCCTGGAGCGCCTCGGCAAGCCCTATCTGCGCACGCCTGTTCTGAGCCATCGCCGAGGCATGCTTGGCTACGGCGGTCTCCAGTTCGGCCTGGGCTCGTTCGATCTGCGCCCGCTGCACCGAAACCTGCGTATGGGCCATCTCCAGCTCGGCTTCGGCCTGGGCCAACCGAGCCTCATACATTTCCGGCTCAACACGCGCGATGACCTGACCCAGGGTCACCTTGGAGTTGAAATCGGCGTAAAGCTCTTTGATCCGGCCGGAAAGCTGAGACCCGACTTCCACGATCACCAGCGCGTTGAGCGTGCCCGCAGCCTGCACCGTGGTAACGATGTCGCCTCGCTCCGCAACTTCGGTTTGGTACGCCGGTCTCTTCAGCGCGTCGGAGTGCCCAGGCTTCATCTCCATCAGCAGCTGCCGGAAAGCCGATGAAATCTGCTCGGCCCCCAACGTCAGCGACGGCACGAGCGAAGCTTCCGGCATCGTCGCCGCGCCGAGAACTACCGCCGCAAAGAGGGCACTGCGCATCATCATGTGCGACCTATCCAGATCGCCGGGAGGGCAGCAGCTCTCCCGGCTGTTCGCCCTGGCTCGGGACGGGGTGATACGTCAACTGCCCATAGCTTCGCGTCTGGCAACGACCACGCCGCCTCAAATGCAGATACCCGAGACGGGCATTTTCCGGCCATTACTTGCAGTGCCCCGGATTGCCCGTGCAGCTCGTCTCGGTCTTGTTGCCCAAGTTGCCTTGGCCGCTCGAAGTATCCGTCGTCTCCGTGCCGAACGCGTTGCCGTTCACGTCCTTCTTCGTCGAGTTGCAGACGCAGTCGGGCGTCGACCCTGTCTTCGTGCAGGAAGCGACCCCGGCATCGCCGCATAGGTCAGTGCACTGTGTGGCCGAGACGCCGGGGCACAGATTCTGCGCTCCCGCGCCGCCGGTGCCAAGCATGAGCATGCCGCCCATGGAAACAGCGGTTGCAATCGCCAAGAACACCTGTCTACACATATGTGACTCCCTTGTTGGCCAGAGTTCACCGTCTCCCTCACCGCAGGCCACCTCTGGCAGTGACCTGCAGACAAAAGGAAAGCGATACCGTCCGGTCTTGACCGGAGCGGCCTGTTTTCAAGGAATGTTCTGGGTGGAGGCACGAACCGGCAGTAACTAGACCGTCGCGCCTCCTGACGCTCTTCTGGGTGCGGACATTTTACCCATGCGCAAGCGCGGCGCTGATCCGACAACAGCGGATCGCGGCGCGCAATAACGCACCTTCCGGTTCATTAACTTAATGTCAGTCAACCAGTAACAAGGTCGATTATATTAGCACTTAATTAACCAACTGCAACGTGCGCTTCATAAGCCCAATTGCGAAGAGGCTGTACCTGCATTGACGTAGTCACGCGTATATTCGACGTGCCTCCGATGCGACAGGTACCTGCTTTCGGGCGCTGCCGAATGGCTCGTTTCAACTGATCCATCAACCGCCCCAGGCACCAACGAAATCTTAATGTAAATCAAGCGTAATCCCGGCCATTAAAATTGTGCGTATGGGTTTGGGGTTGCGCATGCCGGAGTATTCCTCCTTCATCCGGTCGATCCGGATTCGCTACTTTTCGGGATTGCTCGTCTTCGCGCTGGCTTCGGCCGCAGTCATGTTCGCGCTCAACCGCGTGAACTCGTACCGCCACGAGGTCGATGCCTTGAGCGGCAACTTCGTCATCTTCTCGCGCGACCTGCGCAACGCCACCAATTTCGCCGAGACGACCGGAACGGCCTGGCGGGCCGAGACCCGCGATGCGCTGACCACCGCCGCGCGCGGCCATTCCGAACGGCTGATGGGCGAGATCGAGATCCTGAACGGGCAGCTTGCGGCGATAAGACCGCGCCTGTCGAAGAGCACCTTCAACGCGCTCGAATCCGCCTCGGTGAACGGCGATCTGTTCTGGTCGGCGCGTGACATGGTGCGCAACTTCAACCTGATGTCGGTGGCCCAGAAAGTCGACGAATGGAGTTACCGCGAGATCCGCAACCAGAACGATCTTTTCGCCCAGCCGATGCTGGTGCGCGTGCGCACCGCGCTCGACGACGAGCGGCGCCTCGCCGACGCCTCCAACGACCGGCTGCTCTTGTGGGCGAGCGGCCTGCTCATCGCCGTGATCGCCATCGCCGCGGTTCTGATCTTCCGGCCGATGGAGAACGCGATCCGCCGCGCCTTCGCCGAAACTGCCGCATCCTTGTTCAAGGCGGAGGCGGCGGATCGCGCCAAGTCCGAATTCCTCGCCAATATGAGCCATGAGATCCGCACACCGATGAATGGCGTGCTCGGCATGGCCGAGCTTCTCGCCAAGACCGAGCTGACGCCGCGCCAGAAGACCTTCACCGACGTCATCGTTAAATCCGGCAACGCGCTGCTCACCATCATAAACGACATCCTCGATTTCTCGAAGATCAATGCCGGCCAGTTGACGCTCGACCCCGCCCCCTTCCGCCTGGCGGAAGCGGTCGAGGACGTGGCCACGTTGGTGTCGGCCCGCGTTGCCGAGAAGAATCTCGAGCTGATCGTGCGCGTCGATCCGCGCCTGCCTGCCTTCGTCGTCGGCGACGCCGGACGCTTCCGCCAGATCGTCACCAACCTGCTCGGCAACGCGGTGAAATTCACCGAGAAGGGGCATGTGCTGATCGACGTCGGCGGCGACATCCACGACGGCGTGGTCCAGCTCAAGGTCCGCGTCGAGGATACCGGCATCGGCATCCCGGCCGAGAAGCTGCAAAGCGTGTTCGAGAAATTCGCCCAGGTCGACGGCTCGTCCACCCGCCGTCACGAAGGCACGGGCCTCGGCCTCGCCATCTCTGCCCGGCTTGTCGACCTGATGGGCGGCAAGATCGGCGTCGAAAGCGAGATCGGCCGCGGCTCGGTGTTCTGGTTCGCCGTCCCGCTGCCCGTGCACAGGCAGGAGGCGCGCGACGAGATCGTGCCGATCGACGTCACCGGTGCCCGCGTGCTGGTCATCGACGACAACCCGGTCAATCGCGCGATCCTGCTGGAGCAGCTGAGAAGCTGGAGCTTCGACTGCGCGGCTGCCGAAAGCGGCGCCGTCGGCCTCGCCTTCCTCGACCGCGCCTGCCAGCTCGGCGCAACGGTCGACTGCATCATCCTCGACTACCAGATGCCCGGCATGAACGGTGCCGATGTCGCGAGAGCCATTGCCGCCGACAGCCGCCTTACGTCCATTCCGGTCGTGCTGCTCACTTCGGTCGACCAGGTCGATTTCGGCAGGATGGTGATCGACTTCGGCATCGTTGCGCATCTCACCAAGCCGGCGCGTTCGGCGGTGCTGCTCGGCACGGTGATCTCCGCCATCCAGAAGGCGCGCACGCAAGGCGCCAAGGCGCATTTCGTGCGCGAGCCGGTCGCAGCCCAGCCGGCCCCGCCGGCCTTCACGGTGATCCGCGGCCCGGCCGTTCCGATGCCCGTGGCGCCGGAATCGACCGCAGCGCCGAGCGGCCCGATCGACATCCTGATCGCCGAGGACAATGACGTGAACCAGCTGGTCTTCGGCCAGATCCTCAACGGCCTCGCCAGCTATCGCATCGCCGGCAACGGCCGCACCGCGGTCGAGATGTACCGCTCGCTGCGGCCGCGGCTGGTGCTGATGGACGTCTCCATGCCGGAGCTGAACGGCTATGAGGCGACGCGCGCCATCCGCGCGATCGAAGAGCAGAACGGCAGCCACACGCCGATCATCGGCGTCACCGCGCACGCGCTGAAGGGCGATCGCGAGAAATGCATCGAGGCCGGCATGGACGACTACCTGCCGAAGCCGGTCTCTCCCGACCGCCTCGGCGCCAAGATCGGCACCTGGCTCAGCGAGACGGTGACGGCGAAGAGGGCGTGAGGTTGAGGACCGGGTCGCGACCAACGGCCGCTGCCGAGTTCCTTCGCGCCCCCCTCTGTCCTGCCGGACATCTCCCCCACTTGGGGGGAGATTGGCAGCTGCGGCGCCGGCACTCGTCCTGCAACGTTGGCGATTGGCGAAGGCCGAGGCGACATCCGATCTCCCCCCAAGTGGGGGAGATGGCCGGCAGGCCAGAGGGGGGCGCTGTCCCTCCAGCATCTCCAGATAGCTCGCTCGCAGGCCACCACTACCGATTGCGCATAACCACGCACGCGCCGCCGACGCTTTGCAGCTTGTCGCAGATACCGTTGGCCTCGGCGCGCGAGTCGGCGCCGATCCTGACCGCATAGATGCCGCGCCGGCCGATCGGCGTGCGCACGCGGCTCACCACCGGATCATGGCTGGCGAGCAGGGCCGGGAAGCGGCCGCGCACGCGCAGCCACTGGCTGATCGCGGCGGAGCGGCGGAAATTGCCGGCCACCTGCACGCCCCACGGCTTGACGTTGATCGAGGCCATGGCGACGGTCTGCGCCATGATCACCGGCAACCTGCGGCAGGCAACCGCGAAGCTCATCTTCGGATCGAGCGGCTGGATGGCGCCAGCATAAGCAGCGTCCGAAAACTTGTCGACCGGCTCGCCCAGGATGTCGAAGACATAGCTTTCGGTCTCCATCGGCAGGAAGCCGCCCGAGGACAGCCAGCGCGACACCCGGTTCTCGCCGGCATTGTAGGCGGCCGCGGCAAGGCCGAGATTGCCGTAGCCCGCCTTCATCTCGGCAAGATATTTCGCCGAGGCTGGAATGGCCTGCTCGATGTCGAAGGGGTCGGCAAGCCCGCGCAGCTTGGCGGTGCCCGGCATGAACTGCGCGATGCCTTCGGCGCCGACCGGACTGACCGCATTGGGGTCGAAGCGGCTTTCCTTCCAGATCAGCCGGGCGAAGAAATCCTTGGGCAGGCTGTTTTGCTCGGCCTGTGTCTCGATCAGGTCGCAGACGCGGGAAATCAGCCGCTTGGCGGCCGATTGCGGCGGATCGGCCAATGCTTGGCCGGTCCAGCACAGCCCCAAAAGCAGGAAAAGCGTCGCCTTCAACAAACGACGCATGGGCTCATTCCGCGGCGGCTTTGCCGTGTCCGTACCGCTGCTCGATATAGTCGGCGACCATCTTCTCGAAATCCTGCGCGATGGAGGGGCCGCGCAGCGTCGCCGCCTTCTTGCCGTCGATGAAGACCGGCGCCGTCGGCGTCTCGCCGGTGCCGGGCAGCGATATGCCGATATCGGCATGCTTGGATTCGCCGGGGCCGTTGACGATGCAGCCCATCACCGCGACCTTGAGGTTCTCGACGCCGGGATATTTCTCGCGCCACACCGGCATGTTCTTGCGGATATCGGCCTGGATGCTCTGGGCCAGTTCCTGGAACACGGTCGACGTCGTGCGGCCGCAGCCGGGGCAGGCCGCGACGATCGGCACGAACTGCCGGAAGCCCATCGTCTGCAGCAATTCCTGCGACACCTGCACCTCGCGTGTGCGGTCGCCGTTCGGCTCCGGCGTCAGTGAGATGCGGATCGTGTCGCCGATGCCCTGCTGCAAGAGGATGCCCATCGCCGCGGACGAGGCGACGATGCCCTTGGTGCCCATGCCGGCCTCGGTGAGGCCGAGATGCAGCGCGTGGTTGGAGCGCGTCGCAAGCTCGGTGTAGACGGCGATCAGGTCCTGCACGCCGCTGACCTTGGCCGACAGGATGATCTTGTCGCGGCCAAGCCCGATCTCTTCGGCCATCTCGGCCGACAGGATCGCCGACTGCACGATCGCCTCGCGCGTGACTTCCTGCGCGGTGAGCGGCGAGCCCTGGGCCTGGTTCTCGTCCATCAGCCGGGTCAGGAGCTCCTGGTCGAGCGAGCCCCAGTTGACGCCGATGCGCACCGGCTTGTCATGCTTGATCGCCATTTCGACGATCGCGGCGAACTGGCGGTCCTTCTTCTCCTTGAAGCCGACATTGCCGGGATTGATGCGGTATTTCGCCAGCGCCTCGGCGCAGGCCGGATGATCGGCAAGCAGCTTGTGGCCGATATAGTGGAAGTCGCCGACCAGCGGCACGTTGACGCCGAGCCTCGACAGCCTCTCCTGGATGCGCGGCACCGCGGCGGCGCTTTCGTCGCGATCGACGGTGATACGCACGATCTCCGAACCGGCACGATGCAGCGCCGCGACTTGCGCGACTGTCTGGTCGACATCCGCGGTGTCGGTATTGGTCATCGACTGCACGACGACCGGCGCGCCGCCGCCGACCATCACGCCGCCGACATCGACGCCGACCGATGCGCGGCGTGGAAAAGGAGAAGAAAAATATCCGGTCATGCCGGCCGCCTTCATCTGGAAGTTCCGGGCATGAGGTGGCGGAGCAAAGATGGCTTGTCAATGGCAAGCGACAGCAACGATCCGCAAATCGGCTGCCTTGAGCGGCGACCGTGCGGCTCAGCAAGCCATATCGGGCCGCGAGACGCGCACCGAAAATGGTCTTGCAATTTCAGTGTAAAACACCAAACCCGGCGGCATTTCTCGCCACCGGTAGGGTTGCACCACGACGGGTGCGGTGATGTTGCCTAAGGCTTGTGGGGATTCATCGAGAGTTAATGACGGCAGCGGCGAGAAAGATCATTGCCGCGAAGCTTTTGTCGGTTTGTCGGCACGCAAGGCGATGCGCTTGAACTCCTTGAGCTTGCAAAAGAAGTTCTCGATGAGGTGTCGCCAC
>NZ_JAVIIY010000004.1:0-437939 GCF_033977345.1 Mesorhizobium dulcispinae
CGACCAGATCCTCGCATCGGTCAAGCGTTTCTGCCAGAAGACAATGAACCGAACTTCAGATTCAGGTGACTAGGCTATGGCTTCTCGGCTTCCAAATCTTGGCCATTGCCAGACACGCTTTCTAGTGAAAATGCTGCGGGCGGCCTCGGGCCAACGCTCGGCTACACCGACGGCAATGGCGGATGGTCGGGTGGCGTTTCGCTGAGCCGCACCGGGTCATTCAGCCGTAAGTCGCTTGTCGACATCAACGGCGATGGACTCGCCGATCTGGTCATCCCTCGAGCAGGTAAATTCGAGGTGTATGTCAACACTGGCAGCGGATTTGCCACAAGGCCAACGGTGCTCTCCATCGATCCAAAACAATGGCCATTTCGAGACACTGCCGCTTCCGAAAGCAGCACGATTGATGCTGGTGCCACGGTTGCGATACCGGTCCCTTGCGCTCCAGTCGCTTGCTATATTATCGGAAATCCCGGGGTGCGTGGTGGCCAGACGCTGGGTCGCAATCTTATAGCAATGCAGGACCTGGACGGCGATGGGCTGCTGGACTTTGCAAGCACCCCGGGGTTCTATCAAGGTTACACGTCCGCGGGCGTTCCAAAGTTTGGCTTCTCGTCTGAAAACGGAACGCAGAACTTCATCAATCCGCTTGGAAAGCAAAACAAGCTCAGGACGGTAACAAACGCCTCTGGAAGCCAATTCCATCTCGACTACGCACTCGTCGGAAACGAAGGAGCTGAAAACCCCAAGGGGATATGGGCTCTTAGCCGCGTCCAAATTGATGACGGCTTCTATCCGCCGCCAACAGCCGACGATGGGGACGATCGTCTAACGATCGAAGTCGCTTACGCAAAAGGAAAGTACGATCGCTATGAAAGGGCTTTCCTCGGCTTCAAAGACCTCGACACCATCGAGAGCGGCTCGGACTGCGAGATCGTAACGGGAAAAGTGAAGTGTGCCTCTCCAACCTCTGTTTTGAGGAAAATTCATCGCACCTACCTCAATGACGATATCTATGTCAGGGGTCTTCTGGAGCATGAAGAGGTGCAGTCGCCGCAGGCGGGTGCTGGTCCCGCCGTCACCTACCACTACAGGGATTTTGTCTATGACATTTGGGCGCCGGTGCCGAATGCGCCGAGCGTTCTGGGAGAATGCCAGGGCACCGGAGCATCGTCCCGTGACGATGATTGCCAAGAGCGCGTCGACATGGACCGCGCTTCACAGGCGGCCGTGCTACAGGGCGATCTGTGGGCGCAATCTCTTCCGCGACGCTACACAGCCCGGCTTCGGATGGTGCGAGAGGTAACGGTCGAGGGATCGGCCGGACATCCTGTCCGTTCGGCGGTTCTCTACGATTATGACGAGAACGGGAACGTAACAACTATTGCTGATCTCGGGCAGATACGGAATTCTGGAGAGGCTGGCAACGACTCGGTCGATGATTACAGGGCGGACCTTTCGTATACTGCGATACCCACAGGCCCAGCCATCTCGCCGGAAAGCCCTAAACCGGATGCAAGTATTCTCGATCGAGTCGTTCGCGTGCGCCTTGAAAAGGGGCTTGATGGGGTATTCGACCCTGACGCGATCCTACGGTTGCGAGAGGCCACCTATACGGGGCAGACAGGTCACGTTCGCACGCTTTGTCAGTACCTCAAAATTACCGTCAAACTAGGCGACAGCGCTCCGGCACTTCCTTTCTGCGATTCTGTTGATGCCAGTTGGCCACCGGCCTCTGGGTCGGACGCGTTCGAAGCCTTCAAAGTGCTTGCCGCCAAGGCGGGCTTGGGACCACTCGATATCGCTGTCGACCGGAGCCTTGCCTACGACGAGTTCGGCAATGCCCAGGTTTCGATTAGTCCGTTTAACGCACAAGGTGAGCGGATCGAATCCTACCGCTGCTACCATGACGACCCGTTCGTGATGACTGCCACGTCAGAAATGCAAGAACACCTGGCCCGGAACGCTGCAGGCTATCTCGTTGGCACTGGCACAGCGAAAAAAGATGAAGGAGTGTGTGACTATGTAGGGGGACCTTCTCCCACTGGAGCAATGGCCACATTCAACTGGAGGTCCGAGATCGACGAGCGTCATGGCGCGGTGCGGAAATCAATTGATATCAACGGCAACAAGCTCGGATTTCACCGCGACAACTGGGGACGGGTCCGCACGGTCGTTTCTGACTGGGGCGCGCCGACGAGCGATCACATTGTTCAGCCGGCTCGTACTGCTTGTCAGGAACTGGCAGGTCCGGATGAGGATTGTAGCGTTCTGCTGCATGTCGACTATAGCGCGTTCCACTCGTCCGCTGCGCTTAGCGATCTCTGGCGCGCAACGACACAGAAGTATGTGCTTGAAGACCTCTATGCCGCGGGTGCGGCCCAGGACGACAAGGCCGCCATATGGCAATCGACCTTCTCGGACGGAAATGGGAAGGCCATCCAAGTCAACCAGGAAGCCTCCGCATGCCTCCAGCGAGGCCGCAGGCCTTCTAAAGACGATCCAGGTAGAAGCTCGGGTTTGCCGGGCCTTTGTAAGACCGAGGCACCAGCAATCGCTTCTGGTTGGGAGACCTATGACGGATTGGGGCGCTCGATCGAAGAGTTCTATCCACAACCGATTTCGGATCTGGGCTGGACGAGGCCGATCGATGAAATCGTCACCGAGTTGCACATGCCGGATATTAGCTCGGCGCCTCATGCTCGCTTCAGCTACGATGGCACAGGTCGCGTTACAGAAATTACCCTACCAGATTCTAACCAGATTACCTTTAAGTACCGCACGATAGTAGACCCTGCACTGAATCTCAGCAGGGTTCAGACCATCGCAATAGATGCGCGGTGCGGAGTTCAAGCACTAGACCGAGATGCCCGAGGACTGATCCGCGAAGTTTGGGAGGTTGAGAATAAGGTTTTTGGAACGGTCTCCAACCAAGCCGGATCAACCACGGGCAGTGATAGGACCAAGGAGCTGGTAAAGTGTGAGAGTTCGCCCGAAGCCGACTTGGACAAATGGATGCCAGACCCGAGTTCGCCGGCCGCCAGCTTGGCGCAGCTCGCCGAGACACGCTATCAATACGATGCGCTCGGACAATTGACGGACGTTGTCCGTCCAGCAGGTAATGACGTTATTCGGGCCGAGTATGATCTTCTTGGCAGGCGCACGCGGCTCGCTGATCCAAACCGCGGTGACGAGATTGTTTCTTACGATCCCCTCGGCAACCTCACGGGCCGCGATCTTGTCTCTGTTCGGGCGGTAGCACCGAGAAAAATCCGATACCTTTATGAAGCGAACCGCGTAACGGGGGTCCGCTACGATGCCGCGTTCAGCAATCTGGACGTCGACTACTCATACGATGATTTTCCAAAGGATTGGTCAGCTTGGACCACACATAAAGGAGTTCGCGATTGGCTTTTGCAGGAAGCCACCGGCGCGTGCCGCAATTGCAAGGGTAGGCAGGTGGCAATCCGCGACGCGAGCGGGCTTTCAGTAAGGAACTTCGATGTGTTCGGACAGGTGACTGACACCTTCCGGTCAGTCGTCAATGGCGAAGACGAGATCGCTCGCTTCGCGTTTCGCAATAACTACGACACGTGGGGTACCCTTCGCTCCGAGAATGTCCAGGATGTCATACCTGAGCACCCAAGCCCCGCTTGCATTAATTCCCGTCGGCCTGGCGATTACCTCTGTGACCACAAGCATTCAATTTTCTTTTCCTACGACCAGTCCGGGAAGGTGGCTGGGCTTACGCTTGACAATCGCGACGTTGCCAAACTCGCATACGACGAATTTGGTGCCAAATACGCGAAATGGACCGGCGATGGCACCATCACTGACTACACCTATGATCAACAAGATCGTCGCTTGAATGCTCTAGGCACAGGACTCTGGAACGGTGACCCCGTCATTGCTGCCACCTATGCATACGATGCCGGCGGCAACCTAGTTGGTTACCAGAACCGAGTCGGCAATCCCGCAGCAAACGGGTACCTAGCCAATTTCGCCTTCACCTATGATGCGGCTAATCGCGTGGCAAGTGTGCATGATGCTCAGGTGACCGATCGAGGGACTGAACTGCTGTCAGGCTTTACAGAGAACTATGTTTACGATTTGCGTCACCGCCTGACGATGAAAGGAGCGCGTCAATACACATATCCGCAGTTCGCCGGATCTTCGGATTGGAAGCCGGTTGATGCGCCTCAAGCAATTGACTGGGCTAGAGATAATCGAGTTACCCAAAATTATGACGCGTGGGGAGCTCTCGAGAGTTCAACCAGCCAAAGCAACGGAAGTTCTACGGAGGTTCGTCGCCTCGACTGGACTCCCGAGTCACAGTTGTCGGCTATTCAAATTGAGGGTGCTGACGGCGCGATATCGAACCGCTACTCCTACGATTATTCAGGAGCTCGCGTTGTCAAACAAGAAGGAATAACAGCGGCCAATCCGAACGGGTGGCTTCAGATCTATGCATCACGCTACTTTAGCAAACGTTGGGACGGTCCTGCATACATTCAGCTAGCCGCCGGGTCGGAACGAATTGGAACAGTGGCGTTTACCAACACGCCTCAGAAGTCATACGACTTGACCTATTTCTACCAGAGTGAACTGCCTGACGGGAGTGTAACTGCGGTAACGGCAAAAGTTCGTAAGGGTGAACATGAGGGATATCTGCAAAGCCGGAACACCTATGCTCCGTTTGGTGAAGTTATTGCGCAATCACTTTACGATCCGCCGCTACAAGAATCCCTGCGGCGCGCGCCAGACATCGGATTCGCTCAGAAGGAGCGCGATCGGGACACGGGATATGGATATTTCGGCCAGCGTTATTATGATCCTCGCCTAGCGATATGGCTCAGTCCTGATCCTGCAGGCCAAAAATATCTGAGCGGAGACCATGCTGGAGGAATATTCAATCCATCAAATAACGCGAGCTTCTCATATGGCTGGGATAATCCTATCTCTAATTGGGATAATGATGGACGGGCTGTTTACGTAGTAATTAATCGGAATAAAGAAGGCGGACTTCTTTTCCTGCCCTCGTTGATAACCGGAACTCACGCTGGAATAATCGGTTATGATGCGAAAGAGGGTAACAATTTTATTTATGACCCGGGTGGTTCATTCAGGCCGAAAGATTTTGACTACCGTTCCGGCGGTAGGCCAATCGAAACCGACATGGGATCTGGTAGGCTTATTGAAGGGAAGCAAGCGAAAGAAAACGCTCTAGGATATTTGCAGAGCCAACTCGAGGATGGTGCTGACGTAAGTGTCTATAAAGTAACTGACCCTAAAGTGAAGGAGTCGGACGTAATCAAATGGGCCGAGGAGGTTGGAGGCTCGTCTCCCGGTTATTGTGCCACATCCTGTTCAAGTGTTTTGGCAAAAATTCCTGGAGTCAAAAGCATATCATCAAGTACTCCCAAGGGCTTAGGTCGAGACCTTGAGCGCAATCAAGGAAAATTTGAAAAGATCGATGTCGGGGATTTGAAGAAATTACTTCAGAAGGGGGCTCCTGCGGAATAGATTGTAATTCAGGTGCGAACGCGTGGTGGTGGCTAGAAAGGGAAACAGCCAATAAGATGTTAGCGACTGCGTGCTTCCCTGAGATGTCCTCGGCTAGAGGTTACCTATCCCTCGTAGGAGGAGACAGGAGTCAAGCGGTCGAGATTTTCTGACGGGCAGATCGTCGGAAGCAGCAACAAGCCGAGCTTTCGGCGACGGAACTGTGCCGCAATACGGTGTGAGCGACCCGATCTTCTACCGCGCGGTAATCCGACAGCGACGGCGGAAGCGAGTTGCGGTATCGTTGCTAGCCCTCAAAGATCGAGGTAGAGCACAACACTCGCCAGGTTGGAATCACCGCCGCGGCGCTCAATGATTTGCTCTTAGGACCGGCTTGCCGCCCTCCCCAAATGCGGAGATAGTTGGCCCGAATAGGCGCTGCGTAACCTCGGAGGTGACCTGCTCGTGACCTGCTACTGATTTCCGGTCAACAGCGCACGCAGGTTAAGAACGGGTAGAGCACAACACCACGCGACGTGAAATCGCTTTGTCGTCCCAGTTTTGGCAAGGCAAAAATTACGACGTTAATGTATTCGATCAGAATATCGTCGATTTCATTCCAGTACGCAAGAGTGCCCGTTCTTCCGGTATTCGTCTGGGTGGCGGTTCCTGAACGGAACGATACTCCTGTGAAACTGGCATGAACCGCCGCGAAACAGCGAAACAGTAACCTCGTGGTGACCCGCGCGGCGCCGGCTTGTGATTTGCGGGATACGAAGGCTGCCATTCTTCGGCTCCTGTGCTTCATTGGCGGCTCCAGCCACCATCGTCTTGGGAGACCGCTATGGAGATCACCCGCTCCGAACTCTACCGTCTTGTCTGCGAGAAGCCTCTTAGCAAGGTGGCGCCGGAGTTTGGCATTTCGGGCACTGCTCTGTCCGTTCTCTGCAAGAAGCACAATGTCCCATATCCTGGCTCCGGCCACTGGACCCGAATATCCCTCGGGATGCCGGTTTCCATTCAGCCTCTTCCGCCGGACGAACACGAAACGATCGAAATCCCTGCGGCCAAGCCCAAGAGGACCATGGTCAAGGCAAAACCTGAGGAGGTAAAGCCAAGCGATGATGGGCAGGTTGTTGTCAAGCAGCGCCTGCTCAAGCCCCATCCGATTATAGCGGGTTGGCTTGAAAAGCGCGAACGCCACCGGCGCGATCGAAGAGACCCATATGGTCGCGAACCCCCGGCATGGACCGAGCTCGACAGACGCCGCCATCGCTTGCTGGATGCGACGTTCAAAGCGCTTGAAGCACGCGGCGGGTCTGTCTCCGACAGCGGGAACGGCAACCAGTGCGTGGCGATCGACGGGGAAAAGATTGAATTCCAGATTCGTGAGAAGATGAGGCATTCCAAAGTCGCGGTGCCCGACAGCGAGAAGCTCTATTATTCGCGGGGTTTTCGGACCGATTTGGTCGGCACTGGCTACCTGGTGTTCGCTATTAAGACGTATCTCCGAGGTCCCTATAACGAAGAATACCTTGAAAGCGATCGTCGGCCCCTTGAGGAGCGACTTCCGCGAATAATCGATCGCCTCTTTGAGGGAGCTTCGATCCTGAAGGCCTGGCACTTGGAGCAGGAGCAGGAACGAGAGAAGTGGCGGCAAGAAGCGGCACGGAGGGCAGAGTTACAACGTCTCGCCGAAGAGGAAGAGGAAAGATGGTCGCGCTTCACGGCAGCGGCGACGACCTGGAAGACAACCCAGGCCGTTGCCCAGTTCATTACAGAGTTGGAGGCGACGCCATATGCCGACGATGATGCCGTGGGTGGCAGGTCCGTCCGGGAATGGCTTGATTGGGCCAAGCGCAAAGCCGCCGAACAAAACCCACTCGGAAATGGGATGAGTGAGCTTTTCCGCAGAATCGATGGGGGAACCGCTCATTTCAGCTGAGTACGCTCGGATAGCCTCCTGGGCCCAGGGCTGAAGGCGGCTAGAATGCTCGGAGCCCTGCTGATTTTGTAATAGGGATGACTGCGTCAGGCCCGAGCGGACCGGATCGAACGAGCGAGTCGGTAACCGCACGGTGACCGGGTGTCCACAATCAAGGTACGACTATACTTGCATCGTTCCCGTTATGTTCCGTATAATGGAGATTCGTGAGTCGGCCAACCGGGGGTGCCTATGCGAATGATGTCTCGTTCGAAATTGGTTGAGATCGAAACACAGTTGCATAAACCTTACCGTGAGGTCTCACTGATTCGCTTAACTCCGGGCCTCGCAGGAGAGACCCGCTTGGCCCCCGCCATTCAGTTGCGGCTCGGTTTGACCGCCGACGATTTCTCCTCTCCAGATCGTGGTGGGGTGCTCTCGTTCAGCCTTGAAGGCGACAGCATCAATAAACATGTCCGCCGTAGGAGTGGTTCGCTTGCGAAATCGTCAGTGCGACGCACTGCTTTCAGCGGGGACCTCGCGGCGGACTTTGATTTATCTTGGCTAAGATCGATCATAACACCGGGCGGCGTCGCCACGGGTGCGCCACTTCGCGTCGCTGATTTGTTCGCGGGCGCTGGCGCTATGTCTCTAGGTCTCCTTGAAGCGTGTAGAGCACTGCAAATCCCGGTTAGTTTCGAATTTTCGGCTGAGTTGGACTCTGCAAAGGCAGATGTCTATTCCCGCAACTTGGCCCCCACTCACGTGCTGACGGGGGCGCTGGAACAAGTGCTCAATGGCGATCTCGGTGCGTTGCCTACACGTCAGGAACGGGAGCTCATTGCAAAGCTTGGTCGAATAGATGTCTTGTTGGGAGGGCCGCCATGCCAGGGCCATTCCGACTTGAACAATCACACTCGGAGAAACGACATCCGGAACGGCCTCGTCACCAGGATGGCGCGCTTTGCAGAGCTGTTTACCCCCGAGTTTGTTGTGGTTGAGAATGTACAGGGGGTGCGCCACGACCGACTGCAATCGGCGTCCGCAACAGCAACCCAACTTAGGTTGCTCGGCTACAACGTCGAGGAGATCATCGTTGACTGCGCATTGCTCGGCGTGCCCCAGACGCGCCGGCGATACATGTTGGTAGCGTCTCTAAGCAAACCCCATGATGTCGGTCATTCACTGGCAGAAATGGCACGCCCGCATCGGCCAACTGGGTGGGCGATTGAGGATCTGCTGGAGATGAGTGTATCCGATGTCTTCAATACGGAAGCCATCCACGCACCGGAGAACGAGCGTCGAATTAAATTTCTCTTTGAGAATGATCTCTACGACCTGCCCGACTCAGAGCGTCCTAACTGTCATCGCACGAAAAACCACTCCTACAAGTCGGTGTATGGGCGAATGAGATGGGATCAACCGTCGCAGACAATCACCACTGGGTTTGGCTCAACTGGCCAAGGGAGATTTGTTCATCCCCTCCGACCAAGGACGTTAACTCCGCATGAAGCAGCGCGGCTTCAAACTATTCCTGATTTTTTCAAGTTTGGCGAACCCGGACGTACACAATTGCAAAAGATGATCGGCAACTCAGTCCCTCCTCTCGCGATGGCTGCTGTGGCCACACAGTTACTTCGATAATGTCCGCAGTTAGTCTCTTCTCGGGCATAGGTGGCCTTGAACTCGGGTTGGAGCAGCATGGCTTTGAGACGGGTCTGTTTTGCGAGATTGATCCTGCCGCTACCGCTGTTTTGAGCGCCCGGTTTCCAGGAGTTCCGTTGCACGACGACGTGAGAACTCTGAAGACGCTGCCGCCGTGCGAGATTCTAACAGCTGGCTTTCCTTGCCAGGACTTGAGCCTCGCTGGCGGCAAAGCCGGACTGCAGGGACGGAGGTCGGGGCTGGTCGGGGAGATTTTTCGGCTACTTCGCAATACGCGGAGAAAGCCCCGTTGGCTCCTGATAGAGAACGTCCCATACATGCTTCTGCTTGGCGGCGGCGCCGGCATGCGCGCCTTAGCAGACTCTCTTGAAGACGAGGGCTATGACTGGGCCTATCGGGTCGTCGATGCTCGCAGCTTTGGATTGCCGCAGAGGAGGCAACGCGTTCTCTTGCTTGCCTCCCGTAAGGAAGACCCCCGCAATGTTCTGTTCGAGGATGAAAACGACCGTCGGCACGTTGAAGACCGACCGAGCCGGGTTACCATTGGTCCGGCGTACGGCTTCTACTGGACGATGGGAAAAATGGGCGCGGGCTGGGCGCGTGAAGCTACTCCTCCCATTAAGGGAGGGTCCGGACTCGGAATCCCGTCGCCTCCGGCGATTTGGCTTTCAGCCAAAGATTTTTTCGGTACACCGCAAATCGAGGATGCTGAACGCTTGCAGGGTTTCGATAGCGGATGGACAGAGCCAGCACTGAATGAGCCTAACACGCGACCAAGTGCGCGCTGGCGGCTGATTGGCAATGCGGTTTGTCCTCCGATGGCCAAATGGGTAGGTTCGCGCCTTCAAAATCCCGGATCGCACGACCGAATGAAAGACGTGCCACTCGACGGTCCTCGATGGCCCAAGGCGGCTTGGGGTGTCAAAGGTGTTCGTCGAGGTGTACGCATTTCGGAATGGCCATTCGCGAGCGCCGCGCCGTCGTTGGCAAGCTTTCTCGCTTCGCCGCTCAAGCCGCTATCGGTGAAGGCCACGCGCGGATTTCGCTCAAGGGCAATGTTGTCCGTCGAAATCGCTTGGTCTCCAGAATTCATCGAGTCATTGGGCGTGCACATCACGCGGACCGAGTACGACGAGAGGCAACGGCGAGCTGCTTAGGCATCGGGCAGATGAGGCTAATGCCTTGATGCCCTTTCCAGAATGAGCCTTAGAGCTGGACCCAATTCTGATTGACCAGGTGCTAGCGGAACGGCACCAACCGCGCTCAGCGATGTGGGAGCGGCAAAGAGTTCAGCTGTTGACCCAGGGAAAAGGGCGTACGCCGCGCAGCTGTGGTTTATAGCCGCGACGTAGGCATGCATCTTATCTACATCATCAGGCACGTGGGTCACTTCATCGGCTAGCGGAAGCTTGGTAATCCGATATTTAGCGTCGAAATGGATCATGCGCAGAACCTTCTGGTTGGCAGCTTCGATTTCAGTCAGGTTTGCAGGATACAAACTAACGGTAAAGTCGGGTTTCATCGACTTTGACCATGTTCCAAGCCCCGAGCCATGCGTTTCGAACCCGCCTGATTGGCCTTCAGCTAACGGCTGAAACGTCCGATTGTAATGGAGAGTCAGCGCTACCTGCTTGCCATTTAACACTACCGCAGCCTGACTGACGCTTGCGGCACCGCGACGGACTGACAAGCGGCCGGACGTGACTAAAAAGGGATTGAGATCCAGTTGTGCCCCCAGTTCCAATTCCAGCGCCTCACGAAGCTTCACAAGGCACCAGAATTCGTACAGCGTAGGGACGTCTCGTGTTTCACCGAACACCGCCGAACGAAGTTCATCCCAGGGCATCGAAAAGCCAGCTCGAACGTCCAGAAAGGCCCGGAGCACTGAACGGTATCCAGCTCTCCCCTGGAGTGCGGGGTTGCCCAAAGAAACCTGCGCCGGCCACGAAACTCTCGAAAAAAAGGGGGATGCAATGCTCCGCCCCAGCCGATGTTCGGCGTCGATACCCCACCTGACCAAGGGACTGTTCCGATAATGGGGCAATTCGCGCAAAGCGTCTGCCGCTGCCCGCCGAAAATGGCGGATTACGGCTTTGACAAATTGGTTTTCTGGGGTGTCAACCGTATCGATCTTGCGGGCTGGCGGCAGTTCGCTAGGTATTGACGGCACCCTTGCCGCCAATGGATGGCCAGCAGGTATCCGCCTTCTCGCGCCGGGACCATTTATGAACCGACTAAGGTGGAACGCATCCGGTTCTTCCCGACCGATGGCGACCAACTCCGGGCTTCGGTGTAATCGGACAAGTGCGGACCGTTCGATTCGTTCGATGTTGTCGTAAAGTTGATTGTCCTCGACAGCGGCGCGCAACACGATCAACCGTTCTTCCGGGGCCAGGGCGGACGTGGCATCAGACCAGACCCAAGGAGCGGAAGATCGCCCATGCAAGTCCAATGCAAGAGCAGTCCGCCATTTACATAGGTCCGACATCATCGACTCAAAAGCGCCCTGATCCTCGAATTTGGCCGGTCTTACAACTAGATCCCGACGCCACCTCAGCTCGCCGTCGTGTCCAGTGATTTCCAACCGCAGAACGCCGAGCCCGGAAGGGCGACCGAGCAAGCCGAACATCTCACTGTCGCTTTCATTCGGAAGCGACTCTATTGGTGGCCCCCAACGCAACTTTTGCGCTGAATCGCCCACAAAACGCACAAAGTATTCTCCCAGCTCGGAGATGCTGAGGTCATCGTTCAAATCCAAAGTTGCGAGACCGCGTCTATCGAACAGAGTCAACTCGCCAAGCTGGTCTCCGTTTGGTGCACGACAAGGAAGCGTAACGGAAGCGTGCACAGCCGGTCGCTACGCCTCGATCGCCGTTGTGAATCCTTGCTCCGCAAGGCGTCTCAGCATGCGAGCCAATTTGTCTCCGGTCAGCGGGTAGGCACTCTGTAGCTCGATACACTCCTTCCGGAGCGCCTCAGCCTCGAGTGCGGTTAACTTTGAAATCAGTTCCTCGATTTGCGCCAGGCTTGGCACCACACTGCTGCCTGCCCGCCAGCTAGAGCAGAAGGCCAACAACGCTATCAGAGGGCGACGGAGCTTTACAGCGTCGCCACTCAATCGCGGTAGAAGTCTCTGTGCAAGTTGCGCATCGAAAGCGGCGACGGGACTCCAGGTTTGTCCGTGTATTTGAGAATGCACGACGAAGAACCGAACCATTTCCCGAACAGTCCTGAAGCCGAACTGTAGACCCGCCCGGTCAAGAACCTCAAATAATCGCAACAGTCCCTCCCGAAAACTCTTGGCGATCGTATCCTCAAGGTCCTCAAAGCCTGCCGACCCTCCGGCAGCGCTAGCTAGCGCTGCCCCGAAACTAGCGCCGAGCCCTCGGATGGCGGCGGGACTAAAGTCTGCTTCACCAGCGAGATAGGCCTCCATTGCCGCCGAGCTGACGGTGAACTCAATGACGTTCGCGCGATCAATAACTTTAGGAGAAAACATATATGTAGTTTCGTCAACATTTATGGTCCCAAGGACGAACAAGTTCGGAGGAAAGGCAAGTCGATGCGGCACGCCGTCCCGATCGTTGGGACCACCGTGCAATATCAGAGCCTGTCTACTTTCCATGGACGACAAGAAGTCAGAAAAATATCGTTCGACATGTGAAAGGTTCATTTCGTCTAGGATCAGGAAATACGGCAAGTCGGGATTTCCTGCGGAGGCGAGCAGTAATTCGAGCCCCGCCGTCCGCACGTACCTGTTCGGATCAAGCGCATCTGGGTAGCCAATGAGATGATGGGTGCTCGTCCAGTCCGCACCGACTGCTACAATTTGTACTTGGTCGGTCCCAGCGGCAAGCCAGTGGGACACCGCTAAAGCGAGGAGTGTTTTTCCCGTGCCCGAGAGACCAGCGAGAAGCAAGAACGGCTTGGCGGCCAAGGAGCTTATCACCCGAGCCGCAAGATCGTCAGAAGCCTGGTAGTTCGCCTCTTCGAATGCCTTGTGCAACTCGGTCAACATACCTGGGCTAAGCGGGGCGGCTTCGACTTTTACTTTTGGTGTTGACGCCCCGGACGTCGGGATAGAATTACCTTTCCAGGCCACATTAACTACGGGCGTCCCCGGGAACAGCTTTAGGAGTCTCTCCGATATCTCGCTTCCGGCGACGGTCTGAATCCGGTAGGGCGACACGGATTTCTCACCCGGACGTTGGATGAAGGTCATTACTGCTTCGAACGAAGTGGCGCGCGATCCGTCGACAAAATGTTCGTTTGCATTCAAGGCGGACGCGAGCAGCTTGGCCTCGTTAGGGTCAGCGGGCACAGTCAGAAAGGCTGCGCCAAATGGCACTCGATTCCCAGAGATAAGATTGTTCTGGACCCACCTCGAATTGAAATTGTGAGCAGCGGTCGAAGACCCAACCGCGTACGTTTGTCTGGTCCAGTCGGACAGGCCCAGTTCTTCAGCCAGCCATTTTCGAATGGGGTCGAACTTCCCCATACTAGAAGTTCCGAGCCCCTTCTTTGAGAAGCGGTCCATCAGGTCCGCGAAAAGTGAATTGAGGCGCTCCAGGGCCGGAGCCTGGGCGCTCAACTCCGCCGATTTGTCTCCGGGTGGACCTTCACCAGAATCGGTTTTTTCAATGCCTTGGGCTGCGCCACTGATCTCCTGCGTAGGCGCTTCCGAATCACTGTTCAATGGTTGCCCCCCTTTATTCGCGACAGTCTAGACGACCCCAATCGACTATGCAGCTCAACCCGCAACTTTTCCGGGTTAATAGTTTCGCATTCCCAAATAATTTCGGACCTCCAGCCTAATGCCGCAAGTTCCGCTACGACACGTTGGTCCCGACGCACGTTTGCTTCGAACTTGGTAGACCAAAAAAGAGTTCTCGTCTTTGGCGTCGTTGCGCGTCGACAATTCTCGTGCCGATGCCAAAAGCAACCGTGGACAAATAGCGCGACCCTTAGGCGCGGGAATACAAGGTCCGGCGAACCCGGGAGATCGCGGCGATGCAGCCGAAACCGGTAGCCCAATGCGTGGGCAGCCCGCCGCACGATAAGCTCAGGTTTGGTGTTCGCGCCGCGCACGCGCGCCATCAACGCAGATCGTGCCGAAGAGACCGTGGGCTCGCCCGGTCTATATGGCCGAATCTCTGGCGTTTCGAAAGTTGGGAGCAGAGACTCACTATTTTTCATCGGACGCAGTTTAGTGGATCGAACTGTGAGGTTCTACAGCGACACGCGAGGCTCGCGGCGCTGACCTTGCACTGTGGCTGTGGTCCATGGCTGCTCGTCGAGCACGGGCCGAGGCTTCAAAACAATGCGTGGATCATGTTTACACGCTCGACCAACTAGACCTCATAGTTATTTGGGAGCATTCTTTCCGGCGGGGTAAGGGACTTGGACAGATCACGGCACGATAATCGGTCTGAACAGTGGCGGAAGCGCAGCGGCGCAAAGCGCTCACGTGCGCTGCGGTGGGCGAGCGTGCCCCGACGACTGATCTTTGTGACTGTCGCCGCAGCCAGCGCGCTGGCAACTGAGATGGTGCTGAAGCACAGCGAAGGCTTGCAGGAGATCACGGCCCCGTATCTGTCAGTGCCCAAACCGGAACCGATCACCGGCGTCGCTTCTGTCATCGACGGCGACACGATCGAAGTCCACGACCAGCGGATCCGCTTCAACGGCATCGACGCGCCGGAGAGCCGCCAATATTGCGACGACGCCAAAGGTTTCGAATATCCTTGCGGCCGGCGATCGGCCGAAGCGCTGGATTCGTTCCTGGCGGCCTCGAGGCCGGTGCAATGCGCGTTCGTGACCTGGGACCGCTATGACCGCTTCGTCGG
Source organism: Mesorhizobium dulcispinae (assembly GCF_033977345.1). Lineage (NCBI taxonomy): Bacteria > Pseudomonadati > Pseudomonadota > Alphaproteobacteria > Hyphomicrobiales > Phyllobacteriaceae > Mesorhizobium > Mesorhizobium dulcispinae. The sequence continues at coordinate 14,938 of NZ_JAVIIY010000004.1, forward strand.
CGACTGTCGGCGTGCTGACGGCGCCAGCGTGGCCGGCTGGATGGTCGAGCACGGCCAAGCGCTTGATTGGCCCCGTTACAGCCACGGCGCCTACGCCAAACAACAGGCGAAGGCACAGGCGGCAAAGCTCGGATTGTGGGTCGGGAAGTTTCAAGCGCCGTGGGATTGGCGCGCAGAGCACGCTGATGCTGCTGCGCCGAGGAGCCAGCCGCTTGGCGCCATAAACCGCAAGCAAGTCGCTCAGAGCGGCTATTCCTGCCAGCCGCGACGGTACTGCTCTCAGATCAGTTCATGCGACGAGGCACAGTGGTATCTGCACAACTGCTCGTGGGGCGGGAAGCTGGACCGTGATGGAGATGGGTTGGCGTGCGAGACGCTGTGTTGAACGGAGGGGAGACGGGAGCGAGTAATGCCTGCTGATGTAGACGCTCTTAACTATCCATACATCAGGGTCCGGAGTGTTGACTGGCTAAAACGAACTTTGCTCGTGTTCCCTCACGTTGTTCGGATCACCCCGGACTGGGGCGGACCTTTAGATGACCCAGAGATCAGGAGATTTTCAGAGCTCATTGGCCGTCGTGGCCCGTTGCTGCGCCGCGCACACCTCAACTCCGCCAACGTTTACAAAGCGCAGTTGGATCTAATCCGAAAGATTCGACAGCGCCTTGAGGAAGACGCGGACTCTTTCATCGACCGGTTCGGACGAAGGGCAACAGAAGCACCTGCTCTAGTGCAGAATTCCGTTTGGGACGACCGAGCAAAAGGAGAGGCATTCCAACTGCACCCTAGCAAAATTATACTTGAGCTTTCTGAGATGCTACGCGCCGAGAATCTGGCATGGATGCCAACAAATCCCCATTCGCACGGATATGTTGAGATGAGTCCAGAACTTGGCCGTGCCGTAATGGCGACCCTTGCTTTTGCCTGTGCCGAGGACGAGGGACTAACTCTTGTTACAGAGTTTCCCGAAATTTTCGGCCGACTGATACATCAACCCAAAGAGTCCATTTTCGACGCTTGCTTGAGTGGCGGACAGGAGGCATTGAAGTCGGGCGCCAACGATCTAGCCGAACTGATCGTTTATCAGCGCTGCGATGTGACCAAGCTAACGCCGGAGCGTATCCAAGCACTGAATAAAGAGTGGGACGCCCTCGCAGCTTTCAAATCAGCGCTAGAAGACGCAGCGCAATCGCTACCGCAGCTGATGCTTGACAAAACCAGGCGAGAGGAACGTCTCCGTGACTTAGCAGCGAGCATTCTGCAAAAGTGGAAGAACGATCGCGCAAATCTTTCGACCTACGCACGGAGCATTTTTGGCGGAGACTTTCTGGATCAGCCTGAGAAGCTGATTGAGAAAGTGGCTGACACTGCCTTTGTCGGCGTCAGTGCGATGTCGCTTGCGGGCGCAGCTGTCGGATCGGCCATTGGGATTGCGTTCCATGCCGCGAAGTCTGTTGTCAAAGTAAGAAAGGTCGAGAGAGAGAGCCCTTTCCGCTACCTGACCCTTCTGGAGAAGAATGGGGTCGGGTTTGTCGTAACCAAATGATACTACACTTGAGGATACGATGTTTCCTTGGTGCCTACCGTATGCACGTACCTCGGCTGTGCAGCAGCGGCGCAGCTACGCGGGCGCGCGACCCCTTACCGCATAGCCGAACGGCCACACTCCGTGGTACAGATCAAACCAGTGCACACCAGATATTGTGCCGGCAGCATTTTTGTGCGATAGGCGATCAAAGCACGGGGAGACCTTGCGCCGAGAGCATCCTAGGCAGTTCTCAATGACGCACTGAACCGGAGATTTCATCTCTAGGGGCTTGGCTCACAACACCGGGTGGTTTCCTAGAACCACACTAAGACCCTAACGCTACTCGTTACGGCTGCTCACATTTCCACCCCGATTTTTGGTCGGGAGCGGATGTGTGCGCGGCCGCATTCGCGTGCCGTCACGTCATTCGTTCCCTCTGCAAGGACAACGCAGATGGACACAATGTTTCAAGTTCCCGGTCGCTATAGCGCGCCGGGCACTACAGCCGAGAGGCTGCTCACCCTTCATCAGGCAGCCGAGGCGCTTGGGCTGCATTATTGGCAACTCCAACGCGCGGTGAAGCGCGGCAGCATTCCGGCCTACGTACCTTTTGGCAGAAAGCTGGTCAGGCTGAGCGAGGTGGTGGCGTACGTCGACTCTTGCCGGCAGGGCGGCGTCGAATGACACGCAAGTCATTTTCCGCGCCCAACTACGACGACCCGATCGATTGGTTGACGCCGCCCACCTATCTCCATGCTAAGCCGCAAAGCCACCCGCACTTGTTGCAGATCGCCAAGGGCGCGCGGATCATTGTGTTCACGGTGGAGGCCGGTCCGGACGATCAGTCGATAGTCGTGACCGTCCGGTCGGAAGGTGCGTGATGGTTGATCAAACACGCACCTTCGGCGATCTCGCGCCGTTATACCGGAGAGCAGGCTTTTGGCCTCGCCCGGTTCGCCCCGGCACGAAGGCCTGTCCCTTTCTGAAATGGAACATTCCAGATCCCGAACGCAAGCTCGGGGAGCTGGACGGCTGGCTCGAAAGCCACGGTAATTGGGGCATCGGCCTGGTTCTTGGCTCACCGTTCCCTGACGGGACGAAGTTGGCGGCGGTGGACATTGATCGCGACGACTACATGCGGGTTACGCAGGCGCTCCTCCGCAATCCACCAAGCGGCCGGATCGGCGCGAAGGGCATCGCCTATCTCGTTCGCCTGAGCGGCGATGGCAAGTATCGGGCCCTGAAGGTCAAGGGCGAGGGTGGGGCGAAGATCGGCGAGATCCTGTGCGACAACCGCTTCCTCGTCCTTCCGCCGACGATCCATCCCGACACCGAGCAATCATATCGCTGGATTGGCCGGCCTCTCCTTGAGGTCGACTACCGCGAACTCCCCATCATCGAGGCTTGAAACATGGAAGATACCGCACCCAAGATACCCATCGGCTTGGTCGAAGCCGTTTTGAGCACCAACCACGCCGCCGGCCTCATGACCGGCGGCGATACACATATGACGGCCCTTCATTTCGTCGGCGAAGTTGTTCCGTACACGCAGGACCCTCAGTGGATCACGGAGATCGCGGCAGGCTACCTGCCCGTCGACTATTCTGGCGATACGCTCAAGGAAATCCCTCGGATGATCGCGGATAGTCTCAAGAAAGGCTACGGATCACTGAAGTCGCCTGACAAGAAGCCCTCCGCCGTGGATATCGGCCTCAAGCTGGTCCGCGAAGTGGGAATGGAACTCTTCCATACGCCACAGCAGGTCGGCTTTGCCGCGCTAGCGCGCCAGGAAACTGGCACAGTTTGTTACCCGATTCGGTCGGAGGCGATGAGGGGCTATATCCGGCTGCAGTACCATCATGCGACAGGTAAGACTATTAGTCGCGAGGGCGTTGCAGAGATAATCGACCTCATGGACGCCGAGGCGATATTCATGTCGCCGGAGGAAGAGATGCATGTGCGGGTCGCTGGGCACGGCAGCGATGTCTATTATGACCTTGGCCAGCCTGACGGCACCCTAGTAAAGATCACGCCGACCGGTTGGGTCCTCGTAAACGATGCACCGGTGAGGTTCTATCGTCCCAATGGGTTCGGGGTGCAGGTGATTCCCGAGCGTGGCGGCAGCCTCAACGACCTGCGCGATCTGCTCCAACGCGACGACAAAAGCTGGGTTCTGCTACTCGCATTCCTGCTCATCGCGCTGAGGCCGACGCACCCCTACATGGTGCTTCTGCTCAGCGGCGGGCACGGCAGCGGCAAAAGCAAGATCAGCGAGCTGATCAAGCGCATTATCGACCCGAACACTTTGGAGAAGTTCCGCCTGCCAAAGGACGAGCATACCTTGGCGATCCAGGCGGCCATGGCCTGGCTGTTGGTCTACGACAATACCTCTGCCGTACGGTGGGATTTGTCGGATGCCATCTGCGCCATGCTAACCGGCGGTGGGTTCAGCACTCGCAAATACTACACCGACGACGAGCAGCGGATGTTTAAGAATGCTCGCCCCGCCATAATCAATGGCATTGGCGAGTTCGCTAGCCAGCATGACCTGTTAGACCGGGCCATCGCGATTAAGCTGCCGACGATGCCGGAAGGCACCCGCCGCACCGAGAAGGCAATCAACGCTCAGTTCGAAGCAATCCTGCCCGGAATCCTTGGCTGCCTGTTCGATATCGTCGGCGACGCACTACGCCGCTTCGATGAAGTGGAACCGCCCACGACGGTCAGGATGGCGGACGCTGCCCAATGGCTTGCCGCCGCGGAACCGGCAACGGGTTTGCCGGAAGGCACGTTCCTGGGAGCGCTTGAGGCGAGCGTCAAGGAGATTACGATCGAGAACACGATCAACCACCCTCTTGTTCTGGCGATCTTCAAGCTGCTGGACGCCCTTGGACCCGAGCGCGCCTACGAAGGGACGATGGGCGACCTGCACGACAAACTGCGGGGCCATCATGAGCGGCTCGATCCGCAACTGCCACAGACGGCCGCGCACCTGTCGAATATGCTTCAGCGCCTCGCGCACGGGATGGCCGAGATTGGGCTCAAGGTCGAGCTGATGCAGCGGACCAATCGCGCCAAGCCTGTTCGAATCTGGATCGAGCAGACTGAACACACTCCCGAGCCAAATCGGATGGCGAAAATGCTTTGGTGAGGCTGTGCGAGTGGCGCTGGTGGTGCCGGTGGCGCTGCCCTGCACCCCTAGGGGGCTATGGCGGGGGCCGTAGCAGGGCGCAGCAGGCGGTCCACCGCCCGAGCGGTGCGGCCAGCAGCTACACCAGCCGCACCAGCGCCACTCTGCCTCGAGGACTGCGATTTCAACCTCGGTGGCCGAGGAATCCGAAATTTCCGAGGCCGCGAGAAACCGCGGCCTCGTCTCCCGACAGTGGGCTGAGGTTACCGCGCTGGTTACGATTCGGACCGCTTTGGCGGCTCTAAGGCACAATTCGCGATTAATTGTGCGGGTTACCGGTGCGTGTTTTCCTGGCCGTTTTTTGCCTAGCGAGAGCACAAGTATGAACGACTTCAGAGTATCCATCACGCACACGACCCGTCGGCGCAAGCTCAAGGACGGCAAGGTTGCCCACTATGATCAATACTATTGCGAGTATCGGGATCCCAAGCTGAACCGAAGACGCCGCCGTGCCTTCAACCGGAGAAAGGATGCCGAGGCCTTCAGGAATGCACTTCTTCTTAAGGTGGCCGAGGGGAGCTACGTTGATGAGCGGACAGCGCCGACTGTGGGTAAGGCCATCGACCATTGGCTGACCGACAAGGAAGGCAAGGTGAAGGCCTCGACGCTGACGGGCTACAAGGTAGTTGCCAACGGGGCGATCCGTGGACCCTTGTTGATTGGCACTGCGCAGGAGCGGGCCGACTATACCGAGACCGGCATCGCGCCACAGGGCGCCCGGTTCATCAATTTGCTAGGTGATATCAAGCTAACCGACCTGAACACCGCCATGATCCGGGTGTGGCACAAGACCATCGTCGACCAGTGCGGGACCTACACAGCCAACAGGGCCAAGAGCCACCTCAAGTCGATATTGGCCTTGGCTGAGGAAGACTTCTCGATCCGCGCGCCGTCCATGCCGACCGGGCTCGCCAGGGTGCGACACAAGCCCAAGAAGGCCATTTTGACACCCGAACATATTGCTGGGCTCATTTTGGCGGCCAGGGACCACGCTGAATGCGGTATCTACTACGCCTTCCCTTTCCTTGCCGGCACCCGACCCTCTGAGCAGTTGGGCCTGCTTTGGTCCGAGGTGGACTTCGACAAGAACGTGATCCGCATTCGTCGCATTCAGGAGCGCGACGGCTCGTTGACCGAGATGACCAAAACCGAAGCGGGCACGCGGGATGTTCCGATGAGTTCGACTCTGCGAGAGATGCTACTGGCGTGGCGCGTTCGCTGTCCCCGGAAGGGCAAGGAACTGCACCGCGTGTTCCCCGGCCCTGGGCGCTTGCAGGAATGGCCAAAGCCCCGCCTCGGTGGTGGCGGGCCGCTGCTCTACCAGAATTTCCGCAAGCGCTACTGGGCACCAGCGTTTAAGCGGCTCAAGCTGCCCTATGTGACTCCTCACTCGGCGCGCCACTCATTCATTTCAACCCTCCAGGCGCAGGGTATCGAGATAGGCTTGGTCGCCCAGATCGCAGGTCATGCGAACCCGACCGTGACCCTGGGTCACTACACCCAAGCGGTTCGTGACGGCAGCGCCGCCATTGAGGCGCTCGACCGGGCCTACGGCGGGTAGCCCCAGCCGGTGCATGGCCCCGCCGCGCCACCGGCGCATGGTCCCCGTGGGTGCTGGCTGGCTGGCCCGGCCCCGTGGCCCGCCCGGCCGCAGCACGCGCCCCGTGGCCGCCCCTGCCACAGGGGCGACATGTGGCAGGCCTGCACTACGCTGGCACCGCCTAACTATCTGATATTACGCAGATAATTGTGCGCGGACTCGCGCCGTGTTTTCCTGTCCTGTTGGACAGGAGGCAGTCATGCACATCATGGTCAGGGACAAGCGCACCGGCAGCGAGGAATGGCTGCCGCTGGAGCAGGCCGCAGTGCTAATGAAGCTAGATCCTGCCGAAATCGAATGGGCACTGGAAGAATTCGGCGAGTGCGAGTCCGTCGACTACATCGCCGTGGAACCAGAATAGCTCCGCGCCTACCCCAGCCTGCTGCGCCCTGCCGCCCGTCTGCCTGACCAGCCGCGAATATACCCCGTCTCTCGGGCGGACCTGCTCAACCTCCCCCTTCAAACAGATATGTGCAGGCGGTATCGATGGGACCCATCCGAATGTGCAAAGGATTCGAGGCCATCTGAATACCAGTGCGCGCTCGCCTACGACGCACAGGTCCTTACCGAGCCGGTCTTGACCATTTCCTGCCACTTGTCGCCGAGCACGTCGCGCGCGGAGATGGCGCTGGAGGCACCGGGCTCGCCTTCATGGAACATGCGGATACCAAAGTTCTGATCATGGCTGCCGTAGATTATTGTCGGCCCCGGCCGATAGGTCGTGGTGGCGTTGAGATATCCGCCGCTGACCACACCCGTCGTCTGATAGCTGCCGGGCAGCTGCGCGACCTGCACATTGTCCGCCGCAGCAGCACCGACGATGATGTAGCGATCGTAGCCGGCCTTGATCGTTTCGATCGCCGCCTGCTTCTGCGCCACCCTGGCCGCACCGATGCCGCCGCAGACCGGAGCCGCGCTCGCCTGTACGATCGCGGTATTCTGTGAGGTGCGGATGGTGTTGGTGCCGGCGCAGGCCGAGAGAGTGAGAACTGGAAGCGCATAGGCAGCAATTCGAAGAACCTGAGACATGATCTAACCTGTTGTAATTGCGCAATTATTCGAAAAATCACGCGCAAATTTCGCTGTCAATTATCGGTCTCGCGTGGCGCGACGAGCCGCCGTATCGGCCGGCAATAAAGCCCTCGTCCCAGAGCCCACATGCTTCGGTGGCTGCCGCCGCAAGTCGGGCGGGGCTCTCTGGGTGAACAGCCAGAAAGAAGGCGACGTGGGCCGTGGTGAATGTCCAGACCAGGGCGTCAGGCGCGACGCTTCGCAGACGCTCCATGCAAGAGGCAAGGAAGGCCCGCCGCTCCACCCTGGGAAAGTGTTGGTAGACGAGCATAGATTTCCCAGAACCGTAGAAGCGGGCCACCTCGTCCAGGTAGAGGTATTTGGAGGAATTCTTGCGCCCCTTCGGCAGCGATGTCTCCAGACCGTTGTCCGGATCGAAGAAGACGACATCGGCGCGTTCGAAAGCGGAAGAGCAACGGTCCATGAAACCGGTGCGCCCCGCTGCATCGTCGGGCAAAAGCTCGTTGAAGTAGGCTGCGCCCGCTATAGCGCCGCTGTCTTCGATTGATTGCAGCCGGCGCCGATCAGGCTCATCGGCCGCATGCGCCAAGATATCGAAAAGCTGCGGATCGAATTGCCGGTACCGGTCAGGCTGTTGGAGATAGGCAAGCTTGCCGCCGTCGGAGCTTCCGTCTGAAGGCGTCAGCATCCAGCATACGCCGATGCGGTTGACGCCACCCCACGACAGCACCCGCAGCAGTGCATACTTCCGGTAGTCGCTGATGTCCCCGACGTACTGATGTTTCATGCGCCCCGAATCCCCGTCGGGCGAGCATGCCAGAATACCCTAATTTGGGGTACTCAAAATTCGGGTTTTATTGAAGCGCTGGTCCTTGAACTGGCGCATCCATTGTCCTCACTTCGATCCGACCTCTACCGGAGAATGATTGAACTGCTGGTGCAGGCTCGCAAGGATGCGGGCCTCACGCAAGCCGAACTGGGGAGGCGGCTAGGGTTGCGCCAGACCGTCGTCTCAAAATTTGAATTGTGCGAACGTCGGCTCGATGTGGCGGAATTCGTTGCTGTTGCCAGGGCAATCGGCACCGATCCGCATGCTCTTATTAACGCCGCTATGGAAAAATCGCCTCCACTCTAGACCAGGCAGCGCCACTAACGGATCCAAGTCCGGTACAAGCGCTCCGGGCGCCTTGCTTGCGATTCGCAACTGATCTAAACGGAATAGGAAACTTGGGGAGTGGGGCTCGGCATGAAGTTCGATATTGCGGCCAAACTTGTTTTGCCGTCTCAACGCGCTTTTGTTGTTCATGCTGGAAGGGCGCGGGTCAACTATGACGAATTTGTTCAGAACGATATTGTCTTCCTAGAAGCGCCTTATCTCCGGCTGGGAGACATTAGTCTTAACTCCAAAGGCAATGTTCGACGCGCAATTCGGCGATCCATCGCGCTACGGAATCACGCCGAAACAACGGGGAGTCAACAACCCAGCGAGCTTACAAAGGACTACGATGACGGAACGTTCCAAGAGTCCGATCTTCAAACCCTAAGCGGGAGTGTAGCCCGGCTATATGGGCGAGCCAAAAAGGGCGACCTCGTGATAGTTCCCGGCCGGGATAGCTACGACGGCCTGTATCGTCCGGTCATCAGATTTGGTGAGATCGCCTCAGATTTCAGTGCTTCTGACATCTATGATGGTAATCGACTGGCTTCACAAAAAGTCCCTTTCAGGAAAGTGAGGTGGCTTAATGTGGTTCCTAGAAAAGAAATCTCGATCCGACTAGAAAGACGGATCGGTAAGCCTCCTGCGGTTCGAGAAATCAAAATTGATCGAGACAGCGATGAATTGCTGAGGCATGCTTACGATTCTTATATATTTGAAGGAAACTCAAGCAGTGTCGTTAGCGCGGATAAGTATGATGCTGCCGATTTCGTCGTCTTAAATCGGGCAAGCGACCTTATTGCTTTCCTTGTCTCAGCCCATGCTGTCGTCTCACGGAACGTTGGTAGCCCACTGAGCATAGGAGACATTGAAGCGTTTACCGAGCAGCATTTTCGTGACGCTCGTGTAGAAAATATCGAGGTCGACTTCGCCTCGCCCGGGTATTGGCGGATATTTGGCGCGTCAGTATCGTTAGCCGCGTTTGTCGCACTGGGTATAGCAGTTCTCTCTTCAGGCGTTCCAGCAAATGTCCTGGCATCGGGAATTGAAGTGACCAATTCTGTATCTCCCGAGGATGGAACCGCAAAAGACCTGGAAAAGTCAATGAACCTGTTGTTAAGGTCGGTAGACAAACTCCAGCTGCATAAGGCAGTTCGCACTGCTAATAATGCCAAGAAGGCAATTGGCCTGCAGAGCTCGACAAAGCAGACAAATTAACATGCTCGGCAAACTCAAGCGAATCTGTGCCCACATGGGAAATGTCCTTTTAAAGGATACTATTCCTGTATGGTTGTCGTTGATACTTATGGTGTTGGGAGCCTGGGCTACCTACTGGCTAGCTCCGAAAATCAATGCAGAATTCGAGTTGCAGTCGGCACGACGTGAATTCCTTGTGAAAAATCTGGAAAGTTTTTCAAGTGACACTAAAGGTCTCATCGACGTGATTTCAAAAGGGGTGAACGAAACCGATAAGTTAAAGTATCAAGCAATTATCGCAGAGGTAAACCCTTCCGTGGCTAAGCTGCAATTTGCCGCTACGCAATTGCTGTACGTTGTCCCGGAAAAGTCTGATGAAATAGTTGCATACCAAAGCACGCTTGATAAACTTCAAGATAGTTTCTTGACGTTCAGGGTTGGTCAGAATGCAGAGGGTATATTAAGCGACTCCAAGTCATTGATGAGGCAGTCACTCCAGATTTATGAATCCCTCCTGACAAAGGCGGGTTTGGGGGACCATATCCGGTCACAACCGGCGCAGCCTCACTAGGTGCGGCGTGTTGGGATATGCGGCGATCGTTAGAATTCCCCACGAGTTTGGGGCGACGGGCGGCTGATACCGAGTCACTCAACGAACTAGCCGCCCCTGGTTTAACGTCCTGTAGTTTTCGGCGCCCCGTCGCGAACAAGTAACCCGCGCGTAACCCGCATCTTTTGAGCCATCTGTATGGGCCGCGATTTCAATCGCCCAAAAACGCGAAAAAGCCGCGGAAAACCGCGGCTTTTCGTTTGCTTGATCCCTTGAGGGAAACTGGAGCGGGTGAGGCGATTCGAACGCCCGACCCCAACCTTGGCAAGGTTGTGCTCTACCCCTGAGCTACACCCGCTCGCGCGGCCTTGGGCCGCAAGCCGCGCCTATATGGCCGAAGAGCGCGCCGATTGCAACAGGGAAATGACGGTCTTTTTGGAGCTAGTTTCGAACCGGCGGATTCCCTTGGCCCAGCCGGGCGATCTTGCCCCGAGGGCATGGTTGGCCGTAAACGGCATAAGCCTTCCCGATGATGTGAGGACCGATGCCGAAGACCGAAGCCGAGCTTTACGCCTTTCTTGCCGATCTCGGCATCTCCGTCTCGACGGTGCGCCATCCGCCCCTGTTCACGGTTGCCGATTCGCAGGCGCTGCGCGGCGAGATCCCGGGCGGCCACACCAAGAACCTCTTCCTCAAGGACAAGAAGGACAATTTCTTTCTCGTTACCGTCGGCGAGGAGGCGGAGGTCGATCTCAAGCAGATCCACCATCTGATCGGCGCCGCCGGCCGCGTCTCCTTCGGCAAGCCGGAAATGCTGATGGAGCTGCTCGGCGTCATTCCGGGCGCGGTCACCGTCTTCGGGCTGATCAACGACACGGCCGGCCGGGTCAAGGTGGTCCTCGACCAGGAGTTGATGAGCCACGAGGTCATCAACGGCCACCCGCTGACCAATGAGGCGACGACGACCATCGCCGCCACCGATCTCGTCAGATTCGTCGAGGCAACCGGCCACGATCCTGTTATCTTGAAAGTCTCGGCTTGATCGCCACATGGACGGCGAAAACCGAACTCCGACAATGACGCGCTGCGCCTTCATGCCGGCGGCGGCGCGACCGAAAGGGCGACGACATGAGTGACAACAATCCGTTCAGCGGCTCATTTGGCGGCAATGCCGGCCAGTACGCCCAATCCGTCCAATATGGCGGGGCCGACCGCGCCAAGGTCTCGCTCGGCGAGGCGCCGGCGGCCGCGGATCTCATCAAGGACACCACGACCGCGACATTCGCGGCCGACGTCATCCAGGAATCGCGTCGCCAGCCGGTGCTGGTCGACTTCTGGGCGCCCTGGTGCGGCCCGTGCAAGCAACTGACGCCGCAGCTCGAAAAGGCGGTCAAGGCCACCGGCGGCAAGGTCAAGCTGGTCAAGATGAACATCGACGACCATCCCTCGATCGCCGGTCAGCTCGGCATCCAGTCCATTCCCGCGGTCATCGCCTTCAAGGACGGCCAGCCGGTCGACGGCTTCATGGGCGCGATTCCGGAAAGCCAGATCGCGCAGTTCATCCAGAAGGTCGGCGGCAAGGGCGGCGGCGGCGCGCCGCAGATCACCGAAGCGCTGGCCGCGGCCGCCGAGGCGCGCGAGGCGGGCGATGTCCAGACCGCGGCCGATATCTATGACGCGATCATCGAGCAGGCGCCCGAAACCATCGAAGCGATCGCCGGACTTGGCGAGATCCTGTTCGAGGCCGGCGACAGCCAGGGCGCCGAAGCGGCGCTGGCGAAGGCGCCCGAGGACAAGAAGGACGCGCCAGCGCTCGCGGCGCTGCGCGCCAAGATGACGCTCGCGGCGGAAGCGGCCGCGCTCGGCAACCCGGCCGAGTTCGAGCGTCGGCTCGCCGCCAATCCGAACGATCATCAGGCGCGGTTCGACCTGGCGATGGTGCAGAATGCGCGCGGCGAGCGGACGCAGGCCGCCGACAATCTGCTGGCCATCGTCAAGGCCGACCGGACATGGAATGACGACGGCGCGCGGGCGCAGCTGTTGAAGTTCTTCGAAGCCTGGGGAATGACCGACGAGGCGACGCTCGCGGCGCGGCGCAAGCTGTCGTCGCTGCTGTTCTCGTGAGCCGTTTGCCGGCTCTGTTGCCGGACGGGCTTGCGCAAGGCGCCAACTGCGCCAGATAGTGGCTTGCCGTGGCGATGATCGGATCAGACGGGCCGGTCAGAGGAGATCGCAGGTTTGACAGGCTGGCCGGCGACGCGTTCTGGAGTCGAAGTGCGGGCGAGGATTGAAGTGCAGGTGGAGGGTTGAAGTGCAGGTCGGAAACGCCCGCTACCGGCTCGCGAAGGATCTGCCTTCAGCAATCCCGGTGTTTCCGCTCGCCGGCGCCTTGCTGTTGCCGGGCGGCCGCATGCCGCTCAACATCTTCGAGCCGCGCTACCTGCAGATGATCGACGAGGCGATGGCCGGGCCGCGGCTGATCGGCATGATCCAGCCCAGCCTCGACGGCGCGCTGCGCGACGACGGCGAGCCGGAACTCTGCAGCGTCGGCTGCGCCGGGCGCATCATCTCGCTCGCCGAGACCGGCGACGGGCGCTACCTGATCTCGCTGCAAGGCGTCTGCCGCTTCCGCGTCACCCAGGAACTGACGGTTAAGACGCCGTTCCGGCAATGCCGGATCGCGCCGTTCCTCGCCGATCTCGAGGAGGACCAGGCAGCCGCCGAGGTCGACCGGCCGGCCCTGCTCAAGGCGTTCCGCGCTTATCTGCAGGCCAATGACCTCGAGGCCGACTGGGAAAGCGTCAGCCGCGCCGAGAACGCCATGCTGGTCAATGCGCTGTCGATGATGGCGCCCTACGGGCCGGCCGAGAAGCAGGCATTGCTCGAAGCGGCGGATCTGAAGACGCGCGCCGAGACGCTGATCGCCATCACCGAAATAACGCTGGCGCGCGAGGATGAGGATTTTGGCTCGAGCCTTCAGTAAGTGTATTGATATTCCTGAATCTCAGCACACTTAGCCTGTGGCGTTTGTATTAGGAAAAGTGCGATGGCAGCAGACGGACGTGACGGACGCAAGGCCACGGTCGACCCGAAGCTGCTGGAACTGCTCGCCTGCCCGCTGACCAAGGGGCCGCTGACCTGGGACGCGGAGCGCAGCGAGCTGATCTCGCGCGTGGCCAAGCTCGCCTACCCGGTGCGCGACGGCATCCCGATCATGCTGCCTTCGGAAGCGCGCACGATCTCGGCCGAAGATGTGCTGCCGCCGCAGCCACGGCTGGGCGGGCCTTCGTGAGCGGCTTTCGCTGGTGGACATTTCCGGAGGGGAGGCCGCAGGCCTTCGAGTTTGGCAAGGGGCGTCCGTGATTACATAACGCCGCCGCAGTGCAGAAATCCGAAACGCTGGCGGGACAGTACCCCCCTCTGCCCTGCCGGGCATCTCCCCCGCAAGGGGGGAGATTGGCGGCTTGGGCGCCGCGCCCTTCTTTCGACCTCGACAATTGGCGAAAGCCGCGCAACATCCGATCTCCCCCCTTGCGGGGGAGATGTCCGGCAGGACAGAGGGGGGTGTGAAGGAACGCGGCTTCACAGGATCTTCGTCCCATCCCAGGGTCTTCGCTCCTTGCTCCGCCCTCGGGTAACGAAGACCTCTGTGCCTCACTGAAAATTCCGCCCTCTCGGCATGACCTGTTGTGCGGCACCCGACAGGGTCTCGACGTCCTGCCGGACAGGCAGGCCCCGGCTCGCGACGCGTTCCGATCCATCCGGCCGGGTGTCGCCATCCGGCTGATGCTCGATGGTGGGCGGCCGCAAAAGCACGCTCAGCCAGGATGTGAGATCCTCGATCCTGTCGGCGACGATGTGGATGACGTTCGATTCCTGCTGCAGCTTGCCGGTGACGCGGATGAAGCGCGCGCCCATCACGACAGAGCGGAAGCGGTCGAAGACGCGCGGCCAGATGATGACGTTGGCGATCGCCTTTTCATCCTCCAGGGTGATGAAGATCGCATTGCCCTTGCCGGGGCGCTGGCGCACCAGCACAAGGCCGGCAACGGAGACGCGTCTGCCGTCGCGCACCGAGGGCAGGCTGGCATTGGGCGTGATGCCGGCGCGGGTGAGTCGCTCGCGCAGGAAGGCGACCGGATGCTGCTTCAGCGACAGGCCGAGCGAGCGGTAGTCGTGGACGACATGCTCGCCGAGCGGCATTTTCGGCAGCTTCGTCTCGGGCTCCAGCTCGCGCAGGCGGAGCGACGGCTGGTCGAACAGCGGCAGTTTTTCGGCAGCGCTCCTGCCGTCGAGCGCGCGCACTTCCCAGAGCGCCGCGCGGCGATCGAGGCCGAGCGAGCGGAAGGCGTCGGCCTCGGCCAGCCTTTCGATCTCGCCGACATCGAGGCCCGAACGCAGCCATAGATCCCTGACCGATCGATAGCGGTCGCCGCGCCGGGCGACGGCGGCCTCCATCCGTTCCTCGGACAGGCCCTTGATCTGGCGGAAGCCAAGCCGCACGGCATGAGCCGTCTCTATGATACCGCGCATCGAGGCATGCCGTTCGAGGATGCGCGAAGGATCGAAGGCAGCTTGTTCCAGCGTGCAGTCCCAGACGGAATGGTTGATGTCGACCGCGCACACCTCGACGCCATGATCGCGCGCGTCGCGGACGAGCTGGGCCGGCTGGTAAAACCCCATCGGCTGCGAATTCAAAATCGCGGCGCAGAATACGTCGGGATAGAAGGTCTTGAACCAGCAGGAGGCATAGACGAGCAGCGCAAACGAGGCGGCATGGCTTTCGGGAAAACCATATTCGCCAAAACCTTCGATCTGCTTGAAGCAGCGCTCGGCGAATTCCTTCTCGTAGCCCTTGGCGACCATGCCGTCGATCATGCGCTGGCGGTAATTGCCGATCGTGCCGGTGCGTTTGAAGGTGGCCATGGCGCGCCGCAATTCGTCGGCCTCGCCGGGCTGGAAGCCGCCGGCGACGATGGCGATCTTCATCGCCTGTTCCTGGAACAGCGGCACGCCCAGCGTCTTGCCGAGAATCTCCTTCAGCTCCGGCTTCGGATATTCAGGTTTCTCCTTGCCCTGCCGTCTACGCAGATAGGGATGCACCATGTCGCCCTGGATCGGGCCGGGCCGCACGATCGCCACCTCGATGACGAGATCGTAGAAGGTGCGCGGCCGAAGACGCGGCAGCATCGACATCTGGGCGCGCGACTCGATCTGGAAGACGCCGAGCGTATCGGCCCGGCAGATCATGTCGTAGACCCTGTCGTCCTTTTCGGGGATCGTCGCCAATCCCAGCGGGCGATCATGAGCGTCTCGCACATCGTAATGATGCTCAAGCAGGGTCAGGGCGCGCTTCAGGCAAGTCAGCATGCCGAGCGCCAGCACGTCCACCTTGAGGATCTTCACCGCGTCGAGGTCGTCCTTGTCCCACTCGACCATCTTGCGCTCCTCCATCGCCGTCTTGACGATGGGCACGACCTCGTCGAGCCGGTCGCGGGTGATGACGAAGCCGCCGACATGCTGGGAGAGGTGGCGGGGAAAGCCCATGATCTCGTTGGCGCGCTCCAGCACCTGCCGCGACAGCGGGTCGGTGCGGTCGAGCCCGCCGGCATTGGCCTCCCTTTCGCCGAGCTCGGAGGTCGACCAGCCCCAGATGGTGCTCGACAGGGCGCTCCGGACGTCCTCCGAGAGGCCCATGGCCTTGGCCACCTCGCGCAAGGCCGAGCGGCCGCGATAGCTGATGACGGCGGCGGCTAAAGCGGTGCGCTTGGCGCTGTATTTCTCGTAGATATAGGCGATGACCTCGTCGCGCCGCTCATGCTCGAAGTCGACATCGATGTCCGGCGGCTCGTTGCGCTTCTCGGAGATGAAGCGCTCGAACAGCGTGTCGATGCGCTCGGGTCCGACCTCGGTGATGCCGATGCAGAAGCAGACGATCGAATTGGCGGCGGAGCCGCGTCCCTGGCAAAGGATGTTCTGGCTGCGGGCGAATTTCACGATGTCGTGGACGGTCAGGAAATAGCGCGCATAGTTCAGGCGCTCGATCAGCGCGAGCTCGCTGTCGATGCGTTGCGACACATCCGCGGGAACGCCAGCCGGATAGCGTCTTACAGCCCCTTCCCGCGCCAGCCGTTCGAGCTCGGCCTGCGGCCCGAGGCCGGATTCGGTCGGCTCGTCCGGATAATTGTATTCGAGGTCGCTGAGCGAGAAGGTCAGCTCTTCGGCGAAGCGCAGCGTTTCCGCCAGCGCTTCAGGATGCCAGCGGAACAGGCGCGCCATTTCCAGCGGCGTCTTCAGATGACGTTCGGCATTCGCCATCAGTTCCAGCCCGACCTCGGAAACCGGCGTGTTGAGGCGGATCGCGGTGAGCACATCCTGCAGCGGCCGGCGCTCGGCGGCATGATAGAGCACGTCGTTGGTCGCCATCAGCGGCAGGCCTGCGTGTTCGGCCATCGCGGCCGCCTGCTCGATGCGGAAGCGGTCGTTGCCGCCGTAATCCGGCGCCACGGCGAGCCGGAGCGCAGCGCCGAAGCGATCATTGAGCCGGCTAATTAGTGCCAGATTGTCTTCCGCGCGCGTCGACAGATAGGGCAGGACCGCCAGCGACATCAGATCGCCCCATTCGAGCAGGTCGTCGAGCTCGAGCAGCGTCGCGCCCTTCTCGTTCTCGTCGCGCAGATTGGCTTGCGTCAGCATGCGGCAGAGATGTCCCCAGCCCTTGCGGTCGCGGGGATAGGCAAGGATGTCCGGCGTGCCGTCGCAAAAAACCAGGCGGCAGCCGGGATGATAGGCGAGCTTCTCCACCTTGGCCTGCTGCCAGGCGCGCACGACGCCGGCGACCGTGTTCCTGTCGGCAAGCCCGATCGATGAAAAACCGTAGAATTTTGCCGTGACCACCAGCTCCTCGGGCTTGGAGGCGCCGCGCAGGAAGGAAAAGTTCGACTGGATGCCGAGCTCGGCATAGGGGATGGCGGTCAGCGCGTTCATGCGAAGACCCCGTGCATGAACCAGCGCGGCGCGGCCTGCGGGGCGCTGCCATAGAGGCCCTGGCGGTAGAGCCAGTAGCGGCGCCCTTCGCTGTCCTCGATGCGGTAATAGTCGCGGGTCGGCGCCTCTTCCTCGCCGGGCAGCTGCCGCCACCATTCGGCGGCGATGCGTTCCGGCCCTTCGGCGCGGGCGACGCGGTAGAGCGCGCGCCGCCAGCGGAAATTCATCGGCGGACCCTCGGGAATCTCGGTCGCCGGCACCTCGATCGGCTCGGGCGAGCGGAACAGCCGCACCGGCCGCTCCGGCGGATAGATGGTCATCGGCGGTGCGGCCCGGCCGGGCTGCTTCGGCGGCATGCGCCTTTGCGGCGCCTCCGCGAAGGGAACCGTGGTCACGGCGCGCTCCGGCAGGTGGCTTTCGACGACGACCGGCTTCAGCACGGCGGCCTCGCCGAGGCGGGCGCGGATGCGGTCGGCGAATAAAGCGATGTCGGCATCGTCGTCGGCGGCCTCGCCGGCAAGGTCGCCCTGCAGCATGTCGAAGGCGGCGACCGAAAGCACGGAGAGCCGCACGAGGTCGAAGCCGAAACCGGCATCGATGTTTTGCTCCAGCGCGGTCAGCCGTTCGTGGAACAGTTTTCGGATCAGCTGCGGCTCGCGCATCGGGCGCGAGGTGCCGACCGCGATGCGGCTGACGGCGCCGTCGACGCGGAAGAGGAAAAGGGCGAGCGCCCGCGCACCCTCGCCGCGGCGTTCGAGATCGGCCTTCAGAGCGATGGCAAGCCGGCTCACCAGCCGCTCGATGTCGTCGGTGAGCATGATCGGTTCGGCAAGATGGCGCTCGACAGAGAGCGGCGCCACGGGAAGGCGCGGCGACACGGCCTCGTCGAGGCGGCCGAGCGCCTGGTCGAGGCGCAACAGCAAGGTGGCGCCGAAGCGGCGGGCGAGCGGGGCGCGGGGCGCTGCCATCACCGCGCCTACCGTGCGCAGGCCGACGCTTTCGAGGCTGGCGCGGGTTTCCGGCGCGATGCGCAACGCCGAAAGCGGCAAGGGTGCCAGAAGCGCCTCCTCCTCGCCGGAGGCCACGATGCGATCGCCATGGAAGCGCGCCGCCGCCCAGGCGGCCCCCGGCGTCGAGGCGAGGCCGGCGCGAACATCGAAGCCTTGCTCGAAGAAACGGGTGAGGATCTCGTCCTGCATGGCGCGCTCGCCGCCGAACAGATGCGTGCAGCCGGTGACGTCGAGGAACAGCCCGTCCGCGCCGTCGATCGCCACCAGCGGCGTGTAGCGGTCGCACCAGTCGGCAAGACCTTCGAGCAGGCGATGGTCGGCCTCCGTGTCGGCCTCCACCACATCGATCGAAGGGTGCATGGCGCGCGCATCGGCAATGCCCATGCCGCGCTTCAATTTGAGTGCTTCAGCCCGCTCGTCGAGGGCTGCGATGCGCTGGGCGTTGCTGTCGCGATGGCTGATCACCAGCGGTGGGTGAGTTGGCGGCAGGTGATGCGAGGGCCGGGAACGCCAAGACCGCCCCAGACGCTGGCGCAGGATCCGCTCCGCGCTGAGATACGGGAACCACAGCGACAGAATTCTCTGTTCTTTCGGCAAAAGCGTGCTCATCGGGGCTCCACTCCAGTGTGAATTGTCCGGGCAGGGCCGTGCGGCTCTTGCCGATCTCGACGGTGAAGGCGGGGCGGCCGATCGAGCCGGCGAGCGGGCCGGCGACCGTCTCGCGGCTCGCAGCGGGTGCCGCCGAGACGATGAGGCGCACCGGCGCCGCGGTGGGCTCGGCCTCGCCGGCCTGGCGCAGCAAAAGCACCGGCCGGCCGGCGCTTTGGGCGCGGGCGTGCAGGCGGCGCGTCGCGGTAAGGTGGAGAAGCCGCGGGCTGCCGCGGATTTCGAGGATGACGGCGGCGAAGGCCGTCATGCGGGCGGCCTCCTCGGCGATCCACAGCGCGTCGAGCAGTTTTGGCGCCTCGGAAAATAGCAATTGCTCGGGCTCTATGCCGAAGAGGGCATGCAGCCCCCTGGCATAGGGAAAGCCGGCCTCGCGGAAGATTTCCGCCGTGCCGATCCAGAGGACAGGCAGGCCCTGTTTCTCTCTGAGGATCAGGCTGGTGAGGGAGAGCGCAAAGCCGGCGACGGCGCCGGCATCGCGCGTCTCCAGTCCATGGATTTCACTGAGCGCCGCCTTCGGCAGACCGCCGCCGAGTGCGGTGTCGAGGCGTTCGATGCCTGTGTGCAGGAAGGCATCCGGCGATGCCACCGCGAGGCCGCGCCGGACGATGGCGATTTCGGGGGTGATGTCCGGCTGGGCCGCATCGCTGTATATTTGTTTTTCCGCAATTCCGGACGGAAAACCGCTTCGCACTTTTCCTGGAATTGCTCTTCCTGGGATTGCTCTAGGCGCGCCGCCCGCCGGCACCTCCAGGCGCTCGGGCAGCGTTCCCTCGATCTTCGCGATCTGGCGGCGCAGGGCAAAAACAGTTTCCCGCGCCACGGCGCTCATCGCCATGACGTTCACTTCCGGCAGCAATTGTTCCCGTTATGTTCCTATAGATTCCAGAGGGCCCCGGAAGAGTCAAGCGGAGTCGTAAGGAATTTATTCTTAGGATTCAGGAACCTCTTAAACGTTCCGTATCCCTACAGGCGAGAACGAGGAAATAGGTCGCTCATGTCGGAACCCGCTAAACGCTGACGCGAAATCCGTGTTTTGTATCCTGTGTTACAATAAGGATGTGTCACTTGAGCATTGCCCGAATGCGCGCCGCCGCCGAGCGACCGTTCAACCTTGTGGTCTGTGTGCATAGAGTTGCGGTGCAGTAGACCACCACAAATACCACATCTAATACCACTTTGAGCCAATTCGGCCACAAAAGCCGCTGATTTGACGCTCCGATTGAACCTCCCGCTTCCGCCGTCGCTTTCCCTGATTGAAGCAGGCGTAGCGAAGAAACTGAAGCGATTGTCAGCAGACATTCCTTCAATTATTTGCGCGTCAACCTTGCCTTCCCACAGCCCGCGCAATCCCATCTCAAGAAAGTCTTCTAAAGCCGGACGGCTACGCGGGCCTGAACCTTGACGTTTCACGATCAAAGTGAAGGCCTCCTTGTGGGCAAGCAGGAAATCTTCAAAGGATCGCCGGACCCTTGTAAAATCATCGAGTTGTCCGCGCTCCACCAGCTTCTTGACAAGCTGCATAACGGCGAGGAACGCGATAGGCTGGAATGCGCCGCCTCTTGTGTAAAAATACACCAAAGGATGAAGACCCAACGACTCCGGTTCGTTCGTAGTAATACGCTCGATTCGACCTTGAACGGTGGTAATGTATCGAAGCGTTTCGGAGCCGTCGACATCAGGAGCCAATGAATCCTTGGCGCCAACGCCGTTTACTAACCCCACCAAATCAAAGATAAACGGTAGCGAACTGTAGCCACGACCACCAACCGGCACGTCCGACGTCTTAACAGGCAAATCTCCCATCGGCGGGAGGTAGAGAGCGTCATGGACGGCTCGACCGGAGCGTTCAATCTCAGCCTGTATCCCAGGCTTGAAGTCGTCCCAATATTTATGCCCCGAGCCACCACGGTTAATAGCTCTGGTAGCAATAGCTACGGCTGATGAGCGCGCCCGAAGAATGCGCTTTTCGACAGGGTCAACCGGTGTGGGTGCCTGGTTGATCTTGAAGAAGGAATTCTCTGCGCCCACGGCATCGACGGCTGGTACCCATTGGGCGATAAATGAGTTGGAATTCATCATTCCAACTCGATTCTTGATCTTCTCGGTGGCGAACTGAGTACGGTTCGCGTCGATATAAGACGAGTAGGTACCGATGTTTTGTTCAACGAGCTTTCTTGTCTGCTCGGCCAATTTCAATTGCTCTTCTGGCACCTGATTTTGGAAGAAGTTTATCGAGCGGGACCTGTCGCCATAGTCGTCATATATCCAAGCCAGCAATGCGCTGAGACGATGTGCGCCATCGATAACGAATACGTACTGCCCTGAACGCCACAGAATAATCGCAGGGATCAAATCCCCATCAAGAAATGCGGCAATTAGGTCAACAATTTTGGCCGGCGTCCAGTTAGAAGTTTCGCGCTGAAAATCGGGCTTTCGGAGACTTTGAACAAAGAAGTCATCCTTTAATAGACCCATACTAATCGTCCCGGTCGGATTTCCCTTAAAAGGAGCACTTCCTGCTGCGAAATCCTCACGCGGTATGAGCGCGTCTAAGTTGACACCGGCAAGGGCCATCCCTTCTACCCCCTAAGCTACCCGTTCACGCCTAGTCATAGTCTAGCCTCTCTGAGCACGCCAGAGTTGAGTACGCGAAGGCAGTGCCGAACCTATTCGTCAGCTATTACGTGCGAGACCATTCCCGCCAGCCGGCTCATTTGCCTCAATCGGCGCGAAAGCCTATATGCCGGGATCAAAGGAAATTTTATGGCCCGCATCTACAAGACCCGCACCTGGCACGACCAACTCTCGCCGTCGATGGACGAGATGGAGCTTCTGGCGCTGGAGGCCTACGCCCATCTGCCGGACGAGTTCCGCAAGCTCACCGGCGAGATCATCATCCAGATCGCCGAGTTCCCGACCGACGAGATCATGGACGACCTGTCGCTGGAAACGCCCTTCGACCTGCTCGGCCTGTTCGAGGGGCGCGGCATCGCCGAGCGCTGGAACCCGCAAACCGGCGAGGGGCCGAACCGCGTCACGCTCTACCGCCGCGCCATCCTCGATTACTGGGCCGAGAACGAGGAGACGCTGGGCGACATCGTCACCCATGTGCTGATTCACGAGATCGGCCACCATTTCGGCCTGTCGGACGACGACATGGAGCGGATCGAGGAAGCGGCCGAGCAGGCGGCGGCGGGATAAACACACCTCGTCATCCTGGGGCGGAGCAAGGAGCGAAGCGACGCGGCGCAGACCCCAGGATCCATGCCGTGAGATCAAAGCCAGGACTGCGGTGCAGAACAGAGCGCCCGCCGCCGGACGCTGCAAATTCGTCAATTATCCTGACCCGCCGCGCCTTTCGGCAGATGTAACGGCATGGATCCTAGGGTCTGCGCTCCGCTTCGCGTCGCTCCGCCCTAGGATGACGAACTGAGAGGGCCTTCGCCTTTTCCCTACCAATCGCTGAGCTTGGTGTCCGAGGTATATTCCCGGCCCTCGACATCCTTCACCACGGCCTGGCCGCAGCGCATCGACTTGGTCGTCTTGTCATAGGCATAGGTCGGCGAGCCGAACAGGTGCCAGCCCTTGTTCAGGGCCGCCGTCACCTTGTGGCAGAAGGTGGCGTCGTCCGGACCGGACAGAAAGCGGTAAAGTTTCATTTTTCGACCCTGTCTTGAATATCCCGCGCATCATGCCCCGATGATCGCGGCCTTCGCCAGAAGTTTCTCGGCTTCGGCCAGATGCAGCCGCTCGACCATGCGGCCGTCCAGCGCAATGACGCCCTTGCCGGCATTTTCGGGCCGGGAGAACGCCTCCCTGATCGCGCGCGCCCTGGCCAGCGCCTCCGGCGCCGGCGAAAAGGCGCGGTTCGCCGGCTCAATCTGGGCGGGGTGGATCAGCGACTTGCCGTCAAAACCCATGGCGGCCGCCTCGGCGCATTCCCGCGCCAGGGCGTCCATATCGCGAAAATCATTGGCGACGCCGTCGATCACGTCGAGGCCGCCGGCGCGGGCGGCGAGCACAAGCTGCATCAGCCAGGGCATCAGGTAGCGCCGGTCGGGCGTTGCCAGAATGCCGGTTGCCTTCACCAGATCGTTCGTTCCGGCAACGAAACAAGCGAGGCGGGACGCCGGTTCGCGGCCGAGCTCGGCGATGGCGCCGATGTTGAGCAGCGCCTTCGGCGTCTCGATCATCGCCCACAGCTTCACCGTATCCGGCGCGAAATTGTCGTCGAGCAGATCGCCGGCCTCGAGGATGTCGCGCGGCGTGCCGATCTTGGGCAGCAGGATACCGTCCGGCCCGGCCTTGGCGACGGTCAATAGATCGTCGATGCCCCATTCACTGCCGAGCGGATTGACGCGCACCACCATCTCGCAGCGCCGTTCGGGCCGCGCGGCCAGAACGCCGGTAAGTTTGTCGCGCGCGGAAATCTTGTCGGCGGGCGCTACGCCATCCTCGAGATCGATGATGACCGCGTCGCAGGCCAAGGACGGGATCTTGGCGAGCGCCCGCTCGTTCGAGGCGGGCATGTAAAGCACCGAGCGGCGCGGACGGTAGGTCTCAACGGTCATTAGCGATCTATGCAGGCTGCCGATTGTTGAGGCAAGGCGTGGCGGCCAATTGCAGACATCAGTGTTGCCCCTCATCCCCCTGCCGGGACCTTCTCCCCGTATAGTGACGGGGAGAAGGGGCTGGCAGCAACCCCGGCGCTTTTCTTGCGGCGTTGGTGATTGGCGAAACCAGCGATCACGGCGCCCTCTCCCCGTCCCTACGGGGAGAGGATGCCGGCAGGCAGGCGAGGGGCAGCGCTAGCGCCCGAGAATGACGATGGAGCGAATGAAGGGGCAGGCTGCACGAAATCTGCAAATTATTACGGAAAACCTCCTCCGATCCGCCCCGAGCTTTCCGCGCCGGCCAGCCATAGAGGCCGCATGCGAACACATGAAAAACCCCGCTGGTCCCTGCCCTACCGGCTGCGTTATGACGGCTGGTGGCTCGTCGAGCCGCAAAGGATGCGCGCCTCGGCAACCGTGCTGCCTTTTGTGCCGAGGTCGCGACGCATCGTTTGGAAGGCCAGGGAAGCCCGGCGGTGACGGGCGCGCGCCGTCCGGAAAAACCGGTGCGCCTGGAATTTTCACGACTGGCGATTGCGCCACACTCTCGACAAGCGCGGCGCGCTTGCTAATCCTGCCGTCACCGAACCCCGGGCCATTGATCGATGCCGCATACCATTCTCGTCGCCGACGACGACCCGCATATCCGCGAGATCATCTGCTTCGCGCTGGAAAAGGCCGGCATGAAAACGGCTGCCGTGGCCGACGGCGCCGCAGCACTCCAGGCGGTCGAGCGCCGCGCGCCGGACCTCATCGTGCTCGACATCGGCATGCCGGAGATGGACGGGCTGGAGGTCTGCCGGCGGCTTCGGCAGCGCTGCGACGTGCCGGTGCTGTTCCTGTCGGCGCGGGATGAAGAGATCGATCGTATCCTCGGCCTCGAAATGGGCGGCGACGACTATGTGACGAAGCCGTTCAGCCCGCGCGAGCTGGTCGCCCGCGTCAATGTCATCCTGCGGCGCGCGCGCCCAGCGGCGGCGGAAGAAGAAGCGGACGACCGTCAGTTCGCGCATGGCAAGCTGACGCTCGTTCCGGTAAGCCATGCGGCGAGCTTTGAAGGCAAGCCGCTGCTCTTCACGGCAATCGAGTTCGCGATCCTGAAAGGCTTCCTCGCCCGCCCGCTTCATGTGCTTGGCCGCGACGCGGTGATGGCCAATGCCTATCAATCGAACATCCATGTCTCGGAACGCACCGTCGACAGCCATATCCGCAACATCCGCGCCAAGCTGGCGGCCGTCGGCTGCCTGGACGCAATCGCGACCGTGCATGGCGTCGGCTTCCGGCTCGGCCGATGCGGTGGTTGAGCAAGGAAAGATGGCGGCCGAGGCTCGCCACCGTCGTGGTCGCCATCCTGATCGTGGTGATGGCGCTGCCGCTGGTCGGGCTGTTCTTCTTTCGGCTCTATGAGAACCAGCTGATCCGCCAGACCGAGGGCGAGCTCATCGCGCAAGGCGCGGTCGTTGCCGCCATCTATGCCGATGCGGTGCGCGCGGCCGGCATCCCGCCTGAAAAGCTCGGCGCGCAAATCCCCACGATGCGCGACGGCACCAACTATCCTTACGAACCGATCGAGCCGAGCCTCGACCTCGCCTCCGACGATGTCATGCCGTCGCGCCCGGCAGGCCTTCCGGCGACGGCCGATCCGGCCTTCGCCGCGATTGGGGCAAAGCTCGACGGCATCCTCGACGAGACGCAGAAGACGACGCTCGCCGGCTTCCGGTTGCTCGACCCGCATGGCGTGGTGATTGCCGGCGGCGGTGAGGTCGGCTTGTCGCTCGGCCAGGTCGAGGAGGTGCGGCAAGGGCTCGCCGGCGCTTATGCCAGCGAGCTCCGCTTGAGGATCCCCGACCAACCGACGCCGCCGCTTTATTCGGTGAGCCGCGGCACCAAGGTGCGCGTCTTCGTCGCCCTGCCGGCCGAGGTCGATGGGCGGGTCGCCGGCGTGGTCTATCTATCGCGAACGCCGAACAACATCGTCAAGCATCTCTATGGCGAGCGCGGCAAGGTCACGCTCGCGGCGATCGCGATTCTCGGCGGCACGCTGCTGATCGCCCTGGTCTTCATCCGCACCGTCAGCCGGCCGATCTATGCGCTGATCGAGCGGACAAAACGCATCGCCGCCGGCGACCGCGAGGCGATCAGGCCGCTCGACCATCACGGCACGCGCGAGATGGCGGCGCTGTCGGCGGCCTTCCTCGACATGGCGCAAAAACTGCAGGCGCGCTCCGACAGCATCCAGACCTTCGCTACGCATGTCTCGCACGAGCTGAAATCGCCGCTGACGGCGATCCAGGGCGCGGCGGAATTGCTCAGGGATTCCGGCGGGGCGATGGACGAGGCCGAGCGGCGGCGTTTTTCCAACAACATCGTCACCGATGCCGGGCGGCTCAATCTCCTGGTGCGCCGGCTGCTCGAACTGGCGCGCGCCGAAAACCTGGCGCCGAGCGGCGCAAGCACGACGCTCAATGCTGCGCTGGCGCTGCTGCCGGTCGATACCAGGCTGGACGTGCGCATCGAATCGGGCGGCGAGATCGGCCTCGGCATCTCGGGCGAGAATCTGGCGATCGTGCTCGCCAACCTCATCGACAACTCCGCACGACATGGCGCCAGAAAGGTCGCGATCACTGCCGGAGGCGCCGGCAGCAGGGCGGCCGTCCATGTCGGCGACGACGGTGACGGCATTTCGGCCAGCAACCGCGCAAGAGTGTTCGAGCCGTTCTTCACCACAAGGCGCGAGGCCGGCGGCACCGGCATGGGGCTCGGCATCGTGCTGGCCCTCCTGAAAGCGCATGATGGCACGATAACGCTGGTTGACAGCGAGCGCGGCACACGCTTCGAGATCAATTTGCCTGCATTGATTTGAGCGTCTGAGCCCCAGCCTCGGGATCATGCTCTGAAGCCGGAGAACCAAAAGAGTGCGTTACGACATCGTCATCATCGGCGGGGCCATCGTCGGGTCCTCGGTCGCCTACTATCTGCGTGAAGAGGGTTTTACGGGCTCCATCGCGCTGATCGAGCGCGATCCGCAATTCTCCCATGCGGCGACGACGCTGTCCCTGGCCTCGATCCGCCAGCAATTTTCCATTCCTGAAAACATCCGCCTGTCGCAGTTCACGCTGAAACTCTTTCGGCGGCTCAAGGAGACCTTCGGCGCCGACGCCGATATAGGCTTCCGCGAGGGCGGCTACCTTATCCTTGCCGGCGAGGCCGGGCTGCCGATCCTCAAGGCCAATCACGAGGCGCAGATCGCCGAGGGCGCGGACATCCTTCTCGAGGACGCCGACCAGCTGACGCGCCGTTTCCCCTGGCTGTCGGCCGACGGCATTTCCGCCGGCGCCTTTGGCCGCAGCGGCGAGGGCTGGTTCGACGCGCATGCGCTGCTGATGCTGTTCCGCAAGGTGCTGCGCGACAAGAAGATCGATTTCATCACCGCCTCGGTCACCGGCATCGCGCGCCAGGGCAACCGCGTCACCAGTGTCTCCCTCGACAATGGCGAGACGCTTGAAGCCGGCATCGTCGTCAATGCCGCCGGCCCGAACGCCGGCAAGGTGGCGGCGTTCGCCGGGCTCGCGCTGCCGGTCGAGCCGCGCAAGCGCAATGTCTTTGTCTTCGAGGCGCGCGAGAAATATGCCGACATGCCGCTGCTGGTCGATCCCTCCGGCATCTATGTGCGGCCGGAAGGCTCGGTCTACCTCACCGGCGGCGCCGAGCCGGAGGAAGGCGATAGCGCCCCCGATCCGAAGGATTTCGAGGTCGAGTGGCCGCTGTTCGAAGAGGTGATCTGGCCGACTTTAGCCACCCGCATCCCCGCCTTCGAGGCGATCAAGCCGACGCGCGCCTGGGTCGGGCATTACGACTACAACACGCTCGACCAGAACGCAGTGATCGGGCCGCATCCGGAGGTGGAAAACTTCCTCTTCGCCAACGGTTTTTCCGGCCACGGCCTGCAGCAGGCGCCGGCCGTCGGCAAGGCGCTCGCCGAGCTGATTGTCCACGGCGGGTATCGCACGATCGACTGCTCGGCGTTCGGGTACGGGCGCGTGGCCGAGGGAAGGGCGTTCCGGGAGCTGAATGTGATTTAGCGTCGAAGATTCTCTTGGACGCCGGCGGGACAGCGCCCCCCTCTGGCCTGCCGGCCATCTCCCCCACAAGGGGGGAGATCAGATGTCGCGGCGGCTTTCGCCAATCTCCGGCGTATCAGGATGAGCGGGGCGCCAAAGCTGCCAATCTCCCCCTTGTGGGGGAGATGCCCGGCAGGGCAGAGGGGGGCGCGAAGGAATACGGCGTTTCTTATTCAAGCCGCCTGCCCTCCTTCGCCAAAATACCCCTGCAGCCATCCCAGCACCCGCGCCCACCCTTCGGCATGCTCTGCCGCCGCATCCGCAAAGCCAGCGAACCCGCCGTGGCATACCGTCAGCCGCGTGCCGCCGGCGATCGGCTCCAGCAGATAGGCAAGCGTCGTTTCCTGACGGCCGAGCGTCGGATGGTCCCAGTCATAGCGCCTCGTCTGCACGATGCGGTGCGGGGTCTCGATTTCGAGGAAGGTGCCGGCGGCGGGCAGGCGCCTGCCGTCGGCCGTTCTGACGATGACGCTCCAGGTTCCGCCGACGCGAAGATCGGCGGCCCAGCCGGTCATCCGGTAGGTGTCAGTCGAGCCCCACCAGCGCTCGACGTCGCCGGTGACGAGCGCTGCGATGACCTGCTCCGGTGAGGCGAGGATTTCGGCCGAAGCCATCACCGTCTCGGCGTTCGCCATGGCTCGCGGCCAGTTATGCGGCAGCATCATTCCAACCTCCTTGGCGGCTGCTCGGCATCGAAACGAGGCCTCAGCCCTTTGACGGCGGGCGCTCGAAACCCTGGCCGGTCTCGAGCAGGCTCTTGAGGCTCGCCAGCACCAGCGGCCAGCCCTTGGCGACGTTTGCGATGAGCCGGTGCGGGCCGTCGGCCTCGTGGGTGACGGCAAGCTTCATCAGTTCGCCGTCCGGCTCGATGGTGAAGGTGCAGCGCGTGTAGCCGTCCTCCTTCACCTCGGGCATCCATTCGTTGCGCCATTTGATGACCAGTCGCCTTGGCGGGTCGATCTCGAGGATCTCGCCCGAGTCGGCGACGCGGCCGTCGGGAAAGATCAGCTTCCAGCTCGAACCCACCTTCCAGTCGCTCTCCTGGTAGGAGCAGAGGAAGAACTGCCGGTTGAACTCCGGGTCGGTCAGTGCCGTCCAAAGCTTTTCGGGCGTGGTGCGGATGTAGGTGACATAGACGAAGGTGTTGTCGCTCACGGCTCTTCCCTTTCAAGTCGTTTCTTCAGGTCGCTCAATGCATCCAGCCGATGGCGCTCGAACTTGCCGATCCAGCGCTCGGCAATCTCGTTGATCGGAACGGGGTTGAGGTAGTGCTCCTTCTCCCGGCCGCGGCGGACGGTGGTGACGAGGTTCGCTTTTTCCAAAATCGCCAGGTGCTTGGTCACCGCCTGGCGCGTCATGTCCATCCGTTCGCACAGTGCGTTCAGCGTCTGCCCGTTCCTGGCATAGAGGCTGTCCAGCAATTGCCGGCGGGTCGGGTCGGCCAAAGCGCGAAAGACGGCATCCATGCTCATGACTTTAATATGCAACCATTTGGTTGCATGTCAAGCGGCATGACAAAACCAAGCAATCACTTGCGGGCGAATGGCGTCAGCCCTTGCGGGAGAACCAGAAAGCGTCGGTCATGCGCTTCATGCCGATGCGCTCGTAGAAGCCGACCACATCGGGCATCGAGATCAGGCTGATGGCGACCGCAGGGCCGAGCTGGCGACGCGCCTCGTCCATCAGGCCCTTGCCGATGCCGAGCCCTTGCGCCGAGGCGGACACGGCAAGCTCGGAGACGTAGCAGACCCAGGAGAAATCGGTGACGCCGCGCGCAACGCCGACAAGCGGCTTGCCCTCGACGTCGAGACGCGCCGTCAGCACCAGGTTGGCATTGCCGAGCATCGTCTTCAGGCGGGCCTCGTCATCGATCGGGCGCGTTTCGCCGAGGCCGGATTCCACCAGCACGCGGCGGAATTCGGCGAGGTCGAGCGTGGGCTCGCTTGCGTAAAGAACCTTCGAAGTCGGTGTCACGCCGCCAAGGTGCCCGATCGGCCGGCGTTTTGAAAGCAGCGATGCGATCTCAACTGCCAACAGTTGCCTTTCATTTGCTCGCCGCTTTGTGTAAACCGTGCGCCAGCAATCCCCGCAGAACCGAGACGGGCAAGGAACCATGGACAAATTCACCAAGCTCACCGGCGTCGCCGCGCCCATGCCGATCGTCAATGTCGACACCGACATGATCATCCCGAAGGATTATCTGAAGACGATCAAGCGCACCGGCCTTGGCACCGGCCTGTTCGCCGAGATGCGCTACAAGGAAGACGGCTCGGAGAACCCGGATTTCGTGCTCAACAAGCCCGCCTACCGCAAGGCGCAGATCCTGGTCGCCGGCGACAATTTCGGCTGCGGCTCGAGCCGCGAGCATGCGCCCTGGGCGCTGCTCGATTTCGGCATACGCTGCGTGATCTCGACCTCGTTCGCCGACATCTTCTACAACAACTGCTTCAAGAACGGCATCCTGCCGATCACGGTCAGCCCGGAAGACCTCGACAAGCTGATGGACGACGCCTCGCGCGGCTCCAACGCGACGCTGTCAATCGATCTTGAAGCCAAGGAAATCCGCGGTCCGGACGGCGGCGTGGTCAAGTTCGACCTCGACGACTTCAAGCGCCACTGCCTGCTGAACGGCCTCGACGATATCGGGCTGACCATGGAGAAGGCCGGCGCCATCGCGTCCTTCGAGAAGAAGAACGCAGAGCTGCGCCCTTGGGCCTGAGCGGCTTGAAGCACCGAGACAGATAAGCTTGGCCGTTCGCGGCCGGGCTCGTGGCGGCTGAATGGGAGGGACAGTCATGACACGCTCGTTTCTGGTCGGCGCCTGCGCCTCGGCGGCAATCCTTCTAGCGGTCTCCGGTGCGACCGCGCAGACCCAGGCGCCGGCCACGCAGCAGGCGCCCGCGGCGTCGGACCAGCCCGCCGCCGGCCAAGGCGCAACCGATCAGGGATCGGGCAACGACGACCAGGCCGCGTCGGATGAGGACAAGCAGGGCCCGATCCCCTTCGAGGGCGGGCAGTTCACCGTCACCCAGCAGGAACAGTATGGCGAGAAGGTGCTGGCCTATGACGGCAAGCAGCTCGCCAGCAATTACGATGTCTTCTTCGAGAAGATCGTCGAGGTCGGCGGCGTCAAGGTCGCGCTGTTCGATGTCGGCGATGGCGGCAACCAATGCGGCCCGGCCAGCCTGATCGCCTGGAAGCAGGAAGGCGGCGAGATCCAGACCACGACCGTCGAACAGGACGAGTGTGGCGCGCCGCCGGTCGCGGTTTCCGACAGCGCCATCTATTACGTGCCTTATCTCTTGCCCGGCGAATCGAGGCCGGCGCTGCAATGGTCGCCGACCACCGGGCTGACGACGTCGGGCGAGCTGACCTATACGCCGGAACCCGGCACCGACTGGAAGGATATCGATCCGTCGAAATACGACAACATCATCGACGCCTTTCACAACGAAGCCGTCTACAAGGCGGCCGAGGCGCTGCTCGGCAAGGACATGCCCGACATGGCGACAAGCCTGCTGGTCGGCGGCGGCACGGAAAAGACGGCCTCCGGCGCCTTCTATGCCAGCGGCTGCGTGCCGCATGACTGCGGCGGCAATGACGGCTTCATGGCGGTCGACCCGGTGAAGCACAAGGTCTATTTCGCCCGCCGCGGCGACAATCCGGAGCCGGACGCCTGGCCGCCGGTCAAGGACTGGCCGGCCGATCTCAAGAAGGCGCTGGACGAGGCGCAGGGGTCGGGAAATTAGGGTTTGGCATGGCGCCGGTCATCGCGGTTTCGTCATCCACGGGCGGAGCGACGCGTAGCGGAGCGCAGACCCGAGGATCCATGCCGCTACCGTCGCCGTAGAGTGCATCCGAGCAGAATTCTGCACCGCTGGCGGCGCTTCGGCGTAACGGCATGGATTCCAGGGTCTGCGCGCGTCGCTTCGCTCCTTGCTCCGCCCTGGAATGACGACGGGAGGGAGGTTGCGGCCAATCTCCAACGTTGCGCTTGGCGTTCTTGACAACAGTCCGCCCGGCTTGGCCCACGACCGCTCCGCGCTTCTCCTGCTAAATGCATGCCAACAATGCAACGAGGCACCCCATGCGCAAGCTGATCTCCACTGGCTCCCCTTTCGAGAAAACCGCCGGCTATTCGCGTGCGGTGGTGCAGGGCGACTGGTGTTTCGTGTCGGGAACGACCGGCTACGACTATGCCACCATGACGATGCCGGAGACAGTCGAGGCGCAGACGCGCAATTGCCTTGCAACCATCGCCAGGGCATTGCGCGACGGCGGCTTCGATATGGCCGATGTGGTGCGGGCGCACTATTATATCACCGACCAGGCCTATGTTGACGTTGTCTTCCCGATCCTCGGCGAGGCGTTCGGCGACATCCGCCCGGCGGCGACGATGATCGTTTGCCAGCTCAACAAGCCTGAGATGAAGATCGAGATCGAGGTGACGGCGCTTCGGCGAACGGCCTGAGGAACGCGAGGCCAAGCCATGAAGGTCCGGCGCATAGTGGCCAACATCGAAACGCAGGGCGCGGCAGCCGCGAGACGCTTCTACCATGACGTGCTCGGCCTCGACGTGCTCATGGATCAAGGTTGGATCGTAACCTACGGTTCGCAGGACAGCATGACCGTCCAGGTCAGCTTCATGGCGCAAGGCGGCTCGGGCACGCCGGTGCCGGATCTGTCGATCGAGGTCGACGACGTCGACGCGGCGTTCGATGCCATGAAGGGCTCCGGCTTCACCATCGAATACGGCCCCGCCGACGAGCCCTGGGGCGTGCGGCGCTTCTACGTGCGCGACCCGTTCGGCCGGCTGGTGAATATTCTTTCGCACCGGTAGGCGTGCTGCCGGTCTCCTTTGAGACGCCGGCGGGACAGCGCCCCCCTCTGCCCTGCCGGGCATCTCCCCCACTTGGGGGGAGATTGGCTGTTTCGGCGCCTCGCGCATTTCTGCAAGGTTCGAGATTGGCGAAAGCTGGCGTGAAGTCTGATCTCCCCCAAGTGGGGGAGATGGCCGGCAGGCCAGAGGGGGGCGCGAAGGAACGCCAAGTCATGAGGTTGTCCTTCACCGCCACGATACTTCCGGCTTGCGCAGCAAGCGCATGGCGTTTAGCAAGGCCGCGGTTCAAATCTTTCCCGGACGGTTCTCCATGGCTTCGAAAAATCTCTTCCTGCTCGCCGGCGACGGCATCGGCCCCGAGGCCATGGCCGAGGTGAAGAAGCTGATCGCGGCCATGAACGCGAAGCTCGGCAGCGGCTTTGCCACTGACGAGGGTCTGGTCGGCGGCTGCGCCTACGATGCGCATGGCGCGGCGATCTCCGATGCCGACATGGCAAGGGCGATGGCGGCGGACGCGGTGCTGTTCGGCGCCGTCGGCGGGCCGAAATGGGACAAGGTGCCTTACGAGGTGCGTCCCGAGGCCGGGCTACTGCGCCTGCGCAAGGACATGGAGCTGTTCGCCAATCTTCGTCCGGCGATCTGCTATCCGGCGCTCGCGGCGTCCTCCTCGCTGAAGCAGGAAGTGGTCGAGGGCCTCGACATATTGATCGTGCGCGAGCTCACCGGCGGGGTCTATTTCGGCGAGCCGAAGCAGATCATCGATCTTGGCAACGGCCAGAAGCGCGGCATCGACACCCAGGTCTACGATACGTTCGAGATCGAGCGCATCTCGGGCGTCGCCTTCGAACTGGCGCGCACGCGCAAGAACCACGTCACTTCGATGGAAAAGCGTAACGTCATGAAGTCGGGCGTGCTGTGGAACGAGGTGGTGAGCCAGACGCACAAGGCCAGATACAGCGACGTGAAGCTCGATCACATGCTGGCCGATGCCGGCGGCATGCAGCTGGTGCGCTGGCCGAAGCAGTTCGACGTCATCGTCACCGACAATCTGTTCGGCGACATGCTCTCCGACGTGGCGGCGATGTTGACCGGCTCGCTCGGCATGCTGCCTTCGGCCTCGCTCGGCGCGCCGGATGTGAAGACCAAGAAGCGCAAGGCGCTCTATGAGCCGGTGCACGGCTCGGCGCCCGACATCGCCGGCAAGGGCATCGCCAACCCGATCGCGATGATCGCCTCCTTCGCCATGTGCCTGCGCTATTCCTTCGGCATGGTGGCCGAGGCCGACAAGCTCGAAGCGGCGATCGCCGCCGTGCTCGACGACGGCCTGCGCACCAGGGACATCATGTCGGAAGGCATGACCCAGGTAGGCACCGTTCAGATGGGTGACGCCATCATCGCCAAATTCCTGGGCTGACAGCTTCGGCGCGGACGGCGCCCGCCTAGAACCTGACGCCGGCCGGCACCGGTCCCCACTTGTTATCGCCGGCCTGGGTCGGGATCAGCGCGAAGACGAGCGTTGCGAGCCCGCCGACATAGGGGACAAAGCACAGGATCGCGAGCCAGCCGGTCAGGCCGAGATCATGCAGGCGCCGCACGATCAACGAGACCCACGGCAGGAACGTCAGCAGGAAGAAGAGGCAGATCAGGCCAAGCATGACGATTGGTTCGTCGCCACCGCCCTCGCCGCGCGACAGGTCCACGGACAGCCCGACGCCGATGGCGACGACAAGGCCGATCGTCCAGAACAGGCAAAAGCCCCAGAACTCCTTGCGCCGGGCACGGCCGGAGAAGTTGACGTAGTTCGTCGTCAGGCCGCGCCAGAAATAGCTCCATAGGCCGGTGGATTCCGGCGTTCCGTTTTCGGCGTTGCGGCCAAAGTGTGCCGGCGTCGCAGGCGTGCTGCCCGGCAACGAACGAACGGGACTGGCCGGGGCGGCGCTGTCCGCTGGACCGGTCATGCGGGTGTGGACCGAAAAGATATTGCCGGCACGGTCGCCGTTCGGCTGGAACTCGACCTCGGCGCCCCTCGCCAGCGCCATCCCCCGGCGCAGGTCCTCGCGCGCGAATGTGTAGCGCTTGCCGTCGGCGCCGGCGATGAAGCCGAAGCCCTGCTCCTGGTCGTAGTGAAGAACTTCGCCGCGCATTGCCCTGTCCCCCATTGCCGCGCTTGCCCAGACTGTTCAAAGTCGCGGCGGACCGCAAGAGGTGTGCGATGAAGCGCGACCGGAAGCCACCACGCTTTCGTCATCCTATGGCGGAGCAAGGAGCGGAGCGACGCAGCGCAGACCATAGGATCCATGCCGTTACCCACAAGCGTTGCGGCGGTGCAGAAAAGTCTTCGTTCTGCACCGCCTTTACCCTTCGCGCGAGGTCACGGCATGGATCCTCGGGTCTACGCGTCCGCTTCGCTCCCGCTCCGCCCGTGGATGACGAAGTTCGGACGCTTCGGCCAACCTCGAAGGTTGCGATTTGCTGCCGAAGGAGGTGCCGATGTTCCCTGTGGGTCAGCTACCAACTTGATCGCGAACCTACGCTGGCCGCTTCTTCGCCTTCTTGCGCTTTGCCGGCTTGTCGAATTTCGGCTTGTCGGGCTTCTTCGCCCATGGCTTTGCGTCCGCCGTGCCAGCGGGCCGGTGCTCGCTCGTCGCGCGCTTCTCGAATTTGGGTGCGTTCTGGTCGAACGGCCGCTTGCCGCGATGCGCCTTCTTGTCGGGCCGTGGCGGCTGATAGCCGGCTCTCGAAAGGTCCGGCGTGCCGTCCAGCCGCTTCACGGCGATGCTGCCCTGCAATTTGCGGTCGGGGCCGATCGCCGCGAGGAACCGGTCGGCCCAGTCGGCCGCGATCTGCACGAAGGTTTCCTCCGGCTGCATCTTGATGGCGCCAATCTCGCGCTTGGAGATGTTGCCGGTGCGGCACAGCATTGGGATCAGCCAGCGCGGCTCGGCATTTTGCCGGCGGCCCACCGACAGCGAGAACCAGACGCTGTCGCCGAAATCGTCGCGGCGGCCGGGTGCATCGTCCCTGCGCGCGCCCTTCTCCTTCGACGGCGCAAACGGCGCGACATCGAGCAGGTCCTCGGGCGCCGAGCGGCTGCCGCGGCAAAGCCGCACGAAGGCCGCGGCCACCAGTTCGGCGCCATGCCGATCGAGAAGCGCTGTGGCGAAGTCGCGCTCCTCGTCCTTCACCGGCTCGCTGAAGGCCGGGCCGGCCAGGATGCGCTCGTCGTCGCGCCTGAGCACCTCGTCGGCCGAGGGCGGGCTCGCCCAGGTTGCGGTCAGGCCGGCATTGGCAAGCAGGCGCTCGGTGCGACGACGGGCGTTGCCCGGTACGATCAGTGCGCTGACGCCTTTTCTTCCGGCACGCCCGGTGCGCCCGCTGCGATGCAGCAGGGTCTCCGGATTGGTCGGCAGGTCAGCGTGGATGACGAGGTCGAGATTGGGCAGATCGATGCCGCGCGCCGCCACGTCGGTGGCGATGCAGACCCTGGCGCGGCCGTCCCGCATCGCCTGCAGCGCGTGGCTGCGCTCGTTCTGGCTGAGCTCGCCGGAGAGTGCCACGACGGAGAAATTGCGGTTGTTGAAGCGCGCGGTGAGATGGTTGACGGCAGCGCGCGTGTTGCAGAACACCATCGCGTTCTGTGCCTCGTAGTAGCGCAGCACGTTGATGATGGCGTTCTCGCGATCGGCCGGCGCCACGGAAAGCGCCCGGTACTCGATGTCGATATGCTGCTTTGCCTCGCCGCCGGCCGAGATGCGCACGGCATTGCGCTGGTAGCTCTTCGCCAGCGTGGCGATGGAGCGCGGCACGGTGGCGGAAAACATCAGCGTGCGGCGCTTGGCCGGCGCGGCGTCGAGGATGAATTCGAGGTCCTCGCGGAAGCCGAGGTCGAGCATTTCGTCGGCTTCGTCCAGCACCACCGCCTTCAACGCCGACATGTCGAGCGCGCCGCGGGTGATGTGGTCGCGCAGCCGGCCGGGCGTGCCGACCACAATGTGGGCGCCGCGCTCCAGCGCCCGCCGCTCGCTACGCATGTCCATGCCGCCGACGCAGGAGGCGATCGCCGCGCCGGTGAGCTCGTAGAGCCATTCCAGCTCGCGCCGCACCTGCAGCGCCAGCTCGCGCGTCGGCGCCACCACCAGCCCCAGCGGCGCGCTGGCATCGGCGAAGCGTTCCGCGCCGCCGAGCAGGCTCGGGGCCAGGGCAAGACCGAACGCAACGGTCTTGCCGGAGCCGGTCTGGGCCGAGACCAGCGCGTCGGCCGCGCCTAACCCGGGCGCCAGCACCGCCTGCTGCACCGCCGTGAGCGCTGAATAACCGCGCTTTTCCAGCGCCTCTGCCAGCGCAGGAACGATCGTATCGAAACTGGGCATCTTGTTCTTTCGGGATTCGGGGTTTTGCGCTCGTCGTGGAGCACAAGGCCGGCACTGCGCCAGCCAAACGAAATTTGGGCGTTCCTACTTCCTGCAGCCGCCATTGTACAGGGCAGTGGCACCGCCTCTCCCACAAGGGGAGAAGGAGAGCGGCGCCGATTGACTCTTTTACCAAAGTGCGTAAAAGCCGGCACCGAACGGGATCATCCTCGATGCGCGGCCTTCTGATGGCTCTTCTTGCATTCGATGCCCCCAGCCAGGATGCGGTGCATCGGGCCGGGCGCTTCGGCGCGTCCGTCCGTTCCAGCAAGATTCTGGGTTCCAGCAAAACTACGGCCAAAACCACCACCAAAACGGTGTGATTCCCTTGGCCTAACCACCCTCTCCCGGGTTCGGCCCGGGGGACGGAACCCGCATGAGGCCGGCGGGTTTTCTCCAACAACCAAGCGGAGAGGGACAGGAGATCTTTATGAGTTTCAAGGTTGCGGTAGTCGGCGCCACGGGCAATGTGGGCCGCGAAATGCTCAACATTCTGGACGAGCGCGGCTTCCCGGCGAGCGAGGTCGTGGCGCTGGCCTCGCGGCGCAGCCAGGGCACCGAGGTGTCCTTCGGCGACCGCACGCTGAAGGTCAAGGCGCTCGACACCTACGATTTTTCCGACACCGACATCTGCGTCATGTCGGCCGGCGGCAATGTCTCCAAGGAATGGTCGCCCAAGATCGGCAAGCAGGGCTGCGTCGTCATCGATAATTCGTCCGCCTTCCGCTACGACCCGGACGTGCCGCTGATCGTGCCGGAAGTGAACCCGGATGCGGTCGAGCTGTTCTCGCGCAAGAACATCATCGCCAACCCGAACTGCTCGACGGCGCAGCTCGTGGTGGCGCTGAAGCCGCTGCATGACGTCGCCACCATCAAGCGCGTCGTCGTCGCCACCTACCAGTCGGTCTCCGGCGCCGGCAAGGAAGGCATGGACGAGCTCTTTACCCAGACCCGCGCGGTCTTCGTCGCCGACCAGGTCGACGTCAAGAAGTTCACCAAGCGCATCGCCTTCAACGTCATCCCGCATATCGACGTCTTCCTTGACGACGGCTTCACCAAGGAAGAGTGGAAGATGGTGGCCGAGACCAAGAAGATGCTCGACCCCAAGATCAAGCTGACGGCGACCTGCGTGCGCGTGCCGGTGTTCATCGGCCATTCGGAAGCGGTCAACATCGAGTTCGAGAAGCCGATCACCGCGGACGAGGCGCGCGAGATCCTGCGCGAGGCGCCGGGCTGCCAGGTTCTCGACAAGCGCGAGAACGGCGGCTACATCACGCCGCTCGAATCGGCCGGCGAGGACGCCACCTTCATTTCGCGCATCCGCGAGGATTCGACCGTCGACAACGGCCTGTCGATGTGGGTGGTCTCCGACAATCTGCGCAAGGGCGCGGCCCTCAACGCCGTCCAGATCGCCGAACTCTTGGTCGAGCGCGGCCTGATCCACCCGAAGAAGAAGGCGGCTTAGTTTTCGCTCACCGGCCGCACCGCCGCTGGCGCGGCTGGCCCTCCGCGGGGGCGCCGGACGACCGGCGGCCCGCAGTCGCGGGCTCGGCCTTCGGCCGGGGCGCTTCTTCCTTCTCCCCGTTTACGGGGAGAAGGTGCCCGAAGGGCGGATGAGGGGCAGCGCCGGCATGTCCAGTTTTCCTGAAATCCCGCTCCGCCCAGCTGCGAGTTTGGACGCCGCCGCCATCGCCCAAATGATGCGCGCGTCGCTCAACGCGCTCGACTGGATGCCTCTGCTGCATACGCCGGAGGAGGATCTTTTCTTCATCCGCGACATCGTCCTGCCCAAGCAGCAGGTGACGGTTGCCGAGGCTGGCGGGCGCATCGTTGGCTTTATCGCCGTCAGCGATGGTTGGGTCGAGCAACTCTACCTCGATCCGGCCTGGACAGGAAAAGGCATAGGCAGCCGGCTGCTTAGCCAAGCCACGGCCGGCCTGCCCTCGATCAAGCTGCATTGCTTCCAGGCCAACACCGGCGCGCGCCGTTTCTACGAGCGCCATGGCTTCCGCGCCGAAGCTCTCGGCGACGGCTCGACCAATGCGGAAGGCCTGCCCGACATTCTCTATGTGCTCAGGTGTTAGCCGCTTTCCGCCGCCAGCTGCCGCAGGATGGCGAGCGCCTCCTCGGCCCGCTCCGCCGGGACGAACAGATGGTCGTGGTAGAAAGCCGAGACCGGATTGATGCCCATGCCGGCGGCGGCCAGCCGTGTCGTGATGGCGGCCAGGAAGCCGACCGCCTCGAGCGAGGAATGGATATTCAGCGTGATCATGCGGCAGCGGAATGTGCCGGCGAGGCCGGCCGCCTTCGCCTCGTCCTCCGTCACGATTAGTGTCAGGCCTTCCCGCTCGCGAAATTGCATGACCGGATCGAGTCCGTCCGGCATGGCTACGCCCGGCGCCAGCGTCGCGAAGACATAGATGCCCGGCAGCAGTTGCGGCGTCATCGACGCCAGCAGTCTTTGCAGATTGGTCTCGCCGGCCATCTCTCCTCCCAAGCGACGCGGCGCTTCTGGCGCGGCATCAGTGTCATTAAAGCGCGTCGCGCTGAAGCCGATTCAGGCGACGCGCTTTAAGTTTTTGTTTTTATGCATGTCGTTTTCGCAAAACCGCTGCACACTTTTGCGCGACATGCATTAGACCGGCTGGCCGGTTGCCGAAAGCGCAAACGACAAGCAAATGTCGCCGATGGCTGAGCTTGCCCGGCTTGTGCGTTGCACAAGAACGCGTATCAGGGCTGTGTTGGCTTGAAGGGGTTTCGATGATCGTCCGCCCGCGTCCGGGATTCCTGCACCTGTTCTTCATCATGCGCGGCTCGGTGGTGCCGCGCATCCTGCCGCAGATCTTCGGCTTCGCCGCCTATGGCGCGCTGGTGGTGTTGATCGTGCGTGGCCTCAAGCTTGAGTTCGGCAACGCCGGCACTGCCCCCTTCGCGTTGCTCGGCGTGGCGCTGTCGATCTATCTCGGCTTCCGCAACAATGCCGCCTATGACCGCTGGTGGGAGGCACGCAAGCTGTGGGGCCAGCTCGTCTTCGACATCCGCAATCTGGCCCGCGCCTCGACCGGGCTGATCGAAGACCGCGGCGAATTGCGCGGCCTGTTGATGGATGCGGTCGCCTTCTGCCACTTCCTGCGCGGCCTGCTGCGGCGGGTCGATGCATTGCAAGAGGCTCGCGGCTTTATCGGCGATGAGGTCGAGGCGGTGGCGAAGGCCGCCAACGCGCCCGACGCCCTGGTGCGCCGAATGGGCGCGCGTGTCGCGGCCCTGCGCAAGAGCGGGGCGATCGACACGATCGGCTACCGCATCCTCGACGAGCGGCTGTCCGAGATCGCCGCCGCCCAGGCCGGCTGCGAGCGCATCATGGGCACGCCGCTGCCTTTCGCCTACACGCTGCTCCTGCAGCGGACGGCCTATGTCTTCTGCCTGCTCCTGCCGTTCGGGCTGGCCTCGGCCACCGGCTGGGCGACGCCTTTGTTCACTGCGCTGATCGCCTACACCTTCTTCGGCCTCGATGCGCTTTCGGAGGAACTCGAGGATCCGTTCGGCACCCAGCCCAATGACCTTGCGCTCGACGGGCTCTGCCGCGTCTGCGAGATTTCGGTGTTCGAAGCGCTGGGCGAGACGCCGCCGAAGATGATCCCGGCCGATAAGTTTTATTTCTCCTGAAGCCGGCGGTTCCGCGGCTGCCTTCGAAATAAGGGCGCCGATGTAGGATTGCTGCGCCATGGTCCGTCCTTGGCTCGAAGCTGGTAAACCTGCCAGGGCTCAAACCAACGGGAGGAAAAACCAATGAGCATTTCCGAAGCCGCGCCGGTCTCGAACGGCGCTCTGTGGACCGGTCGCGTGCTTAGCGCCATCGTCGTCCTGTTCATGATCTTCGACGGCGTCATCAAGCTGCCGCCGCTGGATATCGTCACCCAGACGATGGCCGAGCTCGGCTGGCCGGCCGATCCAAACATCGCGCGGCTGCTCGGCATTGTCGGGCTGATCTCGACGACGCTCTATGCCTTGCCGCGCACTTCCGTGCTCGGCGCCATCCTGCTCACCGCCTATATGGGCGGCGCCATCTCCACGCATGTGCGCATCGGCAATCCGCTGTTTTCGCACACGCTGTTCGGCGTCTATCTCGGTGTTATCCTATGGGGCGGGCTCTATCTGCGCGATGCAAGAGTGCGTGCGCTGATCCCGTTCAGCCGCTAAAGTCGTTTGTTTTACGCAATTCAGGACGGAAAACCGCTGCGCACTTTTCCTGGAATTGCTCCAGGCACGGAGAAAAAGATGCTTGCCACCATTCTTATCATCCTCGTCGTCATCGTCGCCGCTGTGTTCATCTTCGCCGCGACGCGGCCGAATGATTTTGTCGTCAGCCGTTCCGCCGGCATCAGGGCGCCGGCCGAGGCGATCTTTCCGCTGATCAACGACTTCAAGAATTGGCCGAGCTGGTCGCCCTTCGAAAAGCTCGATCCGAACATGAAACGCACGCTTTCCGGGGCCGAAAGCGGCAAGGGCGCTGCCTACGCCTGGGAAGGCAACAGCAAGGCCGGAAAGGGCCGCATGGAGATCGTCAATTCGGTGCCGTCGTCGCTGGTTTCGATGAAGCTCGACTTCGAAAAGCCGTTCCGGGCGAACAACACCGTCGACTTCACCTTGACCCCGTCGGGCGATGGCACGACCGTCACCTGGGCGATGCGGGGCGCCCGGCCGTTCATCGCCAAGCTGATGGGCCTGTTCATGAATTTCGATGCGCTGATCGGCAAGGACTTCGAGGCCGGGCTCGACAATCTGAAGCGCGTCGCGGAGAAAGCGGAGAAATAGGACGATCCCCGGAAGGGATCAGCCCAGCGCTTTGGGTCTGTCGTTGCCCACCGCGCTTCTGCGGGCGGGATCAATTCACGCTTTCGTGCGTTATCGACCCAGGCGTGCGGAGGCGTTTCCCGGTTTGGGAGGAGTGACGATGACAAAGATGATGGTCCTGGCGGCCGTGGTGGCGGCGCTGACCGCATGCTCGCAAACAGAAAAAGGGGCGGCGATTGGCGGCCTGGGCGGCGCGGCCGTCGGCGCTGCCGTTGCCAACAATCCGACCCAGGGGGCCGTCGTCGGGGGCGCTGTCGGCGCCATAGCCGGCGCGCTGATTGGTCGTGCCAGCGAAAGCGGCCAGTGCCGCTACCGCGACCGTTATGGGCGCGTCTATATCGCGCGCTGCCCGGCGGGCTATTGAGTATCGACAACCAGATCCAAAAAGAACGGCGGGCAAAGGCCCGCCGTTCTTGTAAGCGCAAAAGACGTCCGGATTACTCGGAAGTCGCGGCTTCGGCCTCGGCCGGCGCTGCGGACGCGGCAGCAACGGCAGCGGCGGCGTCTTCCTGCGCCTTCTTCAAGAGGGCGGCGCGCTCCTGCGCCTTCTTGCCAGGGAGGGCCTTGTTCGGGTTCGAGCGGGCTTCGCGCTTGGCGAGGCCGGCCTCGTCGAGGAAGCGCAGAACGCGGTCGGTCGGCTGGGCGCCGTGCGAGAGCCAGTGCTTGACGCGATCGGCATCGACCTTCACGCGTTCGCCGTCCTTCGGCAGCAGCGGGTTCCACGAGCCGAGCGACTCGATGAAACGGCCGTCGCGCGGCGAACGGGCGTCGGCGACGACGACGTGGTAGTAGGGACGCTTCTTCGAGCCCGCGCGGGCCAGTCTGATCTTCAGTGCCATTGTTTATCTCCTAAAAGCTCTGAGTTCGTTGATCGGGTTTTTGGCTGAACCTTTGCTTGTGCATGTCGTTGTCCCAAAACCGCGAAGCACTTTTGGGCGACATGCACCGGCTCAGCCGGTTTTCGTCACGCCGTTGTTGGCGGCGATCTGTTCGTGGTGACGGATCACTTCGCGGACGACGAAATTCAAGAATTTCTCCGCGAAATCCGGATCGAGATGCGCATCCTTGGCCAACTGGCGAAGGCGGGCGATCTGCTGCTGCTCGCGCGCCGGGTCGGCGGGTGGCAGGCCATGCTCGGCCTTCAGCACGCCGACCGCCTTGGTGCAGCGGAAGCGCTCGGCCAGCATATGGATGAGGGCGGCGTCGATGTTGTCGATCGAAGCGCGGTAGCCCGCCAGAACGGCGCGTGCGTCGGCCATGTCCTTCTCCTCGTTCATCGCCCCTTCACTTCTTCTTTCCGAGACCAGGCAGCCCGCCGCCGCCGAGGCCAGGAAGGCCCGGCAGCTTCATGCCGCCGGGCAGGCCCGGCAGGCCACCGCCGCCGGGAAGCCCACCGGGCATCCCGCCCGGCAGGCCTTTGCCGAGACCGGCAGCCTGGGCCTGCTTCTGCAAGGCCTCGAGCTGCTTGGGATCCATCTTGGAGAGGTCGGGCATGCCGCCGCCCGGCATCATGCCGCCAAGGCCCATCTTCGAGGCAAGGCCGCCCATCATGCCGCGCATCAGGCCGCCGCCTTTGCCCTTGCCGCCCATCGCCTTCATCATGTCGGCCATGCCGCGATGCATCTTCAAGAGCTTGTTGATCTCGGCAGCATCCGTGCCGGAGCCGGCGGCGATGCGCTTCTTGCGCGAGTGCTTCAGGATGTCAGGGTTGGCGCGCTCCGCCTTGGTCATCGAGGAGATGATGGCGAGCTGACGGCGGAACATCTTGTCGTCGAAGCCGGCGGCTGCAAGCTGGTCCTTCATCTTGCCCATGCCGGGCATCATGCCCATGATGCCGCCCATGCCGCCCATCTTCGACATCTGCTGAAGCTGCTGGGCAAGGTCGTTGAGGTCGAACTTGCCCGACTGCATCTTCTTGGCCATCGCCGCCGCCTGCTCGGCGTCGATGGTTTCGGCGGCCTTCTCGACAAGGCTGACGATGTCGCCCATGCCAAGGATGCGGTCGGCGATGCGCTTGGGGTGGAATTCCTCCAGCCCGTCCATCTTCTCGCCGGTGCCGATCAGCTTGATCGGCTTGCCGGTCACGGCGCGCATGGAAAGTGCGGCGCCGCCGCGGCCGTCGCCGTCCATGCGGGTCAGCACCAGGCCTGTGATGCCGACGCGCTCGTCGAAGCTCTTGGCGAGGTTGACGGCGTCCTGGCCGGTGAGCGAGTCGGCCACCAGCAGAATCTCGTGCGGCGACGACACCTTCTTGATGTCGGCCATCTCGACCATCAGCGGCTCGTCGATATGGGTGCGGCCGGCGGTGTCGAGGATGACGACGTCGTGGCCGCCCAGCTTTGCCGCCTGCACGGCGCGCTTGGCGATGTCGACCGGGCTCTGGCCGGCGATGATCGGCAGCGTCGCCACCTTCACCTGCTCGCCGAGTTGGCGCAGCTGCTCCTGCGCGGCCGGGCGCCGCGTGTCGAGCGAGGCCATCAGGACCTTCTTGTTCTGGCGCTCGGTCAGGCGCTTGGCGATCTTGGCCGAGGTCGTCGTCTTACCGGAGCCCTGCAGGCCGACCATCATGACGACCACGGGCGCCGGCGCGTTGAGGTCGATGGCGACGCCTTCGGCGCCCAGCATGTCGACCAGCTCGTCATGGACGATCTTGACGACCATCTGCCCGGGCTTGATCGACTTCAGCACCGCGGCGCCGACCGCCTTCTCGCGCACCTTGTCGGTGAAGGAACGCACCACCTCCAGCGCCACGTCCGCCTCGAGCAGCGCGCGGCGCACCTCGCGCAGCGCCGCCGAGACATCCGCCTCGGACAGCGCGCCGCGGCCGGTCAGGCCGTTCAGGATGGAGCCAAGGCGCTCCTGAAGGGATTCAAACATCTTGCTTCCTTCGATCTCGGTTCATTCGACCCGAGAGGTAGTGCGTTCGCGCC
This sequence comes from Mesorhizobium dulcispinae, assembly GCF_033977345.1. Lineage (NCBI taxonomy): Bacteria > Pseudomonadati > Pseudomonadota > Alphaproteobacteria > Hyphomicrobiales > Phyllobacteriaceae > Mesorhizobium > Mesorhizobium dulcispinae. Next base: position 59,624 of record NZ_JAVIIY010000004.1, read on the forward strand.
GGGTCGCCAAGCAAAAGCGCAAAGCCAAAAAGCACCCGGGGGCGCATCGCGCTGCCGGGTGTTGGCCTCCAGGATCGGTTTACGGCACTCGCCTCAAAGAGGCTTCGGCGTCCTGGTCGGCTTTCGCGGAGGTGTACTCATCGCGGAATTCGTGCGCGTCTAGACAGGAAATCGGCCCGAGAGTCAAGGCTTGGGCCGAGCGCGCTCCTCCTTCTCCGCTTGTGGGAGAAGGTGGCCGAGCGAAGCTCGGTCGGATGAGGGGTGTTGGACGGATCGCTGCCTTAAAGACGTAAGCGCTTAAAATCGTTTCCTATTTTAGCGCCGCGTTTCTTCCAGCACCCCTCATCCGTCTCGGCGCTGCGCGCCGATCCACCTTCTCCCACAAGCGGAGAAGGAAGGGTCACCGCAAGCTTTCGCCGTCCAGGATGCGCTTGTAGAGATCTAGATATCCTTGTGCCGTCCGGGCAATGGGAAACCGATCGGCGGCGGATTCCCGGCACCGTTCGGGCGAGAGCGTGGCGATGTCGGCCAAGGCTTCAGCGAATTCGGCGTCGGTGTCGAAGAGGCGTCCGGTGGCATCGTCGACGATTTCCGGCAGCGCGCCGCGCGGCGTCGTCAGCACCGGCGTGCCGCACAGCATCGCTTCGACCGGCGCCATGCCGAACGGCTCTTCCCAGGCGATCGGGTTGAGGAAGGCCCTGGCCTCGCCCAGCAGGCGCAGCTTCTCATCGCCGTCGACGGTGCCGTGGTAGCGGAAGCGCCTGCCGAGGCTCTTGAAGAAGACGCCCTGGCGGCGAACCTTGGTGCGCTGCAGGAGTTGCCAGCGCGAGCCGCCGGCAATGTCGAGCTGGAAATCGAAGGCTTTGGCGAGATCGACGGCCCGGTTGAGGTTCTTGCCGGCGCGGGCGATGCCGGCCAGGAACAGCAGCCGGCTCGTCTTGTTGGCGGACAGGCGATAGGCGTCGACCGGAAAACCGTTGTAGACGAAGGTTCCCAGTCCGTGATTGCGCGCATGGCTGGCGCTGACGAAGCTCCAGTTCTGCCTCTTTTTCGTGAATTCGGGGTCAAAGCCGTGCATCGTGTTGAGCGCCGGGCGCGAAACCTCGATGTACCAGCCATTGAAGTGCACGATGTCGGTGTCGGCCGGGATCGCGGCGCGGCATTCAGCGGCGGAAGACGCCTGCCGCACTTCGCATAGCGGATTGCTCGAGCCGCGACCGGCGATCAGGACCACCTTGTGGCCGAGGCGCGAAAACTCTCTGGCCAGCCAGTCGACCTGCCGCTCGGTGCCGCCATAGCCTTTGCAGGGAATGGTGCGTTCCGCCACCAGCGTGATGCGCATCAGGTGAGTCCGCTGGATCGTGGATCGTCCGGCCCGACCTTCAGGGGCGAGCGGCGATGCAGGAGCAAGAGCGTCGTCAGCAGCGTGCTCGCGATGCCGATCGCGGCGATGAGAACAGCGTCCCAATTGGTCCAGCCGGGGCCTTCGAGCGGCCTGGCGTTGAACAGGGCGAAGGAATTGTAGGTCTGCTGGTGCGAGATCAGCAGGAAGCCGGTCAGGTTGTTGCCGAGATGGGCGCCGAAGGAAGCGCCCAGATTGCCGGTCACATAGACGAGCAGTGTCAGCAGCAGCGCGAAGGCGGCGATCGAGACCAGCACACAGGCATTGATGGCAAGCGACGAGGCGGAGCTCCAATGCAGCGCGGCGAACAGAAGCCCCGGCAGCGCGGCCCAGATCAGCGGGCTGCCGAACCGGCTGGCGAGGCCGCGCAGCAGATAGCCGCGGAACAGAGCCTCCTCCGACGAGGTCTGCAGGAAGGCGAGCGGCACGATCGGCACGAGGAAGAGCAGCCAGGACGAGAAGGCGATCGATCCGCGGGTGATCTCCGGCTGCAGCCAATAGAGCAGGACTTCCGAGAGCAGCGAGGTGATCAGAACCGCGACCAGGCCCTTGAGGAACCCGCCGCGCGAGATGCGGCGGTCCGCGCCGATCAGCGCCGAGAGCGGCTCGCCATGCACGAAGCGCATCGCCGCCCAAAGGCCGATCCAGATGCCGGCAAAAGAGGCCAGCGCGGTGAGGATCCCGGTCGGTGAGGCCAGGAAGTCCTGCATCGGCTGCCCGGTCGCCGGGCCGGGGAGGCGCAAGACGATGAAGGCGGCGGTGCCGGCGACGAGCACGACAAACGTCATGGCGAGCCAGAAGAAAACGACGATCGCCGTTCCCAGCAGGAGCCGGAGCGGGGTGGTCTTCTCGTTCGGCGAGCGCCGGTAGCGCTCGAAGGCGGCACTGTCGATGATCACGCGGGTCCCCTGCCGGACGCATTCGGGTCGCATGATCTACGGGATCGGCGTTTCCGGCGCAATCGCTCCCGTCAAATCCGGCAACGGGTTGGACCGCTCAGAGCCGGTCGAAAACATTTTCGGCCCGCGGATTAACCGTTTTGCCGCTTTTTCCGTTTAAGAAGCTCACCATGAAACGCGTCATCGCCATCGCCGACCGCGCGGCTCTCGTCTCGTTGAGGCTGCTCGCAGCGCTCAACGTGCTGTTTTTCCTGTCGTTCCTCGTGGTCCTGCTGCTGGCCGGCCGGGCACATGCCGAGGCGCCCGCCTGTGGCGGCAGCGACCTGCTGGCAAGTCTGGCAAAGAGCGATCCAGCCGCCTTCAAGAAGGTCGAGACCGAAGCGGCAGCCGTTCCGAACGGCAAGGGCCTGCTGTGGAAGCTCGAGAAATCGGGCGAAAAGCCGTCCTTCCTGTTCGGCACCATGCACATCACCGATCAACGCGTCACCACGCTGCCGGCCGCGGCGCAAAAGGCCTATGACGGCGCCGACACCATCATCATCGAAACCACCGACGCGCTCGACAAGGCCAAGATGATGGCCGCCATGGCCGCGGAGCCTGGCCTGATGATGTTCACCGACAACACGACGCTGTCCTCGCTCTTGTCGCCCGAGGACGCGGCGGTGCTGAACAAGGGCCTCGACGCACGCGGCATTCCGCCCCTGACCGTCGCCAAGATGAAGCCGTGGATCCTGTCGGCCATGGTGGCTTTGCCGGCCTGCGAGGTGGCGCGCCAGAGCGCCGGCGCGCCGGTGCTGGACGTCAAGCTGGCCGCCGACGCCAAGGCGTCCGGCAAGGACGTCGAGGGATTGGAAACCGCCGTCGATCAGTTGCGCGCCATGGCCTCGCTGCCGCTCGCCTACCACATGAAGGGGCTGGTCGAGACGCTGAAGCTTGGCGACAGGGTGAACGACGTCAACGAGACCATGATCGTGCTCTACCAGCGCGGCGAGGTCGGCATGTTCTGGCCGCTGTTCCGCACCGTGCTGCCCGACGCCGCGGACGACCAGGCCGGCTATGCCGCCTTCGAGCAGACCATGATCACCAGCCGCAACAAGGTTATGGTCGCCCACGCCATGCCGATTCTGGCCAAGGGCAATGCCTTCATGGCGGTCGGCGCGCTGCATCTGCCCGGCCCTGACGGACTGGTCGAAGATTTCCGCAAGGCGGGGTATACTGTTACCGCCGTCAACTGAGTCGTCTGGCGGCTGGGGAGCGGAAAATGCCGGTTTTTCAGCGCTTTCCGTCCGCCTGCGTGAAACCGATTGTGGGATCGCGCGTTGATGGCTGTTGATTGAAGCCTTTCATTCCAAGGAGGACACGTTTTATGGCGAACCCTAACGACCCCTTCACCCCTCCGAGCACGCCTCCCTCGTCGGGTGGTGGCGGCAGCGGGTGGCTGATCGCCCTTGTTGTCATTATCCTGGCCATTGTTGCGTATTATGTTTTTGGCAGAACCGGCGGCGAAAAGGCCCCGGCGCCCGCCGAGCCCCCGGCCGCCAGCACGCCGGCTCCGGCGCCTGAACCGGCACCCGCAACGCCTGCTCCGGCTCCGGCTACCCCGGCACCAGCGCCTGCCCCGGAACCCGCTCCGGCCCCAACTCCGGCTCCTGCGCCAGCACCTGCTCCGGCTCCTGCGCCGGCTCAGTAATCAACGACAGGCTCAACAAAAAACGGCTCGCCGAAAGGCGGGCCGTTTTGTTCGTGGCACAACGCCTTCGTCATCCTCGGGCTTGACCGGCTTGACCCGAGTATCCATGCCGCGACCGTTGCCATCGAGTGCAACAGCGCAGAATTCTGTAATCGTTGCAACGCCTTAGCGTCACGGCATGGATCCTAGGGTCTGCGCGCGTCGCTTCGCTCCTTGCTTCGCCCTAAGGATGACGAAGCGATGGGCGTTCGGGGCCGGTGGGTGGCGCGTCACTAAATGTGGACGGGCTTGAAGAACGTGGCCAATGCCGCTTCCTTGACCGCTTCCGACATCGTCGGATGCGCATGGCAGGTGCGGGCGAGGTCTTCCGAGGAGCCGCCGAACTCCATCAGCACCGCCGCTTCGTGGATCATCTCGCCGGCGCCGAAACCGACGATATGGACACCGAGCACGCGGTCGCTGGCCTTGTCGGCCAGGATCTTCACGAAGCCGTCGGTATGCAGCATGGCGCGTGCACGGCCATTGGCGCTGAACGGGAATTTGCCGACCTTGTAGTCGATGCCGGCCTTCTTCAGCTCCTCCTCCGTCTTGCCGACGGAGGCGATTTCCGGGCTGGTGTAGACGACGCTCGGGATGACGTCATAATTCACATGGCCGGCCTGGCCGGCGATCATCTCGGCCACTGCCACGCCCTCGTCCTCGGCCTTGTGTGCCAGCATCGGCCCGGCGATGACGTCGCCGATGGCATAGATGCCGGGCACGTTGGTCCTCAGGTGCCCATCGGTCTTGACCCGGCCGCGCTCGTCCATCTCGACGCCCGCTTCCTTCAATCCCAGGCTGTCGGCATAGGGGCGGCGTCCGGTGGCGACCAGAACCACGTCCGCTTCGATCGTTTCCGCGGCACCGCCCTTGACCGGCTCGAAGGTCACGCTGGCGCCCTTCTTGGATTTGGCGACGCCGGTGACCTTGGCGCCGAGCTTGAACTCGAAGCCCTGCTTGGACAGCAGCCGCTGGAACTGTTTCGACACCTCGCCGTCCATGCCGCCGAGGATGGTATCGAGGAACTCGACGACCGTGACCTTGGCGCCGAGCCTGGCCCAGACCGAGCCGAGTTCCAGCCCGATGACACCGCCGCCCACCACCACAAGGCTGGCCGGCACCTTGGCCAGCGACAACGCGCCTGTCGAGGACACGATCGCCTTCTCGTCGAAATCGACCTTGACGCCCGGAATGCCGGCGACGTCGGAACCGGTGGCAATCACGATGTTCTTGGTCTCGATCTCCTCGACCTTGCCGTCCTCGCCGGTGACCGCCACCTTGCCGGCGCCGATCACCTTGCCGGTGCCGCGGAAGGAATCGATCTTGTTCTTCTTGAACAGGAAGGCGACGCCGCTGACGTTCGACGCCACCGTTGCATCCTTATGCGCCAGCATCTTCTTCAGATTGAGCTTCGGAGCGCCGACCTCGACCCCCAACATATCGAAGGTATGGCCGGCTTCGGCGAACATCTCGGAGGCGTGAAGCAGCGCCTTCGACGGGATGCAGCCGATATTCAGACAGGTGCCGCCGAAGGTGGCGTTCTTCTCGACCACCGCCGTCTTCAGGCCGAGTTGCGCCGCCTTGATGGCGCAGACATAGCCGCCCGGTCCCGATCCGATGATTACGACGTCATAAGCCATGATGGTGTCCTTCGTTTTGGCAAGGAGCGGTTCGAGCCGAACCGCTCCTCGGTATTTCTTTCTACGCGATTCCGGACGGAAAACCGCTACGCACTTTTCCTGGAATTGCTCTAGCGGCCGCCGCTCACATTGAGGATCGCGCCCGTTATATAGGAGGCCGCATCCGACAGAAGATAGAGAACCGCGCTGGCGACCTCGTCCGCCGTGCCCGCGCGTTTCATCGGCAGCAGATCCTGCATCCGCGCCACTCGATCCGGCTGGCCGCCGGAGGCATGGATGTGGGTTTCGGTGATGCCGGGGCTGACCGCATTGACGCGAATGCTTTCCAGCGCGACTTCACGCGCGAGCCCGATCGTCAGCGTGTCGATCGCGCCCTTGGTGGCGGCATAGTCGACATATTCGCCGGGCGAGCCCAGCCTGGCCGCCGCCGAGGAGAGGTTGACGATGGCGCCGCCCTTGCCGCCATGGCGGGTCGACATGCGCTTCACCGCCTCGCGCGCGCAGACGAAGGAGCCGACGACGTTGATGCGCATCATGCGCTCGACCCGCTCGACGCTCATCTCGTCGACACGCGCCTTGACGTCGACAATGCCGGCGTTGTTGACGAAAGCGTCGAGCCGGCCAAAAGCCCGGTCCACTGCCTCGAACATCGCCATCACATCGGCCTCGTTGCCGACATCACCCTTGACCGCAAAGGCCTCGCCGCCGGCAGCCTTGAGTTCGGCGACGAGCGCATCGGCGGCCGCCTGGTTGGAGACGTAGTTGATCGCCACCCGATAGCCGGCCTGGACGGCCTGCCGGCAGATGGCTGCGCCGATGCCGCGGCTGCCGCCGGTAACCAGCAGCGTTTTTTTCTCGGTGCTCATTCCTGGCAGCCTTTCAGCACGAAGATGTCCCATGGCACTTTCGAAAAGCCGGCGGGACCGTAAGCGGCCGACATTTCGAGCGACGGGCCGAGATCGGGAAAGATCAGGCTTTTCGGCGCATCGGCGCCCTCGGCCGGCAGCAGGCCCACGACGCCCTTCTCATCGGCGCTGTAGATCACGCCTTCCCAGACCGTGCAGGCGGCAAGCTCCTCGCCGGTGACGTCGCCGGTCGGGCATTTGTACATCAGCGAGCCGTGCGGCCGGCCGGCGCTCCCCTCGGTCCACATGGCGATGCCGTCGAGCACGACATTGTTGTCGAGGGTCATGCGGAATGTGTTGGTTATCGTCGCCGAGGTGCCGGTCGGGGTGAAATCGATCTCGGCGCCGCTTTTTGCCTCGCCATAGACGGCAAGCTGGATTGGACAGGCGGCCTGGGCGGCGGAATTCGCGGCTGTGAGAGCCAGCAATCCAGCCAGAAGTCCGATCATGGGCGAGGTGACGTTCGTCATCAGTTGGCCTGGTTGCTTTCGCGGCCGTCGGCGTTTTCGAGCACTTCGAAGTCGGTCATCAAGACCAATGGCTCGCCGGCCGCGTCCAATCCCCAGAAGGACCGATAGGCACCGTCACCGAAGCCAGTATCGAACACAGCGACGTTAAGCGGGTTCCCCTCAATCGGATTATCCATGCCAAACCTGTCGAGAGACCACGCAACGTCAGCGAGATAGTCGTCGAGTTCCTCCGGATCGGACATCAGCGTCAGGACCGACTTGTCCATGAACGACGCAACCGCGTCATCGACAATGAATTCAAATTCATAGGCCGATGGACGATCGCGGGCAAAGGTGGCCAATTCCCATTGCACCGGCAAGCCGGGGCTGAACCGCAAGACCGCTGCGGCAATGCGGCCCTGCGCCTGAAGCAGCGTGACCGGATAGCGTCCCGGCTTGACCTTGCGGCTGAAAGCAGGGCGTCCTAGTCCGGTGATCAGCGGATCGCAGGCGACGATTTCGCCCGTCGGTAACTCAAGCTCACCGATTGTGATGACGGTAATCTTCCGTTCCGACATCTCCGCATCGCTGAGAGCGAAGACGCCAAGATTGCTGCTCTCCGGTGGCGGACGCGATTCAATCGATTTCGCCGGCGAAGCGATAGCGGCCGAAGTGGCTGGCTGAAAAATCCGGAGCGCGCGACCCAGCGCGAACCCGAACCGTTCCAGCCAACCGCTCATTGCGGATCAGCTCCGATCACAGATCAAGCACCAGCCGCTCTGGATCCTCCAGACTTTCCTTGACGCGTACCAGGAAGGTCACCGCTTCCTTGCCGTCGACGATGCGGTGGTCGTAGCTGAGCGCCAGATACATCATCGGGCGGATGACGATCTGGCCGCCGACCACCACCGGCCGGTCCTGGATCTTGTGCATGCCGAGGATGCCGGACTGCGGCGCATTCAGGATCGGCGTCGACATCAGCGAGCCGTAGACGCCGCCGTTGGAAATCGTGAACGTGCCGCCCTGCATGTCCGCGACCGAGAGTTTGCCGTCGCGCGCGGCGAGGCCGAGCCGGCCGATCTCCTTCTCGATCTCGGCAATCGACATCTGGTCGGCGTCGCGCACCACCGGCACCACCAGGCCCTTGTCGGTGCCGACGGCGACGCCGACATGGGCGAAATTCTTGTAGATGATGTCGGTGCCGTCGATCTCGGCATTGACCGCCGGGATCTCCTTCAGCGCATGGGTGACGGCCTTGGTGAAGAAGCCCATGAAGCCGAGCTTCACGCCATGCTTCTTCTCGAACACGTCCTTGTACTTGGCTCTCAGCGCCATCACCGCGCCCATGTCCACCTCGTTGAAGGTGGTCAGCATGGCGGCGGTCGACTGCGCCTCCTTGAGGCGGCGCGCGATCGTCTGGCGGAGCTTCGTCATGCGCACGCGTTCCTCGCGCGAGGCATCGTCGGCCGTCGATGGCGCGCGGGCCGCAACCGGCGCGGGCGCGGGCGTCGCCTTCGGCGTCTCGGCCGGCTGCGAGGGCGCGCCCTTGGCGATCGCGTCGAGCACGTCGCCCTTCAGCACCTGGCCGCGCTTGCCCGAACCCGACAGGTGGTCGACCGCAAGATTGTGCTCGGCGATCAGCTTGGCCGCGGCCGGCGCCGGCGGCATGGTGCGCGGCTCGATCGGACCGCCACCGCCGGCGACCTTGGCGGTTTCGGCAGCGGCCTGCTTGGTCGTGGACGCGGCGTCCGGGCTGGAGGCCTGCGCCACCGCATGCGGCTTGGCGGCGGGAGCAGCCGCTTCGCCGCCGGCAGAAATGGAACCGAGCAGCGCGCCGACATTGACCGTCTCGCCTTCCTTGACGGCGATCTCGGCCAGCGTTCCGGCGCCCGCGGCAGGCACCTCCACCGTCACCTTGTCGGTTTCGAGCTCGACCAGCGGTTCGTCGGCGGCGATCGCGTCGCCGACCTTCTTGAACCACTTGCCGACGGTCGCCTCGGTGACGGATTCGCCCAGAGTGGGGACGCGGATTTCGGTAGCCATTGTGCCTGTCCGTTCTCTTCTTTCTTGAGGTCTGTTTCGTCCAGCCTGCCTATTCACCCAATCTGCCTATTCACCGAGGGCGTCGTCGAGTAGGGCGGCGAGCTGGCTGAGATGCTTCGACATCAGTCCGGTCGCCGGCGAGGCCGAGGCCGGCCGCCCGGTGTAGCGCACCCGCTGATGCTTGGCGTCGATATGCGCCAGCACCCATTCGAGATAGGGGTCGATGAACGACCAGGCGCCCATGTTCTTGGGCTCTTCCTGGCACCACACCATCTCGGCGTTGCGGAAGCGCGACAGTTCGGTGATCAGCGCCTTGGCCGGGAACGGATAGAGCTGTTCGACGCGCAGCAGATAGATGTCGTTGATGCCGCGCTTCTCGCGCTCCTCGTAGAGGTCGTAATAGACCTTGCCCGAGCACAGCACGACACGGCGGATCTTGGAATCCTTCACCAGCTTGATCGGCTGGTCGGCCAACAGCTGCGCATCGTCCCACAGCAGCCGGTGGAAGGAGCTCTCGCCCGCCATTTCCGACAGCGCCGACACCGCCCGCTTGTGGCGCAGCAGCGACTTCGGCGTCATCAAAATCAGCGGCTTGCGGAAGTCGCGCTTCAATTGCCGGCGCAGGATGTGGAAATAGTTAGCCGGCGTGGTGACGTTGGCCACCTGCATGTTGTCTTCGGCGCAGAGCTGCAGGAAGCGCTCCAGGCGCGCCGAGGAATGCTCCGGCCCCTGGCCTTCATAGCCATGCGGCAGCAGGCAGACGAGGCCCGACATTCTCAGCCACTTGCGCTCGCCGGACGAGATGAACTGGTCGAACACCACCTGGGCGCCGTTGGCGAAATCGCCGAACTGCGCTTCCCAGAGCGTCAGCGCCTTCGGCTCGGCCAGGCTGTAGCCATACTCGAAGCCCAGCACCGCCTCTTCCGAGAGCATCGAGTTGATGACTTCGTAGCCGGCCTGCGCCGCCGACAGATTGTTGAGCGGGATGTAGCGGTTCTCGTCACGCTGGTCGTAGAGCACGGAATGGCGCTGCGAGAAGGTGCCGCGCTCGGAATCCTGGCCCGAGAGGCGGATCGGATTGCCGTCGAGCAGGATGGCGCCGAAGGCCAGCGCCTCGGCGGTCGACCAGTCGATGCCTTCGCCGGATTCGATCGCCTGGCGGCGGTTTTCGAGGAAGCGCAGGATCGTCTTGTGCGCCTCGAAATCCTTCGGCACCTCGGTCAGCTTCTTGCCGATTTCCTTCAGCGTGCGGACCGGCACCGCGGTCTTGCCGCGGCGCTGTTCGTCCTGGTTGTCGGCGGTGCGCAGGCCGGACCAGGCGCCGTCCAGCCAGTCGGCCTTGTTCGGCTTATAGGACTGACCGACTTCAAATTCGGCCTCGAGATGCGCGCGCCAGTCGGCCCGCATCTTGTCGACCTCGGCCTGGGTGATGTGGCCTTCGGCGATCAGCCGGTCGGCATAGACCTGCACCACGGTCTTATGGCTGCGGATGTTGCGGTACATGATCGGCTGCGTGAAGGCCGGCTCGTCGCCCTCATTGTGGCCGAAGCGGCGGTAGCAGAACATGTCCACCACCACCGGCTTGTGGAACTTCATGCGGAATTCGGTCGCCACCTTCGCAGCATGCACCACCGCTTCCGGATCGTCGCCATTGACGTGGAAGATCGGCGCCTCGATCATCTTGGCCACATCCGACGGATAGGGCGACGAACGCGAGAAGCGCGGATTGGTGGTGAAGCCGATCTGGTTGTTGATGATGAAATGCAGCGTGCCGGCGACGCGATGGCCGCGCAGGCCGGACAGCCCGAACATCTCGGCGATCACGCCCTGGCCGGCAAACGCCGCGTCGCCGTGGAGCAGCAGCGGCATCACCTTGGCGCGCTCGGCCAGCGGCACGATCTCGCCGCGCTCGCGCCCTGCGAACTGGTCCTGCTTGGCGCGCGCCTTGCCCATCACCACGGGGTCGACGATTTCCAGATGCGAGGGGTTGGCAGTCAGCGACAGGTGCACCTTGTTGCCGTCGAACTCGCGGTCCGACGAGGCGCCGAGATGGTACTTCACGTCGCCCGAGCCCTCGACGTCGTCGGGGGCGGCCGAGCCGCCCTTGAACTCGTGGAAGATGGCTCGATGCGGCTTGGCCATCACCTGGGAAAGCACGTTGAGGCGGCCGCGATGCGCCATGCCGAGCACGGCCTCCTTCAGGCCAAGCTGGCCGCCGCGCTTGATGATCTGCTCCAGCGCCGGGATCAACGACTCGCCGCCGTCGAGGCCGAAGCGCTTGGTGCCCTTGTACTTGACGTCGATATACTGCTCGAAGCCCTCGGCCTCGACCAGCTTCGACAGGATCGCCTTCTTGCCGGTGGCGGTGAAGGTGATCTCCTTGTCGGCGCCCTCGATGCGCGCCTGGATCCAGGCCTTCTCCTCCGGATCGGAGATGTGCATGAATTCGACGCCGAGCGTCGAGCAATAGGTGCGGGTGAGGATATCGAGCATCTGCCGGATGGTGCCGAACTCAAGTCCGAGCACATTGTCGAGGAAGATCGGCCGGTCGTAGTCGGCTGCGGTGAAGCCGTAATTCTCCGGCGACAGCTCGTTATAGTCCTCGAGCGGATTGGCGATGCCGAGCGGATCGAGATTGGCATGCAGGTGGCCGCGCATGCGGTAGGCGCGGATCATCATGATGGCGCGCACGGAATCGCGCGTCGCCTGGTGCACGTCGGCATCGGAAAGGGCAGCGCCGTTGACGACCGCCTTCTCCTTCACCTTCTTTTCGATGTGCTTCTCGACCAGGCCCCAATTGCCGTCGAGCGCCGAGACCAGCTCGCCATTGGCCTGCATGGGCCAGGAGGGCTTCGCCCAGGAAGCGCCCTTGGCGTTCTTGCGGACGTCGCCCGCGTCGTCCTTCAGCGCCGCGAAGAAGTCCTGCCATTCCGGATCGACGGAAGCCGGATTGTCCTCATAAGCGGCATAGAGCGCGTCGATGTAATCGGCGTTGCCGCCATAGAGGAATGAGGTAAGCGAGAATTGGTCGTTGGCCTGATCTTGTCTTGCCATTTTCGTCTGCGGAGCCTGGCTCCGTCTCCTTTTTGGAGCGAATAGTGAGTAGCGAATAGCGAGTAGGGATAGTTCGGATCGCGCTGCTACTCTGTTTTTCCCTATTCGCTATTCGCTACTCACTATTCGCCACTCACTTAACTCTTGATCGCCTCGACCAGCGTCGTGCCGAGCCGCGCCGGCGAGGGCGAAACCTTGATGCCGGCCGATTCCATCGCCGCGATCTTGTCTTCCGCGCCGCCCTTGCCGCCGGAGATCACCGCGCCCGCATGACCCATGGTGCGGCCGGCCGGCGCCGTGCGCCCGGCGATGAAACCCGCCATCGGCTTCTTGCGGCCGCGCTTGGCCTCGTCCTTGAGGAACTGCGCGGCGTCTTCCTCGGCCGAGCCGCCGATCTCGCCGATCATGATGATCGACTTGGTCTCGTCGTCGGCGAGGAACATCTCGAGCACGTCGATGAACTCGGTGCCCTTGACCGGGTCGCCGCCGATGCCGACCGCGGTGGTCTGGCCGAGTCCGACATTGGAGGTCTGGAAGACCGCCTCATAGGTAAGCGTTCCCGAGCGGGAAACAACGCCGACCGAGCCCTTGCGGAAGATGTTGCCGGGCATGATGCCGATCTTGCATTCGTCGGGGGTGAGCACACCAGGGCAGTTCGGGCCGATCAGCCTCGAGGAGGAGCGGTCGAGCCGCGCCTTGACCTTGACCATGTCCATCACCGGAATGCCCTCGGTGATGCAGACGATCAGCGGGATCTCGGCCTCGATGGCCTCGATGATGGCCTCGCCCGCGCCCGCCGGCGGCACATAGATGACGGAGGCGTTGGCGCCGGTCTTTTCCTTGCCCTCGGCGACCGTGGCGAAGATCGGCAGGCTCTCGCCCTTTGCGCTGGTCCAGGTCTCGCCGCCCTTCTTCGGATGGATGCCGCCAACCATCCTGGTGCCGTAATAGGCCAGCGCCTGCTCGGTATGGAAGGTGCCGGTCTTGCCGGTCAGGCCTTGCACGAGAACCTTGGTGTTCTTGTCGACGAGAATGGACATCGCGGCCCTTTTCTAAAAACCGTTGATTGAGGAAGGCGAAACGCGCCGATAGAGCCCGCTCACCATGTCTTGCCAGGCATCGCTGCCGACGGGCTTGAATTGAAGTTTCATGCGGTATGCGTCAGTGCCGTCAAAACTATAGCTCACACGAGCCGAGCCGCGCGGCGAGGACCGCTCGAGAACCAATTCGTTGCCGTTCCAGGCGCCGGTGGCTGGCGCCGCGGGGACAAACCCCATCGAATCGAACTGGTGCATGGTGACGACGCCGTTTTGCTGATCGAAGCCGAACACATTGTGCGAGCCGAACGAGATCGTGCCGTCGCGGCGCTGGCGGTAGCGCTGCACCACGAACAGGCCACCAAACTTCGCCTCCGCCAGCACTTCGGAAGTCGCGGTGCCGGCATCGGTCCATTGCGTGGCCGCAACCTCTTCCTCGCCGCGCCACGCACCGACCAGCGCCTGCAGGCTCTGGTGACCGGTCGAGAGTGAGGAGAAAGGCGCCGCGTTCATGGGTCAGAGCCGCTTCAAGTCCGTGACGGTGAGATCGCTCCTGGCATTGCCGGTGTTCAAGGTCGTCGCCGGCTCGAACATCAGCACCACCGGCTCCGGGGTCAGCGAGCGCGGCCGGTGCTCTACGCCGCGCGGCACGACGATGAAATCTCCCTCGCCGAGCTCGACCGGCCCGTCGCGGAAATCGATGGCAATACGGCCGCGCAGTACGAGGAAGGCTTCATCCTCATTGTCATGCGCGTGCCAGTCGAAGACCTCGCCGAACTTGGCGACCTTGGCCTGGCTGTCGTTGACGTCGCCGGCGATGTGCGGATCGAAGACCTTGGCGATCTTCGCGTCCGCCGCCTCGACCAGATTTATCTTGCGCGGAGGCATCCGCTCAGCCCTTTACCGCCTTGACGATCTTCTTGGCCGCGTCGTCGAGGTCGTCGGCCGAGACGACGTTGAGGCCGCTGTCGTTGATGATCTTCTTGCCGAGCTCGGCATTGGTGCCTTCCAGCCGCACGACCAGCGGCACTTTCAGGCCGACTTCCTTGACCGCGGCGATCACGCCCTCGGCAATGACGTCGCATTTCATGATGCCGCCGAAGATGTTGATCAGGATGCCTTCGACCGCCGGGTCCTTGGTGATGATCTTGAACGCGGCCGTCACCTTCTCTTTCGAAGCGCCGCCGCCGACGTCGAGGAAGTTGGCGGGCTCGGCACCATAGAGCTTGATGATGTCCATCGTCGCCATGGCCAGGCCTGCGCCGTTGACCATGCAGCCGATATTGCCGTCGAGCGCGACATAGGCGAGGTCGTGTTTCGACGCCTCGATTTCTTTCTCGTCCTCTTCGGTGGTGTCGCGCAATTCCATCACGTCCGGATGGCGGAACAGCGCGTTGTTGTCGAACGACACTTTCGCGTCGAGCACGCGCAGATGCCCGTTCTTCATGACGATCAGTGGATTGACCTCGAGCAGGCTCATGTCCTTCTCGACGAAGGCCTTGTAGAGGATCGGGAACAGCGTGCCGCCGTCCTTCGCCGCATCGCCGTCGAGCTTCAGCGCGGCATTGAGCTTGTTCACGTCGTCCGCCAACACGCCCTTCTCCGGATCGATAGCGACGGTGAGGATCTTTTCCGGCGTGTCATGCGCGACCGCCTCGATATCCATGCCGCCCTCGGTCGAGACGACGAAGGCGATGCGGCCGACCGAGCGGTCGACCAGGATCGACAGATAGAGCTCGCGCTCGATGTCGGCGCCGTCCTCGATATAGAGGCGGTTGACCTGCTTGCCGGCGGGCCCGGTCTGCTTGGTGACCAGCGTATGGCCGAGCATCTCGTTGGCGTTGGCGACCACTTCGGCCGCCGACTTCGCCAGGCGCACGCCGCCCTTGGCGTCGGCGGGCAGTTCCTTGAACTTGCCCTTGCCGCGGCCGCCGGCATGGATCTGACTCTTCACGACATAGAGCGGGCCGGGCAGCGCCTCGGCGGCGGCTTCCGCCTCGCTTGCCTTGAACACCGGAACGCCGCTTGCTACCGGCGCGCCGAACGACTTCAGCAGCGCCTTGGCCTGATATTCATGGATGTTCATGCGCTTGGTCTCCGGGGAGGGACGATTACTTACCGGCGAGACTACTTGCCGGCGAGATGTGGGGCGATCTTGGTGCAGGCCTCGGTCAGGCCCTGAACGGCGGCCACCGAATTGTCGAACATCTTCTGCTCGGCCTTGGAGAGGTCGATCTCGATGACGCGCTCGACGCCGCCGGCGCCGATCACCACCGGAACGCCGACATAGGTTCCCTTGACGCCATACTGGCCGGAGAGGTGCGCGGCACAGGGCAGCACGCGCTTCTTGTCCTTGAGGTAGGATTCGGCCATGGCGATCGCCGAGGCCGCCGGCGCATAGTAAGCGGAACCGGTCTTGAGCAGGCCGACGATCTCGGCGCCGCCGTCGCGGGTGCGCTGCACGATCTGGTCGAGTTTCTCCTTCGAGGTCCAGCCCATCTTGACGAGATCGGGCAGCGGGATGCCCGACACCGTCGAATAGCGGATCATCGGCACCATCGAATCGCCGTGGCCGCCGAGCACGAAGGCGGTGACGTCCTCGACCGAAACCTTGAACTCTTCCGCCAGGAAGTAGCGGAAGCGGGCGCTGTCGAGCACGCCGGCCATGCCGACGACATGGCTGGTGGGCAGGCCCGAGAACTTCTGCAGCGCCCAGACCATGGCATCGAGCGGGTTGGTGATGCAGATGACGAACGCCTTCGGCGCGTATTTCTTCAGGCCGGCGCCGACCTGCTCCATGACCTTGAGGTTGATGCCGAGAAGGTCGTCGCGGCTCATGCCGGGCTTGCGCGGCACGCCGGCGGTGACGATGCAGACATCCGCGCCCTCGATACCGGCGTAGTCGTTGACGCCGGTCAGCCGCGCGTCGAACCCGTCGACCGGCGAGGACTGGGCGATGTCGAGACCCTTGCCCTGCGGGATGCCCTCGGCGATATCGAACAGCACCACGTCGCCGAGATCCTTGAGGCCGATCATATGAGCGAGCGTGCCGCCGATCATGCCCGAGCCGATGAGCGCTATCTTGTTGCGTGCCATGTGAGGATGTTTTCCCTTTGTGTGTGACGGTGCCGTGACGGGCCGGGGAGGCCGAAAGGATGCGGGAAACCGCGGGATTTCGCCGCACCCAATAGCTCCGGTGTGGAAGAAATTCAAACGATTATTTCGAGGCTAGTGTTTTCAATCGGTTAGATCGTTTGGGAATTACGTAAACGTCAAAATTCGTGAGCCGACTGGGGAGAATTTATACAATGAACGTCGAAATCAGAAGGCTTCATCCCGGCGATGACGCCCTTGTGATGCAAGTGGCCGACGAGGTGTTCGACGAGCCGGTCCGGCCCGACCGCCTCGCCGCCCATCTCGCCTCGCCCGGCCATTTCATGATCGTGGCGATAGTCGACCAAATTGTGGTCGGCTGCGCATGACCCCGAAAATCGAAACCGATTTTCGGAAAGGATCATGCGCAAAATCAAAGTGCTACAGCGTCCTTTGCGCGTCCAACGGACGCGCGGCGCTGTAGTGCGCTGCTGTCATCCACCGCCATCCGGACAAGGTGAGCGAGCTCTACATCGACGAAGTCGGCGTGGCGCCGCCTTTCCAGCGACAGGGCATCGCCCGAAAGATGCTCGACGCCATGTTCGAGATCGGCCGCGCGGAGGGTTGTGAGGAGGCCTGGGTGGGGACCGAGCCGGACAACGGACCGGCGCGGGCGCTTTATGAAGCGCGGAAGGAGCCGCACGGGAGGGCGGAGGATTTCGTGATGTATGTCTATCGGCTTTGATGTGACGGACGTCGGCGGGACAGCGCCCCCTCTGGCCTGCCGGGCATCTCCCCCACTTGGGGGGAGATCAGACGTCACTCCGGTTTTCGCCAATTTCGAGTCTTGCAGAAATGAGCGGAGCGGCGACACAGCCAATCTCCCCCCTTGTGGGGAGATGTCCGGCAGGACAGAGGGGGCGCGAAGGAACGCGGCAAAAGCGGATTTCCTAGGCCTGAGCCTGCCGCGCCTCTGCTGGCGCCTGCACCTCCCGGCGTTCCGCCCAGCCTTCCAGCCAGTCGTGGCTCTGCATTTCGATCAGCCGCGAGGTGGTGCGCTCGAATTCGAAGACTTCCGTGCCGCGCCTGGCGGTATAGAGCCCTTCGGGCGGCGCCGCGGCGCTCGTCACCAGCCGCATGCGATGATCGTAGAGCGTGTCGATCAAGAGGATGAAGCGCTTGGCCTCGTTGCGCTTGCCCTCGCCGAGCACCGGCACATGGTCGATGAAGATGGTCGAGAAGCGGCCGGCGATCGCCAGATAGTCGCGCGCGCCGAGCGGCTTTTCGCAAAGCTCGGCGAAGGAGAAGCGCGCGGCATCGCCGGCGGCGCGCGGCACGATGATCTGGCGCCCTTTCAGCGTCAGCGTCACCGCCTCGGTCGGCCTGCCATGCGTCATCGCCTTCCAGGCTTCGTCGAGCGCGCGGTCGGCCGCAGCGTCGGCCGGCGTGACATAGACCGGCAGGCGGTTGAGCTTTTCCTGCCGATAGTCCTTTTCGGCATCGAGCGTCATCACATGCGTATTGCGTTCGAGCAGGCCGACGAAAGGTAGGAAGAGCTGCCGGTTCAGCCCGTCGCGATAGAGGTCTTGCGAGGCGACATTGGAGGTGGCGACTAGCACGACGCCATTGGCAAACAGCGCCGAGAACAGGCGCGACAGGATCATCGCATCGGCGATGTCAGTGACCGAAAACTCGTCGAAGCACAGCACCCAGGCTTCCTCGGCCAGCGCCCGCGCCACGGGAGGGATCGGATCGTCTTCCTTGACATCACCGTTCTTGCGCGCCGCCCGATGCTTCTGGATGCGGTCCTGCACATCGGCCATGAAGTCGTTGAAATGGACGCGGCGCTTGCGCCTGACCGGCAGGAGCTCGAAGAACATGTCCATCAGCATGGTCTTGCCGCGCCCGACGCCGCCATGGATGTAAAGACCCTTGACCTGCTCGCGCGGCTTTTTGCTGCGCGCAAACAGCCAGCCCAGCGCGCTCGACTTCTGCGCCAGCCTTTTTGCCGAGATCTCGTCGGTCAGCCGGTCGAGCGCGGCAACGACGCGCTCCTGTGCCGGGTCGCGTTCGGCCGCGCCTGTCTCGATCAGATGGTCGTAGCGCTGTCTGACGGTCGCATGGGTCTGGAGGCCGTCACGCAGATGCATAGGTCACGTCGTTCTCGGGCAATTCCGGGAAAATGCGCTTCCAGCCGGAATTGCGTGAAAGAATAGGGAAGGGTCCACCTTACCTTGTAAGCGAGATCGGCTGCCCGTTGGAAGTCTGGCCGTCGAACTTTTCGCCGCCGGACGAATAGAGCCTGGCGAGCGCGCCGCCGTTTTCGTCGTAGAGCGTCAGCTGCTTGCCGGCGACGTTCCACGACTTGATGCCGTCGATCGGAGCCGGGCAATGCAGCGGCCCGGCGCGATAACCGGCGCCGAACTTGGTCTGCGGCGTTGCCACCTTGCAGCTCTGGCCGGAGACATTGACGTTCCAGACACCGGCGACGCTGGCCGCGGTCAGGTCCGCGGCGCCCGCGGGCGCCGTGCCGTCCGGCGGCAGCGAGGCGACCTGGGTGTTCTTCGGCGCGGTCGGGAATTGCGACGGGTCGGTGGTGCCCGGAGCGGCCGGCGGCGGCAGCTGGTTCTGCGTCACCGTGCCGGAAGGCGCCGGCGTGAGCGGCGCCGGCTGCTGGTCATCCATCGACGAGAAGCGCGAGGTCGAGCAGCCGCTCGCAACGAGCGCGGCCAGCGATACGGCCAAAAGGCCCGTTTTCGAAAAAGTGCGGGTCTTCGAAAAAATCATTCCAACCTCCGTCGGATCCGGTGGGGGGCGCCGTCCGCGTAAATACCTGCTTCACCAAGATGGCGAAGGTGGCAGAATTTCAACCTGATATGGTTAAAATAGGGTTTTCGGAGCCGCTGTTGCAAATTTATCGCAACGGCCTTCGTCACCCTGCTCGATTGGCGCAGCCGGACCGTAACCTCTTGAAATCTCAGGCTTGCAGCCGCGCGCTGGGCACGAAGACATAACCGTCCGGTCCGACGATGTAGCACTCTCGCAGGCCATGCGGCTTGTCGATCGAGCCCGCCAGCACGATGTGGCCGAGTGCTGCCGCCCTTTTCTCGAACGCATCCGGATCGGCGCCATAGAGGCGCAGTTCGATGCCGGCGCCGCGTGTTTCGGCGCCGGCGAAGACGCCGGTCATTGGATTGTCGAGGTAGGAATGGTCGGCATGCAGCATGAAGATCGAGCCCAGCAGCGCGATCGCCGCGCCGCCATGTCGGTGACAAGCAAGTTGACGCCCAGCCCACGCGGCAGCGAGCGGCCGAAATCCTCGGCCTTCATCCACGGTGTCTTGGTCCGTTTCATTGCCACGATGATGTCCCTCCACAGGATCGATCCTAGACGAAGCCGGCCTTCGGCCCTTGGCATTCGCCAGCAAAATGCTTGCGCCAGGCGGCGGCGTCCTTATCTCAGGAAAAGCGAGAGAGCGGACGGAGAAACGATGGCCGCGAGGACAAGAGCAGCCAACCGCTACTATAGCGGCCCGCCCAGCGATCATTTCGACGGCACACTCTTTTTCAATCCCGACGGCAGGCCGCCGGGGCGCTTCACCGATTTGCTGAGATGGCAGTTGAGCGGCGGGCGCTCGAAATGGCCGACGGCCTTTCCCAGCCCCTATCCGCAGGCCAAGCCCGAGCAACGGATCAAGGGCAAAGCGCTTCGGCTCACCATGGTCGGTCACGCCTCGCTGCTTATCCAGACCGGCGGGTTGAACATTCTGACCGACCCGGTCTGGTCGGAACGCGCCTCGCCCTTCGCCTTCGCCGGCCCGAAGCGGGTCAACGCGCCGGGGATCGCCTTCTCCGACCTGCCGCCGATCGACCTGGTGTTGGTCAGCCACAATCACTACGACCATCTCGACCTCGCGACGCTGAAGCGGCTGAAAGAGAGCCACGGCCCGCGGGTGCTCACGCCGCTCGGCAACGATGCCATCATCAACCGCGCGGCGCCCGGCATGCGGCTCAGCGTGCATGATTGGGGCGACAGGCTGGACGTCGGCGCGGCCGCCATCCACATCGAGCCGACGCACCACTGGTCGGCGCGCGGCGGACGCGACCGCCGCATGGCGCTGTGGGCGGGCTTCGTCATCGAGGCGCCAGGCGGCAAGGTCTATTTCGCCGGCGACACCGGCTTCCATGGCGGCGCCAACTACCGCCAGATGGCGGAAAAGCATGGCGGTTTTCGGCTGGCCATCCTGCCGATCGGCGCCTACGAACCGCGCTGGTTCATGGCGCCGCAGCACCAGAACCCGGAGGAGGCCGTGCAGGGCATGAAACTATGCAATGCCGCCCAAGCCGCCGGCTGCCACTGGGGCACTTTCCAGCTCACCGACGAGCCGATCGAGGAGCCTGCGCAAAAGCTCGCCGAGGCATTGGCCGCCGAAGGCATTTTGCCAGAGCGTTTTCGCGCCATGCGTCCGGGCGAAATATGGGACGTGCCGCAGACCTGAGGCGACGAGGGGCGGAACCCAAACCGGCGAATGGCGTTGGTTCCACGACGCAAATCTCGTTTGGAGCCCTTCCATGCTCAGGTGGATCATCATTCTTCTGATTGTCGCCGCGGCGGCCAGCCTGCTCGGCATGCCGGCGCTCGCCGGAGCAGCCGCCTTGGGCGCGCGCGTCCTGATCGGCATCGTGCTGATCATCTTCCTGCTGATGCTGCTCGGGGTCTTCGCGGTGACCTAGGCGCGACCTCTTGGTCGTCGCTGGGCGCGGCGTCTTCGCCGTCGCCAGTCCGCGTCGCACTGGTAATTCCCGCCCGTTTCCGCCATATAGCGCCAAACGGACACGGAAATGACGGGATCGATGGCAGGCACCGCCCCCTTCGCCAAGATGAACGGCATCGGCAACGAGATCATCGTTGCCGATATGCGCGGCCGTGCCGATCACGTGACGGCAGCCGCGGCGATCGCGCTCAATGCCGATGCCGCGACGAAGTTCGACCAGATCATGGCGATCCATGATGCGAGGACGGCAGGCACCGCATACTACATCGACATCCTGAATTCCGACGGCACCAGCGCGCAGGCCTGCGGCAACGGCACGCGCTGCGTCGTGCAGGCGCTTGCGGCCGAGACCGGGCAGAAGAGCTTCACCTTCGAGACCGGCGCCGGCATCCTCAATGCACAGGAACATGCCGACGGCACGATCTCGGTCGACATGGGCAAGCCGCGTTTCGGCTGGCAGGAAATCCCGCTCGCCGAGGAGTTCCGCGACACCCGCATGATCGAGCTGCAGATCGGCCCGATCGACGCGCCGGTGCTGCATTCGCCTTCGGTCGTTTCGATGGGCAATCCGCACGCGATCTTCTGGGTCGACCGCGACGTCTGGTCCTACGAGCTCGACCGCTTCGGTCCGCTGCTCGAGAACCATCCGATCTTTCCCGAGCGCGCCAACATCACCATCGCTCACGTCACCTCGCCGCAGACGATGATCATCCGCACCTGGGAGCGCGGCGCGGGTCTCACCAAGGCCTGCGGCTCCGCCGCATGTGCTGCGGTGGTTGCGGCCGCCCGCACCAAGCGCACCGGCCGCAGCGTCTCGCTGCTCACGCCCGGCGGCGGCGAGCTCAATGTCGAATGGCGCGAGGACGATCACGTCATCCTGACCGGCGCCGCCGAATGGGAGTTTTCCGGCAGCTTCGATCCTTCGACCGGCGCCTGGGCCCGCGATACCGAAAGCGCCGCCTGATGTCCGCTCTTGCCAAAGGTCCGGGGCCCGAAGGGCCCATTGCCACGGGCATCCATGTCGTCACGTTCGGCTGCCGGCTCAACACTTATGAATCCGAGGTGATGCGCCGCGAGGCCGAGAACGCCGGACTCGGCGCACTCCAAGGCGGTGCCGTCATCTTCAACACTTGCGCCGTTACCGCCGAGGCGGTGCGCCAGGCCAAGCAGGCGATCCGCAAGGCACGCCGCGAGAACCCTGAAGCGCGCATCATCGTCACCGGCTGCGCCGCGCAGACCGAGCCGCAGAATTTCGTCGCCATGGATGAGGTCGACCTCGTGCTCGGCAATGAGGAGAAGCTGAAGGCCAACTCCTATCGCGCGCTGCCCGATTTCGGCGTCAACGACACCGAGAAGGCGCGCGTCAACGACATCTTCTCGGTACGCGAGACCGCAAGCCATATGGTCGACGCCATCGAGGGCCGGGCGCGCGCCTTCGTGCAGGTGCAGAACGGCTGCGACCATCGCTGCACCTTCTGCATCATCCCCTACGGGCGCGGCAATTCACGCTCGGTGCCGATGGGCGCCGTGGTCGAGCAGGTCAGGCGGCTGGCCGGAAACGGCTATGCCGAGATCGTGCTCAGCGGCGTCGACATGACCAGTTTTGGCGCCGACCTGCCGGGCTCTCCCAAGCTTGGCAGGCTGGTGAAGACGATCCTGCGCCAGGTGCCGGACGTGAAGCGGCTCAGGCTGTCCTCGATCGATTCCATCGAGGCCGACGACGACCTGCTGGAGGCGATCGCCACCGAGCCCAGGCTGATGCCGCATCTGCATCTGTCGCTGCAGTCGGGCGACGACATGATCCTGAAGCGCATGAAGCGCCGGCATTTGCGCGATCAGTCGATCCGCTTCTGCGAGGACGTGCGCAAGCTGCGTCCTGCAATCGTCTTCGGCGCCGACATCATCGCCGGCTTCCCGACCGAGACCGAGGCGATGTTCGAGAATTCGGAGAAAATCGTCGAGGAATGCGGCCTGACGCATCTCCACGTCTTCCCGTTTTCCCCGCGCGAAGGCACGCCCGCCGCGCGCATGCCGCAGCTGCGCCGCGAGGTGATCAAGCAGCGCGCCGCAAGGCTGCGCGCCGCCGGCGAAGCCGCCTATCGCCGTCATCTGGCCGCGCTTGCCGGCACGCGCCAGTCGATCCTGGTCGAGCGCGACGGGCTTGGCCGCACCGAAGGTTTTACGCTTGCCGCGATCACCGTTGGACAGCCGGGCGAGATCGTCGAGGCGGTTGTCACCGGCCATGACGGCGCCCGTCTGATCGCGGCACCGCTCGCCGCCCAAGCCGCCTGAGACAGCAAGACGTATGGCCGGTTTCTTCAAGAAGATATTTTCGTTCGGCAAGAAAGAGGTCGTCGAGGAGCGCGTCGACGAGACCGCGCCGCTGCCGCCGATCAAATGGGACGCGCTGGAGGCGCTGAAGCCGGAGGCCGAACAGACTGCTCCGGTGTCGCCGTCTGCTGCGGAAGCCACCGCTGTTCCCTCGCCCGCCGCCGAGGCGGCACCCACGCCTCAGCCGGCCCCTGAAGAGCCGAAGCCCGAGCCGGCCCCGGCCATCCCGCCTCCGCCGGAGCCCGTCATTCCCTCCGAGCCGGAACCGCTGCCGCAGCCGGAGCCGGAAGAAGAACCGCGACCGGCTCCGGAAACACCCGAGCCACCGGCGCCGGAAGAAGTGCCGGTGCCGCCGGCCGAGCCCATACCGGGTCCGGCGCCGGAGCCGAAGCCGCAGGAAGTGCCGCCACCCGTTCCGGCCGAGCCGGACATCGTGCCGTCGCGGCCGGAGCGACAGCCGGAACCGGCGCCCGTCGAAGTGCCGACGCCGCCCAGCGAGGCTCCGGCCGAAACGCCGGTGCCCCCCGAAATCCCGCCGGCGGCACCACCTGCCATAGAACCGTCTTCAGAGGCCGGCGCTGCCCCTCATCCGCCTGCCGGCACCTTCTCCCCGTATAGGGACGGGGAGAAGGAAAAAGCTCCGGCGCCGACGCCTCCCTCTCCCCGTCCTTCACGGGGAGAGGGTGAGGGGCAGCGCCAACCTGCGCAGGCTTTGGCGCCAGCAGAGCCTGCTTCGTCGGCGGAGATCTCGCCGCCCATTCGCCAGCCTTCGCCGGTAGAGACCCAACCGATCCCTGCCGAGGTCGCGCCCGAACTGCAGCCGGTCCCGCAACCCGCTCCGGAGCCAAAGCCTTCCGCCGGCAAGGTGACGGTGGCGAAAAAGGTCGAGCAGAAAGCCGAGCCGCAGAAGGCGCCCGAGCCGGCACCGAGGCGCTCCTGGTTCCAGCGCATGCGGGACGGGCTTGCCCGCTCATCGCGCGAGCTCACCGGCAACATCGCCGGCGTCTTCACCAAGCGCAAGCTGGACGACGACACGCTGCAGGACCTTGAGGACGTGCTGATCCGCGCCGATCTCGGCGTCGAGACGGCGCTGCGCGTCACCGATTCGCTCGCCTCCAGCCGTTACGGCAAGGACGTTTCCGACTCGGAAGTTCGCGCCGTGATGGCGGCGGAGGTCGAGAAGGTTTTGACCCCGGTCGCCAAACCGCTCGAGCTCGACCTCAGCTACAAGCCGCATGTCATCCTGGTCGTCGGCGTCAACGGTACCGGCAAGACCACGACCATCGGCAAGCTGGCAGCCAAGCTGACCGAAGGCGGGCTTTCGGTGATGCTCGCCGCCGGCGACACTTTTCGCGCGGCCGCGATCGAGCAGCTGAAGATCTGGGGCGAGCGCACCAAGTCGCCGGTCATCGCCACCAAGCTCGGCGCCGACGCCGCCGGCCTCGCCTATGATGCCTTCGAGAAGGCCAAGGAGGCCGGCTCCGATGTGCTGATCATCGACACGGCCGGCCGGCTGCAGAACAAGACCGAGCTGATGGCGGAGCTGGAGAAGATCGTGCGCGTGCTGGGCAAGCTCGATCCGGAAGCGCCGCACACCGTGCTGCAGACCGTCGACGCCACCACCGGCCAGAACGCGCTCAGCCAGGTCGAGATCTTCCGCAACGTCGCCGGCGTCAACGGCCTGGTCATGACCAAGCTGGACGGAACGGCGCGCGGCGGTATTCTGGTGGCGATCGCCGCCAAGCACAGACTGCCGGTCTATTTCATCGGCGTCGGCGAGCAGGTCGACGACCTTGAACCCTTCTCAGCCAGCGAATTCGCCAGGGCGATCGCCGGCGTGGCTTGAACGATCCCAAAAGCGCCGACTTTCGGGACAACAAGGACTTTCATGAACATCCTCGAACGCGACCCGTCCGACCCGCAGAAACAGAAGAAGGAAGGCGTCAATCCGCTGCTCAAGCTGGTGCTGGAGCTCGGCCCGCTGCTGGTCTTCTTCTTCGCCAATGCGCGCGGCCAATGGCTGGTGCAGAAGTTTCCGGCGCTGGGCGAGCTCGGCGGGCCGATCTTCGTCGCCACCGGCCTGTTCATGGCCGCCACCGCGCTGGCGCTGATCGCCTCCTGGCTGCTCACCCGCACCTTGCCGATGATGCCGCTGGTGTCGGGCATCGTCGTCCTTATCTTCGGCGCGCTGACGCTCTATCTGCAGGACGACATCTTCATCAAGATGAAGCCGACCATCGTCAACACGCTGTTCGGCGGCGTGCTGCTCGGCGGCCTTTTCTTCGGCAAGTCGCTGCTCGGCTATGTTTTTGACTCGGCTTTCAGCCTCGACGCCGAAGGCTGGCGAAAGCTGACCTTCCGCTGGGGCCTGTTCTTCCTGTTCCTGGCCCTCGTCAATGAGGTGGTGTGGCGGAATTTTTCCACCGATGCCTGGGTTACATTCAAGGTCTGGGGCATCATGCCGATCACGCTTCTCTTCACCTTCAGCCAGATGCCGCTGATCATGCGCCACTCGCTGGAGGAAAAAACCAAGGAAGAGAACGCCGGCAAGTAACACGGAGACCGGGGGCATGGAATTCCTCACCACGCGCGACGAGCTGAGGACGATCTACAAGACGCCCCGCCCGACCGACGGCTCGATCCGCAAGGAATTGAAGGCGCTCGACGGCCACTGCCGCTCCTTCATCGGCAAGAGCCCCTTCGTGCTGATCGGCTCGTCGGACGGCGCCGGCAATGCCGATGTGACGCCGAAGGGCGACAAGCCAGGCTTCACCGCCATCATCGACAACAGCACCATCGCCATTCCCGACCGTCCCGGAAACAACCGGCTGGACACGCTGGAAAACATCATCCGCAACCCCTCTGTGGGGCTGCTCTTCCTCATTCCCGGCATGAACGAGACGCTGCGCGTCAACGGCGATGCTCGCATCACCGTCGATCCCGGCCTGCGCGAGCGCCTGGCCGTCGACGGCAAGGAGCCGCAGAGCGTCATCGTGATGACGGTGAAGGCCGCCTACATGCATTGCGCAAAGGCCTTCATGCGCTCCGATCTCTGGAAGCCGGAAACCTGGTACGACCGCGCGACCCTGCCGACGCTCGGCCAGATCATCCGCGACCAGCTGGCGCTCACCGAGAGCGCCGGCGAGATCGACCGCGAGCTGGACGACGATTACCGGCAGACCATGTGGTAGCATCCGGAACGACTCATCCGTTCCGTCCGGCTCTCCCCTTGATCGAGATCCTCGCCATCTCCGGCAGCCTGCGCGCCGCCTCGACCAATTCGGCCCTTGTCGCGGCTTTAGCCGCCAACGCGCCCGCGGATTGCCGCGTCACCATCTATGATGGGCTTGGCCGGCTGCCGATCTTCAACCCGGACGACGAGGGCGAGCGGACGCCGAGCGAAGCTGCCGGCCTGATCGGCGCCGTCACCCGCGCCGACGGCGTCATCGTCTCCTCTCCGGAATATGCGCATGGCGTGCCGGGCGGCATGAAGAACGCGCTCGACTGGCTGGTGTCACGCGACGCCGCCGTCGGCAAGCCGGCGATGCCGGTGCACGCCTCGCCGCGTTCGCTCTATGCCCGCGCGGCGCTTTCCGAGATCATGCGCACCATGTCTTTCGCGCTTTACGAAGAGGGCGCGCTCGAGATCGCGCTGCTCGGCAAGAAGCCGCCGGAAATGGAGGCGATCCTGGCTGAGGCCGAGAACCGGCTGGCGATGCGAAACGCGGTCCAGGGCTTCGCTGACTTCATCCGGACTCGCTGAGCGGCGGCCATCGTCTACCGTCGCGTTCCTTCACACCCCCCTCTGTCCTGCCGGACATCTCCCCCGCAAGGGGGGAGATTGGATGTCATTTCTGCGTTCGCAAATCGCCAACGTCACAGGAAAAGCGCCGCAGGCGAAACTGCCAATCTCCCCCCTTGCGGGGGAGATGCCCGGCAGGGCAGAGGGGGGTGCTGTCCCGCCAGCATCCCGCATCTTCAAGTTCGCCTCGACCCTCCGATATCCGCGTAGCAGCAGCGCATGCGACGATCACAGCCTCAATACGTCTTCGCCCCGTTGACCATCAGCCAGACCACATAGAGCGAGGTGGTGCCACAGATGTAGAGGCGGTTGCGTTTGGCGGCGCCGAACACGCAGTTCGCGACGACTTCCGGCACCTTAACCTTGCCGATCAGCGTGCCGTCAGGATCGTAGCAATGGATGCCGTCGGCGGCGCTTGTCCAAATGCGCCCGCTTTCGTCGAGCCGGAAGCCGTCGAACAGGCCGGCCGTGCAGTCGGCGAAAACCTTGCCGCCCGAGATCTTCTTGCCGGCCTTGCCGACATTGAACACGCGGATATGCGCCGGGTTCTTGGCGCCATGGGTGCGGCCGGTATCGGCGACATAGAGCAAGCTTTCGTCGAGCGAGAAGGCCAATCCGTTCGGTCTGACCATATCGGTGATAACGGCGTCGATCTCGCCGGTGCCGGGATCGACCCGGTAGACGTTGCAGGCGCCGATCTCGCTCTCGGCATGATCACCTTCATAGTCGCTGTCGATGCCGTAGGCCGGATCGGTGAACCAGATCGAGCCGTCGGACTTCACCACCACGTCGTTGGGTGAGTTCAGCCGCTTGCCTTTCCATTTGTCGGCAATCGTTGTGATCGAGCCGTCGTGCTCGGTGCGGCTGACGCGGCGGCCCGAATGCTCGCAGGTGACCAGCCGGCCCTGCCGGTCGACGGTGTTGCCGTTGGAATTGCCGGACGGCTGGCGGAAGACGCTGACGCTGCCGTCGGTCTCGTCATAGCGCAGCATGCGGTTGTTGGGGATGTCCGACCAGACGAGGTAGCGGCCGGCTGCGAACCAGGCCGGACCTTCCGCCCAGCGGCATCCGGTGAACAGCTTCTCCACCCGCTCATTGCTGTTGACCAGCCGCGAAAAGCGCGGATCGAGAACTTCGTAGTCAGCGGCCGTCATGCTTTCCCTCCCGGCAATCTTATGACGCGCGATCAAGCCAGCCGGCGAGCGATCTGGCAAGATCGACGATGGCCGCTTCACCGCATCTTGTGTTGTCGTGCGACGCCCACGGAGCCCGGCAGGCGGGCAACGGCCGGTTAACCGGCTATGCGCTGGTTGCAATGGTGCATTGCAACATCTTTCTTTTGCAATGCACCATTCCTATGTCATGATCGCAATCGATCAAGGGAGGAACAATCCACCGCGTGAATGCGGCAGCAAAGGAACCTCGTCATGATCTTCGACAGCTTCGTCACCCGCGCTCGCACCAACCTTGCCAAGCGCCGCCAGTACAACCGTCTCGTCGCCGAAATTGAGAACCTGTCGAGCCGCGATCTCGCCGATCTGCGCGCCGACCGCTCCGAGATGCTCTATCAGGTCCACAAGCAGATCTACGGCTGAGCGGCAGGCCCTCACCCGGATTGCCAGCCGAATTGCGAAAGGCAATTCGGGGCAATCCGACCTCTCCCCGAGGGAGAGGAGATCGCCGGCGCCGCAGCCGCCCTCTTCTCCCCTCGGGGGAGAAGGTGGCCGCGAAGCGGCCGGATGAGGGGGCATAGCGCCGCCGCCTAACCCGGCGCCGCCAGCGCCTTCTCGATCTGCGGCAGCAGCAGGTCGCGCGCCGATTCCGGCGTCAGCGGCCCGACATGCTTATAAGCAATCTTGCCGTCCTTGCCGACGACGAAAGTCTCCGGCACGCCGTAGACGCCCCAGTCGATCGCCGCGCGGCCGGCCGGATCGACGCCGATCGCCTGATAGGGATTGCCGAGATCGCCAAGGAAGCGGCGGGCGTTTTCCGGCTCGTCCTTGTAGTTCAGCGCGGCCAGCGTGAAGCGCTTGTCCTGCGACAATGCCAAAAGCACCGGATGCTCTTCCCGGCACGGCGCGCACCATGACGCGAAGACGTTGACCAGCGTCACCTTGCCGGCGAAGGATTTCGAATCGAGTCCCGGCAGGTTCGACCCTTCGAGCGGCGGCAGGTTCGTCTGCGGCGCCGGCAGGCCGATCAGGGCCGAAGGGATTTCCGAGACGTCGCGGCCGGACAGGAGCTGCGACAGGAACAACCCGGCCAAACCCAAAAAGATCAGCAGCGGCAGAAGCACGAACAGACGGCGGCGGGGCGCCGGCGTTTGGGTCTCGGTGCTCATGACTTTGAAGCCCCGGATTTGTCGGAGCGCCGCCGCACGCCTGCGGCCTCGAGCGCAGCGAGCTCGCGCTTGCGCGCCCGCTGGTCGAGCAGGATCCAGCCGATCAGCCCGGCGAGCACAATCGCCGTGACGGCATAGGCGGCGGTGACGTAGAGGGCGTGCGCGCTCATTTCTCGATCAATCACTTACCGCATTCTAATAGTCGTGCCGGTCTTCCGCCGCAATGAACGAAGATGCGGCAGATTTGCGTTTGCGAGACCGGAACTCATTGCCGCAACATCACGCCTGACATGCCGCCGACGCGCATAGACTGGGATGTCAGCGACAGCCTGACCGCCCCATCGCAGGTCAGCAAGATTTTGCCCGCATCATCCCACATCCTGATTGAGCTCGAGCCATGGCTTTGGAATTTGCGAAGGCTAACTGACTCGACGGCCAGGAATTCCAACCCGAAGGACACCGCGTTGAATGCTCCCCATTTGGCAGGTGGCCGGTAAGGCAATACCGTCGAGATAAAGGACAGGTGCATGATTGGGCCGTCGCGGCCCATCGTGGCCGAGGTAATCTCGACGGAAGACAAATCCGGATAGTGACCATAGATGGTTTGGAGGAAGATCGGGTTCTCGATCCTTAGCGGCCACATCAATCCGTTCCGTGACGCAGTGCCAGCGCGGCCGCCAGCGGCCCGACCACCGCAAGAAACAGCGTCAGCGCGGCGAGAATGAGGAAAGGCTGGAGGAACGGCGCCGGATCGGCCACCGCGCCATAGCTCGCCGAGACGCCGAAGATCAGCACCGGAATCGTGAGCGGCAGCACCAGCACCGAGATCAAGAGCCCGCCGCGCGGCAGCGCCACCGCCACGGCAGCACCCGCCGCGCCGATGAAGGTGATGGCCGGCGTGCCGACAAGAAGCGTCAGCGCCGTGGCGCCGATGCCCGACGGCTCCATGTTCATGAAGAGGCCGAGCAGCGGGGCCGCGACCACCAGCGGCAGCACGCTGCCCGTCCAGTGCGCCAGGCACTTGGTCAGCACCGTCAGCGCCAGCATGTGGCGGTCGCTGTTCAGCACCAGCAGGTCGAGCGAGCCGTCCTCACGGTCGGCCTGGAACAGCCGGTCGAGGCCGAGCAGGCAGGCGAGCAGGGCGGCGATCCACAGGATTGCGGGGCCGATGCGCGATAAAAGGTTGAGGTCGGGGCCGACGCCGAACGGAATGGTGGCGATGACAGCGAGGAAAAAGATGACGCCGATCAAAGCGCCGCCGCCAGCGCGGATGGAGAGGCGGATGTCGCGGAGGAAGAGGGCTAGCATTGGCAGGGCGCCTCTTTAGCTTCATCGCCCTTCTTGCGAGCGCCTCGTTCCTTCACACCCCCCTCTGTCCTGCCGGACATCTCCCCCGCAAGGGGGGAGATCAGATGTCGCCGTGGCTTTCGCCAATCACCGACGCCGAAAAGGAGATGCCGGCGCCGAAGCAGCCAATCTCCCCCCTTGCGGGGGAGATGTCCGGTAGGACAGAGGGGGGTGCCTCGCACCAACATCAGTCACCCATCCTCAACGCCTTCGCCCCCTCCAGCCCCAGCGGCAAATGCGTTGCCGCCACGATAATCCCTCCCTCTTCGCAGTGCCCCCGCATCAGCCCCGCGAACCTTTCCTCGGACGCCTTGTCCAGCCCCGCGGTCGGCTCGTCGAGCAGCCATATCGGCCGCCGGCTGACCAGCAATTTCGCGATCGACGCGCGCCGCCTTTGCCCGGTCGAAAGATAGCCGAAGGGCAGGTGGCCGAGCCCGCCCAGCCCGACCGTCTCCAGCGCCTCCTCCACGTCCAGCCCCGGCTCACCCTGGAAGGCGCGCCAGAAGCCGAGGTTCTCCTCGACGCTGAGCGCCGTCTTCATCGCGTTGAGATGGCCGAGATAATGCGAGGCCGAAGCGACCGAGGGGAAATCCTCGCCGCCGCCTTCGACCTTCACGCGGCCGTCGGCAGCCGGCAGCAGGCCGGCGATGACCCTGAGAAGCGTCGACTTGCCGGCGCCGTTCGGCCCGGTGACGATGAGCGCCTCGCCCTTTTCGAGTGCGAATCCGATGCCGGAAAAAACCGTCTCGCCGCCGCGCTCGCCGCCCAGATTTTCGGCGATCAGCCGCATTCCTGCCCGTCCCGAAAGCACCGTTTCGCGGCCGCCGCCGCATCGCACAAATTTGCCTTTCGACTGTCTAGAACTATTCCAGGAAATTCTCTATATGCGGTTCATCCGTGCCAGCGGTCGGCGCGGGAGAAGAATTAGCGCCGAACCAGCGCACGCGCCGCCTTGAACGGCTCGGGTTGCTCGGGAGCGGACAGCGGAAATGGCCGTACCCGCACCTTTGCGCGTGATTGCATGCCATCGGCGTCCGTTCCCTTTCAGGCTGAACAGACAAGGACGGATCGCACGTGTCAAAATCCCTCGACAGTTTCAATTGCCGCCGCACCCTGACCGCGGGTGGCGCGGACTATATCTATTTCGACCTCGCCGAGGCCGAGAAGAACGGCCTTACCGGTATCGCCCAGCTGCCCTATTCGATGAAGGTGCTGCTGGAAAACCTGCTGCGCAACGAAGACGGCCGCTCGGTCACCAAGGAGAGCATCCAGGCGGTCGCGGCATGGCTCACCGACAAAGGCACGGCCGGCGTCGAGATCGCCTACCGCCCGGCCCGGGTGCTGATGCAGGATTTCACCGGCGTTCCGGCCGTGGTCGATCTGGCTGCCATGCGCGACGGCATCAAGGCGCTCGGCGGCGATCCGGAAAAGATCAATCCGCTGGTGCCGGTCGACCTCGTCATCGACCACTCGGTCATCGTCGACGAGTTCGGCACGCCGATGGCCTTCGCCCGCAATGTCGAGCTCGAATATGAGCGCAACGAGGAGCGCTACAAGTTCCTGAAATGGGGCCAGCAGGCCTTCCGCAACTTCCGCGTCGTGCCGCCCGGCACCGGCATCTGCCACCAGGTCAATCTCGAATATCTGGGCCAGGTCGTATGGACCAACTCGGAAGACGGCGAGACCACCGCCTATCCCGATACCTGCGTCGGCACCGATTCGCACACCACCATGATCAACGGCCTCGGCGTGCTCGGCTGGGGCGTCGGCGGCATCGAGGCCGAGGCCGCGATGCTCGGCCAGCCGGTCTCCATGCTTTTGCCCGAGGTCATCGGCTTCCGCCTCACCGGCAGGCTCAAGGAAGGCGTCACCGCCACCGACCTCGTGCTCACCGTCACCCAGATGCTGCGCAAGAAGGGCGTCGTCGGCAAGTTCGTCGAGTTCTTCGGCCCAGGCCTTTCCAACATGACGCTGGCCGACCGCGCCACCATCGGCAACATGGCGCCGGAGTACGGCGCTACCTGCGGCTTTTTCCCGGTCGACAGCGAGACCATCCGCTACCTGACCATGTCGGGCCGCGAGGAGAGCCGCATCGCGCTCGTCGAGGCCTATTCGAAGGCACAAGGCATGTGGCGCGACGCGGGCTCCGCCGATCCGGTCTTCACCGACCTGCTCGAGCTCGACCTCGGCGACGTCGTGCCGTCGATGGCCGGCCCGAAGCGCCCCGAGGGCCGCGTCGCCCTGCAGGACATTCCCGCCGGCTTCGCCAAGGCGATGGAGACCGAGTACAAGAAGGCCGCCGAGATCTCCAAGCGCTACGCTGTGGAAGGCGCCTCCTACGATCTCGGCCATGGCGACGTCGTCATCGCTGCCATCACCTCCTGCACCAACACCTCGAACCCGAGCGTGCTGATCGGCGCCGGCCTGCTCGCCCGCAACGCCAACCGGCGCGGCCTCAAGCAGAAGCCGTGGGTGAAAACCTCGCTGGCCCCCGGCAGCCAGGTGGTGGCCGAGTATCTCGAAAAATCCGGACTGCAGAAGGAGCTCGACCAGATCGGCTTCAACCTCGTCGGCTTCGGCTGCACCACCTGCATCGGCAATTCCGGCCCGCTGCCTGGGCCGATCTCGAAGACCATCAACGACAAAGGTTTGATCGCTGCCGCGGTCTTGTCCGGCAACCGCAACTTCGAAGGCCGCGTCTCTCCGGACGTGCAGGCGAACTACCTCGCCTCGCCGCCGCTGGTGGTGGCGCATGCGCTGGCCGGCACGGTGACCAAAGACCTCACCACCGAGCCGCTCGGCGAAGGCAGCGACGGCAAGCCGGTCTATCTCAAGGACATCTGGCCGACCTCGGCGGAGATCCAGGAGTTCATCGAGAAGAACGTCACGCGCGAGCTCTTCGCCCGCAAATATGCCGACGTCTTCAAGGGCGACGCGTACTGGCAGAAGGTCAAGGCGCCGGAAGGCCAGACCTATGCCTGGGACGATCATTCGACCTATGTGCAGAACCCGCCCTATTTCGCCGGCATGGGTCGCAGCTTCGGCCAGGTCGGCGACATCAAGGGCGCGCGCGTGCTCGGCCTCTTCGGCGACAAGATCACCACCGACCACATCTCGCCGGCAGGTTCGATCAAGGCGGCTTCGCCGGCCGGCAAGTACCTCACCGAGCATGGCGTCGGCGTCGCCGACTTCAACCAGTACGGCACGCGGCGCGGCAACCATGAGGTGATGATGCGCGGCACCTTCGCCAACATCCGCATCCGCAACCACATGCTGGGCGAGAACGGCCGCGAGGGCGGCTACACGATCCACTATCCCTCGAAGGAGGAGATGTCGATCTACGACGCGGCGATGGAATACAAGCGGGAAGGCGTGCCGCTGGTCATCTTCGCCGGCGTCGAATACGGCAACGGCTCCTCGCGCGACTGGGCGGCCAAGGGAACGAATCTGCTCGGCGTCCGCGCGGTCATCGCCCAGTCCTTCGAGCGAATCCACCGCTCGAACCTGGTCGGCATGGGCGTCATCCCCTTTGTCTTCGAGGAGGGCACCTCATGGGCTTCCCTCAACCTCAAGGGCGACGAGCTGGTCGAGATCGACGGCCTGGGCGCGATCAAGCCGCGCCAGAAGATGGTGGCCAAGGTCACCTACGGCGACGGCACGGTAAAGAACGTGCCGATCGTCTGCCGCATCGATACGCTGGACGAGCTCGACTACTTCAAGAACGGCGGCATTTTGCAGTACGTGCTGCGCGATCTCGCTGCGTAGCAGCAAGGGAATAGGCAGTAGGGAAAGACCCCTACTGCCTACTGCCTATTGCCTAATTAAATCGCCGCCCGCCAAGCATTAACCGGCCCGCTCCAAAGTCCAGGTCCGGTTCGCTCGCAATAAAGATCAGCCGGCATCAGGAGAGTTTACCGCACGGCGGCGATGCGGCCCCGAAATCGAACCGCATCGAAAAATGCAATGGTCTCTCCCACCGTTGCCTTACCTGCTGTCGCGCCGACAAAATTTCACCGCAACGTGACTTCCCGTTGACTGTCCGTTCTGCCACATATTTTAGCAATCAGAACAAGGCCGGCGTCACCGGCGGGAATTGGAACAGTCATGGCATTTCGAGGACCATTGCGGCTTGCGGCGGTTGCGCTGGCCGTTTCAACGTTTGCCGGTGCCGCGCCGGCAAGCGAGCCCGAGAAGCCGCAAGCCGACAAGATTCAGGCCGACAAATCTCAAGCCGAAAGACCTTTGGGCGTGGTCGAGCTTTTCACCAGCCAGGGCTGCAGTTCCTGTCCGCCGGCCGATGAATTCTTCGCCGAGCTGGCCGGCAAGGAAAACATCGTCGCGCTCGCCTACCACGTCAATTACTGGGACTATCTGGGCTGGCAGGACACACTGAGCACCAAAGAGAACACCGACCGGCAGTATGACTATATGCGTGCCTTCGGCAGCCGCTCGGTCTACACCCCGCAAGCCGTCATCAACGGCCGCAGCCACGTCAACGGCGCCAGCCGCAAGGAGGTCGACGGCGCGCTGGCCCGCATGGACAGGGCCGGCGAAGGCATGCGGGTCGGCATCAAGGTGAGCCGCACCAGCGACCGGGTCATGATCGACGCCGGTGACGCCGGCAACGGCCCGACCGACGCCCATGTGGTGATCGTCTATTTCGATCCGCCGCAGATGGTGAAGATCGGCCAGGGCGAGAACAGCGGCCG
The DNA here is from genome assembly GCF_033977345.1 of Mesorhizobium dulcispinae. Lineage (NCBI taxonomy): Bacteria > Pseudomonadati > Pseudomonadota > Alphaproteobacteria > Hyphomicrobiales > Phyllobacteriaceae > Mesorhizobium > Mesorhizobium dulcispinae. Next base: position 95,179 of record NZ_JAVIIY010000004.1, read on the forward strand.
CAGCCTGACCTACTGGAACGCCGTCTCCGACATCCAGACCGCCGGCATGTGGCACGGCAAGGCGCAGCGCTACGAACTGCCGATGACCGAGATTGCCAAGAAAGGCGGCTGCGCGGTGCTGCTGCAGTCCGTCGGCAAGGATGGCATGCCCGGCCCGATCCTCGGCGCCGCCTTCATCCGCAAGCCCGACCGGCTTTAGCTCCCCCTTCTCCCACAAGAAGGGGAGAAGGAGGCGTTCCGCCAGACATTAAAAAACCGGCGTCAGCTTGCTTCTGACGCCGGTCATTCAGGTTTTGGGATCGTCGCACCTGATTTTTCCAAGGAAAAACCGAGGTTGGTTCGATCCGACGCTGACCCGTGGGCGGGGGGCTTGGGGTTTACGAGCCGGTGCCGGACCGAACCGTCTCAGGCAACGCGGGTAAACTCGTCGGACATTGGGGCATGAGCGCGGATAATTTGTGGCGAGAATGTGGCGGAGCATCACCAATTCCAACACGCGTTTTGCAAACGTGACTGGACCTTTCGGAAACCGCGCAGGCCCCGCATGCTTAGCCGGCCCTTGCAATTCGGCCGCGAAAGCGCGAACCTTGGTTGCGAGATTCAAGTGAAGGATCGAAGCATGACCGATCACGGCTGCGGGACGGAGGATGGGGAAGCATCCGGAATATTGATCCCGCTGCATGAGGCGCGCAGCGCGCGCCTCGATCAGCCGGTGCGCTTCGACCGGCGAGAGCTAGACCAAATCCTGAGGCTTTACGGGCGCATGGTGGCGGCCAATGAATGGCGCGACTATGCGATCGACCATCTCACTGATCGCGCTGTCTTTTCGGTCTTCCGCCGCGCCAGCGAAGTGCCGCTGTTCCAGATCGTCAAGGACCCGAAACTGGCGCGCCGGCAAGGCGCCTTCGCCGTCATCGCCGCCGGCGGACGCATCCTCAAGCGCGGCCAGGAGCTCGGCCGCGTGCTCGGCGTGTTCGATCCCAAGCTGAAGCTGGTCGAGGCTTAAGCGGAGAACTGAAGAATTGAGGAACTGAAGAACTGAAGAAAAACAGCCGTTATATCAGGCGCTTAGCGCCCTTTTCCTCAATTCTTCAATTCCTCAGCTCTTCAGTTCCTCTTTCCCTCGCGGAATTTCCGCTCGGGTAGCGAATCAGGATCCGGCGGCAGCAATGCGCCGCCGTTGAGGGGCAGCTGCATGAACACGGTGTCCAGCCAGCGCCCGTGCTTGTAGCCTGACCCCTCCAGGCGCCCGGAATGACGGAAGCCAAGCTTCTCGTGCAGCCGCACCGAGGCGCTGTCGGCATGGCCGTCGCCGATCACCGCGATGATCTGGCGAAAGCCTGGCAGGCGCGCCGCCTCGATCAGCGCCTGCATCAGCAGGAAACCGACACCCTGGCCCTTGGCCTCGGGCGCGACATAGACCGAATCCTCGATGACGAAACGGTAGGCGGGCCGTGGCCGGAACGGTCCGGCATAGGCATAGCCGAGCACGATGCCGTCCTTCTCCGCCACGAGATAGGGAAAGCCGCCTGCCGCCAAGCTGTCGAATCGATTGCCCATTTCGGCGCGGCCGGGCGGCTCCAGCTCATAGCTCGCCGTGCCATGTGTGACCGCGTCGGCATAGATTTCCGTGATTCGGTCGAGGTCGGTCGCAGCGGCGGGCCTGATCGCAATATTGCTCATAATTTGTGCAGCTCGTTTTTCTGCCCTGATATCAGCAGCGGGGCCTGCAAATGGAAAGGGCGGCCGTTGGGCCGCCCTTTCCGAAATCTATGGTCCAGTCAGACCTGAGCCGACAACCTTTAGCGGCGGTCGCCCATGAACTGCAGCAGGAACATGAACAGGTTGATGAAATCGAGGTAGAGCTGCAGCGCGCCCATGATCGCCTTGCGGCCGGCGACATCCGCGACGTCACCCTCGAAATACATCTCCTTGATCTTCTGCGTGTCGTAGGCGGTCAGGCCAGCGAACACCAGCACGCCGATCGCCGAGATGGCGAAGGCCAGCGCCGACGACGCCAGGAAGATGTTGATGACCATGGCGATCAGCAGGCCGATCACGCCCATGATCAGGAACGAGCCGAACGCGGTCAGGTCGCGTCTGGTCGTGTAGCCGTAGAGCGACAGCGCGCCGAAGGCCGCGGCCGTGGCAAAGAAGGTCTGGGTGATGCTTGTGCCGGTGTAGACGAGGAAAATCGTCGACAGCGACAGGCCGACAAGGCCGGCATAGACCCAGAACGTGGTCTGGGCCGCAGCCACGCTCATCGACTGGATCCTGAAGGACAGGAACATCACGGCAGCGAGCGGCGCCAGGATGACGACCCAGCGGAACGCGCTTGCATAGATGAGCTGGCCGAAGGCGGTCAGCTGGCCGTCGCCGGTGACGGCAAGCTGGAACGCACCCCAGGCGGCAAGGCCGGTGATGAGCAGGCCAAGCCCCATCAGGTTATAGACTTTGATCATATAGGCCCGCAGGCCCTGATCGATATCGACGCGCGCACCGGGGGCGGCGGACGTCTGGTAGTTGCGAATGGGATCAGCCATTGGAAATCCTCTGTTGCTTCTGCCCCGTCCGGTGACAGGTCACCAGATCATCATTTTTGGATGACCTCTTCGGGACCAGGCGCCGCTGGCGGGGCTCCAGCATGCCTGCGCAAAATATGAGCGTTCTCGACGTCAAGAACAAGACGGTAACGAGGGGTAACGCTTCGTGAGAAAGCAAAAGCCCGGTTTTCGGCCGTTTCGGCCGTCATCCTTACAAAGATTTAAGGCGCGAGCAGCTTCCCGGCATGCCGGATCAAAGGTTGCGCAGCACCGGCGCCGCCTTGTGGCCGAGCACCCGCCAGGTGCCGGCAAGGCCGATGCCGACGGTGACGGCGAGCGAAACGAGGATCGTCGCCACCGCCACTTCCGGCATGAAATGCGACGGCAGCGTCATGATATGCGCGACGACGAACCATGCCGCAATGCCGCCCGCTGCCAGCGCGAACAGCGCGGTCGCAAGGCCGATCAGCACATATTCCAGCGAGAAGGCGGTGATCAGCGTTTGCCTTGTCGCGCCGAGCGTCTTTAGCACCACCGCGTCATGGATGCGTGCCCGGTTGCCGGCTGCCAAAGCGCCGGAGAGCACCAGCACCGAGGCGATCAGCGCCACGCCGGCGGCGGCGCGGATCGCCGTCCCCAACTGCGCGACCAGCCGGTTGACGATGTCGAGCGCGTCCTTGACGCGGACCGTCGTCACCGCCGGAAAGGCGCGGGTGACTGCGTTGAGCAGCCGCGCGTCGTCGGCCGTGGTGGCTTTTTTGTCGGTCAGCGTTGCCAGCCAGCCATGCGGCGCGCCGGCGAAAGTGTTGGGAGAGAACACCATGACGAAGTTGATGCCCATGGTTTCCCACTCGACCTGGCGGAAATTGGCGATTTTCGCCGTCACGTTGCGGCCGAGCACGTTGACCGTGACGGTGTCGCCGAGCTTCAGCCCGATCGCCTTGCCCTCCTCGGCCGAGAACGACACCAGCGGCTCGCCGGAATAATCCTGCGGCCACCACGTACCTTCCGTCAGTGTCGCGTTCTCCGGCTGCTTGGCATCATAGGTCAGCCCGCGATCGCCGCGCAGCACCCAGGCGCCGTCGGCGGGGACCTTCACCTTGTCGACGTCGACGCCGTTGAGCGCCATGATGCGGCCGCGCAGCATCGGCACCTTGACCAGCGTTCCCCGCGGCGCCTCCTTGCCGACCAGGGCGGCGAAGGCGTCGACATCGCTGCTTTGGATGTCGACGAAGAAGAAATTCGGCGCCCGCTCCGGCAGGCTACCCGAGATCTGCCGCCGCAGATTGCCGTCGATCAGCGCCAGCGTCACCAGCAGCGTCAGCCCGAGCCCGAGCGACAGCACCACCGAAGGCGTCAGCGCGCCGGGGCGATGGATATTGCCGAGCGCCAGCCTGAGCGACACGAAACGCGCGCGGGGGCTCCGCCGGGCCGCCCATTGCACCAGCGCCGCCACCAGCCGCAGCACCAGGAAGGCAAAGACCGTGGCGCCGACGAAGATCGAGGCGATACGCCGATCGTCGGCGGAAAGGATGGCCAAAGCGGCCAGCACCAGCACGATCGCGAGAGCGGCACCGACATAGGGCAGGCGCGGCCAGCCGCGGCTTTCGAACCCCATCTCGCGGAAAAGTGCGGTCGCCGGCACGTCGCGGGCGCGGCCGAGCGGCAAGAGTGCGAAGGCCAATGTCACCAAGAGGCCGAACAGCGCCGCGATCGCGAGCGCGCCGGGATAGAAGCCGCCTTCCGCCGGCACCGGAATGACCGACTGCAGAAGCGCGCTCGCCACGAACGGCATCGCGGCACCCAGGATCAGGCCGAGCACGATGCCGAGGCCGGCAATCAGAAGGATCTGCACGAGATAGACCGCGAAGACGAAGCCGCCCGAGGCGCCGAGGCTCTTGAAGGTGGCGATGACGCCCCGCTTGCCGTCGAGATAGGCGCGCACCGCATTGGCTACGCCGACGCCGCCGACGACCAGCGCCGTCAGCCCGACCAGCGTCAGGAACTGCGAGAAGCGCTCGATGTTGGAGGAAAGCGCGGGCGCCGCGTTGCTGCGCGTGCGGATCGACCAGCCTGATTGTGGAAAATCTTTCGCCGCAACGGCTTGGATTTCCTTGATCCGCGCCTCGCTGGCGCCGTCGGGCAGCCGGACCTTATAGGCGTTCTCGACCAGGCTGCCGGGCTGGATCAGGCCGGACGCGGCAAGCCCGTCGTTCGAGATCATCAGCCGCGGCGCGAAGCCGAAACCGTCGGATATCGCGTCGGGCTCGCTGATAAGCCTCGCCCTCAGCTCGAAAGTGGCGCCGCCGAGCTTCAGCCGGTCGCCGATATGGAGATTGAGCCGATCGAACAAGAGATCGGGCGCGGCGGCGCCGAAGACGCCCGCTCGCTCGCCGAACAGCTCCCGCTTTGGCAGCGGCGGGTCGGTTTCCAGCGAGCCGTAAAGTGGATAGGCGTCGTCGACCGCCTTGGCTTCGACCAGCGCCTGGTCGGAACCGTCCTCGAGCCGCACCATGGAGCGCATGCCGGAATTCAGGGACACCGTGCCCAGGCTGTCGAGGAAGCCGCGCTCGGCAGCGGAAGCGCCGCGCTGGTTGATCTGGAAGCGCAGATCGCCGCCGAGCAGCGTCTGCCCCTGATTGGCGACGCCGGCGGTGATCGCCTGCGCCACCGAATTGACGCCGCCGATGGCCGCGACGCCGAGCGCGATGCAGGCAAGGAAGATCATGAAGCCGGACAGGCCGCCGCGCATCTCGCGCAGCGAGAAGCGGATGGCGAGCTTCAGCGTGCGAAGCCAGGCAACCCCCTCATCCGGCCGCTTCGCGGCCACCTTCTCCCCGGTGGGGAGAAGAGGCTGACGCCGGCGCTGGCGATCTCTTCTGCCCTCGGGGAGAAGGTAGCCCGAAGGGCCGGATGAGGGGGCTTCTGCCATGCGACTATGCCGTCACTTTAAGCAGGGGCGCGTCCTCGATGCGTCCCGAGCGCATCGACACCTGGCGCGCGCAGCGGGCCGCAAGCGCCGGATCATGCGTGACCAGCACCAGTGTCATGCCGCGCTCGGCCGCCTTGGCGAACAGAAGGTCGGCGATCTGTTTTCCCGTCGCCTGGTCGAGATTGCCGGTCGGCTCGTCGGCAATGAGGATGCGCGGCGAGGGCGCCAGCGCCCTGGCGATCGCCACGCGCTGCTGCTCGCCGCCGGAAAGCTCGCCGGGATAGTGCGTCACACGGTCGCTCAGGCCGACCGCCGCGAGCTCGCGCGCCGCCACCCCGAACGGATCGGCATGGCCGGCGAGCTCCAGCGGCACCGCGACATTCTCGAGCGCCGTCATGTTGGGGATGAGGTGGAAGGATTGGAAGACGATGCCGATGTTTCGTCCGCGAAACGATGCAATCTGGTCCTCGCTTTTGCCGTTGAGCAATTCGCCCGCGATCCGCACCGTTCCCGAATCGACGCTTTCCAATCCGGCCAGAACCATCAGCAAGGTGGACTTGCCGGATCCCGACGGGCCGACGATGCCGGTGGCCTCGCCGCCAGCCACGTCGAGGCTGATGCCCTTCAGCACATGGACGGAGGAAGCACCCTCGCCGAGCGTCAGCGAGACATCCCTCAGTGCGATGACGGCTTCTGTCACAATGAAAGCGTCCTATATGGTGGAAAAAGGAGACGAGAACGCCTCCTCCCGGGGATTGTTTCGGTCATATGGGGCTCGCCGCATGGCTTTCAAACATACTCTTGCCGCAGCCCTCGTCCTTTTCCTTTCGGTTTGCGGCGCCATTTCGTCGGCGCGCGCGGAGACCTTCAGCATCGTCGGCTTCGGTGACAGCCTGACGGCAGGCTTCGGCCTCGGCCCCGGTCAGGGCTTCACCGACAAGCTGCAGGCGGCGCTGAAAGCGAAGGGCCATGATGTCGCCGTCGCCAATGCCGGCGTTTCCGGCGACACCACGAGCGGCGGGCTGGCGCGGCTCGACTGGTCGGTGCCGGACGGCACGCGGCTCGTCATCCTTGAGCTCGGCGCCAACGACATGCTGCGCGGCGTTGCGCCCGACATCGCCGAGAAGAACCTCGACGCGATGCTGGCGAAGCTGAAACAGCGCAAGATCGCCGTGCTTCTGGCCGGCATGCGCGCGGCACCCAACCTCGGCGCCGACTACCAGAAGGCCTTCGATGCGATCTATCCGCGGCTCGCCGCAAAATATGACGTTCCGCTTTATCCGTTCTTTCTCGACGGCGTTGCCAGCCATTCCGACCTGCAGCTGGAGGATGGCCTGCATCCCAACCCCAAGGGAGTTGATGTCATGGTCAAGGGCATTCTGCCGGTCGTCGAAAAGGCCATCGCCGCCGATGGCGGTGCGTAGTGAGACCGGCGTGCAACGGTTTCCGTTGGGGAAACCTTGTGGACAACAAACCGCTTGCTCCGCGCTGATATCGATGATTCGCTAGGGGTGAGAGTTTCGATTCGAGGACAGGAGGCTTTTCATGCCACGTCTTTTCACCGCCCTCGAAATTCCGCGTGACGCTGCCCTTTCGCTGTCCCTGCTCCGGGGCGGCCTTCCCGGAGCCCGCTGGATCGATGTCGAAAACTATCATCTGACGCTGCGCTTCATCGGCGACATCGAAGGCCATGTCGCCGACGAGATCGCCAACGCGCTCGACCGCGTCAACCGTCCCTCCTTCTCCTTGACGCTCTCCGGCGTGGGCGCCTTCGGCGGCAAGAAGCCGCATGCGGTGTGGGCCGGCGTGTCCGCCTCGCCCGACCTGGTGGCGCTGCAGGGCGAAATCGACCGCATCTGCCAGCGGCTCGGCCTGCCAGCCGATCCGCGCAAGTTCTCGCCGCATGTGACGCTGGCGCGCCTGCGCAATGCGAGCCCGCTCGACGTCGCGCAATATCTTTCGGCGCGCGGCAACTTTTCCGCACTGCCCTTCCGGGTCGGCCGCTTCGTCCTGATGTCGTCGCGCGATTCGGTCGGCGGCGGCCCCTATATCGTCGAGGAAGCCTGGCCGCTGGTCGGCGCTGACACACGCGCGTCCAGCCGCTTCGCCAGCGCCTCCGACGCCTCGCGGATCATGCGGTAGACCGCAGCGAACTCTTCCGGCCCGTCATAGTAGGGGTCCGGCACGTCGCGCGCGTGTCCGCTGGCAAACTCCAGGAACAGATGGATACGTTCGCGCGCGGCCTCAGGCGCCAGCGCCTTGAGGTCGCGCACATTCGACCGGTCCATGCCGAGGATCAGGTCGAATCGCGAAAAGTCCTCCAGCGCTATTCTGCGTGCCCTTTGCCCGGAAATGTCGATGCCGTGGCGAATGGCGACCGAGATCGAGCGCGGATCGGGAGCGGAGCCGGCCTCCCAGCCACCGGTCGCGGCCGAATCGAGCACGATGTCGCGAGCCATTCCGCGCTCGGCCAGCACAGTGCGAAAGACACCCTCGGCCAGTGGCGAGCGGCAGATGTTGCCGAGGCAGACGAACAGAATGGAATTTATAGGCTTCGCGCTCATCGATCCGGCGGTAGTTTTATGCATGTCGTCGTCCCAAAAGCGCTGCGCACTTTTGGGCGACATGCACTATGGTGCAGGTCATTTTTCCCGAATAGCACAGGAACCCGACATGACCAGAGAGAAACTCAGCAAGGACGCGATCACCGCAGCGCTGGCGGAACTCGAAGGCTGGTCGCTGGCCGCGGACGGCGCCTCCATAAAGCGCAGCTTCGGCTTCAACAACTTCTCCGAGGCCTTCGCCTTTATGACCCGCGTGGCTTTGGCCGCCGAGAAGATGGACCATCACCCCGAGTGGTCGAACGTCTACAAAACTGTCGACGTGACGCTGAACACGCACGACGCCGGCGGTATCACGGCGCTCGACATCGAGCTGGCCAAGCGGATGAACCGGTATTTTCACTGAAGGCGAAAAGACTCGATTTTCAAGGGCGGCAGTTTGACTTTGTCATTCCAGGGCGGAGCAAGGAGCAAAGCGACGCGCGCAGACCCTGGAATCCATTCCGTGACCTTGGCCGAAGAATGCAGCGGGGCAGAATTCTGCACCGTGAGCGGCTCTCGAAAGTAACGGCATGGATCCTCGGGTCTGCGCGCGTCGCTTCGCTCCTTGCTCCGCCCGTGGATGACGATCGGAGGGATGCCTCGGCCAATCACCAGACTGAGGCGATTGCCAATCGCACTACCAACCGGCATTCGGAGTACTGCAGCACCATCTCTCTGCCAAACACCAGGTGATTCCGATTTTCCTGGCCAAGCGACCGCCGAACTCTTGTAGCAGCCCCGCGCTTTCACCACATTTTCCCGCGGCGAGCTGGCGCAACGGTGCACGCGCGGCCAAGGAGGGATGAATGGCGCAGGAATCCCGTTTCGATTTCTTCGGCTTCGGCGACAGGCTCGCCGGCGAGGGCGAGGTGCGCGAGAAGTTCTGGCGCACCGCCAAGAAGGCTGCCCGGCAGATCCCGTTCATGGACGAGGTGGTCGCCGCCTATTATTGCGCCATGGACAAGGACACGCCGCTGCGCGCCAAGGGCACCCTGCTCGCCGCGCTCGGCTATTTCGTGCTGCCGGTGGATTTCATCCCCGACTTCGTCCTCGGTCTCGGCTTCACCGACGACCTTGCGGTGTTGACCGCCGCGATCACCGCCGTCAGCGCCCACATCACGCCGGCGCACCGGCAGGCCGCCAGGGACGCCTTGGCCGACAAGAGTTGACCCCGGCCGGCTTTTAGGCACAACGAGACCGCGAAGCCCCGCGCGCGAAAAGACAAACTCTTGCCGCTTTCGTGGCCTCCAAGTTCGCGCCGGGACATCGTGATCGCCGCTTTGAAGCGGCGGCGCGAATGGCGGCGGTTTCCTGGGGTGAGGCTCCTTTTCTTGGGGAAAATTCACCGTTTGGTAACCCTGATTAAATCAAAATGAAGCGACGGCAGGACGCCAGGCGGCCCGCCTCCGCACCATTTGGGAATACGGAAAGAACGATGCGCGGATTGATTGCTACAGTTTCCAGCCTGGTCCTGGCGGCCGCCTTCGCGGTACCGGCGCTGGCCCAGCAGGCGACCAAGATCGGCCAGCACAATGCCTGGGGCACCTACAGCTATCAGTCGTCGGGCGGCAAGGTCTGCTACGTGCTGACGGTCCCGACCGACAAGCAGCCGCCGACGCTCGACCACGGCGACATGTTCTTCTTCGTCAGCCAGCGTCCGGGGCAGCAGGTGTCCTACGAACCGCAGTTCATCGCCGGCTACAATTTCCAGGAAGGCTCCAAGGCCACCGTCACCATCGACAAGAAGTCCTTCTCGATGTTCACCCGCGGCAAGTCGGCCTGGGTCGAGAACGCGGCCGAAGAGCCGGTGCTGATCGCCGCCATGAAGACCGGCACTGACATGAAGGTGCAGGCCAAGTCCGGCCGCGGCAACCCCACCTCCTACGTCTTCTCGCTGAAGGGCATCTCCGCCGCGCTGGCCTCGATCGCCAAGTGCAAGTAGGCAAGAGTCATATCTGACGATTGGGCCGGGCCTCCAAGCCCGGCCTTTTGCTTTTCACATACCGACTTGCCGTCAGGCTGGCTCACATCGCCATTTTTTCACATTCGGCCCGGGCCTTCTTGGTCGACGTATCGATCATGTAGGCTTTGCCCTTGGCGTCGGTGATCATCATCATGCAATGCTTCATCGGCTTGGCCATCTTCATCATTTCCGCGCTCGTCTTGGCGTCCGGCATCATGGTGCCCATATGCCCGTCGGGCATGATCGCCGTCACTTGCCCACCCTTCATCATGGTCATCGTGCCCATCGTATCCTCGGCAAATGCCTGCGAGGCAAAAAGGCTTGCAAGGCCGGCCATGGCAACAAGCTTGATCGAATGCATTCCGCGTACTCCCATTTTCTGCAGGGGCATAGTCGCCCCTTTCAGGTTCGCGGGCGCGCTTCGAGCTGTTACGCCAACACGAATATGTGATCTGTTTCCGCGGCGGGAATGACGACACCGGCTCTGTGTGCCGCCTACATGACTCCGCCTGCAAGCTGTGCTATGCGCCGCGCTTCATTTCGGGCACGATGCTGAAATCGGCCGCAAACCGCTTATATTGGCGCAACCATGACCCTTTCGTTCGATCTGACCGCCGACGGCGCTCGCGACGCCTTGCGCGCCCGCGCCACGGCGACCGAGAAGCCGTCGCTGATCGGCCTGACCCGCGCCGAGCTTGGCGCCGCTTTGGTCGACGCCGGCATCGTGCCGGAGCGCCAGGCGAAGATGCGCGCCCAGCAGCTTTGGCACTGGATGTATGTGCGCGGCGTCTCCGACTTCGCCCATATGTTCAACATCTCCAAGGACCTGCGGGCCGAGCTCGACAAGCATTTCACCGTCGCGCGGCCGGAGATCGTCGAAGAGCAGATCTCTTCCGACGGCACGCGCAAATGGCTGTTCCGTTTCCCGCCGCGCGGCGCCGGGCGCCCGGTCGAGATCGAGACCGTCTATATTCCGGAGGAAGGCCGCGGCACGCTCTGCATCTCCTCGCAGGTAGGTTGCACGCTGACCTGCTCCTTCTGCCACACCGGCACGCAGAAGCTGGTGCGCAACCTGACGACGGAAGAAATCCTGGCGCAGCTGCTGACCGCGCGCGACCGGCTTGGCGATTTCCCCGACCGCGACACGCCGGACGGCGCCATCGTGCCGGCCGAGGGCAGAAAAGTCTCCAACATCGTCATGATGGGCATGGGCGAGCCGCTCTATAATTTCGAGGCGGTGAAGAAGGCGCTGCTGATCGCTTCCGACGGCGACGGCCTGTCCCTGTCGAAGCGCCGCATCACGCTGTCGACATCGGGCGTCGTCCCGGAGATCGCCCGCACCGGCGAGGAGATCGGCGTCATGCTGGCGATCTCGCTGCATGCCACCAATGACGATCTGCGCGACCTCCTGGTGCCGATCAACAAGAAGTTCCCGCTGAAGGAGCTGATCGCCGCCTGCCGCGCCTATCCGGGTCTCTCCAACGCCCGCCGCATCACCTTCGAATATGTGATGCTGAAGGACGTCAACGATTCGCTCGAGGACGCCAAGGCGCTGGTCAAGCTGCTCAAGGGCATTCCGGCCAAGATCAACCTGATCCCGTTCAATCCCTGGCCCGGCACCAACTATCAGTGCTCGGACTGGGAGACGATCGAGAAGTTTGCCGACTACATAAACAATGCCGGCTATGCCTCGCCGATCCGCACGCCGCGCGGCCGCGACATCCTGGCCGCCTGCGGCCAGCTCAAGTCGGAATCGGAGCGGATGCGGAAAGCGGACCGGCTGGCGCTCGAGGCGATGATGATCGCGGGGCACGGCGAGGCGTGAGGCGTATCATCGCCTATCTTGTCCGCTTCGCCGTCATCCTGATCGGCTATGCGATCGCCTCGCTGGCGGCCAGCGCCTTCCTCAATGTGCTTTTCCTCGGCTATTTCGGCTATGCGCCGGAGCCCGGGCATCCGACGATCGCGCCCGCGCTCTATTTTTCGGTGCCTTTCGTGGCATTGTTCGTCGCCTATTTCGGCTTCATGCCGGCGGCGGTCGTCATCCTGATCGCCGAAGTGCTCGACCGCCGCGACTGGTTGTTCTACGCGCTCGGCGGCGCCGTCATCGCCGTCGTCTTCCTCGGCTTCGCGCACAATGTCGGCGACGGCGATTTCGATGTCGCCGACAACACTGTGCGGCTCGCGCTGGTCGGCAGCGGCATGGTCGGCGGCATCTTCTACTGGCTCTCCGCGGGGCGCTGGGCCGGCAGCTGGCGCCGGGAGCCGTTGCCGGACCTGGAACCCTGAGTTCGACGCGGTCCCTACTTCGCCTGGGCCGTCAGGATCTTGAGCGCGAAGGCCGAGAACACGCCGCCGAACAGATAGTCGACCACGCGCGTGACGCGCGGGCTGGCCTTCATCGCCGCCGAAAACTTCTCCGCCGCCAGCACCATCGGCGCCGTCACCGGGATCGACAGCACGATGAACATGACGCCGAGGAAGAATAGTTTTCCCGGCGCGTTCGGATCATGCGCGGAGACAAATTGCGGCAGGAAGGTCATGAAAAACAGGATGATCTTCGGATTGAGCAAATTGACGCCGAGCCCGGCGGCCCAGCTGCGGAACAGCGAGATCTGCGGTCCCGCCTTTTTCTCCGGCGAGAAGGCCGAGCCTTTCGTCACCGCCTGCCAGGCCAGGAAGACGAGGTAGCCGGCGCCGAAAATCTTCAGCGCGAAGAAGGCCATCGGCGAAGCCACGATCAGCGCCGAGACCCCGACCACCACCAGCGTGGTGTGGATCAGCGTGCCGCAGAGCGCGCCGGCCATCGAGGCAAAGCCGGTGGCACGACCCTGGCTCAGCGTCCGCGAAACGAACAACGTCATATCTGGTCCCGGCGTGATCGCCAGGATGACGGTGGCGATGGCGAACTGGATCAGCGTCGTAGTGTCGGGAATGAAGGACATATCGCCCCTGCTAATTGGCCAGCGTGACCCTATAACGCAGCTGTTTAGCCGCCGCCAGCATCTGTCCGCGGGAACGTCTGGCCCAGCGTCCGCCGCCGCCTGCGCCCCTTCGTCTCTTGCATGAGCCGGAAACGCCGTGATACCTCGCCCGCGAAGCTTCTATCTGCGGAACCGCCAAAATGTCCAAGACCAAAGACGTCAAGAAAGTCGTGCTCGCCTATTCCGGCGGCCTCGACACGTCCATCATCCTGAAATGGCTGCAGACCGAGCTCGGCGCCGAGGTCGTCACCTTCACCGCCGACCTCGGCCAGGGCGGCGAGCTGGAGCCGGCGCGCCGCAAGGCCGAGATGATGGGCATCAAGGATATCCGCATCGTCGACGTGCGCGAGGAATTCGTTTCCGACTTCGTCTTCCCGATGTTCCGCGCCAATGCCGTCTATGAAGGCACCTATCTGCTCGGCACCTCGATCGCCCGGCCGCTGATCTCCAAGCATCTGGTCGAGATCGCCAAGGAGACCGGCGCCGACGCGATTGCGCACGGCGCCACCGGCAAGGGCAACGACCAGGTTCGTTTCGAGCTTTCGGCTTATGCGCTCAACCCCGACATCAAGGTTATCGCGCCGTGGCGCGACTGGTCGTTCAAGTCGCGCACCGACTTGATCAACTTCGCCGAGCAGCACCAGATCCCGGTGCCGAAGGACAAGCGCGGCGACGCGCCCTTCTCGGTCGACGCCAATCTCCTGCACTCCTCCTCCGAGGGCAAGGTGCTGGAGGACCCGTGGAGCGAGCCGCCGGAATTCGTCCACCAGCGCACCGTCTCGCCGATGGACGCGCCGGACGTCGTCACCGAGATCGAGATCGAGTTCCTCAAGGGCGACCCGATCGCGCTCAACGGCAAGAAGCTGTCGCCCGCCACCATGCTGGCCGCGCTCAACGATCTCGGCCGCGACAACGGCATCGGCCGGCTCGACCTTGTCGAGAACCGTTTCGTCGGCATGAAGTCGCGCGGCGTCTATGAAACGCCCGGCGGCACCATCCTGATCGCCGCCCACCGCGCGATCGAATCGATCACGCTCGACCGCGGTGCGGCTCACCTCAAGGACGAGTTCATGCCGCGCTATGCCGAGCTGATCTATAACGGCTTCTGGTTCTCGCCCGAGCGCGTCATGCTGCAGGCGATGATCGACAAGAGCCAGGAAGACGTCGAAGGCACGGTGCGGCTGAAACTCTATAAGGGCAATGTGATGGTCACCGGCCGCAAGTCGAAGAAGACGCTTTATTCCGACGCGCTGGTCACCTTCGAGGACGATCGTGGCGCCTACGACCAGAAAGACGCCGCCGGCTTCATCCGCCTCAACGCGCTGCGGTTGAGGACGCTTGCTGCAAGGAACCGCAAAAGCTGATCCTTGAAGGCAAATTACGAAAAACCCGGCCAGCGCCGGGTTTTTCATTTGACGTTTCCTAATATAAGGGAAGTCCCCACCTCAACGGATTACTGTTGACCTTTCGGTGACTTCATCTAAGTTCGCTCGCGGGATTGAGGGGACTTACCTATGAAAAATGCCATTTCTCTAATACTTGCGACAGTCATTTCTTTCGCTGCAAGCCAACCCTCACAGGCGGCCGCGAAGCGCGACCTGAAGCCGAATTTGGACAAATGCGTCGCAGCTGTCCAAGCATGGAACATCACGTTGAAGCACGATACCGCCTCTTTCATGGGCGTATCGCTGGAACGCATGCCTGCCCTCTTCTGCCAGCGCCTTGGCGAAGGAATACGCAGCGGGCGGATAAGTTACTCCGACATAAACAGGCTGCAGCTCGACCAGCCGACTGAAATCTGGTTGGTCATCAAGGGCAAGTCAAAGGCAGCGGCTACGGCCACGCCGACGCCGCGCAGCTCCAGATTCCGTACCTGCTCAAATGTTATCACTGGCTCCTTCGAGGTTCCCGCTTCCGAGAAATGCCCCTTGGGTGGCAGCTACACGCAAGCTGCCGGAGTCCCGACGGTGATCGATGGGAGACGAAAGGTGGCAACGAAAGCCCCGACGCCACGGACGTCCAACTTCCGTACCTGCCGCGGTATTGAGGGCACCTACCAGGTTCCCGCTTCTCAGAATTGCCCGTTGAGTGGCTACGCGCATTACTGAGAGTGATGTGATGCGATCGAACCTCGTCGTTCCCGAGCGATTGGGTTTTGACCCTAAACAAAAAAGCCCGGCGCATGGCCGGGCTCTCTGTGGAACGGAGATATTCGATCAGTTGGCGTCGATCGCCTCGGCGATGCGGGCGATGGCCTGCTGATAGACGCTTGCCGAGTTCCAGCCCGCGATCGCGCCCATATTCGCCTCATAGCTCGCGCCGGCTTGCCACCCGTGACCCTTGAGGAAGTTGGCGGTGGAGGCGAGCGCGGTGTTCCTGTCGCGCAGGTTTCCACTGCCGACCCCGTACTTCAAGACATTTCCGGGCAGGAACTGGGTGTGGCCGATCTCGCCATGCATGGCACCGACCGAGGAGGCGCTCAATGCGCCGCGATCGACCAGCTTCAGGGCGGCGATGGCATGCGGGGTAAAATAGTCCGGGCGGCGGCAATCATAGGCCAGCGTCACAATCGCCGAGACCGTGTTCTGGTTGCCCATGGAGGCGCCGAAGCCGGTCTCCATGCCCCAGATGGCGAGCAGCACGCCCGGCGGCACGCCGTAGGTCTGCTCGATCCTGTCGAACATCGCCGCGTTCTGCTTCTTCAAGGCACGGCCCCTGGAAATGATCGCGGCCCCGCCCCGGCGCTTCATGAACGCTTCCACCGAGCCGCTGAAAGCCTTGTGGATGGCGCGGTCGGCGGCGATCGTCCTTGTCGCGTAAGTCGCGCTGGCCAGCGCGGACAGACCCTTCTGGCCAACGCCATTGGCCTGTGCTTCCGCGGCAAACTGCTGTTTCCATGCGTCGAAGCCGGCGCCGTTCTTGCCACAGCTGCCCGCTGCCTGGGCGGCCGTCGCCAGCCCAAAAACCGCCGCAGCGGCGGCCACGAAAATCCTTCCCTTGGCAAAAAATGCCATATCGTTCTCCTGGTTTGCCTGAATCACGTCCCGGTTGCAAATCTGCCAGCGAAACGCCCGATTGTCACCGCCCACAAGGGGCTACGCGGCGCTCGACGCTGGCGAATGCCGGGGAATTTGCGCATGATCAAGCAATTATTATGGCAACGCACCTTGAAACATGCTCGACGCCACGCCGCGGCTGTTGTGGCAAGTGGAATCGGAACGCCGGGCGCCTAGGAGCGTTCCGGGCAAGGCTCAGTTCCAACCTTGTTGCACGGTTCGACTACCGATGAAGCTGTTCGACTGCCCTCATTGCGGCCACCGCCTTTACTTCGAAAACGCGCAATGCCTGAACTGTTCCAGCCTGGTGCTTTATGACCCGGAGCGGGCGTGCTTCATGGTTTCCGGCGCCGTCGACGCAGTCCCATGCGGCAATGCCGACGAATGCGCCTGCAACTGGCGAGCCGAGCCGGGCAGACCCTTCTGCCGCGCTTGCGCGCTCAATCAATTGATCCCTGACCTTTCGGTGGACGGCAACCGCCGGCGCTGGATACGTGTCGAGGCGGCGAAAAAACGCGCCGTCTATTCGCTGCTTGCCTTCCGCCTGCCGGTCGCGCCCAAGGCCGGACCTCAGGACGAGGCCGGGCTCGCTTTCGACTTCCTCGCCGATCCGATCGGCGGCGGACCGGGCGGCGAGCGCATCCTGACCGGCCACGACAACGGCCTGATCACCCTCAACGTCGCCGAGGCCGATTCCGCCGAGCGCGAGCGGCGGCGCGTCGAGATGGGCGAGAACTACCGGACCTTGCTCGGCCACTTCCGCCACGAGCTCGGCCACTATTACTGGGACCGGCTGATCCGCGACGATCCCGGGCGGCTTTCGGCCTTTCGCGCGCTGTTCGGCGACGAGCGGGCCGACTACGAGCAGGCGCTGAAGGCCCACTATGCCAACGGCGCGCCGCCGGACTGGCAGCAGCGCCACATCTCGGCCTATGCGACGTCCCACCCCTGGGAAGACTGGGCCGAGACCTGGGCGCACCACCTGCACATCACCGATACGCTGGAGATGGTGCATGCGCTGAATTTTCCGCTCGGCCGGCTGGAGACGGTGGAAGCCAACGAACTGCCGCGTGGCGATACCGGCGGGCATCTGCAGCCGGCGCCGGCCGAGCCCGACCCGGCACCGGAACCGTTCGAAAAGATCCTCGCCCGCTGGCTGGTGTTGTCGGAGGCCTCCAATTCGATCAACCGCTGCATGGGGCTGCCCGACCTTTATCCCTTCGTCATTTCGGACGTGACGGCGCAAAAACTGGCCTTCGTTCACCAGCTTTTGACAGGCCCGTCGAAAGAACATGGAACAATTCGTGAGCAGGCGAGGGCACTTTAGCCGGAACGCATAAGGTCTGGTTTCGTTTTCGAGCCCGAGGGAGCGTTGAAAACGGAGAAAAGCCATGAAAAGCGTATTGTTTCCGGCAGTTGCCGGTGCGCTGCTAGCCATGTCGGGCGCGGCCCTGGCCGACACGCCCGTCTCGGCCGTGACGGATCTGAACGTCCGCGCCGGCCCGGGCCCGCAATACCCCGTCATCGGCGTGTTGGCTGCCGGCCAGTCGGCGACGCTCAGAGGCTGCATCGAAGGCAGCAAATGGTGCACCATCGCCGAAGCCGGCGGCAATGGCTGGGTCTATTCCGACTATGTGACCGGTGATTTCGGCGGCAGCCGGGTTGTCGTGACGCGTCGACCGGCCGATGCCGGTATCGCCGTCGTGACGCCGCCGGCCGACGACGTCTATTCGCAGGACGATTACACCGGCGCCATCGTTGCGAGCGATCCGGTCGATCCGATCGCCAGGCCGCCGGCCGAGGTCGGCACCTACGTAACCACGCATCGTGTCGAACCGGTCTATCTCGAGGGCGAGGTGGTGACGGGCGCGGTGCTGCCCGACACGGTCGAGCTGCGCGAGATCCCGGACTACAACTACCGCTATGTCTATGTGAACAACCAGCCGGCGCTGGTCGATCCGGGCACGCGGCGCATCGTCTATGTGATGCGCTGATCAACTGCGATTTCAAAAAGAGCGGCCGCCAGGAAGCAGGCGGCCGCTCTTGTTTCACGCCCTTGGATGCGCCCGTTCATAAATGTCGAGCAGCCTTGCGGTGTCGACACCGGTATAGACCTGGGTGGTCGACAGGCTGGCATGGCCGAGCAGTTCCTGGATGGTGCGCAGGTCGCCGCCGCGGCCAAGCAGATGCGTGGCGAAAGAATGACGCAAGGCATGCGGCGTTGCGGTATCCGGCAGATTGAGCGCCGAGCGCAGCTTTGCCATCTCGCGCTGGACGATCGCCGGGTTGAGCGGTCCGCCGCGCGCGCCGCGGAACAGCAGGCTCTTCGGGTCGATATGGAAGGGGCACAGTCGCCGGTATTCGGCAACCGCGCGCAGCGCCACCGGCAGCACCGGCACCAGCCGCGTCTTGCCGCCCTTGCCGGTGATGCGAAGCACCGTGTCGGCCTCCGTGGCGAGATCGGCGCCGCTGAGCCCAAGGGCTTCCGAAATGCGCAGGCCGGAACCGTAGAGCAGCGTCAGCACGGCGGCGTTGCGGGCGGCGATCCACGGCTCCTCCGCCAGCTGGCCTTCCACCGCCACGACCTGTTTCGCATCGCTCGCCGTCAGCGGCTTGGGCAGCGATTTCGGCTGGCGCGGCGCGCGCAGCGCTGCAGCACCCGCCGCGTTGACGAGGCCGCGCTTTTCCAGAAAGCGCAGCAGCGAGCGGATGCCAGCCAGGCCGCGGCCCAGCGTACGGGCGCCGGCGCCGCCGTTGCGGCGCGCGGCGAGGAAGCCGCGCAGGTCGGCCGGCCGCAGATCGGCGATCTCGGGAATGCCGGGCGGGCCGCCGCAATGTCCGGTCAAAAAATGCAGGAACTGGCGGGTGTCGCGCTCATAGGCCTCGACCGTCTCCGGCGACAGCCGGCGCTCGCGCGCCAGCATCTTCAGCCAGTTCTCGCGCGCCGCCTGGAGGTCGGGTTTTGCCGGGATGAGAAATTCCTGCATGCCTGCAGTTTCGGGCATGTGGGTTAGGAAGCGGTGAAGAGGTCGTCGTCATTGAAATGGCGGCTGCAGAGGGTTAGAGCAAGGCAAAGGAAGTGACGCCGATGTCGAAGCTCGAGAACCCAGTTCAGATGGCCGTGATCGGTGCCGCGCACGGCATCAAGGGCGAATTGCGGGTGAAGACCTTCACCGGCGATCCGCTGGCGCTGGCCGACTACGGGCCGCTCTACGCCAAGGATGGCCGCGCCTTCCAGATCCTCGACATCAGGCCGGCCGGCACGGTGGTGGTGGTGCGCTTCAAGGGCATCAACGACCGCAACGCGGCCGAGGCGCTTGCCGGCACGGAGCTGTTCGTCGACCGTTCGGTGCTGCCGGACGACGGCGAGGAGGACGAATTCTACCACGCCGACCTGATCGGCCTGGAGGTCAGGGACGATACGGGCGCCATCGGCAGGATCGTCGCCGTGCACAATTTCGGCGGCGGCGACATACTCGATGTCACGCTGGCCGGCCGCAAGGGCGTGCTGATCCCGTTCACCCAGGCCGCGGTGCCGCATGTTTCGATCGCCGACGGTTTTGTCGAGGTCGATCCTATGGCGGCGGGACTGGTCGATGACGAGGAGAGCGATGCGCCCGGCCGTTCCGGCTTCGACCCGAAAGGCCGGCCGCGCGGACCGAAGGATGCCGGAGGCAACCGGTGAGCTTTGCCGCCTCGGTGCTGACGCTCTATCCGGAGATGTTTCCGGGCGCCCTCGGCCTGTCGCTCGCCGGGCGGGCGTTGGAAGCCGGCACCTGGTCGCTTGAGGCGATCCAGATCCGCGACTTCGCCACCGACAGGCATCGCACCGTCGACGACACGCCGGCTGGCGGCGGCGCCGGCATGGTGATGCGCGCCGATGTGCTGGCCAGGGCAATCGATCACGTTTCGCCGCAAGGCGACGAGCGCCCAAGGCTGCTCATGAGCCCGCGTGGAAAGCCGCTGACGCAGGCTCGCGTGCGCGAGCTCGCCGCCGGGCCGGGCGCCGTCATCCTGTGCGGCCGCTTCGAGGGCGTCGACCAGCGGCTGATCGAGGCGCGCGCCTTGGAGGAAGTCTCGATCGGCGATTTCATCCTCTCGGGCGGCGAACCTGCGGCGCTCGTGCTGCTCGACGCGGTGGTGCGGTTGCTGCCCGGGGTCATGGGCAATGCCGTCTCGGGCGAGGAAGAAAGTTTTGAAAATGATCGACTTGAGCATCCGCACTACACGCGGCCGCAGGAGTTCGAGGGCAGACTAATCCCGGACGTACTCATCTCCGGCAACCATAAGAAAATAGCGGAGTGGCGCCTCGCCGAGTCCGAGAAGCTGACGATGGACCGGCGACCCGCCCTGCGCACTGCCATACAGAAGACACGCTACGATCCGTCAACCAAGGTTCTTTCAATATGGTTCAACCCCAGCGGCGATCGTTATGACTACGAGGGGGTTGAGCCCGAGACCTACGCGGCTTTAACCGCAGCTTCTTCTAAGGGCCGATACTTTATCGAATCCGTCCGTGATCAGCACAGGCTACGCTTTGTCGAACAGGGCGCTAATGAGCCGGCCGATCTCCGTCAGCCTTTGACGAAGTAATAGAACGCCAGGAGCAGACCTACGGCGACGACGAAGCCGCGCACGGCACCCTGGGGCACGCGCTTGGCGATCCACACCCCGGCATAGCCGCCCAGCGCCACGCCCGGGATCATGACGACCGCCTGCGGCCAGGCAATGACGCCTCCGGAAACGAAAACCAGGATAGCGACGACCGCGATCACGATGGACAGCATGTTCTTCAACGCATTCAGCCGGTGATAGTCGCCGGCCTGCGTCAGGCCGAGGGTTGCCAGCATCATCACGCCCATGCCGGCGCCGAAGAAGCCGCCATAGACCGCCGTCGCGAACTGCACGAGCGAACCGGCAAGCGAGCCGACCGAGGCCTGATGGTCCGGCCCGGCCTCCGGCTTCAGCCACGGGCCGGCGGCAAACAGGGCGGTGGCGGCAATCAGCAGCCAGGGAACAAGCGCTCGGAAGGACGGGTTGGAGAGCGCCAGCAGGATGAGCGAGCCGGCCAGAGCGCCGAGCGCCGAGATCAGGCAAAGCAGCAGGGCGCCGCGCCAGAAATGCCGGATATCGGTCCAATAGGCGAGCGTCGAGGTGATGTAGCCCGGCAGCTGCGTCACCGAGGAGGTGGCGTTGGCGACGATCGGCGGCAGGCCGACCAGCGTCATGGCGCCGAAGGTGAGGAAGGTGCCGCCGCCGGCGACCGCGTTGGCGGCGCCCGAGGCGAAACCCGCCAGGAAGAGCAGGACGGCATCGAAGAACGTCATTGAAGAGGCGCCGGGAAGGACATATTCCCGGATTAGGGGGCTGGCGGGCCTCGCGCAACCCGGCACGGCGGCAATAGGATGGTGCCATAGCCGCAAAAAATACGCCCCAAAGGCGTGACAAAGCGCCGAAATAGCTGTATGTGGCCGCCCGAACCGGAAGAACGATCTTCCGGGCCCGTCAACAAATGGCGGTGTAGCCGTCCCTGTCCGATGCCTAACGGCAAAGGGCATAGCCGAGCGGTCGTTGGAACTGCAAGGCGAGTCGAGGACGCTCTGGCTGTCGGAAGAACAAGAAGTGGATATTTGAGATGGATCTCATCCGTCAGCTCGAGGCCGAGCAGGCCGCCAAGATCGAAGCCAAGCGCAAGCTGCCCGAATTCCAGCCGGGCGACACCGTGCGCGTCCAAGTGCGCGTCACCGAAGGCAGCCGCACCCGCGTGCAGGCCTATGAGGGCGTCGTCATCGCCCGCTCCGGCTCCGGCTTCCAGGAGAATTTCACCGTCCGCAAGATTTCCTACGGCGAAGGCGTCGAGCGCGTTTTCCCGGTCTACTCGCCGATGGTCGAGGGCGTCGAGATCGTGCGCCGCGGCAAGGTGCGTCGCGCCAAGCTCTATTATCTGCGCGACCGTCGCGGCAAGTCGGCCCGTATTTCGGAAAACACCGGCGTGCGCGCCCGCAAGCTGAACGACGAGGAGCGTGATGCGCTGAACGCCGAGCGCGCCCGCATCGAGGCCGAGAAGGTCGCCGCCGCCGAGGCGCTGGCCGTCGAGAAGGCCGCGCAGGACGCCGCCGAGAAGAAGGCCGCCGAGGCCGCTTCGGCCGAATAAGGCGCTTCTGCAGACATGTTTTGGAAAGGCGGCTTCGGCCGCCTTTTTCATTTCGCGGAAGAGCAAGCCCCTCCCGGCTCCTGATCAGCCCCTATGCTACCTGCGTGCGCGGACCGCATGCCTTGGCGATTGGCCGAAACACCTGTGCGTCGTCATCCACGGGCGGAGCAAGGAGCGCAGCGACGCGGCGCAGACCCGAGGATCCATTCCGTGACTTAGAAGCACCGCCACGGTGTAGAATTCTGCTCCGCCGCACTCTACGACAGCGGTCACGGAATGGATCCTCGGGTCTGCGCTCCGCTTCGCGTCGCTCCGCCCGTGGATGACGACCATCGGGGTTGCCTCTCATCCATCCGAACATCAGAGAGGGGCGCACATCGTGGCCCTTGACATGCATTTATCTTGTACACTAAATAATCGTGCACAAATCAAATGGAGATAGAAATGTCCGCACTCTACACCACCCAGGCGCGCGTCGTTGGCGGCCGCGCGGGTCATGCCGAGACCAGCGACGGTGTGCTCAAACTCGATCTGGCGATGCCGAAGGAGCTCGGCGGGCAGGGTGGCGCGACCAATCCCGAGCAGCTCTTCGCCGCCGGCTATGGTGCCTGCTTCGAAAGCGCGATCCGCTTCGTGGCGCGCAAAAAGAAGCTGCCGCTCGAGGATGCGGCGGTGACGGCAACCGTCAGCCTCTATCCGAACGACCAGGGCGGCTTCAAACTGGGCGTCGCGCTGGCGGCGGAGATCAAGGGTCTTGATCAGGCCGGCGCGGAAGCGCTTGTATCCGAGGCGCACCAGATCTGCCCCTATTCCAACGCCATCCGGGGCAATATCGATGTGGCGCTTTCCACGGTGGCGCTTGCGGCAAAGGCGGCATGACGACTGAAACCGGAATTCGAGCAAGCGACGTCCCGGCCGATAGCGCCGGGACGATTGCCGTTCCGCGCCTCGACCAGCAGCTCTGCTTCGCGCTCTATTCCGCAAGCGGGCTGATGACGAAGCTTTACCGGCCGCTGCTCGACCCGCTCGGCCTCACCTATCCGCAATATCTGGCGATGCTGGCGCTGTGGCAGCGCTCGCCCATGACCGTCGGCGAGCTTGGCGAGGCGCTGGGGCTGGATTCGGCGACGCTGACGCCGCTGATCAAGCGGATGGAAGCCGGCGGCCTTGTCACCCGCCGTCGAGACAGCGCGGACGAGCGCCGGGTGCTGGTCGAACCGACGGACAGGGGCCAGGCGCTGCGCGCCGACATGAAGGATGTCCAGGCGGCGCTTGCCTGCAGCATGCCGCTGGAGCGAGCCGAGCTGAAAGCCCTGCACGGCACGCTCACCCGGCTGGTTGCGGGGTTGCGCGAAGCGGTTGCGGAATCCGCGGAATGATCCTTCGCATGGCTGCGTTCGGGAACCGTGCCGGTCACAGCATGGGAATCCGCTTTGGCGCTTGTCCATGCAGCGGATCGGCTTGCAAGGCGCTTGCGGAAAGCTAAAGTCGGCGCCGGATTCTTTCCTGGCGCGCTAGCCTAGCGCGACCAATCACATTCGGGGAGTTGTCATGACCAAGTCGAAACTGCTGCTGGCCGCCTTGCTGGCCTGCCTTCTCGCGCCCGCCGCGGCGCTCGCCGACACGCTGCCCGATCTCGGCGGCAAGAAGGTCGTGGTGGTGACGGAAAACGCCTACCCGCCGCTGCAGTTCATCGACAAGAAGAGCGGCAAGCAGATCGGCTGGGAATATGACGCGATGGACGAGATCGCCAAGCGGCTGAACTTCAAGGTCGAGTACCAGAACACCTCCTGGGACGCGATGATCCAGGCGGTTTCCGACAACCAGTACAACATCGGCATGACCGGCATCACCATCAAGGAGGAGCGCAAGGCCAAGGTCGATTTCTCCGACCCCTATATGCGCTCGGAGCAGTTCATGCTGGTGCGCGGCGACGAGAGCCGCTTCACCGACGCCAAGAGCTTTGCCGCCTTCAAGGACGGGCTGATCGGCGCGCAGGCCGGCACCACGCCCTTCTACACCGCCGTCTACAGCGTGCTCGACGGCAATGAGCAGAATCCGCGCATAAAACTGTTCGAGACGTTCGGCGCCAGCGTCCAGGCGCTGAAGTCCGGCGATGTCGACGTGGTGCTCACCGACGGCACCGCCGGCAAGGGCTATGTCGACGCCTCCGAAGGCAAGCTCAAGTTGATCGGCGGCCCGCTCGGCACCGAGGATTTCGGCTTCATCTTCCCGAAGGGCTCCGACCTGGTGAAGCCGGTCAACGCCGCGATCGCAGCGCTCAAGGCCGACGGTACGCTCGATGCGCTGAACAAGAAGTGGTTCCTTGATTACAAGATGGGGCAGTAGGCCCTGTTGTCGGAGAGCAACGGCTACGGGCGGAAAGCCGGGAAAGCCTCATTCCTTCCCACCCCCCTCTGTCCTGCCGGACATCTCCCCCGCAAGGGGGGAGATTGGCAGCTTCATCCACGGCGCCTATCCTTCAACGTCGGTGATTGGCGAAAGCCGTCCCGACGTCTGATCTCCCCCCTTGCGGGGGAGATGCCCGGCAGGGCAGAGGGGGGTGTGCCGGAACGCGACCTTCGTTGCTTCGTCGCCGGTATCGCCTGATGGCAACGCCCGCAATCTCGTCCGCCAAATCCGAGTTCCCCTGGTGGCTGGCAGCCGCCCTTGCCCTCGCCTTGGCTGCCGCCCTCGCCATCGCCGCGAGCGACCTCTATGCCGAGGTCTTTGCCACCGTCGCCAAAGGCATCGGCATCACCGTCTTCGTCACGGTGATCGCCTTCGCGCTGGCCTCGGCGCTAGGGCTCGGCATTGCGCTGATGGCCTTGTCCGGCTCGCAATGGCTGCGCCAGATCGCCCGCTTCTATGTCGAGATCATCCGCGGCGTGCCGATCCTGGTGCTTCTGTTCTGGATCGCCTTTGCCGGCGCGCCCGCCTTCGTCGCGGCGTGGAATGCGCTGACGGCGCCGCTGCAGAGCGCCGGCTGGATCGGCGAATTGCTTGTGCGCGATGTCTCGCTTCTGTGGCGCGCCATCATGGCGCTGACCATCGGCTATTCGGCCTTCATCTCGGAAGTGTTCAGGGCGGGCATCCAGTCGGTCGAGAAGGGCCAGATCGAAGCGGCGAAAGCGCTCGGGCTGACGCGAGCGCAGCGCTTCCGGCTGATCGTCTTTCCGCAGGCGATCCGCACCATCCTGCCGCCGCTCGGCAACGACTTCGTCGCCATGGTCAAGGATTCCTCGCTGGTCTCGGTGCTCGGCGTCGCCGACATCACGCAGATCGGCAAGGTCTATGCCGCCGGCTCCTTCCGCTTCTTCGAGACCTATTCGATCGTCGCCTATATCTATCTCATCCTGACGGTCGGCCTGTCGCTGGTGCTCAGGGCGCTCGAACAGCGGCTGCGCCGGCAGCGTGAGGAATAGCCCGCAGAGGTAGTCCGCGCTACGATCCGGGCTTATCCTATTCGATGCATGTCCTTGGAGGAGCCGGCCCATGAATTTCGACAAGGCCAATGCTGCGCTGGATTCCGTCTACGCGGCCGAAACGCCGGAGGCGCTCGCCAAGGCCTATGCCGAATGGGCGGCGACCTATGACAGCGAGACCGCCTCGCTCGGCTATCTTCTGCCGTTCCTCATCATCGCCTGGGTGGCGCGCCATGTGCCTTCGGGCGAAGGCCAGCTGCTCGACGCCGGCTGCGGCACCGGGCTTTCCGGACCGTCGCTCAAGGCACTGGGCTATGGCGAGATCGCCGGCCTCGACCTCTCCGACGACATGCTGAAGATCGCCGGCAGCCGCAATGCCTATTGCGAGCTGAAAAAGGCGATGCTCGGCGGCCCGCTGCCCTGGCCGGACAGGCATTTTCGCGCCTTCTTCTCGACCGGAGTCTTCACAATCGGCCACGCGCCGGCATCGGGATTGCATGAGTTGGTGCGCATCACGAAGAGCGGCGGCCACGCCATCTTCACCGTGCGCGACCAGGTGTTCGAGAGCGGCGGCTTTCAGGCGGTATTCGATGAACTCACCCAGGCGAGGAAATGGCGCCTGGTCGAGCAAAGCCCATGGTTCCGCTGCTACGCCATCGGCGATCCGGAAGCGCTGGTGAAGACGTTTGTCTTCGAGGTGGTTTGAGCGCCAGCCTTCCCTTCCCCCCTTGTGGGGGAAGGTGGATCGGCGCGCAGTGCCGAGACGGATGAAGGGTGTTCCCGCGGAGTGAGACGCTGGCATTCCCTGGAACACCCCTCATCCGTCGCCTTCGGCGACACCTTCTCCCACAAGGGGAGAAGGGGAGTGCCGCGCTAATTGCCGAAAAGCCAAAACATTGCTATCTACGCCGCCATGGAAGAGCTTTTCGGCGATCCGGCCTATAAGGGTTTCGTGCTGCAGGACAGGAAGCGCCTGCCGTCGCGATTTGCCGCGCGCGTTTGCGGCGCGCTCACCAGCCGACTTAGCTGAGGCCGACCGATCAGGTCGCTTCGCCGGTCTGAAACCCGGCGCCAGCTTTCCCATTCTCATATCGACGGATTTACGCACATGAGCGCACCGCGCACCCTCTACGACAAGATCTTCGACGACCATGTCGTCGACCGCCAGGACGACGGCACCTGCCTGCTCTATATCGACCGCCATCTGGTCCACGAAGTCACCAGCCCGCAGGCCTTCGAAGGCCTGCGCATGACCAACCGCAAGGTCAGGCATCCGGAAAAGACGCTGGCCGTGGTCGACCATAACGTGCCGACCTCGCCCGAGCGCAAGTTCGGCATCAAGAACGAGGAAAGCCGCATCCAGGTCGAGGCGCTGGCCAAAAACGCCAAGGATTTCGGCATCGACTACTACTCCGAGAACGACGTCCGCCAGGGCATCGTCCACATCATCGGTCCCGAGCAAGGCTTCACGCTGCCCGGCATGACCATCGTCTGCGGCGACAGCCACACCTCGACGCACGGTGCTTTTGGTGCATTGGCGCACGGCATCGGCACCTCGGAGGTCGAGCATGTGCTGGCGACGCAAACGCTGATCCAGCGCAAGGCCAAAAACATGCTGGTGCGCGTCGACGGCCAGCTTCCTGAAGGCGTCACCGCCAAGGACATCATCCTCGCCATCATCGGCGAGATCGGCACCGCGGGCGGCACCGGCTATGTCATCGAATATGCCGGCGAGGCGATCCGCTCGCTGTCGATGGAAGGCCGCATGACGATCTGCAACATGTCGATCGAGGGTGGCGCGCGGGCCGGCCTGATCGCGCCGGACGAGACGACCTTCGCCTATGTGAAGGACAAGCCGCGCGCGCCGAAGGGCGCCGCCTGGGATGCGGCAATGGCCTATTGGAAGACGCTGCATTCCGATGAAGGCGCGCATTTCGACAAGGTGGTGGTGCTCGACGCGCAAAAGCTGCCGCCGATCGTCTCCTGGGGCTCGTCGCCCGAGGACGTCGTCTCGGTGCAGGGTTTCGTGCCAAATCCGGCCGATATCGCCGACGAGAACAAGCGTTCCTCGAAGCTGCGCGCGCTCGACTATATGGGGCTGTCCCCGGGAACCAAGATCACCGACATCGCGCTCGACCGCGTCTTCATCGGCTCCTGCACCAACGGCCGCATCGAGGATTTGCGCGCCGCAGCCAAGGTGGTCGAGGGCAAGAAGGTCAACCCGCGCGTCAATGCCATGATCGTGCCGGGCTCGGGCCTGGTCAAGGAGCAGGCCGAGGCCGAAGGCCTCGACAAGATCTTCGTCGCCGCCGGCTTCGACTGGCGGGAGCCAGGCTGCTCGATGTGCCTGGCGATGAACGACGACCGGCTGAAGCCGCATGAGCGCTGCGCCTCGACCTCGAACCGCAATTTCGAGGGCCGGCAAGGCTTCAAGGGCCGCACCCATCTGGTGTCGCCGGCCATGGCGGCGGCGGCGGCGATCGCCGGCCACTTCGTCGACATCCGCGACTGGAAATAAGAATCCGCTGCAAACTCGATAACGGCCCGGATCGCGGCGCGATCCGGGCCTTTTTTATGCATGTCGTTTCGCAAAACCGCTGCGCACTTTTGCGCGCAGCACTTAGAGCAATTTCAGGAAAAGTGTGAGCGGTTTTCCGTCTGGAAATTGCGACAAAACAAAGAGATAGAGCGGTTCCCCGTTTCCGTGAAACGGTGAACCGCTCTAGCGGTCGCCGCGCCGGATGAACTGATGGAACTCCTCGCGCCGGCCGGGCTCGTCGGCGGCGACCACAAGCGCCAGTTTCTGCTCGTCGAAAATCCTGAACCATTCGTCCCATTCGACGAGCTCATAGCCGCCCGCATTGAGTGGCCGCTCCGGCCTGTCTTCGTCCTCATAGGCGTTCTGGCCAAAAACCAGGCGCAGCATGGGCTGCGTTCCGGCCTGGGGCGAAACATCGACGATGGCCGGAAATCCGGCGCGCGCCGCCGCCCAGGAGCGGATCGCATCGTGCTCGGTCAGGGTGATTGTACCGGCCATCGGCGTTCTCCTGTTTTGTTGAGAACGCCGCTCTCCCGGAGCTGTTCCGTGGCATGGCTTAACCGCTTGTTTGCGCTTCCGGACTAGCATCTCCCCCTGGGTCAAGTTGGGGAAAGTCACGGTCCGTTGGACACCGGTCTGCTCATAGCGCTGCTCAATCCGACGATAGCGCTGGCGCTCGGCGCCGCGTTCCTCGTGCTGTGGTTCTATCAGCGCCATCGTCCGTACCTGGCGGTGCTGGCGGCAAGCTACTGCCTGTCGGCACCGGGCTTCCTGCTGCAATATTTCACGCTTCCGGTCGGCATCGTGACGACCAAGCTGATCTCCAACATATGTTTCACGATAGCCGCCTGCTGCCTTTCCAGCGCGATCGTCGCGCGCTACGGCCGGCGCGTGCCTTATATCGGCATCGGCATCATGACCGGCGGCGGGCTCGCCACCTTTGCATGGTTCATGTTCGTCCAGCCGGATCTCACCTGGCGCGTGCTCGGCATGAATTTCGGCTTCGGCGCCTTGAGCCTGCTCGTCGCCGCCGAACTCAGGACAGTGCGCAACAACGGGCCTGTCGAAAAGATTCTGTTCGTGCTGTCGCTGCTTTCCGGGTTGAACTTCATCGCCCGCACGCTGATCGTCGTCATCGCGCATGGACCGTTCCCGAGCTATGACGGCTTCTACGGCTCGTCCTACTGGACGACGGCGCTGCTCTCGCATGCGCTTTTATCGCTCCTGATCGCGCTCTGCCTGTTCACGGCGGCGGCGCTCGATGTGCTGAAGGCGCTGAAGGCCGAGACCCATACCGATCCGCTGTCCGGTCTTCTCAACCGCCGCGGCTTCGAGGAGCGGGCGGCATTTCTGCTCGATCAATGCGGCAGGGCGGGGTTCCCCGTCGCGCTGGTGCTTGCCGACCTCGATCACTTCAAGGCGCTCAACGACCAGCACGGACATGAGGCGGGCGACCGGGTGATTGCCGATTTCGCCGCCAAGCTGCGCTTTGCCACGGGCACGCGCGGCGCCGCGGGCCGCATCGGCGGCGAGGAGTTCGCCGTGCTTCTGCCGCTCAGCGATCTCGCCGCGGCGCGCCTGTTCGCGGAAGCGATCCGCACCTTCTATTCGGCCGGGGCCGTCGACGGCCTGCCGCCCGGCACCAGGGTGACCGCGAGCTTCGGCGTCGCGGCCCGCACCGGCACTGAAGGGCTGGCGCCGCTGATGCGGCGCGCCGACGAGGCGCTGTACAAGGCCAAGAGGAACGGCCGCGACAGCGTCCGTCTTTCCTACGAGCGGCCCGAAACCGCCTTCGTGCCCGAAGCGGTGAGCGTCGGCTGAAATCCCGCAGCTTATGCCCACGTTAACGTGTTTTTCGCCCAAGAATGCGGGTCGCGATTGCGTGCTCGTTTCGGTCGCCAGTCGCGCCCCGTTCCCGGTATCGGTCAGCGGCAGGGGCTGAGGTTGGGCATCTCGCCGTCGGAAAGCCCGTACATATAGGAGCGGCCCTTGACGAAGACCGGCGGCTGATAGCAGCCCGGCGCGCCGGCATCGTCCGAATCATAAATCACATCGGGTTGGCCGGCACCGGTAAAGTTCGAGAGCTCCTTGGCGTGCCTGCCTTCGCCGACAATGATGCGCTTGTAGCCGGCGGCGCTGTCGATGACGAGATTGCCGAAGGAATCGGCATAGACGCGGTCGTGATGGCGCAAACCGGCTTCCGACGGAGTAGAAAACCCGACTGTCATGGCCGCAATCGCCGCGAGGCAAGCCAGCACTGAATTCGAACGCATTTTGTCCTCCGTTCACCGGCGGCGACCTCAAGGCCACGGCCCGGACTTCGTCCGAATCGGAAATTAACCTTTTCTTAACCTTTGTTAAGGGCAGACGGCTCCCGGCACGCCGGTTCTTAATGATTATGGTTAATTTTAGCGGGCATCCTCGCGGTCCGTCCGCAGGCCCGATGGGCCGCCGGCCTGCCCTGGCTGACTCAGGGTGAACTTGATCTTGGCGCGGCGCATGGCTAGCGTGCCGCGCACGAAAGGGGCAGCACATGGCGTTTGGCCGCATGGTTCGGGTATCGCTCGTTGTTCCGCTGCTTCTTGCAGCCTTGGCCTGCGTGCCGCAGAACGGCGCACCCAAGGCAGAGAACACGGCATCGCCAGTGGTCTCGTCTGCTCCGAGCCAGCAGCCCGCCGCGCCCGCAGCTGGAGCTGCAACGCCCAAGACACCTGCAACCGCTGCGCCGCCCGCGACCAAGATCATCACCGACCTGACCGTGCCGAGATCCGGTGTTGGAACGGCCACGTACAGATGCGGCAATGGCGGCATGATCTCCATCCAAAATCTCGGCACCTCGCTGCGCGTGGCAGGGCCGGATGGCTGGACCGAGGAGTTTGCGGCATCGCCCGCCAACCAGAGCAGCCGATACCAGGCAGCGGCGACGCATGACGCAGTTGTGATCGACGGACGCGAGGCGCTGGTGATGAAGAGGGGATCGACGCCGCTCACCTGCAGAAGGTAGCAATCCTTGTCGACATACCGCACTGCAGCGACGTTGCGCCGGCTTCGCATCGCGCGCTAATCGATTGAAGCGGAACTTCCCTTCTTTGTCAGACTAAATGACGTTTCCAAAACGATTTTCCGGCTTTGACGCGGTGCAAAAAGCGCATTAGAAACCGCCTATCCGAGGCCATATATGGAGGCGGCAAAAGCTGCATCCGTCGCAGCTCCGGAACGCCGAACTGGGGGAGCCATGAGCAAATCACCAGCCACCCGCGCAGTTGCCAGACACGAGCGGCCGCTTTCGCCGCATCTGACGATCTACCGGCCGCCGATCACGATGACGATGTCGATCATCCATCGCATCACCGGCGGCGCGCTCTATTTCGGCACGCTCCTGGTGGCGGCATGGCTGATCGCGGCTTCGACCTCGCAGGCCGCCTTCGACTGGGTCAACTGGGCCTTCGGCTCCTGGCTCGGCCGACTGGTCCTCTTCGGCTACACCTGGGCGCTGATGCACCACATGCTGGGCGGGCTGCGCCATCTCGTCTGGGACACCGGCGCGTGGCTCGAAAAACACACCGCCTCGAAGATCGCCTGGGCGACGCTCGCCGGCTCGATCGTGCTGACGCTGCTGATCTGGATCGCCGGCTACATGGCGCGGGGAGCACTCTGATGGTCGCAAAGAATTCGGACATGCGCACGCCGCTGGGCAAGGTCCGCGGCCTGGGCTCGGCCCGCGAAGGCACCGGCCATTTCTGGCGCCAGCGGCTGACGGCGATCGCCAATATTCCGCTCATCCTGTTCTTCGTCGGCTTCCTGATCGCGGTCAACGGCCACGGTTATGCCGACGTGCGGGCGTCCCTCGCCAATCCGTTCGTGGCGCTGGTGCTGTCGCTGGTGCTGATTTCCGGGCTCTACCACATGCGGCTCGGCATGCAGGTGATCATCGAGGACTATGTGCATGGCGAAGGCATGAAGCTCGCGCTGATCGCCCTCAACACATTCTTCTCGATAGCAGTGGGCGTCGCCTCGCTCTTCGCTCTGCTCAAACTCGCATTCGGAGGCTGACGTCTTGGCCAACGCAAATACAGCCAGCACGGCTTCCGCCTACACCTTTGTCGATCACAAATTCGATGTGGTGATCGTCGGCGCCGGCGGCGCCGGGCTGCGCGCCACGCTCGGCATGGCCGAGCAGGGGCTGCGCACCGCCTGCATCACCAAGGTGTTCCCGACCCGCTCGCATACGGTGGCGGCACAAGGCGGCATCGCCGCCTCGCTCGCCAATATGGGCCCCGACAACTGGCAGTGGCATCTCTTCGACACCGTCAAGGGCTCGGACTGGCTGGGCGACATCGACGCGCAGGAATACATGGTGCGCGAGGCGCCCGCCGCCGTCTACGAGCTCGAGCATTACGGCGTGCCGTTCTCGCGCACGGAAGAGGGCAAGATCTACCAGCGGCCATTTGGCGGCATGATGATGAACTTCGGCGAAGGGCCGCCGGTGCAGCGCACCTGCGCCGCCGCCGACCGCACCGGCCATGCCATGCTGCACACGCTCTACGGCCAGTCGCTGAAGAACAACGCGCAGTTCTTCATCGAGTATTTCGCGCTCGACCTGATCATGGAGCCGGACGGCACCTGCACCGGGGTCGTGGCCTGGAACCTCGACGACGGCACCATCCATCGCTTCTCGGCCAAGATGGTGGTGCTCGCGACCGGCGGCTACGGACGCGCCTATTTCTCCGCCACCTCGGCGCATACCTGCACCGGCGACGGCGGCGGCATGGCCGCACGAGTCGGGCTTGCGCTGCAGGACATGGAGTTCGTGCAGTTCCACCCGACCGGCATCTACGGCGCCGGCTGCCTGATCACCGAAGGCGCGCGCGGCGAGGGTGGCTATCTCGTCAATTCCGAAGGCGAGCGCTTCATGGAGCGCTATGCGCCGTCGGCCAAGGACCTTGCCTCGCGCGACGTGGTCTCGCGTTGCATGACGATGGAGATCCGCGAAGGCCGTGGCGTCGGGCCGAAGAAGGATCACATCTTCCTGCATCTCGACCATCTCGACCCGGCCGTTCTGCATGAAAGGCTGCCGGGCATCTCGGAATCGGCAAAAATCTTCGCCGGCGTCGACCTGACCAAGGAGCCGATCCCGGTGCTGCCGACGGTGCACTACAATATGGGCGGCGTGCCGACCAATTATTGGGGCGAAGTGCTCAACCCAACGGCTAAGAACCCGGACCAAGTATCGCCAGGGCTGATGGCTGTCGGCGAGGCCGCCTGCGCCTCCGTGCACGGCGCCAACCGGCTGGGCTCCAACTCGCTGATCGACCTCGTCGTGTTCGGCCGCGCGGCGGCGCTTCGCGCCGGCCAGGTGATCGACCGCAAGTCGCCGATACCCTCGCCCAACGCGGCCTCGGTCGAGAAGATCATGGATCGCTTCGATCGCCTGCGCCACGCCAATGGCTCGACGCCGACAGCAAGCTTGCGCGAAAAGATGCAGAAGGCGATGCAGGAAGACGCGGCGGTGTTCCGCACCCAGGAATCGCTGGACAATGGCTGCAAGCGCGTCTCCGAGATCTGGGGCGAGCTCAAGGATATCAAGGTCTTCGACCGCTCGATGATCTGGAACTCCGATCTCGTCGAGACGCTGGAGCTGGAGAATTTGATGGCCAACGCCATCACCACCGTCCACGGCGCGGCGGCACGCAAGGAGAGCCGCGGCGCGCACGCGCGGGAGGATTTCTCGGCGCGCGACGACGCCAACTGGCGCAAGCACACGCTGGCCCGCGTCGACGAGGACGGCAAGGTGACGCTCACCTACCGGCCGGTGCATACCGAGACGCTGCTGGCGGAAAAGGACGGCGGCATCAACCCGGCCAAGATCGCGCCGAAGGCGAGGGTCTACTGACCATGGCATTGGCGGCCGCAGGATATTCCGGCACGCCCCTTCCGGCCAAGCTCGGCCTGAAGGACGGCATGGTCGCCGCCTTCATCGCGCTGCCGCCGGAGCTCGACGACCTGACCGACGCCGTGGCGTTTGCCGGGGTCGATCGGCTGTCCAAGTGGTCGGCGATTTCCGGCAACCGGAAATACGATGCCGTGCATGCCTTCACCCGGCAACGCGCCGAGATCGAGGACGGCCTGGCCGGCATCGAGACGGCGATCAAGCGTGACGGCATGGTCTGGGTGTCCTGGCCGAAGAAGGCATCAAAGGTCGCGACCGACGTCACCGAGGACGTGATCCGCACGCAAGCGCTCAAGCTGGACCTCGTCGACGTCAAGGTCGCCGCCGTCAATGAAATCTGGTCCGGGCTGAAGCTCGTCATCCGAAAGGACCGCAGGTAATGGTCGAACTCACGCTTCCGAAGAATTCCAAGGTCCAGCAGGGCAAGACCTGGCCGAAGCCGGAGGGCGCGACGAACCTGCGCGAATACCGGATCTATCGCTGGTCGCCGGATGACGGCGAAAACCCGCGCATGGACACCTATTTCGTCGACATGAACGATTGCGGACCGATGGTGCTCGACGCGCTGCTGTGGATCAAGAACAAGATCGACCCGACGCTGACGCTGCGCCGCTCCTGCCGCGAGGGCATTTGCGGCTCCTGCGCCATGAACATCGACGGCTCGAACACGCTCGCCTGCACCAAGGGTGCGGAGGACATTTCAGGCGCGGTGAAGGTCTATCCGCTGCCGCATATGGCTGTGATCAAGGACCTTGTGCCAGACCTCACCAATTTCTACGCCCAGCACGCCTCGATCGAGCCATGGCTGAAGACGGTCTCGCCGACGCCTGCCACCGAGTGGCTGCAGAGCCATGAGGACCGTGCGAAGCTCGACGGGCTCTACGAATGCATCCTGTGCGCCTGCTGCTCCACCTCCTGCCCGAGCTACTGGTGGAACGGCGAGCGCTATCTCGGCCCGGCGACGCTGCTGCAGGCCTATCGCTGGCTGATCGATAGCCGCGACGAAGCGACCGGCGAGCGGCTCGACAATCTGGAAGACCCCTTCCGGCTCTATCGCTGCCACACCATCATGAATTGCGCGCAGACCTGCCCGAAGGGACTCAATCCTGCGAAGGCGATCGCCGAGATCAAGAAGATGATGGTGGAGAGAAGGGTTTAGCCTCGGCTTTTCGATAGTCTGGCAGGCAGCATTCCTTCGCGCCCCCCTCTGGCCTGCCGGCCATCTCCCCACTTGGGGGGAGATTGGCTGTCTTTCCCGCTTTCGCTAATCTTCAACGTTGCAAGAATGGACGAACGGCGCTGAAGCTGCCGATCTCCCCCCTTGCGGGGGAGATGTCCGGCAGGACAGAGGGGGGTGCTGTCCCTCCAGCCTTAGAAGGATAGCCCAACCCAATGACTGACCTCCCCGTCCTCTCCCCCGTCGAAGCCCGCGTGCTCGGCTCGCTGATCGAGAAGAAGGAGTTGACGCCGGATGTCTATCCGCTGACGCTCAACGGCGCGCATGCCGCCGCCAACCAGAAGACGGCGCGCGAGCCGGTGATGGCGCTGGAGCTCACCGAGGTCAGGCGGGCGCTCAGCCAACTCGAACAGAAGGGCATGGTGCGCCAGGCCTTCGCCTCGCGTGTCGAGCGCTACGAGCATCTGATGGCGCAGCGTTTTTCGCTGACCACGCCGCAGATCGCGATCGTCGGCCTGCTGCTCCTGCGCGGCGCGCAGACCGCGCATGAGCTGCTCGCGCGCTCGGAGCGTATGGCGCGCTTTGCCTCGATCGAGGAGCTTCGCGACAATCTGGACCTGATGATCGGCCGCCGGCCGCCGCTCGTGCAATTGCTCGAACGCGCGCCTGGGCAGCGCGAGGAGCGCTACGTGCATCTGCTGAGCGGGCCGGTGGAGGCAGCGGCAGCGGCAGCGCCCTGGCAGGCGCCGGTATCGTCGGATACCGATCTCGAGGCGCGGGTGCGGGCGCTGGAGGAAGAGGTCGCGACGCTGCGCGCGAAGATCGAGGCGCTGGGCGGTTAGCTCAACCGGGGACCCTAGCGGGACAGCGCCCCCCTCTATCCTGCCGGACATCTCCCCCACTTGGGGGGAGATTAGATGTCTCTGCGCCTCGCTCATCCTGCAACGTTGGAAGTTGGCGAAAACCGGCGCGACGTCCGATCTCCCCCCAAGTGGGGGAGATGCCCGGCAGGGCAGAGGGGGGCGCGAAGGATCGCCACCGTGCAAAGTAAAAATACTAATCAGCCAACCTTGCGTCGAGCGAAACCTTGATGGCGCCGAGCGCCTTGGAGACTGGGCACTCGGCCTTGGCCTTCTCGGCGAGCTCCTTGAACTTCGCCGCATCGATGCCCGGCACCTTGCCGACCAGGGTGATGGCGCTGCCGGTGATGCCGGTGCCGGGCACCAGCGTCACCACAGCCTTGGCGTCGAGCTCGGCGGCCGGCGTGCCGTTTTCGGCCAGGAAGTGCGAAAGCTGCATGGCGTAGCAGCCGGCGTGCGCCGCGGCGATCAGCTCTTCCGGATTGGTGCCGGATTTGCCGCTCTCATCCTCGAAGCGCGCCTTGAAGGAATAGGGCGTGCCCTTCAGCGTCCCGCTCTGGGTGTCCAGTGTGCCTTTGCCCTCTTTCAGATTGCCTTTCCAGACGGCGTTTGCGGTGCGGTCCATGAAGTCCTCCTGGCTTTTCGGGGTTGCCGCTGGCGGGCGCCAGCGTTCCCCTGAACTATAGCGCGAGCGCGGCGGAAGACCATGGCGCGATTGTGCCCGCGCGGGCAGGGCCCGCGAAAAAATTCTCAAAAAAAATGCGCGTGCAAAAATGTCGACTTCCCGGCGGGCGGACCGTCCTGCGGGCGGCCACGGAGTTACGGCCGATGGAGGTTCAGGATGGACAATCTGTTTTTCGCGCTTTGGAGACGCCCCGGCCGAAGAGCCTGGCGACCGCAAGACTTCTGGCTGGATCCGCCGCCATCCGGCTTCGGCCGGCTGGTGGCGGCCGTGGCCATCATCGGGATCGCGGCATTGCTGCTCGACCACGCGGCGGCGGTCAGAAGCAAGGCTGACAGCATCGCTGTCGCCTCCTATGGTTCATCACAGGAAGGGAACGAAAAATGAAATATGTCCTGCTGGTCTATGGCGAGGAAAAAGACCTCTTCGCGCTCACGCCGGAAAGATCCGCCAAGCTCGACGCCGACTCGCTCGCCTATGACAGGGAACTCGACCGACAAGGCAAGCTGATCATCGCCCAGGCGCTGCAGCCGGTGAAGATGTCGAAGTCGCTGCGCCGGCGCAAGGGCAAGCGGCTGGTCACCGACGGCCCGTTCGCCGAGACGAAAGAGCAGTTGCTCGGCTTCGTCATGGTCGAGGCCGCGGATCTCGACGAGGCGCTGGCGATCGCGGACGGCATTCCGCTCGCCGAACTCGGCACCGTCGAGGTCAGGGCGATCTACGACATACCGGGGTCATGATGCCGTCGTATGGCGGTCGGCAGATATTAGGGGTTTCTTCATCGCCGCAATTGTCGCTTGTTGAAGCGATGCTGCACTTCTCCTATCGTTGCCGGGATTTCGGGGGAATTCGGCATGCCTTTCTTGATCGCTATACTTGGCCTGCTCGGCGCGGCGGCCATCTGGTGGTACCGGCTGAAGGCGATGAACGAGGCGGCCAGCGAGGTCGCCGACGTTATCGGCCGCGTGCAGGGCAATATCCGCCGCAAGAAGCTGCGCAAGCAGGCAGCACTCTCGCCGCTGACGGCGATCGACGATCCCGTCGTGGCCGCCGCGACGCTGATCACCGCGATCGTTTCGGAACATGACCCGATCCTGCCGCAGCGCGAAGCCGTCCTTCGCGAGGTGATCGCGCAGATTGCCGCCAGCCCGAAGAAAACCGACGAGGCGGTCGTCTACGCCAAATGGGCGGCGTCGCAGATCGACGACACGACGATCGTCATCGATAAGCTGGCGCCATTCCTGCGCGAGCGCCTCGATCCGCATGAGCGGGACGACCTGCTCCGGATGCTGAACCGTGTGGCGCAAGGCGGTGAGCAGAGTCTGCGGATCGTGGATCAGCGGATGCTGAGGTTGCGGCAGAAGCTGGGCTTTGAGGTCAATTGATCCAGGCGACCATCGATCTTTGAACGCGAGGCAGTTGTGCCTACATCAGTGGTGGGTACACCGAACCGTCAAGGCACAGATGGAAGCAATTGCCTACGTGGCTGCCGAATTGGCCGATCTGATTGACACGCTGTTTGGAGACAGGTTGCGCAAATCCAGGGCCGGAAGGTTGGTGATCGGCATGCTGGCCGCCGTCGTAGTCTTCTATTATCTCCTTTGGCTGCTAGATAGCTTCCCCTTTCAATAGCCGCGGCGTATCACCCGACAGGCCCGAGGCCTGGCGGATGAAGAAGTCCTTGAGCTTCGGCATGCGCTCGACGAGACCGAGGCCGATGTCGCGCACGGCGCGAAGCGGGCCGATATCGTTGGAGAACAGGCGGTTCAGCACGTCGGTGGTGACGCCCATCTGCAGCGTGTCGAAGCGGCGCCATTGCTGGTAGCGTTCGAGCACGTCGAGGGCGCCGATATCCTGGCCGAGCCGGTCGGCCTCGACCACCACTTCGGCGAGTGCGGCCACATCCTTGAAGCCGAGGTTGAGCCCCTGGCCGGCGATCGGATGGATGCCGTGTGCGGCGTCGCCGGCGAGCGCGATGCGAGGCGCCACGAAGGCGCGGGCTAGGGTGAGGCCAAGCGGCCAGGCGCGCGGTTTGTCGGCGACGCGGATCTCGCCGAGCTTCAGCCCGAAGCGGTGCTCCAGCTCATGTTCGAAGACGAACTCGTCGCCTTCGACCAGCTTCTGCGCGTCTTCCGTACGCTCGACCCAGACGATCGAGGAGCGATTGGTGCCGTCCCTGTCGGGTTTCAGCGGCAGTGTGGCGAAGGGGCCGGCGGGCAAAAAATGTTCCTCGGCGCGGCCGTTGTGCGGGCGCTCATGCGCCACCGTGCAGACGATGCCGGACTGGCCGTATTCCCATTTCACCGTCTTGATGCCGGCCATGTCGCGCAGCTTCGAATTGACGCCGTCGGCGGCGATCAGCAGCCGCGCCTTGAGCGCCGCACCGTCGGCCAGATGCACGGTGATGCCGACGCCGTTCGTGTCGAAGGCGCTGACGGCCATGCCTTCGATGATGTCGATGCCGAGCTTTTCGGCGCGGCGGCGGAGCGCGCCGTTCAGGTCCCGGTTAGCGACCATATGGGCGAAGGCCTCGCCCGGCGCCACCTCGCCGTCGAAGGTCAAAAACACAGGACGCACCGGATCGG
This sequence comes from Mesorhizobium dulcispinae, assembly GCF_033977345.1. Lineage (NCBI taxonomy): Bacteria > Pseudomonadati > Pseudomonadota > Alphaproteobacteria > Hyphomicrobiales > Phyllobacteriaceae > Mesorhizobium > Mesorhizobium dulcispinae. Next base: position 134,632 of record NZ_JAVIIY010000004.1, read on the forward strand.
CGGCGCGCGAGTCGGTGATGATCATCTCGGTGATCGCCTGGGCCTCGGGCGCGATCTCGTCCCAGACGCCGAGTTGCTCCAGCATGCGACAGGCCGCGGCGGCGATCGCCGAGGCGCGGCCGTCCTTCTGCCAGACGCCGGCGGGGGCGGCATCGACAATGGCGACGCCCAGGCTGGGGCGCGCCTGCTTCAGGGATACGGCGACGGTAAGGCCGACATAGCCGGCGCCCGCCACCAGCACATCCACAGAGGCTTTGTCCGCCTCCTTGCGATCGACCATGGCACTTTCCTTTCGCGGCTTCCGGTCTCGGTGCGGGTCGTAGCAGCTTGACTGCCCGCCTGTCCTGTCCGAAACCCGCTGTGGCACATCTTTTCAAGGACGTGGAACATGACGGCGGCCATGGACGAGCTTCTCGATATTCTCGACCTCGAGCAGCTCGAACACAATCTGTATCGTGGTCGCAGCCCCAAGCTCGACTGGCAGCGCGTGTTCGGCGGCCAGACCATCGCCCAGGCGCTGGTTGCCGCCCAGCGCACGGTGGAGCCGGAGCGCCATGTGCATTCGCTGCACGGCTATTTCATGCGGCCCGGCGACACCAAAGTGCCGATCGTCTACGAGGTCGACCGCATCCGCGACGGCGGCTCCTTCACCACGCGCCGGGTGGTGGCGATCCAGCATGGGCAGGCGATCTTCTCGCTGGAAGCCTCTTTCCAGCAGGACGAGGTGGGGCTGGAGCATCAGCTGCCGATGCCGCGCGACGTGCCGGCACCCGACACGCTGCTTTCGCAACGCGAGCTGCTCGGCAAGTTCGGCGAGGCGGTGCCGGAAGGTATCAGGCGCTACTGGGAGCGCGACCGGCCGATCGAGATGAAGCCGGTGATGCTCAAGCACTATACCAGCCGCGAGAAGCTGGAGCCGGAGCAGAACATCTGGATCCGCACCACCGGCCCGGTGCCGGAAGACAGCGCGACGCAGGCGGCGGTGCTTGCATACCTTTCCGACATGACGCTGCTCGACACCTCGACCTTCGCGCATGGCCGCGCCATCTTCGACCGCGACATCCAGGCGGCCAGCCTCGATCACGCGATGTGGTTCCACCGCAGCCATTCGCTGGACGACTGGATCCTCTACACGCAGGACAGCCCCTCCACGCAAGGCTCGCGCGGTTTCACCCGCGGATCGCTGTTCGCGCGCGACGGAACGCTGATCGCCTCGGTGGCCCAGGAAGGCCTCATCCGGCTGAAACGCTGAGCCGGCTTCGAGTTAAGGCCTAGAAAACAGGCATTTTCTAAATTTTGCCTATTTCTTAATCAGACGCCATGGCGCCACTGCGCACGATTGTTGTGCAGTGGCCGCCCATCCCCTTTGTTTACAACAGGTTAACACCCTGCTTCGGCAATTGGCACGGAGCTTGAATCCTGTCGGGCACTCTCCGGCTCTCCTCGGGATCGGTGAAGGTGTGCAAACGCGGGGGACCGCAACAGCAAAGGGTGAAACCTTATGAAAATCGTGATGGCAATCATCAAGCCGTTCAAGCTCGACGAGGTGCGCGAAGCGCTCACCGCCGTCGGCATCCAGGGCCTGACCGTCACCGAAGTCAAAGGCTACGGGCGTCAGAAGGGACATACGGAAATCTATCGCGGCGCGGAATACGCGGTGAGCTTCCTGCCCAAGATCAAGATCGAAGTCGCCGTCGGCGCCGACATGGTCGACAAGGCCGTCGAAGCCATCTCCTCCGCCGCCAAGACCGGCCAGATCGGCGACGGCAAGATCTTCGTCTTCGGCATCGACCAGGCGGTGCGCATCCGCACCGGCGAAACAGACACCGACGCGCTCTAAGCGGCGATCAGCTATTCCAACGGAGAGATCAATGAATATTCCTTCCACCTTGAAGACGACGGGACGCGCGGCCGCTTCGCTCACTCTCGTGGCGCTCAGCACGGCCGCCGCCTTCGCGCAGGAGGCTGCTCCGGCGGCCGCGCCAGCCGCACCTGCCGCGCCGACCCCGGTCCTCGATACCGGCAACACCGCCTGGATGCTGACCTCGACGGCGCTGGTGCTGATGATGACCATTCCCGGCCTGGCGCTGTTCTACGGCGGCATGGTGCGCAAGAAGAACGTGCTCGCCACCATCATGCAGAGCTTTGCCATCACCTGCCTGGTGACGGTGCTGTGGTTCATGTTCGGCTATTCGCTGGCCTTCTCCGACGGCGGCGGCATGAACGCCTATCTCGGCGGCTTCTCGAAATTCTTCCATCACGGCATCACCACGTCGACGCTGTGGCTACCGGGCGTGGCGAACATCCCCGAGTTCGTCTTCTCGATGTTCCAGTTGACCTTCGCCATCATCACGCCCGCGCTGATCGCCGGCGCCTTCGCCGAGCGCATGAAGTTCTCGGCGCTGCTGATCTTCATGGGCCTGTGGCTGGTCTTCGTCTACGCACCGATCGCGCATTGGGTGTGGGGCGGCGGCTTCCTGGGTTCGGCTGGCGTTCTCGACTTCGCCGGCGGCACGGTCGTCCACATCAACGCCGGTGTCGCGGGCCTCGTCTGCGCGCTCGTCCTCGGCAAGCGCGAGGGCTACGGCACCACCAACATGGCGCCGCACAACCTCGTCTATTCGGTGATCGGCGCTTCGCTGCTGTGGGTTGGCTGGTTCGGCTTCAACGCCGGCTCGGAGCTCGCGGCCGACGGCCTCGCGGGTGCAGCGATGATGAACACGCAGGTCGCCACCGCCGCCGCGGCGCTGGCCTGGATGTTCGCCGAATGGATCGTCGCCAAGAAGCCGTCGGTGCTCGGCATCATCTCCGGCGCCGTCGCCGGCCTCGTCGCGGTGACGCCCGCTTCCGGCTTCGTCAACCCGACCGGCGCCTTCATCGTCGGCATCGTCGCCGGCGTGCTCTGCTACATCTCGGCCGTCAAGGTGAAGCACATGTTCGGCTATGACGACTCGCTCGATGCCTTCGGCGTGCACGGCGTCGGCGGTGTGATCGGTGCACTGCTCACCGGCGCGCTCGCCGATCCGGCGATCAACGCGCTCGGCAAGGGCGCTTCGGTCGGCACGCAGGTCTACGGCATCGTCTTCACCATCCTGTGGACCGCGATCGCGACCTTCGTGATCCTCTTCATCGTCAAGGCGCTGGTCGGCCTGCGTCCGAGCAGCCAGGAAGAGGTCGAAGGCCTCGACGTCACCCAGCACGGCGAGGTCGTGCCGTAAGGCCGATCCTGCCAAGGACCGGCGGACCCTCCTCCCGCCGGTCCGGATATTCAATGAAAGCCGCGCAGCGGTTTTTCAGGATCTACTCCCAAGATCCCGTCGTGATGCTCTCAAAAGGGGCTCACGCCTTGAGGCCCGGAAGATCTTCCGGGCCTCCTTTTTTGTCGGGTATGAATACCTGGCAACTCGATCACATTCACTTGATCGCGCATGTATGAAACACCGGCCATTCCGGTTCCGTACTGGGATTGCGATCGCCATCGTGGCGTTCGCCAAATATCAGGGAAGGAACCAACTAATGAACTTCAAGACGATCTTCCTGGGAGCAATGGCTCTGTCGATGGTCAGCGGCGTTGCACTTGCTGGCGCGCTCGACGAGCCTGACAACATGGCGCCGTTCTTCACCGATTCCAGCATGAAGACCATGAAGTCCGAGGCCGATTTCAAGGCGGCCTGGGCTTCGACGGCCAAGGACAAGCAGGACATGATGATGAAGGAGTGCCAGGATGCGGCGATGAGCAAGCCACACGCCGAATTCTGCGCCAACCTGATGATGTACGCCGGTCACAAATAATTTGCGGGAGGTCCGGTCCGGACGGATCCGATCGTTTCGCCGTTGCCTATGAGAGATGGCGGGCCGTTAAGGCCCGCCATTTCCTTTTCGAGGGCATCCGGTAAAAGGCCATGGTTAATGCGGCCTTAACCTTCCCGCCGATAGTCTGGCGTTCGAATCTGCCGGAGTGCGTCTGCGCCCGGCCAGGCAACGACTTACGGGGAAGAGGCATGCGTTCAGGCGCTTCAGCACCGCTCGCGCTGACCGATACGGGGCACGGCATCCAGGCATTCGCGCGGCGGCAGGTCGGGCGGCTGGTCGGCGCCGGCCTGTTCGTTTTCACCGCTTTCGGCGTCGCCAGCCTCGCCACCTGGAACGTCGCCGACCCGAGCTTCTCGCATGCCACCAACAACATCGTCACCAACGCCATGGGCTATACGGGCGCGGTGTTTTCCGACCTCGCCATGCAGTTCTTCGGCCTTGCCGCGGTCGCGGGCCTGGTGCCGGCGGTGGTCTGGGGTTTTCTTCTCTTCTCCGCACGTGGCGTCGACAGGCTGCCGAAGCGCGGGCTTGCCTGGTTCGGCTTCGCGCTGCTTGCCGCGGCGATCGCCGGATGCGTGACGCCGCCCAACACCTGGCCGCTGCCGACCGGTCTCGGCGGCGTCTTCGGCGACATGGTGCTGAAGATTCCGGGCATCGCCGTCGGCGGCTATCCGAAGGGTCTTTTCGCCAGCATCATCGCGGTGGTTCTCGCCGCGCCGGCGCTGTGGCTGTTCGCCTATGGCTCGACGCTGATCGCGCGCAAGAACGGGTTTGCGGTGATGGAGCGTGCCGCCGCGCCCGATCCGCGCGAGCAGGACGATCTGCTCTTCGACGAGGATGAGGACGAGGGCGACGAAGGCATTCTGGCGCTCGGCGCCATCACCCACTGGTGGCTGTCGTTCCGCGCATGGATGCACCGCCGCGCCGCGCGCCGCAGGCAGGAACGCGACGAGTTCGAACCTGCGATGGAGCCGCGAGCAAGCGCCTGGCGCCGCGCCGCCGAACGGGTCGAATCGGCCGAGTTCGCCGAGGCCAGGATGAGCCCCGGCGGTCGTGCGCGTGTCGAGCCGGAATTCTTTGCAGCGATGGTCAACGATCGCAGCGCTTCGGTCGATCCGGTCGACGACGATGACTTCGCCGAAGAGGCCGATCTCGACGATTTCGATGACGAGCAGCCGGTGCAGCGCCGCGCCAATGTGCGCAACTTCCGCTCCGACGCGGCGACGCGCGTGGAGGCGCCTGCGCCGCGCCCGGTGCAGGGCGCGCGCGTCCAGCGCGAGGCGCAGACCTCTTTGATCGGCTCCAGCACGTTCGAGATGCCGTCGCTGCATTTCCTGTCCGAACCGAAGAACGTGGCGAAAGACCCGAGCCTGTCGAAGGACGCGCTGGAGCAGAACGCAAGGCTGCTCGAAGGCGTGCTCGAGGATTTCGGCGTCAAGGGCGAGATCATCCATGTCCGCCCCGGTCCGGTCGTCACGCTCTATGAGCTCGAGCCCGCGCCCGGCATCAAATCCTCGCGCGTCATCGGCCTTTCCGACGACATCGCCCGCTCGATGAGCGCGATCGCCTGCCGCGTCGCCGTCGTGCCCGGCCGCAACGCCATCGGCATCGAGCTGCCGAACGCCAAGCGCGAGACAGTCTATCTCAGAGAGATCATGGCGAGCCGCGACTTCGAGACGACGAAGGCGAAGCTTGCGCTGGCGCTAGGCAAGACCATCAACGGCGAGGCGGTCATCGTCGACATCGCCAAGATGCCGCACGTGCTGGTTGCCGGCACCACCGGCTCGGGCAAGTCGGTCGCCATCAACACCATGATTCTTTCGCTGCTCTACCGGCTGACGCCGCAGGAATGCCGGCTGATCATGATCGACCCCAAGATGCTCGAGCTCTCGGTCTATGACGGCATCCCGCATCTGCTCACGCCCGTCGTCACCGATCCGAAGAAGGCGGTGGTGGCGCTGAAATGGACCGTGCGGGAGATGGAGGACCGCTACCGCAAGATGTCCAAGGTCGGCGTGCGCAACATCGACGGTTTCAACGCACGCGTCAGCCAGGCCGAGAAGAAGGGCGAGAAAATCTCGCGCACCGTGCAGACCGGCTTCGACCGCCAGACCGGCGAGGCGATCTACGAGACCGAGGATCTCGATCTCGAGCCGATGCCCTATATCGTCGTCATCATCGACGAGATGGCCGACCTGATGATGGTGGCCGGCAAGGACATCGAGGGCGCGGTGCAGCGCCTGGCGCAGATGGCGCGCGCCGCCGGCATCCATGTCATCATGGCGACGCAGCGCCCGTCGGTCGACGTCATCACCGGCACGATCAAAGCCAATTTCCCGACCCGCATCTCCTTCCAGGTGACGTCGAAGATCGACAGCCGCACGATCCTTGGCGAGCAGGGCGCCGAGCAACTGCTCGGCATGGGCGACATGCTCTACATGGCCGGCGGCGGCCGCATCCAGCGCGTCCACGGCCCCTTCGTCTCGGATGACGAGGTCGAGCGGATTGTCGGCCATCTCAAGCTGCAGGGCGTGCCCGAATATCTCGACGCCATCACCGAGGACGACGAGGAAGACGATGAGGACGGCGGCTCCTCGGGCAGGAGTTCCGGCGGCGGTGGCGGCGGCAATTTCGAGGATTCCGACGATCCCTACGACCAGGCGGTGGCGGTGGTGCTGCGCGACGGCAAGGCCTCGACCAGCTACATCCAGCGCCGGCTCGGCATCGGCTACAACCGCGCCGCCTCGATCATCGAGAAAATGGAGAAGGAAGGCATCGTCGGCCCGGCCAACCACGCCGGCAAACGCGAGATTCTTGTTCCCACCGAGGACGACAAGTTCTAGCCCGGCAACGCCCGCAGCGGCCGGCCGGCAACTTTGAACCATCTGGCGCGTTCATGCGACCAAGCGCCGTATGACCCGCCAAACTTAGGCCCAACTGGGGGTCCAGAGACAGCGACGACACGAATCACAGGAAGTGACCGGCATGAAGACCCAGACAGAATTCGCCCCGACCCGCCGGCAGGTGCTCGGCCTTGGCCTGGTGCTCGCGGGCGCCGCCGCCATCAACGTCGTACCGGGTTTCCAGCTCCTGGCCCAGGCGCAGGCCGCGGTTCCGCCGGCGGCGCAGAAGATTGCCGACCACTTCTCCTCGGTCAAATCGATGAGCGGCGAATTCGTGCAGTTCGGCCCGAAGGGCGAGCAGACCGGCGGCAAGTTCTTTCTCGAACGTCCCGGCAAGATCCGCTTCAACTATGACGGAGCGTCGAATTTCCGGGTGATCTCCGACGGCAAGTCGGTGGTCATCCTCAACAAGAAGCTCAACACTTCCGACCTCTACCCGCTGTCGAAGACACCGCTGAAGCTGTTGCTCGACGACAGGATCGACCTCTCCGGCGGGCGCGTGAAGGCGGTGAAGGAAGAGGACGACCTCACCACGATCCAGCTCTCCGACAAGTCGGTGTTCGGCAATGCCCGGATCACCATGATGTTCGATCCGAAGAGCTATGAGCTGCGCCAGTGGACGATCACCGACGCGCAGGGCAAGGACACGACGGTAATGATCTTCAACGTCAAGGAAGGCGTCTCCATCCCGCCGGATACCTTTGCCATCGACTATACGGCGAACAGAGAGCTGAATACCAAGACGCGGTAGGTCCGCCGATATTCGGGTGAGGTCGGTCTGAAGCGCCGACCAGCTTGTCTTTGTGGCGCGTGACTGGCAGTAGTTCGGCGATCTTTGCCGGACCTGCCTGAATGCCCTTCACCGTCGCCACCTGGAACATCAACTCCGTGCGCCTGCGCATGCCGATCGTCGAGCGGCTGCTCAAAGAGCATGCGCCGGACGTGCTCTGCCTGCAGGAAACCAAGGTCCCGGACGAGCTTTTTCCCGAGAAGGCCTTCCGCAAGGCGGGCTACGAGCACATCCTCTTCCACGGTCAGAAGGGCTATCACGGCGTGGCGACCGTGGCGCGCCGGCCGATCGAGCTGGTCGAGAAGCGGCGTTTCTGCGAGATCGACGACAGCCGGCATCTGTCCGTCAAAGTGCAGGCCGGCGGCAGGTCGATCCTGCTGCATAATTTCTACGTGCCGGCCGGCGGCGACGAGCCCGATCCGGAGATCAACCGCAAATTCCGCCACAAGCTCGACTTCGTCTATGAGATGAACAGCGTGCCGGCGAGCCAAGACGACCTGTCCGCCTCGATCCTGGTCGGCGACCTCAACATCGCGCCGCAGGAGCATGACGTCTGGTCGCACAAGCAATTGCTCAACGTCGTCAGCCACACGCCGGTCGAGACCGAAAACTTCGAGGCGATGCGGCAGGCCGGCGGCTGGGTCGACCTGATGCGACACAACGTGCCCGCCGAGCAGAAGCTCTACACCTGGTGGAGCTATCGCGCGAAGGACTGGGAAGCCTCGGATCGCGGGCGCCGGCTCGACCATGTCTGGTCGTCGGCCAACCTGGTGCCGAGCTTCAAAGGCTACGAGATCCTGAAATCGGCGCGCGGCTGGGAGAAGCCGTCGGACCATGTGCCGGTGATCGCGAAATTTGATTTGGGGTAGAGGCCCGTCGTCACTAAGCCGACGGCTGAAATCCGTTGTAGGTAGCGTTCCTTCACACCCCCCTCTGGCCTGCCGGCCATCTCCCCCGCAAGGGGGGAGATCGGACGTCACTGCCGCTTTCGCTAATCGTCTACATTGGGAGGGAAAGCGCTGCCGACGAAGCTGCCAATCTCCCCCCTTGCGGGGGAGATGTCCGGCAGGACAGAGGGGGGTGCTGTCCCGCCGACCTTTCAGCCGTCAGATTCGCAGACTCTACCCCGTGAACCGCGGCGCGAGCTCTTCGATGCGGGCGATCATCTCTTGGAATTCCTCCAGGATGCGCTCGTGCAGCTGCACTGCCAGCTCCGGATATTCCTCCAGGATGCGGCGGAACATCTTGCGGCTGAGCCGGATCACTTCCGAATCGGCCGCGGCCGAGGCGCTGGTCAGGCGTCTGGTGTCGGCGATCAGGGCGAGTTCGCTGAGCATGGCGCCCGGGCCGGCGGTGCCGATCGGGATGCGCTCGCCGCCCTGCTCGCGATAGAGCGCGATCAAGCCGCTGACCACGATATAGGCCGAGTCGGCTTCGTCATCCTCGAGATAGAGCTTGCGCTCCGCCTGCAGGAAGGTGTTTTCCGCGCCGAAGGCGAGCAGGCGCAACTGTTCCTGCGTGAAGCCCTGAAAAAGCTTCACGGCGGACAGGATGCGGATGTCGTCATCCAGCGCCATCCTAGCTGTGTCCCCGAGCGGTCAGTCCAGTCCCTCCTTTGGAGCGTCGCGTCCTCCTGGACGCGCAAGCGAACGCTCCAACCTTCCAATCGCGCATCGTGCGCGACGCGTCCAGCGAGCCGATCCATCACCCTCCAGCACCAGGATCGTACCCGAAGCAGTCCCGCCCGACCGCTCTCTTTGCTTCGACGCAATTCCGAACGGAAAACCGTTTCACACTTTTCCTGGAATTGCTCTAGATCATGAAATGTTTAAGGAACCAGCTTGTAGCCGCCGCTTTCTGTCACAAGAATTTCGGCATTGGAAGGATCGCGCTCAATCTTCTGGCGTAGCCGGTAGACATGGGTTTCCAGCGTGTGCGTGGTGACGCCTGAATTGTAGCCCCACACCTCTTCCAGGAGCACGTCGCGCGTTACCACTTTCTGGTCGGCGCGGTAGAGATACTTGATGATCGAAGCCTCCTTTTCGGTCAGCCGCACCTTGGCGCCGCGCGGATCGATCAGAAGCTTCTGGCTGGGCTTGAACGTGTAGGGGCCGACCGAGAAGGTGGCGTCCTCGCTCTGCTCGTGCTGGCGAAGCTGCGCACGGATGCGGGCGAGCAGCACGGCGAAGCGGAAGGGCTTGGTGACGTAGTCGTTGGCGCCGGCCTCGAGCCCCAGGATCGTGTCGGAATCGGTGTCGTGGCCGGTCAGCATGATGATCGGCGCCTTGTAGCCGCCCTTGCGCAAGATCTTCACCGCCTCGCGGCCATCCATGTCGGGCAGGCCGACATCCATGATCAGCAGGTCGACGAGGCCGCCGCGCGCCGCGGCGACGCCTTTTGCCGCGGTGGCTTCCTGCTGCACGTCGAATTCTTCGTAAAGCGCCAGTTGCTCGACGAGGGTGGCTCGCAGGTCGTCGTCGTCGTCAACGATCAGAATGGTGCGTGATGTCATGATCAATCCGTTGTTTTAAAAAGAATATTCAGTTGACCTCCCCCCATTTATGCGGAAGCTCACCGGCGCAACAGCCGATCACAGTGATTTGTTCCGTGACCCAATCATACAAGAAAAAACGCGCGCGCAATGAGGCAGGCGCATTTTTGCCGAAAGGTCTGCGTGCCCTGGTTGTGCGCGCGAGGCCCGGCAACCCTGCGCAAGGCTTGCTGCAGGCCGGCAAAACGGTGTTTCCTTGCGCGCTCGGGCGCGGCGGCATCGCCGCGCGCAAGCGCGAGGGCGACGGCGCGACGCCGCTGGCCGCGATGCGGATATTGTCAGGCTATTTCCGCAACGACCAGTTTTCTGGCGGGCGCCGGACGCGGCTGGCGATGGCGCCGATCGGGCCGGATCTCGGCTGGTGCGAGGTGCCGGACGACCGCAACTACAACCGGCCGGTGACGATCCCCTATGGCGCCAGCCATGAACGGATGCGCCGCGACGACCGGCTCTACGATGTGTGCCTGGTGCTGGACTGGAACATCGCGCCGCGCCGGCGCGGGCGCGGCAGCGCGATCTTCTTCCATCTGGCACGTCCGGGCTTCACGCCGACGCAGGGCTGCGTGGCGGTGACGGCGCGCACCATGGCGAGGCTGTTGCCGCTGCTGTCGGACCGGACGGTGGTGAAGGTGGTGAGGTAGGCGATAGGCGGTAGGCAGTAGGCAGTAGGCAGTAGGCAGTAGGCAGTAGGCAGTAGGCAGTAGGCAGTAGGCAGTAGGCAGTAGGTGTCTCTTTCCCATTCCCTATTGCCTAATCTCTACCGTCTCGGCTGCTGCCAGCCGGAACCCAGCAACCCGATCCGGCCAAGCTCGCGATCCATTGCCTTGCTGACGTTCCGGCGCTCGGCACCGATATCGCGCAACTGGCTGTCGGAGAGATCCTCGATGGACTCGTTGGGAAGCCGGGCGGCAACCCGCGCCTGACGCAGCCAGTCGATCGCGGCGCGCAGCCAAAGGGCAACGCCAGAGCGGGGTTTCAGGGCGGTCTGGGACTTGAGAACGATCTCGGTCATGGCTCTATCCGTGCTCTCCGGACATCAAATCCGGTTTGATGGTGTTTCGATGAGGCCATCTTGCCGGATTGAAAAACAAACGGGAAACGAGTAGTTCTTGTCTGATCATCAAGTTTTATTTGGAGATCGGATGGCCCGCCTGCTGCCCGGAACGCGTGCGTTGAGGACGTTCGAGGCGGCGGCCAGGCACCTCAATTTCACCCGCGCCGCGGACGAGCTCGGCCTGACGCCGGCGGCGGTCAGCCACCAGATCAAGGAAATCGAGGATCAGCTCGACCTGGTGCTGTTCACACGTACCAGCCGCACCATCCGACTGACCGAAGCGGGCAACGTTCTGTTCGAGGCATCGGTCGATGCGCTCGACCTGCTTGGCCGCGCCATCAGCCGCGCGCGCAAGATGAACAGAGGCACGGCGCTGCTGAAGGTGACGCTCGACGCGCAGTTCGCGACGAAGTGGCTGATGCGGCGCGTCGACGGTTTCCGCCGGCAGAAGCCGGGCATCGAGCTGCGCTTCGATATCACCTATGACGTCAGGGACTTCGAGCGCGACGATGTCGATATCGGCATCCGTTTCGGCGCCGGCAAATATCCTGGGCTTTGCGCCCACCGGCTGTTCGAAAACATCATCATCCCCGTCTGCAGCCCGGCGCTGCTCGCCTCAGGCCCGCCGCTGAAGGAACCGCGCGATCTCTTCCACCATACGCTGGCGCATATCGAATGGTCGCGGCAGGGCGTGACATGGCCGAACTGGCGCATGTGGATGCAGGCGGCCGGCGTCGACGATTTCGACGACAGCCGCACACTCGTTTTCGGATCGGCGACCGACGCCACGCAGGCAGCGCTCGACGGCCATGCCGTGGCGCTGGCCGACTTCGCCATGGTGGCCAACGACCTTTCGCAGGGAAAGCTCATCCGGCCCTTCGAGCTCGGCATCAAGGTCGCGCCGGAATTCGCCTATTTCCTGGTCTATCCGGAAGCGATGAAGGACGACGCGCGCATCGTCGCTTTCCGCGAATGGCTTCTCGACGAGGTGGCGAAAGACGCGGACGCGGGGTAGGGCGTGTCGATATTCAGGTGATGCCGGCCTGACCTGAATCTCAGCACGCCTTAAACCGCCGCACGCTTTTCGTGAGTCGCTTTAGCCCGCCGGCGCCGCCGGCGCGCCGAACCAGCCGATGACCGCACCCATGATAAGCAGCACGCCCAGCCAGTGGCCGGCGTCGATCAGGGTGAGGTCCCAACCGAAACCTTCATAGCGGTGGTTGACCGAAAGCGTGGTGGCGACGAAGCCCAGCCAAAGCACGAAGCCGAACAGCAATCCTGCGATCGGGCTTGGTTCGCCGCCGGTTATGGCGCCGACCACCAGCGTCAGGATCAGGGCCATCACCAGCTCGGCGATGAAGCCGACGATGAACGGAACGGCCGAGCGCTTCATCGTCGCCGGGTCGAGTTTCGCTGCCTTCAGCCACGGCTTGCTCAAGCCCGTGTACCAGACGGCGCCGAACAGCCATGCGACGACCGCGGCGACGATCACCGCCAGCCAGTTCACGACCGAAAAATCCATGGATCCCCTCCCAAAAACGCATGTCACCCAAGCGCACGCCGATCCCGGGGTAACGGCATGCCTGTCAACGGCCGATGGAATCCCTGTTCGTCGGCGGCGTCAAGCGGCAGCCCAGCGCCAGACGGTCGTGCGCTTGACCTCGGCATCCTCGAGCGCACGCGTCACCGGCACCTGATAGACAGCGAGCGATTGCAGCCCCTTCTTCGGCAGGTAGGCGCGGCCGGGATCGCCGACGAGGATGTCGGCGCCGCGCGCCTTCAGGCTGGTGAACCACGGCATCAGCCTGTCCGCCAACGGCTTGTCGTAGAAGACGTCCCCGGCGAGCACGACATCCCAGCCTTCATCCGTATCGATGCAGTCCGCATCCAGGAAATCGGCCTTAACGTCGTTGGCTTCCAGGTTGAGTGTGATCACCGTCTTGCAAAAGGGGTCGATATCGGCAGCAATCACTTGCGCCGCGCCGGCCTTCAGGGCAGCGATCGCGACCATGCCGGAGCCCGAGGCGAAGTCGAGCACACGTTTTCCGCGCACCGTCGTCGGATGGTCGAGCACGTAGCGGGCAAGGCCCTGGCCGCCGGCCCAGGCGAAGGCCCAGAATGGCGGCGGCAGGCCGATCTCGGCCAGTTCCTCCTCGGTGCGCAGCCACAGATCATGCGCTTCGTCGGCCAGATGCAGCAGCACTTCCGGCACATGCGGCGGCGCCATCAGCGCCGTGTTGTCGAGGATGAATGTCTTGGCGCTTTTGGGCGTGAGCCTGGTCACGGCGCCGGGTTGAGGTCGGCCATGCGGCAGACCTCTTTCCACTCCGCCGGCGTCACCGGCTGCACGGAAAGCCGGCCGAGCCGCACCAGCGCCATGTCGGCGAGCTTGGGGTTGGCCTTGACCTGTTCCAGCGTCACCGGCTTCGGCACGTCCTTATAGGCGCGGATGTCGACGCATTCCCAGCGCGGGTCGTCGGTGGTGGTGTCGGGGTGGGCGAGCGCGCAGACCTCGGCGATGCCGACAATGTCGAGGCCTTCGTTGGAATGATAGAAGAAGCCGAGATCGCCGACCTGCATGGCCTTCATGTTGTTGCGCGCGGCGTAGTTGCGCACGCCGTCCCACTGCGTGCCGGCCTTGCCCTTGGCCTTCAGCGCCTCGAAGGAAAAGACCGAGGGTTCGGACTTGAATAGCCAGTAGTTCATCTCACTTGTCCCTTGCCATTGTCGGTTGGCCACGACGCTGCATTCCCGTTGCCTCCACCCTTACCCTCTCCCCGTCCTTAGGGCGAGAGGGCGGATAAGCGGCTGCACAGCGAAGGATCAGGCACCGGCGGGCTTCTGGAAGACCCAGTTCCACGGACGGATCTCGACGCTTTCGAACAGGCCCGCCTTGGCATAGGGGTCGGTGGCGGCCAGGGCTTGCGCTGCCGCCATATCCGCCGCTTCGATCATGACCAGGCTTCCGTCGGGCTTGCCGTCGGCGTCGAGGAAGGGCCCGGCAAAGGCAAGTTTGCCTTCGCTGATCAGGCCTTCGAGGAACGCCGCATGCGCCGGCCGCGTGTCGACACGCAGCTGCAGGCTGCCCGGCTTGTCCTTGCAAATCAACGCAAACAGCATGTCTAAAACTCCGATGGGTTCAGATGTCGGTTTCGGTTTTGAGCGGCCGCGTCATCAGCGCCGTCACGGCCTGGCCGATCGTCACCTTGCCGTCGAGGATGGCGGCGACAGCCGAGATGATCGGCGCCTCGATGCCGCGCTCGGCAGCGATGCGGGCGGCAATGCCCGCCGTCGGCACCCCTTCGGCTAAAGGCAGGCCGGCAAGCGGCTTGCCCTGGCCGAGCGCCAGGCCATAGGCGAAATTGCGCGACTGCGCCGAGGAACAGGTGAGCAGCAGGTCGCCAAGGCCGGAAAGTCCCATCAGCGTCTCGGGCCTGGCGCCGAAGGCGGCGCCGATGCGGCGCAGTTCGACGAAGCCGCGCGTCACCATGGCGGCCTGGGCGCTGGCGCCGAGCCCGGCGCCGGTCACCGCGCCGGCAGCGATGGCAAAGACGTTCTTCAGCGCACCGCCGATCTCGACGCCGATCAGGTCGTCGCTGGAATAGCAGCGCAGGTTTTCCGCCGAAAAGCGGGCGGCAAGTTCTGCCGCAAGTTTCCCGTCCCGGGCGGCAACCACGACGGCCGTCGGCAGGCCGCGCGCGACATCGCTGGCGAAGCTCGGCCCGGAAAGTGCCGCGACCGGATTGTTCGGCAGGCTTTCCTCGACGATCGCCGACAGCAGCGCGCCGGTGCCGCGCTCGATGCCCTTGGCGCAGAGGACCAGCGGCACGCCGATCGGCACGTGGCCGGAGGCGCTGGCCAGCACCGCGCGCAGCGATTGCGCCGGCGTCACCGCCAGCACGCAGTCGGCGCCGCCAAGCGCTGCGGCGGCATCGCTGGTGGCGACGATGCCGGGCTCGATCGCGATGCCGGGCAGATAGCGCGGGTTCTCGCCACGATCGATGGCGGCGACAGTCTCAGGATCGCGCGCATAGAGGCGGACGAAATGGCCGGCGCGCAACATGGCCAGCGCCAACGCCGTGCCCCAGGCGCCGCCGCCCAGCACCGCGACGCGCCAGCCGCTGGCAGGCGTCTTGCCGGCCGTGACCTTCTTGGCCGTGCCTATCCTGGTCATGCCTTGGCACCGCGCCGGCCCGAGCCGACCAGGGGGGTGGAAACGCTGTCCAGCGGCCAGCGCGAGCGCGGCACGAAGTCGGCGGCATTCTCGCCCACCATTCCGGCGCGCAGCCGCTCGATGCCGGCCCAGGCGATCATCGCCGCATTGTCGGTGCAGAGCTTCTGCGGCGGCGCGACGAATGCGAAGCCGGCTTTGGAGCAGCGCGACTCCAATGTCGTCTTGATCGTGCGGTTGGCGGCGACACCGCCGGCGACGACCAGCGCAGGCTTCGCCTTATCCGGAAATTCCTTGCGGAAACGGGCGAGCGCGCGGGCGACACGGTCGCCCAGCGCATCGGCCACCGCCGCCTGGAAGGAGGCGCAGATGTCGGCGACATCCTGGTCGCTGAGCGGGGCGATCGCCGTCGCAGCCTGGCGCACGGCGGTCTTCAGCCCGGAGAAGGAGAAGTCCGGCTGCGCCGAGCCCTTCATTGGGCGCGGGAAAGCAAAGCGGCTCGCGTCGCCTGTCGCTGCCGCCTTCTCGACATTTGGTCCGCCCGGATAGGGCAGGCCGAGCATCTTGGCCGTCTTGTCGAAGGCCTCGCCCAATGCGTCGTCAATAGTGGTTGCCCAGCGCTGGTAGTCGCCGACGCCGCGCACCGCGACGATCTGGGTGTGGCCGCCGGAGACGAGCAAAAGCAGATAGGGGAATTCCAGCCCATCGGTCAGCCTGGCGGTCAGAGCATGGCCTTCGAGGTGGTTGATGGCGATCAGCGGCTTGTTGGCGGCGGCAGCGATCGCCTTGGCGGTCATCAGGCCGACTATCAGCCCGCCGACCAGACCCGGGCCGGCCGTCGCGGCGATCGCATCGATCTCGTCGAGCGACACGGCCGAATCGGTCAGCGCCGCCTCGACGATGCCGTCCAGCGCCTCAACATGGGCACGGGCGGCAATCTCGGGCACGACGCCGCCGAAGGCCGCGTGCTCCTCGATCTGGCTCAGCACCACATTCGACAGGATTTTTGGGGACAGGATTTCGGGCGCGGAGCCGCCGTCCAGCGCCACCACACTGGCCGCCGTCTCGTCGCAGCTTGTCTCAATGCCCAGAACGCGGATCAATTCGTCGCTGTCCTCGAAGATTGTATCGCCGGCTATTCCCATTTAGGAAAAGGCCCCGGCAAGACCTCAAGTCTGCCGGGGGTTATCACGGACCGCGCGCCATGCAAACAACCTTGAAAATCGGAACACGCGGCAGCCCGCTGGCGCTTGCCCAGGCGTATGAGACGCGGGCGCGACTGATGAAGGCGCACGGCTTGCCTGAGCAGGCCTTTGAAGTGGTGCCCATCTCGACCAGCGGCGACCGCATCCAGGACCGGCCGCTGTCGGAAGCCGGCGGCAAGGGCCTGTTCACCAAGGAAATCGAGGAGGCGCTGCTTGACGGCCGCATCGACATCGCGGTGCATTCCTCGAAAGACATGCCGACGGTGCTGCCCGATGGGCTGGAGCTCTCCACCTTCCTGCCGCGCGAGGACGCGCGCGACGCCTTCATCGGCAAGACGGCGAAGCGGATCGCCGATCTGCCGCATGGTGCGACGGTCGGGTCTTCGTCGCTCCGGCGCCAGGCGCTGATCCGCCGGATGCGGCCGGACCTCGACGTGGTGATGTTCCGCGGCAATGTGCAGACGAGACTGCGCAAGCTGGACGAGGGCGTTGCCGAGGGCACCATCCTTGCCTGTGCTGGGCTGAAGCGGCTCGGGCTCGAGAGCGTCATCACCGACCTGATGCCGCTGGATGTCTTTCCACCGGCGCCGGGCCAGGGCGCGATCGGCATCGAAAGTCGCATCGGCGACAGAGCGGTGAAAAAAATGCTGGCGGCCATCCACGATGTGCCGACCGGCCAGGCATTGGCCTGCGAGCGCGCCTTCCTCGCCGCGCTCGATGGTTCCTGCCGCACGCCGATCGCCGGCCACGCGACGATCGCGGGCGAAAAACTTTCTTTCGCCGGGCTGGTCATCTCGCCCGACGGCACCGAGTCGCATGAAGTTCGGCTGGACGGCCAGGCAGTGGACGCGGCGAAAATTGGCGCAGAGGCCGCACGGGCTGTGCGCGCCAAGGCCGGAGCCAAATTCTTCGAGGGCTGGACCTGACATGGTCCGCGTCCTGGTGACGCGGCCGGAACCGGGCGCCTCCCGCACGGCCCGACGGCTCGAAGCACAGGGATTTCAGCCCGTGCTGCTGCCGCTGACCGAAACGGCGGCGCTGCCGGTCGAGGCCGGCATCTTCCCCGCTGCTGTCGCGGTCGCCGTCACCAGCGCCAACGCGATCCGTCATGCGCCGAGGGAACTGGTCGCGGCGCTTGCCGCCTTGCCTTGCCATGCGGTCGGGAAAAGGACGGCCGAAGCCTGCCGCGCGGCTGGATTCAGGTCCGTCTTTGAAGGTCCAGGCGATGCCGAAGCACTGGCCGGCGAGATAGCCGGCGAACTCAAGGGCAAGGAGATGGTCTATCTTTGCGGCCGTCTGCGCTTTCCGATGTTCGAGGAACGGCTGGCAGTGGCCGGGGTGCGTGTGCGGCCTGTCGAGACCTACGACACCATCGAATTGGACTACAGCGACGACGCCGTTGCCGCCCGATTGTCGGGCATGCCGGTCGAGGCGGTGCTGCTCTATTCGGCCAAGGCGGCCCCTGCGATGATGAGCCTGGCGATGCGCCCAACGCTACGGCATCTCTTTGAAAGGGCGGAGTTTCTGGCCCTTTCAGCCCGGATCGCCATGGCATTGGACGGGATCGGCGGGCAAAAGGTCCGCATTGCCTCGCAACCCGACGAGGACGCGCTGCTCAAGCTTTTGTCGTCGCCGGGTTGAGCCGCGTCATCACACCGCCCCTTTTCACCGCTTGGTGATGTGCTAGAGCATCCTTGAGCTCTAGACCCTTTGAACCATCCCCAAGCCAATTTGCGGAGCCCAAGCATGGTCAAGACGCCTAAGGTGCGACATTCGAAGAGCCGCCGTGAGCCGGTGACCATCGAGCTCGAGCCCGGCGCCGTCTCGCGAATCGCCGACGAGGATGCCGCCAAGGCCGAGGCCAATGCCGCGCGGACCGACGAGGCCAAGGCGGAGGAAGCCGCCATCGCTTCGCAACCGGACGCTCCGGAAGAGCCGATCCACGCCGAGCAGACGGATATCGAGCCGTGGGAACACGCCGATGCGGCGCAGGGCGCGACAGACGGAACTGAGGCCAAGAGCAAGGACGAAGCGGAGGCGCCGTACCCCGACGGTTCGGAGGCTCCAAAAAGCGAGCCCAATGGCTTCGGCTACAATTTCGAGGACGCGTCATCAGCCAATACTGGTTCTGCCGCGTCGGCGCAGAAGACGAGCGAGACCCGGAGCGACGATCGGAGTTCCCCGGCCTCCAGGCGCTCCGGCGTCAACATGATTGCCGCCGGCGTGATCGGCGGCGTTGTCGCTCTTGCCGGCGCCGGTCTGCTGCAGGCGGTCGGCCTGTTGGGGTCTCCGGCTTCAGGCGGAGCGGCGCTCGACGGCGTCAATGGCGAGATCGCTTCGCTGAGGAGCGAAATCGCGGCGCTGAAGGAAGCGGGCGATGCCGGTGCCTCGGCCAAGGTCGACCGCCTGTCCTCGGCGTTCGACCAGGTGAAGTCGGATATCGCGGCGCTGAAATCCTCGGCCGGACAAAGCAGCGACGGCGCCGCGCTCAAGGCGCTCACCGACAAGGTCGGCCAGATCGAGACGGCAGTCGCCGACCTGCAGAAGGCGGGCAGCGCCGCCCCTGTCGATCTCGGCCCGCTCAACGAGAAGCTCGCCGGGCTCGACGCGCTGGTGAAATCGGCCGGCGAGGAGGCAAAGGCCGAGGACGGCCGTATCGCGGCGCTGGAACAGTCGGTGCAACAGCTCGCCGGTAAAGTCGAGGCGCAGGCCTCGCAGCCGAAGATCGCGCTGGCAATCGCCGCCTCGGCGCTGAAGGCGGCGCTCGATCGCGGCGCCCCCTTCGCGACCGAACTCGACACGTTCGCGGCGATCGCTCCGGACGCGCCCGAGCTTGGCGTTCTGCGCGGTTATGCGGAAAAAGGCGTGCCGACCCGCGCCACGATCTCTGCGGAAGCCGCTGCCGCCGCCAATGCCATGGTCGAGGCGGCGACGCCGGTCGATCAGAATGCCGGCTTCTTCCAGAGCCTGGTGTCGAGCGCCGAATCACTGGTCAAGGTGCGGCCGGTCGGCGCCGTCGAAGGCAAGGGCGCGCCGGAAACCGTGGCGCGCCTGGAAGTGGCGGTCAACCAGGGCGACTATGCCAAGGCTCTCGGCGAATACGACACGCTGCCCGATGCGGCAAAGGCGGCCGGCGCCGATTTTGCCGGCAAACTGAAGGCGAGGCTCGAGGTCGAAAAGCAGATCGAAGCGCTGATTGCCGGCGCGACCAAGGCGTGAGGACCGTCCGATGATCCGTATCCTCCTCTTCCTTGCCGTCGTCTTCGCGCTTGGGCTGGGCTTTGCCTGGCTGGCCGACCGTCCGGGCGAGATGATCGTCACTTTCAACGGCTACCAGTACCAGGTCACGCTGATGGTGGCGGCGGTGGCGATCGTCGCTGTGGTCGCCGCGGTGATGATCGTCTGGTGGCTGATCAAGTCGCTGTGGAACAGCCCCTATACGATCTCGCGCTATTTCCGCGTGCGGCGCCGCGACCGCGGCTACCAGGCGCTGTCGACCGGCATGATCGCGGCCGGCGCCGGCGACGGCGCGCTGGCGCGCAAGAAGACCAAGGAGGCGGCCAAGCTGATCAGCTCCGACCAGGAGCCGCTGATCAACCTGCTCGACGCGCAGGCCTCGCTGCTCGAAGGCGACCATGAAGGCGCGCGGGAAAAGTTCGAGCGCATGCTCGACGATCCGGAGATGCGGCTGCTCGGCCTGCGCGGGCTCTATCTCGAAGCCGAGCGGCTGGGCGACCGCAATGCCGCGCGCCACTATGCCGGCCGTGCCGCGGCGGTGGCGCCGCAGCTCGCCTGGGCGGCGGAATCGACGCTGGAGGAACTGACCGAGCGCGGCGACTGGGACGGCGCGCTGAAACTGGTCGAGGCGCAAAAATCCACCCGGCAGATCGCGCGCGACGCCGCCAACCGCCGCCGCGCCGTGCTGCTGACCGCCAAGGCGCAGTCGCTGATCGACAGCGATCCGAACGCTGCCCGGACCGCCGCCGTCGAAGCCAACAAGCTGGCGCCCGATTTCGCGCCGGCGGCGGTCGTCGCGGCCAACATGCTTTTCCGGCAAAACGATGTACGCAAGGGTTCCAGGATCCTGGAGACGGCCTGGCGGGCCGAGCCGCATCCGGACATCGCCGAGCTCTACACCCATGCAAGGCCGGGCGATGCGGTGCTCGATCGCCTCAACCGGGCGAAAAAGTTGCAGGAGATGAAGAAGAACCACGCCGAATCGTCGATGGCCGTGGCGCGCGCCGCGCTCGACGCGCAGGATTTCGCCACCGCCAGGCGCGAGGCGGAGGGCGCGATCCGCATGGATCGCCGCGAAGGCGCCTATCTGCTTCTGGCCGATATCGAGGAGGCCGAAACCGGCGACCAGGGCAAGGTGCGGCAGCTTTTGTCGAAAGCCGTGCGCGCGCCGCGCGATCCGGCCTGGGTCGCCGACGGCGTCGTCTCCGAGCGCTGGGCGCCGGTGTCGCCGATAACCGGCAAGCTGGACGCCTTCACCTGGCGCGCGCCAATGGAGCGGCTCGGGCAGCTGATCGACAGCGAGGTCGACGCCGCGATACCCGCAATCCCCGCCTCTGCGCCCGCTGTGCCGGCTGAAGAGAGGACGATCGATATCGCGCCCGACCGCACTGCCGAAAAGCCGGCCGCCGCGGCTGCGAACGGGGGGCAGAAGGACGGGGCCGTTGCCGCAGCCGATGACGCGGCGGGCGAGCAGGCACCGGAGCCGCCGCGCTTGCCGGATGATCCCGGCGTCGCGCCGGAAGACGAGGCGGAAAAATCGCCGCGCCGGTTTCGTTTGTTTTGAGGCCGGGCTCGGCGGACAGGGAAAAGTGTAGATGTTCGAACGTGTGCTGTCGTTCTTGCGGGATTTGCCGGCCGGCGGCGGAGCCAAGCCGAACGCCGACGATCCGCGCGTCGCGGCTTCGGCGCTGCTCTACCATGTGATGAACGCCGACGGCGTGCGCCAGGATGTCGAGTGGGAGCGCTTCAAGGAAATCCTGGCCGAGACCTACTCGGTCAGCGGCGACGAGCTCGACGCGCTGGCGGCCGCCGGCGAGCGCGCCGACAACGAGGCGATCGACCTCTACGCCTTCACCAGCGTGCTCAAGCGCCATCTCGATGCCGAGGCGCGCAAGGCCTTCATCGGTCTGATGTGGGAGGTCGTCTATGCCGACGGCGAGCTGCACGAGCTGGAAGACAACACCGTCTGGCGCGTCGCCGAACTGATTGGCGTCGAACGCCAGGACCGGATCGAGGCGCGGCGCAAGGCCGCGGCCGAAGCGCCCGGTGCGCGCGGAACGTCGAGCGACGAATAGAAGGCGCCGGTTTCTTCCATGCCACCCAGACCGAGGCCGAGACCAAAGATCCTGATCGTGCTGCATCAGGAGACTTCGAGCCCCGGCCGCGTCGGCCATATGCTCCTGGAAGAAGGCTTCGATCTCGACATTCGCCGGCCGCCGCTTGGCGAGGAACTGCCCTCGACGCTGGACGGCCATGCCGGGGCGGTAATCTTCGGCGGGCCGATGAGCGCCAACGACCAGGACGAGTTCGTCCGGCGTGAAACCGACTGGCTCGAAATCCCGCTCAGGGAAAACCGGCCCTTTCTCGGCATCTGCCTCGGCGCGCAGATGCTCGCCAACCATCTCGGCGGCAAGGTCGAGGGTCATGGCGAAGGGCTGGTCGAGATCGGCTGGTATCCGCTGAAGGCGACCGAGGCCGGCAAGAAGCTGCTGCACTGGCCGGAGATGGTCTACCAGTTCCACCGCGAGGGGTTTTCGCTGCCGAAAGACGCGACGCTGCTGGCGACCGCCGAAACCTATCCCAACCAGGCTTTTCGTTACGGCGACAATGCCTGGGGCATCCAGTTCCATGGCGAGCTGACCCGCGTGATGATGCAGCGCTGGGTGGTGCGCGGCGCGCATCGTTTCGAATTGCCCGGCGCCCAGCCCGGCCGCGACCATCTCGGCGGCCGGCTGATCTGGGACATGCATCTGAAGCGCTGGCTTGGTGAGTTTTTGGCGTTGATCTTCGGCAAGCCGGCTGTGGGATAGAGTAAAATCAAACTGCTCTGACCGCCGAACTTGACCGAAGATGGCTTACGTCTGCCGTGGCGTGGACGACCGCTTTGCGCTGCATCTCAGCAGTAGAGGCAAACTTTGCCTTCGCCTAGAAGCGGACAACGCGGCAAACCTAGCCGGAGATCGCGTTTGCGGCTCCAAGCCCCGTCATCCGAGTCTTTCGCTCAGCTTATGGTCCTGACCCGTGTTCCGCATCTCGCAGCAGGCCCTCGAGGCGGGTCGCCCATTCCTTGTTGCCATCTCTTAACGGACCAAGCGCATCCCCGGCAGGCTCCGGGAGATCGCTTGCAGCGGCGGCGAAGCGGCGAGCCTCCTGATTATGTCCCACGGCCATGTGGCAGCATGCCTGAATGCGAAGCAGCGCCGGCCAGTCAGGCCGCGCCTTTAGCGCCGCACGCCCCGTGTCAAGCGCGCCCTCGACGTCGCCTGAAAAGAACAGCGCAAGCATCAAGAGACTGAACCAGACCGCATTCTGCGGATCATGAGGGTTGAGTTCGAGGCCGCGAGCCAGGGGCTTTCGCGCGCCGGCCGCATCGCCCACGAAAAGACGGGCCATGCCGAGGACGAGATACCCCAAGGCGAAGCTCGGACCGAGTTCGATGGACCGCTCCGCTGCGAGGATCGCCTGGCCAGCCCTGCCTGTGTAGGCCGACACAATTGCCAGCGCATAGTGCGCATACGGATTCCGGGCGTCGAGATATATCGCCCGCAGGGCCGCATCGAGTCCTTCCTTCCCGTCCGCGGCGGGATTTTCCGTCCAGCCATAGGCGATGAGGCCTGCGTTGACCCGCGCCCGCCAGATCTGCGCCTCTGGAAGCATGGGATCGAGCTCCGCGGCCTCTCGGAAGAATCGCCGTGCGAGAAGGTGGGTTGGCTGAGTTACCTTGTGAAAATTGAATGTACCTTGCCGTACAAGGTCCCAGGCGGTCACGTTGCCGGTGTGCGGAGCAACCTGAAGTCCATGCCGCAACAGCAGCTCGGGCTCGACCGCCGCTGCGATCCGCTCGGCGATAGCGTCCTGCACTGCAAATAGCTCGGCCACCTGAAGATCGTAATGCTCGGACCAGACGGTGGCGCCCTTCATTGCGTCGGCGAGGTGCACCGATATCCGCATCCGATCGCCGGTACTTCGGATGGCTCCATCCACCAGAAAATCGACGCCAAGTTCGTGTGCGATAGACTTCGGATCCCTCGGGCCGTTCCTCCTTGCGAAACTCGCCCCACGCGACGCGACGCGGAACCATCGAAACCGAGCGAGCGCCATGATCAGGTCGTCGGCGATACCGTCGGCCAGATATTGTCTCTCGGCATCGCCGCCGAGATTCTCGAAAGGTAGTACTGCAATCGCGGGGCTGGATCTCACCTCCGCATGGCCTTCGCTACCGAGCCCGTCGGTCCGGCTCTCCACCGGACCGGAAAATCTGTATCCGACCCGTGGGACCGTGACGATCCAGTCGCCGCCGTCTGATGCCGGGCCGAGTAGCTTGCGAAGGGCAGCAATCTGAACGGAAAGATTACTCTCCTCGACGGCGAGACCCGGCCAAACGGCGTCCATCAGCGCTGACTTGGCGACGACACGCCCATCTGCCGCGAGCAGAACGGCAAGCAGCGAAGCGCCGCGGGCGCCAATGGCGACAGGCCGATTGTCACGAAGAAGGCATCCGTTCTCGGTAATGAACTCGAAAGGGCCGAATACAGGGTGCTGGGTGTTCATGATTGGGAATGATACGCCCGATTTCGCAGTTTTTCGGAATTTTTCGGCCCTCGTTTCAGGACTTGCGCCGGCTTCGCGCGCAGATTCAGCTCCATGCAGCAGTTTGAGGTGGTGGGAGCGATGAAGAACGAAACAATGCAACCGAAAAATGCTGATGCATTAACCGCGAAAGTCGTACGCGGGAGTGACAGCTATGTGGCCGAGCAGGGATCTGTCTATCGCTCGGGAGTCTCGGCAGAGAGCGTTGGATCCAGCATGCTGTGGCTCGGGATGATTTCGCTACCTGCAGGGAGACGAACCAGCGCCCATCGCCATCAGGGGCACGAGACGGCCCTACTTATGACCGCGGGCAAAGAAATCGAGATTTGGTCGGGGGCCGAGCTCGAACGGTGCGAAAAGGTCCTGCCCGGCGACTACCTGTTTATTCCGGCCGGCGTTCCGCATGTGGCTGTCAATCGCAGCACGGAAAACGCCGAGTTCCTCGGTGCCCGCAACGACCCTGCAGCGAACGAGAGCGTCGTGCTGATGCCAGAGCTCGACGACATTGTACCCTAATCAAGCCGGGAGGTGCGCTATGGCCATCATCGAACAACGTCTGGCCGCTATGGGTCTGGAACTGCCCGAGCCACTGAAAGTTCGCGAGGGGCTGCGTATGCCTTTCGCCTGGGTCCGGGTGCGCGGCACCCGCGCCTACATCTCAGGCCACGTCGCGTGCAACCGGGATGGGACATTGGCAAAACCCCTCGGCAAGGTGGGAACCGAGGTTTCGCCAGAGCAGGGTTACGCGTCAGCGCGGCTCGTTGCCCTAGCTCACCTCGCGAGCCTCAAGCGAGCTGTCGGAAACCTCGATCGGGTTACGGCTTGGCTGCGTGTCTTCGCCATGGTGAATGTTGCTCCGGATTTCAATGAGACGCCGCTGGTCACAAACGGTTATTCCGATTTGATACTGGATCTATACGGGCCGGACGCTGGCGCGCACGCCCGCTCGTCCATCGGCATGGCCATCCCTTTGAATGCGCCCGTAAACTGCGAAGCGGAAGTGGAAATTGATGGGTGACCGCCTAGGGTCGATTTGTGACCGTCTTCGAATCCCTCTGATTGGGCCGATGCCTGTGAGCCAGAGGCGAGCGCTTCCGGCTCTCCGGAACTCGCCGACCTCGTTGGAGGCGCCGACGAAGACCTGGTTGACGGCGTTGACGCGGCCGCGCACCTCGCATGAAATGGCGAATGCATCGGGCTTTGCCGCGGGCGCTTTGCACTAACAGTCTCGTCGGTCTCGGCGGAGCCGCGAATCTGTGCTAAGCGCCGCCCAATCAATCAAAGGACGACACCTGTGAAAGAACTCACCGTGGCCGAGGCGACCGAGAATATCTACGCCTCACTCCGAGCGGACAATGCCGACATCGATGCACATATCGCGACACTCAAGGCAGCGTTGACGCGAGAGGGGAAAAAGCAGGCGGTGTTCGATCCGGCAAGGCTGGCGCAGAACAACCGCTCCGGCCGCAAGTTGATGCAGGCCTATTTTCGGCAGCGCGGCGTTAGCGTGAGCTTTTCGGAGTAGAGCTGCTCCAGACCTATCTCGTTCGTCGCCGGGCGCAGCCCCCAGCGGCTTAGGGCGTTTCACCGTTTCACGGAAACGGCGAACCACTCTATCTCTTTGTTTTTACGCAATTCCGGACGGAGGGCTACGGCGAAGTCGCCGAGCCTGACCGTTACACACTTTTCCTGGAATTGCTCTCGATCCGGCGCTCAATCAGTTCCGGCTGTTCAGATGCCGCACCTGCCGCAGCGCCGGGAACAGATAGGCCCATAATCCCGCTACCGCGATGGCGCCGATGCCGCCGACCACCACGGCGGGAACCGTGCCGATCAGCGCTGCCATGGTGCCGGCGCGGAATTCGCCGACCTCGTTTGAGGCGCCGACGAAGACCTGGTTGACGGCGTTGACGCGGCCGCGCACCTCGTCCGGCGTCCAGAGCTGGATCAGCGTCTCGCGGATATAGACGCTTAACATGTCGGTGGCGCCGAGCATGGCGAGGGCGGCGATCGACAGCCAGGTGACGGTCGAGACGCCGAACAGAACGGTGAAGGCGCCGAACAGAGCGACGAAGCCCAGCATGATCTTGCCGGCATGGTCGCGGATCGGGTGGCCGGCGAGCCAGACCGCCACGGCGATGGCGCCGATGCCCGGCGCCGAGCGCAGCAGGCCGAGGCCCCAGGGGCCGAGCTCCAGGATGTCGCGCGCATAGACCGGCAGCAGCGCCGAGGCGCCCGACAGAAGCACGGCAAAGAGGTCGAGCGAGATCGCGCCGAGCACGATCTTCTCGCCCCATATATAGCCGAACCCGGCAAACAGCGTCTGCATGGTCGGCTTGTCGGTGGCCGTTTGCTGCGCGGGCTTCGGAATGGTGAAGACGAGCAGGGCCGCGACAAGCATCAGGACGGCGGCGGTGGCGTAGGCGATCTCCGCCGAAAGGCCGTAGAGCAGGCCGCCGGCGACCGGGCCGACGATGGTCGCCATCTGCCAGGCGGACGAGTTCCAGGCAATCGCGTTGGCGAAATCCTCAGGCGGCACAAGGTTGGCGACCAGCGAGGACGATGCCGGCCCGTAGAAGGCGCGGGCGATACCGAACATGGCAAGCACGACGAAGATCGGCAGCGGGCCGCCAGGGCCGCGCAGCGTCAACAGCAACAGCGTCAGCGCGCAGGCGCCCTCGACGAGCGACGACAAAGTCATGATCAGGCGGCGGCCGAAACGGTCGGCGACGACGCCGGTGATAAGCACCAGCAGCAGCGACGGCAGGAACTGGACGATGCCGACAATGCCGAGGTCGAAGGGATTGCGCGTCAGGTCGTAGATCTGCCAGCCGACGGCGACAGAGACGATCTGGGTGGCGAAAGTGGTGAGGAAGCGCGCCGTCCAGTAGCTGAGATACGGTCGGTGCCGGAAAGCGGCGTAGCGCTGGTCAGGTGAAGTTGCTTCGGCGGTCATGGTTCAAGGGCCCCGTTGTGACGTTAGCCGGCGGGGCACTTCCACGGCGGGCGCTGGTCCGGCCAGAACGCTTTAGCCCAGTTCGTTTCCTCGCGCGCGCAAAAAATCCGCGCTGGATCAAGGAAATCCGGAATTATCGTTCGCGATGGAAAGAGGCTCAGCCTCTCAACGCCGCGGAGATCGCTTCCAGGCCGCCACGCAGTTCCGCCTCTTTCGGCCAGCCGAAGCCGACGCGGAAGAAGCGCTTCGGCATTTCGAACCAGTGTCCGGGGCCGACATAGGTGCCGTGCTCCTCCAGAAGCCTTGCGTAGAAGCGGTCGAGGTCGAAACCGGCATCGACGTTCAGCCGCGGGAAGCCGACGGCGCCGCCCTGCGGCCGCACCCAGTCGACCAGCGGCTCGCCGTCGATCCAGGCTTGGACGATATCGCGGCGCTTCGCCATCTCCGGCAGCAGCGACTTGAGGAAGTCGTCCCGGCGTTCGAGCATGGCGCGGGCGATCGCCTCGTCGATGACGCTGCCGCAGATGCCGATCTGCTCCTTGGCGGCGAGGAATGTCTCCTGCAGCGTCTTGTCCCTGATGACCAGCCAGCCGATGCGGATGCCCGGAATGCCAAATGCCTTGGACAGCGAGGCGACGCTGATGGCGGCGGGACTGAGCGATGCCGCGGACGGCAGGCGCTCGCCATAGGACAGGTCTCGATAGGTTTCGTCGACCAGCAGCCGGCAGCGCCGGCCTTCGGCGAGCGAAATCAGGGCGTCGAGGTCGGCGCGGCTCATCATCGTGCCGGGTCGGGTTGTGCGGGCAGGTGACGCTGATCAGCCTGGTGTTCGGCCGCACGGCTGCTGCGAGGCGCGCGACATCGATGGCGAAGCCTTCTTCGAAATCGAGATCGACATAGGAGATGGCGCAGCCGATCGCCTTGGGCGTCTCGATGTTGGTGGCATAGTTCGGCCGCACGACGACGAGATGGTCATCGGCCGAAAGCAGCGACGTGGCGATGATGAACAGCGCTCCGGCGGCCCCCGCGGTCACCAGCACATCGTCAGACGAAAGGCCCTTGTCCTGCCCGGCGATCAGCGCGCGCAGTTCCTTGTCGCCGCGATGCTCGCCGTAGAACAGGGTGAGGTCGGGCAGCGACAGGCCGATATCGGAGAGTTTCTGGTCGGCGATCGAGCTTTCGGAAAGATTGTAGCGAATACGGTCGTAGCCGTATTCCTCCGGTGCCTCTTTCTCGATAACCATACGTGCGTAGTTCATGCCCTGCTCCCCCAAATGTCCAACGTATCCAAGCCATAAAAGCAGGAAGCCTGCCAAGGCGGATTCCTCGGCAGGCTTCTCTAACCGTTGGCACAGGGCAGCTGCGTCTCAGGCCGGCGCCTTGGCCTTCCGTCCCCTGGCGGGCTTCACCGGCTCGGCTTCCGCCTTGCGGCCGAGGCCGATCGACTTGGCGAGTTCGGAGCGCGACGCCGCATAGTTGGGGGCGACCATCGGATAATCGACCGGCAGGCCCCATTTGGTGCGGTAGGCTTCAGGCGTCAGCCCGAAATGCACCCCGATATGGCGCTTCAACGATTTGAACTTCTTCCCGTCCTCGAGGCAGATGATGTAGTCCGGCGTCACCGAGCGCCGGGGATTGACGGCGGGGACTGGCGGCGGTGCCGGCGGGGCCGGCGGCTGGGTCAGTCCGCCGATCGAGGAGGCGACGCTGGCGATGAGCTCGCCCAGGCCCGAAGCCGGCAGCCGGTTCTTGGCGACATAGGCCGACACGATGTGGGCGGTGAGCTCGAGCAGGTCGACTTCTTCCTTGGCTGTGTTGGTGTCCTCGTCCACGTCAATTCCTCCTCTATGCCGCACGGCCGCAAAATCGGGATGTAAATCAGAGCGCCGCCGCTTCCTTCGCGCGCCGGGGAGGGCACATCGTGCGGCAGGCCGGCGAATTCCTAGTCGGCAAATCTGCACGGCGCAACGATCGGGCGCGCGATTACACGCTATTTTGAACAACTATACTGAAAAGTAAAAATATCAGACGATCAGCGCCTTGTCGCGCCACAGTCGAAAACCGCCTTCGAAGGCGCGTGTGTTGTCGCCGCGCCTGGATTTTTCCGGCAATTCATCGAGCTTGTCGACATTGCCGCCGCCGATGACCACATAGTCGGGCTGCAAGGCGGCGCGAAGCCTGTTTACGACATCGAAAACGTATTTGCGCCATTTTTTCTTGCCGTGCTTTACCAGCCCGCGTTCGCCGACATAGTCCTCGAAACTGCAGCCTTTTTTGTAAGGAAGGTGGGCAAGCTCCATCGGCTGCCCGACGTGATCGAGGATCATAGCGGCGCCCAGGCCCGTGCCCAGGCCGAGGAACAGCATGCGGCCGCCCTCATAGCTGCCGATCGCCTGCAGCAGCGCGTCGTTGACGACCTTGACCGGCTTGCCGAAGGCAGCGCCGAAATCGTAGCCGTTCCAGCCCTTGCCGAGATTGAAGGGATCGAGCGAGGGCTTGTTGTCCCTGACCGGGCCTGGATAGCCCATCGAGATGACGTCGTAGTCCAGACCCTCGGCCAGCTTCTTCACCGAAGCGACCATCTGCTGCGGCGTCAGGCCCGGCCCGGAATCGGTGCGGCGCATGTCGCCGCCGGCGCTGGTCAGGATCTTAACATGCGAGCCGCCGACATCGATGGTGAGCACGACCTGCCCGTCCTTCGCCGCAGCCGGTTTTGCCGTTTTCGCCATTCCATTTCTCCCGTACTACCTGGTCGGGTTGATCCAGCCATTGGGCGGGCCGAAGCCGGTCATGGCGTCGGCCGGCCCCCAGGTCTTCGGCGCGTAGATCTGCGGCGGCGTGGTGTCGCCGAGGACCGGGCCGACGATCCGCCATGCGAGCTCGGCCGCGTCCTGGCGCGTGAACAGCTGGCCGTTGCCGTTCATGGCGTCGCCGATCAGCCGCTCGTAGGGCGGCATGTCGCCCTTGGTGTCGTCGAGCGCGGTCAGCTCCACCTGCTCGCCGATCATGTCGTCGCCGGCCACCTTGCGCTGGGCGCCGATGGAGATCGCCACCTGCGGGTCGATGCGGAAACGGACATAGTTGGCGTCGCCCGGCTTGATCGGGTCGAAGACGTCGAGCGGCGGCCGCTTCAACCGCACGATCACTTCGGTGGCGTGCACCGGCATGTTCTTGCCGGCACGGATGAAGAAGGGCACGTCCTGCCAGCGCCAGGTGTCGACGAAGAAGCGCACCGCGGCGAAGGTTTCGACCGGGGAGTTGGGCCTGACGCCGGGCTCCGCCAGATAGCCGTCGAACTGGCCGCGCACGACATCGTCCTTGTTGAGCGTGCGGATGGCGCGCAGCACCTGCACCTTCTCGTCGATCAGGTCGTCGGCCGAGCGGCCGACCGGTGGCTCCATGGCCAAAAGCAAAAGGATGTTGAGCAGATGGTTCTCGATGACGTCGCGGATGCAGCCGACGTCGTCATAGAATTTGCCGCGACCTTCGATGCCGAAATCCTCGGCCATGGTGATCTGCACGCTCTCGACGAAATTGCGGTTCCAGATCGGCTCGAGAAAGGCATTGGCGAAGCGGAAATAGAGCAGGTTCTGGATCGCTTCCTTGCCGAGATAGTGGTCGATGCGGAAGATCGACTGCTCGTCGAACACCAGGTGCAGCACGCGGTTCAGCCAGCGCGCCGACTGCAAATCGTGACCGAAGGGTTTCTCGACCATCAGCCGCGCGCCGCGCGCCGTGCCGGACTGTTCGAGGCCCTGGACGACGGTTTCGAACATGGTCGGGGGAACTGCCATGTAATGCAGCGGGTGCTGCGCCGGGCCGAGCGCCGCCTTCAATTTTTCGAAGGTAGCAGGGTCTCGATAATCGCCGCTGACATAGCGCAGCAATGAGGCGAGCTTCGCGAACACCTTGTCGTCGACGGCGCCCAGCGCATTGACGATGCCGTCGCGGGCGCGGTCCACCAGCTTGCCAATGTCCCAGGGGTCGAAGGCGACGCCGATCACCGGCTCGGTCAGCGTCCCCTTGGCGACCATCTGGTAGAGCGCCGGAAATATCTTCTTGTGCGCAAGGTCGCCGGTCGCTCCGAAAAGCACCAGCGTGTCGGACCTCTCCTGGCTCATCCTGCCTCTCCCGCTCTCACGCCTTCGGCTTTTCGATATGACCGCCGAAAGCATAGCGCATGGCGGACAAAAGCTTGTCGGCGAAGGCGGACTCGCCTTGCGAGGAGAAGCGGTCGAACAGCGCCGAGGAGAGCACGGGCGCCGGAACGCCGGTGTCGATCGCCGCCTTCAAGGTCCAGCGGCCTTCGCCCGAGTCCGACACCCGGCCGCCAAACTGCGTAAGCGCGGGGTCGTTTTTCAGCGCGCCGGCGGTCAGGTCGAGCAGCCAGGAGCCGATGACGCTGCCATGCCGCCACACCTCCGCCACCTGGGCCAGGTCGATATCGAACTGGTAATATTGCGGGTTTTCCAGCGGGCTGGTCTCGGCATCCGCCGTTCGACCACGTTTGCCGGCATTGGCCGATTTCAGGATATTGATGCCCTCGGCATAGGCGGCCATGACGCCGTATTCGATACCGTTATGCACCATCTTGACGAAATGACCGGCGCCGCTCGGCCCGCAATGCAGATAGCCGTAAGGCGCGGTGCCGGCGTCCTTCGGCGGATTGGAGCCCGAATCGGCGCCCGGCGCCAGCGTGGCGAAGACGGTATCGAGGTGCTGCACGGCTTCATCGGGGCCGCCGATCATCAGGCAGTAGCCGCGCTCGAGCCCCCAGACGCCGCCGCTGGTGCCGACATCGACAAAGCTGACGCCTTTGACCGCCAGTTTCGCCGCCTGGTCGACGGCGTCGTGGTAGTAGGAATTGCCGCCGTCGATGATGATATCGCCCGGCTCCATCAGCGCCGCCACCTGGTCGACGATCTTGCCGGTGATCGCGGCCGGCAGCATCAGCCAGGCACAGCGCGGCTTGGCAAGCTTGGCGACGAATTCTTCAAGCGAGGCAGCGCCGACGGCGCCGTCCTTGACCATGCCGGCGACGCTTGCCGAATTGATGTCGTAGACGACGCATTCGTGGCCGTCGCGCATCAGGCGGCGCACCATGTTGGCGCCCATCCTGCCCAGTCCCATCATTCCGATCTGCATGGTGTCATCCTAATAGCTTGAGGAAGGAAGAATCTTACTTGCTATCCGAAGAATCGATGCCGACGGTGAAGTCGACATTCTCCCAACGGCTGGCTTCGGGCCAGAAAAAAGTGAAGGCGATCGTCGATCCCGGCGGCAGGTCGGCAACAGACAGGTCGACCAGGTGGACGCCGAAGGCGTTTTCGGCCGTCTTGTCGTCATGCACCGTCAGCCATTTGTCGCTGCTCCAGTGCACCACGCCGCGCGCGGCAAGTTCGACGCGCAAGGTTTTGCCGGCGGGAATCGAGCGGATCTTGCTGTTGAAGCGCCATGTCCGGAAGGACGAGACGGTCTTTCGCCTGACGTAGCGCTCGACGCCCTGCGGCGGCATGTCGAAGACCGCTCCGTCGCGCAGCGAGCGCAACAGCTTGATATGCTCGGCATGCGCCCAGACCAGCGGCATGGCGCTGCCGGAAGGCGCGCCGAACCGCAATTCGCGCTCCGGCATGTCGCGTCCGTCCCAGACCTGCTCCGGCAGGAGGCCGCCTACGCCAGCCGAGCGCTCGAAGGTTTCGAGCAGTTCAGCCGCTTTGCCGGTTCGCCCGGCGGCCAGCTCGTAATGGGCGCGTTCGCCTACGAGCAGCGGCCACGGCCGGCCCCGCCCGGTGCCGTCGAAGGGCGCTCCATCCTCGTGCTCACCGTAGCCGTCGCCGCTGTAGCGGTACCAGACCGGGCCCTGCGGCAGGTCGCAGCGCAGCGTGGCGTCGATGACCTTGACCGTGTTCAGGATGCGCGGATCGTCGGCGGCTCTCAGCCCAAAGCGCACCAGCGCCAGCGCGTCGGGGCTGACAATGGCCTCGGCCGGCTTGTCGCTGTCGCCAGGAGGCCGGTTCATGATCGGCACGAAGCCGTCCTTCGGCGAAGCGGCGCCAGCATCGTCGGGTGGCGCGATGCGGACATAATAGCCCTCGACGCCTTCCCTGGCGCACAGCTCCGTGCCGGTGACATAGGTCCAGCGCTCGATCTGGTCGTTCCAGCAATCGGCGGTTTCGCGCAGATAATTTGCCGGCTCACTTTTATCGCAGGCGTCGAGCATGTCGGCGGCGGCGAGCAGCGCCGCGATCTCGACGGCCAGGGTGAACGGGCTGTAGCCGGCGTCCTCCTCCCAGCGATCCTCGCCGGTGACGGGGCCGTTGCGCACCACATAGGAGGCCGCGCTCTCGATCATGGCCATGAACTCGTCGAGCTTCGCGCGCGGCAGATGGCCGGCGCGGCGGAGCGCATCGGCGAGCAGCAGCGGAAAGGCGCACTCGTCCATCTGGATGCCGGGCCAATAGGGCGTGCCGCTCGACCAGCAATTCTGCGGCCAGTGTCCGTCGGGCTGCTGGATCGAGCGCAGATAGGTGAGGATTTGCAGCGCCTGCCTGGCGTCGCCGGCGGCGAGGAAGCCGCCCGCCGTCTCGACCAGATCGCGCGGCCAGACCAGATGGTAGCCGCCGAGGTCGTCGTCGCCCTTGTTGAAACCCCAGGGGATCGAGAGACTGGCGACAGCGGCGCCGGGCCTGGCGATCGACAGATGCGAGGCAAGCACCGCGGTGCTGATGCGGTAGGTATTCAGGCCAGAGGCGGCTTGCCGGTCGAGCTTCTCCAGGCCGGCCTGGAACTTCCGCCAGTTGGCAGCATAGGTTTCAGCGGCCGCCTCGAATCCGTCCCTCAGGCTGGCCAGCGCGATTTCCGCCGCCTCTTCCGGCCAGGCGCCGAAGCCGAGCGCCAGCAAGGCCGTGCCCCTGCCTGCCGAGAAATCGATCTCACCAGTCAGCGCCACATTGCCGTTCTCCGCGCGCTCAAAGGCCGGATCGAGCACGCCACCATTCCGGAGTTGCTGCCAGCCGTCGGAGAAACCGACATAACCGGCCGAGCAGGCGCCCCAGGGCAGCGAGGAAGCGAGCGCGAGCGAGACGCAGCGACCTGACGCAAAAAGGATGCGCTGTCCCCTGTGCTCGCCGACCCAGGCCGTGTTGCCCATGCCGGCATTGATCAGATGCGGCGCAAGCAGCGCGTAGACGC
This sequence comes from Mesorhizobium dulcispinae, assembly GCF_033977345.1. Classification (NCBI taxonomy): domain Bacteria; kingdom Pseudomonadati; phylum Pseudomonadota; class Alphaproteobacteria; order Hyphomicrobiales; family Phyllobacteriaceae; genus Mesorhizobium; species Mesorhizobium dulcispinae. The sequence continues at coordinate 169,093 of NZ_JAVIIY010000004.1, forward strand.
GATAGTCCGAAGCCGAACCTTTGAGCGCCACGAAGGTGATTTCCTGCAGCAGGACAGGCCGTTTCGAGTCCGAAACGATGCCCTTTTCTATTCGGTAGGAGCCATCTGCCGCCGTATTGACCAGACGGTAGGCCTGCACGCCGTCCTCGAACGGCTCGATAAGTTGGACGGTATCGCGTTTCTCCTCCGAGAAAGAGCCGCCGGGACCGGTGACCATCAGCTCCATGTCGCGCGTGCAGGCGCTGTCGAGGCGGGGATAATAGATCTCGTTCAATATGCCGTGGCTGATGGTGAACCAGAGCGGGCTTTTGGCCGAAAGCGCGGTGCCGACGCCGCTCTTGGCGCTTGACGTCCAGCGCGCGGGTATTCCCGGGGCGCCCTGAGCAATGGTCGGCGTCACTGCCATCAATTGGCCTCCTGCCGCCGTTCCTAGACCAGGAGCCGGCGGCTTTTCAATCGTCGCACCTGAAGTTGATCGGCCTCACGTTGCGTGAGCCATCGTTGACAGCGGCACCGTCAAGCGCTCACTATTTCGTAAACAGGGAGGAACTGCGGGAAACACGGCTTGCAGCCGAGCCATGAGGCTCAGCTCGCGTGTCTTTTCGCGGCATTCAGCGGCAAGGGAGGAGACATGTCGGAGGTATCTCCCCAGCTGATCGACCGGCTGCTCGCGATCTCGCGGGCCTTGGCCGGGCATATCGATCCGGGCTCGGCATTCCGGGCAACCGCGATCGAAATCGGCACTCTCATCCCGCACGACCATATCGACCTGGCGGTGCTGTCGCTCGATGGACGCATGCACGCTTGCTATGAGGCCGGTTTCCATACGAGCTGGAGCGAGCTTGCGCAGCATCCGGTCGAGGGCAGCCCGATCCGCCGCGTGCTGCGGGGCGAGACGCCTTATCTTTTGTCCGACAATGCGCTCGTCGACGATCGCTTCCATTTCGAGGGCGCCTTCGACGGTCCGATCTTCGCCGCCAAGCTGCGCAGCCGCATCATCGTGCCGCTCAGAGCCCGCGGCAGCGTCATCGGCGCGCTCAACATCAGCCGGCACGAGGCCGGATGTTACACCCAGGCCGACGTCGACGTCGCCCAGCAATGCGCCGACCTTATCGGGCCCTATATTTTCGCGCTGATCCAGACCGAAGAAGCGCGGCGCGCCATGCTCGCAGAGAGCGAAGCACGCAACCGGGCGGAACTGCTCAGGGTCGGCGCCTCGCAGCTGACGGCAGGCATGGAGCGGGAGCGTCGCCGCATGGCCATGGACCTGCACGACCAGACACTGGCCGACCTCGCCCGCATCGCGCGGCAGGTCTCTGCGTTTCGCAGCCGGGGCGTGGCGCGGACGGCCCAGCTTGCCGATCTCGAACAGGAAGTGGCGGGCTGTCTGGCGGAGCTGCGCCATATCGTCGACGACATGCGGCCGAGCGTGCTGGAGCTGTTCGGCCTGCGCGACGCGGTGGAGGCGCATCTCAACCGCAGCGTCGCCAGGGCCAAGCCGCCGATCGCGGTGCGCATTGCCGACAGCAGCGACGGCAGCGCCGACAGCCTGTCGGAAACGCTGCGCACGGCGCTCTACCGGATCGTGCAGGAAGCCATCAACAACGCGGTGCGCCATGCCGGGCCGAGCCGCATCGAGGTGCATCTCGCTTCCACGCCAGGCACGTTCAGCGTGACCGTCACCGATGACGGGTCTGGCTGCGGCGAGGTCGACCCCGCCGCTCAGGGCGGCATCGGCCACATGCATACGCGGGCGGCCCTTGTCGGGGCGCGGCTGCGCTTCGAGCCGGCGAGCCGCGAGGGCGGCACGCGGGTCATCATCGAGATCGACCGGGAGCCCGCTGAGGGCAAGGTATCGGCGCGCGGTGCTGCGTCGACCGAGGGCAAGCCGGTGGCGGAGGCAGTGTGATGCTGGTCATGATCGCGGAAAATGACGGCCTGCACCGCACCTTCGCGCGCCGCACCGTCGAGCAATTGTGGCCCGGCGACGTCGAGGTGATCGAAGCCGGTGACGGCGAGGACGCCATCAACCTTGCGGCCGAGCGGCAGCCGCCGCATGTCGTGCTCGACCTGCAGCTGCCAAAGGCGACCGGCATCGAGGTGGCCCGCGCCATCTGGAGCCGGCGTGCCGGCACGCATATCCTGTTCTGGTCGAATTTCGCCGACGAGGCCTATGTGCGCGGGGTGGCGCGCATCGTGCCGCCGGGCTCGGTCTATGGCTATGTGCTGAAGTCGGCGACCGAGGAAGGCATGCGCTCGGCGCTGCGCGGCGTGTTCCGCGAGGGGCACTGCATCATCGACCGCGAGATCCGCGGCATCCAGCACCGCGTCCAGGACCGGTTCGAGGGCATCACCGACGGCGAGTATGAAAGCCTGATCGACATCGCGCTCGGCCTCACCGACAGGGCGATCGCTGCCCGGCGCGGCCTGTCGATCCGCGGCGCGCAAAGCCGCATCAAGCATGTCTACGATAAGCTGGGCATCGTGCCGCCGGAAGAGGGCGCCGGCGAAGCATCCGTCTTCAATTCGCGCACCCGCGCCATCTACCTCGCCATGGCGCGCGGGCTGATCAACATCGACGCCTTGCGGCGCGAGCAGGAACAGCTCGACGCATGGCTCGTCCAGGCGGCGCCGCTGCAGGATCACTAGTCCGCTCAGTTTGAATTATGAGTTGCTCTTCGCCCTCAGAGCGATCGGCTCGGTTTCGATCAGCCGAAGCGACCGGACCATATTTGCGGTCTGCGCCTTGTACCGGAGAAAGTGTGGTGTGGTCAGGTGGGCTTGGTAGGCGAACTGATCGGCATAGCATTCGATCACGCGCACCATGTGAGGCGCATCCTTGACCGAGACCGCGTGAAGGAACAACACGCCAGGCTCGTTCTGCACCGAGGCCTCGATTTCGTCGGCGAGCGAGGTCCTGAAGCTTTCGATCTGGCCGGGGTCGATCTCCAGTTCCGCAATTCGCACGATCCGCCCGACGGGACGCTCTGCCATCATGGTTCCCCTTGCTTCCAATTTTGGGCACCGACTGTGCAAAACCACAGTCGGCGATGCGCATAGACCCGTATCGCCCGGCCCGCATCCCGACTACGCTTTTGTCCTACAAAAAGAAAAAATATCGGGGAAACGCCATGCCGTTCGTCAGCATACGGATACTCGAGGGCCATTCGCAAAAGCGCAAGAACGAGATCTCGCGCCGCGTCACAGAGGCGATCAGCGAAGTTGCCGAGTTGCCCAAGGAGGCGATCTGGGTGGTGATCGAGGACGTGCCGGGCAGCGACTGGTTCGTCGGCGGCAAGCCGGTGCGCGAACCGAAGGCCTCGTAATGTCGATCCCGGCGCGCACCCGTCACTCCGGCTTCGGCGACGTCGTCGGCAATGCGACGATGGAGCGGCTGGCCACCGGCTACGGCTTCATCGAAGGACCGGTGTGGCATCCCTACGAGAAATGGCTGGTCTTCTCCGACATTCCGGAAAGCCGCATGTACCGGCGCAGCGCCTCGGGCGAGATCGAGCTGTTCCGTGAGCAGAGCCACAAGGCCAACGGCAACACGCTCGACCGGCAGGGGCGGCTGCTGACCTGCGAGCACGCCACCAGCCGCGTCACCCGCGCCGAGCCGAACGGCGCGACGACGGTTCTTGCGACCCATCACAAGGGCAAGCAGCTCAACAGCCCGAACGACATCATCGTCGCCACCGGGGGCTCGATCTATTTCACCGATCCGACTTACGGCCGGACGGAACTCTACGGCGTACAGAGGCCGCAGGAACTGCCGTTCCAGGGCGTCTATCGGATCGACGGCGACGGCGCGCGCCTGACGCTGCTGGCCGGCGATTTCGCGCAGCCCAACGGGCTCTGCTTCTCGCTCGACGAATCGAGGCTCTTCGTCAACGATACCGAGCGCGGCCACATCAGGGTGTTCGGCGTGGAAGCCAATGGCGATCTCAACGGCGGCGCGGTGTGGGCGGTGACGGAGGGCGACGGGCTGGGTGCGCCGGACGGCATGAAGATCGACAGCCGCGGCAATCTCTATTGCACCGGCCCCGGCGGCATCCATGTCTTCGATGCCTCCGGCGAGCTTCTCGGCGTCATTCCAACGCCCGAAGACTGTGCCAACTTCACCTTCGGCGACGAGGACCTGAGGAGCCTCTACATAGCTGCCTCGACGTCGCTTTACCGGCTGAGGGTGCGCGTGCCGGGGCTGAGGCTGTTTTGAGCGCGTTCGCGAGGATCGAATTGGGCGCTCGGACCGGATTGGAGTGAAGCCGGCTCGGAGGGGCCGATGAAAAGTGCAGCAGTCAACACATCTGGGAGGATATGACATGAAGAAACTACTGGTCTTGAGCGCCCTGGCAGCCATGCTCGCCTCGGGCACGGCGCTTGCCGACACGAGCGGCAAGAAGATCGCCTTCTCCAACAACTACGCCGGCAATTCGTGGCGCCAGGCGATGCTCGACAGCTACGGCATCGTCACCAAGAAGGCGGTCGACGACAAGGTGGTGGCGGCGGCAGACGTCTTCACCACCGCCGACAAGGAAGTGCCGACCCAGGCGGCCCAGGTGCAGAACCTGATCCTGCAAGGCTATGACGCCATTGTCATCAACGCCGCCTCGCCGGATGCGTTGAACGGCGCCATCAAGCAGGCCTGCGACGCCAACATCGTCGTCGTCTCCTTCGACGGCATCGTCACCGAGCCCTGCGCCTACCGCGTCGTCGTCGACTTCAAGGACATGGGCAAGCAGGAAGTCGAGCAGATGGCCAAGTTCCAGCCCAAGGGCGGGAATCTGCTGGAAATCCGAGGCCTGGCCGGCACGTCGATCGACGATGCCATCCACGCCGGCATCCTCGAAGGCGTCGCCGCCCATCCCGAGTTCAAGATCGTCGGCTCGGTCACCGGCGACTGGGACCAGACTACGGCGCAGAAGGCGGTGGCGACCATCCTGCCGTCGCTCCCCGACGTGGTCGGCATCGTCGACCAGGGTGGTGACGGTTATGGCGCCGCACAAGCCTTCGCCGCCGCCGGCAAGCCGCGCCCGACCATCATCATGGGCAACCGGCAGGACGAGCTGAAGTGGTGGAAGGAGCAGAAGGAGAAGGACGGCTACAAGACCTGGTCGGCCTCGATCGCGCCCGGCGTGTCGACGCTCGCCTTCTGGGTGGCGCAGCAGGTGCTCGACGGCCGCAAGGACATTCCGCACGATCTCCTGGTGCCCTATCTCGCCTTCACCCAGGATGATTTCGAGGCCGCGCTGCCGAAGATCAAGGAAGGCGGCGTCGCCACGCACGAATACACGCAGGAAGAGGCCACCGCGGCCATCAAGGCCAACATCAAGCAATAGCGGCGCAAGCGTTGCCAGCCGCATCGCCAACCGGATATCGTTGAGGATGCTCCAGGCTATTGCAGATATCGTCAGACTGGACGGCGCCGAAAAACATTTCGGCGCCGTCCGGGCGCTTAACGGCGTCGACTTCCATGTCGGCGCCGGCGAATGCGTCGGGCTGGTCGGCCATAACGGCGCCGGCAAGTCGACGCTGATGCATATGGTGGCGGGCACGCTGCGGCCCGATGGCGGGCAGATCGCCGTTCGCGGCAATCAGGAAGCGAGCTATTCCGTGGCGCGCGCGCTCGAGCTCGGCATACGCTGCGTCTTCCAGGAGCTGTCGCTCTGCCCCAACCTCAGCGTCGCCGAGAACACGCGCATCAACCATCCCTCGCTCGCCGGCCTTGGCTGGCGGCGCAAGTCGGCTGCTCTCATCCAGGCCAAGCTCGACGAGATCTTTCCCGGCCACGGCATTTCGGCCGACGACACTGCCGGCGACCTGTCGATCGGACGCCGGCAGATGGTCGAGGTGGCGCGCGCCTTCACGCTAACCCGCGAGCCGCTGCACCTTGTCATCCTCGACGAGCCGACCTCGTCGCTGGACGCGCACACGGCTGGGCAGCTGCTTTCTTTCGTACGCCGCTTCGTCGGTCAGGGCGGCAGTTGCATCCTGATCTCGCACGTCTTGGGCGAAGTGCTGCAGAATGCCGACCGCATCGTGGTGATGCGGGACGGCAAGGTGGTCGCGGCGGATGCCGCAAATGCATTCGACCGCGATAAGCTGGTCGCCGCCATGGGCGGGGCCGAGGCGCATCAGAAGGCTGCCGCCGAGATCCGCAAGGCCGAGGCCGGTCCGCTCAGGGTGCGGGCGCGGCCGGCGCGGCAGCAGGACGGCAAGGAACTTGTCGCCCGCACGGGTGAGATCATCGGCCTCGCCGGCCTCGCCGGCCATGGCCAGACGGATCTTCTGCTGGCGATCTTCTCGGCCGCGTCTCGCGCCAAGGCCGGCATCGAGGTGACGGCGCCGGTGGCGCTGGTCGCCGGCGATCGCCAGTCGGACGGCATTTTCGCGCAATGGTCGATCGCGCAAAACATCGGCATCCGATCGCTGGCGCGGCTGCGCAACGGCCTGTTGATCTCGCCGCAGCGCGAGGCGGGACTGGCCGAATTCTGGAAGAAGAAGATCGGCATCCGCACGCCGGACATGAACAACAACATCTTCTCGCTGTCCGGCGGCAATCAGCAGAAAACGCTGTTTGCCCGCGCGCTCGGTTCCGACGCCGAGATCGTGCTGATGGACGATCCGATGCGCGGCGTCGACATCGGCACCAAGCTCGAAGTCTATGATCTCGTGCGCGAGGAGGCCGCCAGGGGTCGCACCTTCCTCTGGTACACGACCGAAACCGAAGAGCTCAACAATTGCGACCATGTCTATGTCTTCAAGAACGGCCGGATCGTCGCCAATCTCGGGCGCGACGAGCTGACGGAGGAGAAGATCATCCAGTCCTCGTTCGGCGACGCGGCCTGAGATGACGGCGATCGCTCCCGGCACGCTCCCGAAATCCTCGCCGCGCGGTAGCGCAGCCAGGGCGCGGATGCTGCGCGGCCTTTTGCCGGCGCTGTCACTGGCGCTGGTGCTGATCGCGATCGCCTGGCTCAACCCGCGCGCCATCAGCTATTTCGGCTTCAACCTGATGCTGAACCTGGCGATCCCGATCGCGCTGGCGACGATCGCGCAGATGTTCGTCATCGCCGGCAACGAGCTCGATCTGTCGATCGGTACTTTCGTCGGCTTCGTCGGCTGCGTCACCGCGACTTGGCTCAGGGACGCGCCACTCATCGGCATCGCCGTGCTTCTGGGATCGATCGGCGTCTACGCACTGCTCGGCGCGCTGATCCATCTGCGCAACCTGCCCTCGATCGTGGTGACGCTCGGCATGAGCTTCGTCTGGCAGGGGCTCGCCATCCTCATCCTGCCGAAGCCGGGCGGCAAGGCGCCGGACTGGCTGCTGGCGATCATGTCCTTCAAGCCGCTCTACATCCCGTTCCCGATCCTCGCCGCGCTGCTGATCGCCGCGGGCGTGCATTTCGGCCTGATGCGCACCTCCTACGGCGTCATCCTGCGCGGTTCCGGCGGCAATGCCGCGGCGCTCAGGCGTGCCGGCTGGTCGCTGCTCAGAACCAAGATCGTGCTGTTCGCGTTGACGGGGCTGTTCGGCGCGCTCTCCGGTATGGCACTGATCGGCATCACCACCTCGGCCGACGCCAATATCGGCAACGGCTACACGCTGCTGTCGATAGCCGGCGTCATCCTCGGCGGCGGTGAGTTCGTCGGCGGCCGGGTGTCGCCGATCGGGGCGGTCATCGGCGCGCTGACGCTGGCTTTGGCCGCTTCGCCGCTCCTCACTTTCATGCACATCCCGCCCGACTGGCAGGTCGCCGCCAACGGCGCGATCCTGATCATCGTGCTGGCGGCACGCGTGCTGATCAGCCGCAGAGAGAGGTGAGCGATGGCCTCTCTTCGGACACTGCTCGAAAAACCCTGGCTATGGTCCTTCGTCGGCGCGCTTGTGGTGTGGGCGGCGACGGTTGCCTTCACCGGCGGCTACGGCGCCGGCGGCATGGTCACGGCGGCACTTTCGCTTGCCGTCTTCACCGTCATCGTCGGCGTCGGCCAGATGTTCGTCATCACGCTCGGGCCCGGCAATGTCGACCTGTCGCTGCCGGCCAATATCGGGCTGGCGAGCGCCGTCGCGATGAAGGTGATGGGCGGCAGCGATTCCATGATCGTCGTCGGGCTGCTCGCGGCGCTTGCCACGGGTGCTGCGATCGGCGCCATCAATTACCTGCTGATCTGGGCGCTCAGGATCCCGCCGATCATCGCGACGCTGTCGGCAAGCTTCATCATCCAGTCGGTCGACATCAGCTACGGCCGCGGCCTGCAGATCAAGCCGCCGCCGGGCTTTGCCGATTTCACCAACTGGCAAATCCTCGGCATCCCGGTGCTGGCCATGCTGACGGTGGTCTTCACCGTTTGGGCAGCACTAGCATTGCAGCGCATGATCTATGGCCGCTCGGTGCTGGCGATCGGCCAGAACATCCGCGCCGCCTGGCTCGCCGGCGTCAAAGTCGGACGCATCCGTTTCCTCACCTATACGCTGTGCGGTGCGCTTGGCGGCATCGACGGGGCGCTGCTTGCCGGCTATTTCCGCGGCGCCAATGTCGACATCGGCAACGAATATCTGCTTGCCTCGATCGCGGTGGTCGTCATCGGCGGCACCTCGGTCGCCGGCGGTAAGGCCAATGTGCCCGGCGTCTGGGGCGCTGGCCTGTTCCTGGTGCTGCTCCTCACCATGCTCAACACTTTCGGCGTCAGCGCCGGCGTGCGGCTGGTGCTGACCGGGCTGATCATCGTCGGGGTGATTACGGCCGCGGGTGGCGAGAAGGCTGTCCGCTAGTCGTGGCGGCGCAGGGCTGCGAGAGGCCGGCGGGACAGCACCCCCCTCTGTCCTGCCGGACATCTCCCCCGCAAGGGGGGAGATTGGATGTCATCTCGGCTTTCGCCAATCTCCAGTGTTGCAGAATGTGCGGGGCGCCCGAACTGCTAATCTCCCCCCTTGCGGGGGAGATGCCCGGCAGGGCAGAGGGGGGTGTGAAGGATCGCTGCGGTTCCATTTTTGCGCATTTGAGCCAGAAGTCGTCCCAGCGCACGGCCGCCTCACCTTCGCCGACAACCATTGTGCCAGCGCAACATCCGGTTCCCATTCACGGCACGGGCTAGTAAACCCTTCCGCGATCGCAGCCGGTCTCGGGAGGTTCCGCTTGTCCAGTTCTGTCAGCGTCGTAGACGAGAACGGCGTGGCCGTGGTCACCATCGACAACCCGCCGGTCAACGCGCTGAGTCTTCATGTCCGCAAGCCGCTTTACGAGGCGCTCGCCGCGCTGCGCGACGACCCCGCAGCCAGGGCAATCGTCATCGCCTGCGCCGGACGCACCTTTGTCGCCGGCGCCGACATCACCGAGTTCGGCAAGCCGGTCGAGCAGCCCGAGCTGCGCGCCATCGTCGCCTTGCTCGAAACCATCGCCAAGCCGACGGTCGCGGCCATCCATGGCACGGCGCTCGGCGGCGGGCTGGAGTTGGCGCTCGGCTGCCATTTCCGCGTCGCCGATTCCGGCGCCAGGCTCGGCCTGCCGGAGGTGAAGCTCGGCCTGCTGCCGGGCGGCGGCGGCACGGTGCGCCTGCCGCGTCTGGTCGGCGCCGAGAAAGCGCTCGGCATGATCGTTTCGGGGACGCCGATTTCGGCCGGCGAGGCGAAGGCCGCAGGTCTCGTGGATGCGGTTTTCGACGGTGATCTGTTGGCGCAGGCGGTTCGTTTCGCCGGCGAAATGGCTTCTGCCGGCGGGCCGTTCGTCGCCGTCCGCGACCGCAATGACCGTCTGGCCGAAGCCGATCTCGCAGCCTTCGACGCCCAGGCGGCCGATCTCGCCAGGAAGGCGCGCGGGCTGGAGGCGCCGCTCGCCTGCGCCGAGGCGGTGCGCAACGCGATCACTTTGCCCTTCGACGAGGCGCTGGCCGCCGAGCGACAACTCTTCCTGAAGCTTGTTTCCGGCGACCAGTCGCGGGCGCAGCGACACCTGTTCTTCGCCGAGCGCGAGGCCGCGAAGGTGCCCGGCAAGGATCTGCAGAAGCGCAAGATTGGCCGCGTCGGCATCATCGGCGCCGGCACGATGGGCGGCGGCATCGCCATGGCCTTCGCCAATGGCTGCTTTCCCGTGACCTTGCTTGAAACCGGCGAGGAGGCGCTGCAGCGCGGGATGGCGATGATCGAGAAGAACTACGCCGTCTCGGTCAGCCGAGGGTCGCTGAGCGAAGAGGCCAGGCAGCAGCGGCTCGGCCTGTTCAAGGGCAGCACCGACTATGCCGACCTTGCCGATTGCGACCTGATCATCGAGGCCGTTTTCGAGGATATGGCGGTGAAGAAGGAGGTGTTCGGCAAGCTCGACGCGGTCGCCAAGCCGGGAGCCATCCTCGCCACCAACACCTCCTATCTCGACGTCAACGCAATCGCTGCTTCGACATCGCGGCCGCAGGATGTGCTCGGCATGCATTTCTTTTCGCCGGCCAACGTCATGAAGCTTCTGGAGATTGTGCGCGCCGAAAGGACGGCGCCGGAAGTGCTGGCGACGGTGACTGATCTCGCCCGGCGCATCGGCAAGGTGGCGGTCGTCGTCGGCGTCTGTCACGGCTTCGTCGGCAACCGGATGCTGTCCGCGCGCGGTGCCGAGAATGAGTTCCTGCTGCTGGAGGGCGCGTCGCCTAGCCAGGTCGACAAGGCGTTCACGGATTTCGGCTGGCCGATGGGACCGTTCCAGATGGGCGACCTTGCCGGCCTCGACATCGGCTGGCGCAACCGCAAGGCGCGCGGCCTGACGGCGGTGATTGCGGATACGCTCTGCGAGCAAGGGCGCTTCGGCCAGAAGACCGGGCGCGGCTGGTATCGCTACGAGAGCGGCTCGCGCGAGCCGGTTGCGGATCCGGAGGTCGAGGCGCTGATCCGCGCCAAGGCGGCCGAGCAGGGTATCGCGCCTCGTGCGATCGGCGCGGAGGAGATCATCGAGCGCACGCTCTATCCGCTGGTCAACGAGGGCGCGAAGATTCTTGAAGAAGGCATCGCGGCGCGCGCGTCAGACATCGATGTCGTCTGGGTCAATGGCTACGGATTTCCGGTGGGCAAGGGTGGGCCGATGTTCTGGGCCGGGCTTGAAGGGGTGAGCAAGATCGTCGAGAGGTTGGAATATTGGCATGCAAAGACAGGCCGGGCGATTTTCGAGCCGGCGCGACTGCTGAGGAGGTTCGCGGAGACGGGGTCGTGGGAGGGGTAGTACAGCCATCCGTAACCAGCGCCGGAGTTCCTTCGCACCCCCCTCTGTCCTGCCGGACATCTCCCCCGCAAGGGGGGAGATTAGCTGTTTCGGCGCATCGCCCATTCTGCAACGCTGGAGATTAGCGAAAGCCGGCGCGACAGCTGATCTCCCCCCAAGTGGGGGAGATGTCCGGCAGGACAGAGGGGGGCGCTGTCCCGCCGACCTTTCCGGTTGTCTCGCAGCGACCACACGCCAAATTTGACCATGTGGACAAAAGTCAGGCGCCGCTCCATAGTCGTGGGCGTCTGACATTTTTTTGAACGGCCGGCTCGACACGGCCGTCGAGCAGAGGGGAACTTCAATGGAAAACGATCATCGCAAAACGCAGCGCGCCGGCCTGTCGCGGCGCAACGTGCTGGAACTCGGCGCGTTTGGCCTCGCGGCGGCGGCGCTGCCGGGCGTGGCCTTGGCCAAGGACAAGAAGCTGAAGGTGGCGGCGATCTTCGCCACGCCGATCGAGGAGCCGTGGGACAACCAGATCCATGTCGCGCTGCAGAAGGCCGAGAAGGAACTGGGCATCGAATACAAATGGTCGGAGAAGGTGCAGACCGCCGACTTCAGCCGCGTGATGCGCGAATATGCGCAGGGCGGCTACCAGCTTGTGCTGGGCGATGCCTTCGCCGCTGAGCGTGAATCGCGAAAGACCGCCAAGCAGTTCCCGAAGACCGCCTGGCTGTTCGGCTCGGGCGCCGGCCCGGCCGAGCCCAATTTCGGCGTGTTCGACAACTGGATCCATGAGCCGGCCTATCTCTCCGGCATGATCGCCGGCAAGATGTCGAAGTCGGGCACCGTCGGCGCGGTCGCGGCGATGGGCATTCCGGAAGTGAACCGGCTGGTCAACGCCTTCTTCGCCGGCGCCAAGGAGGTCAACCCGAACGTCAAGAAGAAGGTCGCCTTCATCGGCTCCTTCTTCGATCCGCCGAAGGCCAAGGAAGCGGCCGTGGCGCAGATCGATGCCGGCGTCGACGTCATCTATGCCGAGCGCTTCGGCGTCATCGAGGCGGCGGTGGAGAAGAAGATTCTTGCCATCTCCAACATGTCCGATCAGGCCAGCCTCGGACCGGACACGGTCATCACCGGGCCGGTCTGGGACATGTATCCGACGGTCGAGCAGGCGATCAAGTTGGTCAAGGCCGGCGTCTTCACCGCGCAGGACTATGGCGATTTCTCGCGCATGGCCAAGGGCGGCTCCTATCTCGCGCCCTACCACAAATTCGACAAGACGCTGCCGGCGGAGGTCAAGGAGCTGGTCGAGAAGAAGAAGGCCGAGATTCTGGAAGGCAATTTCCGCGTCGACGTCGACGAGAACACGCCGGTTTCGGATTGAGGCTTGCCGCTGGGGGTTGGCGCCCAGCCACCCCCCTCTGCCCTGCCGGGCATCTCCCCCTCAAGGGGGGAGATTGGCAGCTTCAGCGCCGGCTATATTTTTCGCGGCTGGAGACTGGCGAAGGCCTTAGTGACGTTCGATCTCCCCCCTTGAGGGGGAGATGGCCGGCAGGCCAGAGGGGGTGCGACGGGCACGCCCTTACAGTTCAGGAGCCACCTTGTCCGCCCCCCTCATCGAAATGCGCGGCATCACCAAGAGCTTCGGCGCCGTAAAGGCGAACGAGGCGGTCGATCTCAGCGTGGCGCCTGGCGAGATCCTCGGCCTGCTCGGCGAGAACGGCGCCGGCAAGACGACGCTGATGAACGTGCTGTTCGGCGCCTATGCACCGGATGCGGGCGAGATCCTGGTCGAAGGCCGACCGGTCGCCATCCACAATTCGGCTGACGCCTTGGCCGCCGGCATCGGCATGGTGCACCAGCATTTTCACCTCGCGCCGCGGCTGACGGTGCTGGAGAACCTCCTGATCGGCATTGCCGGCAAGTCCGGCCGCATCGACCGCGCCGGCGGCCTGACGCGGCTGAAAGAGATCGGCAGCCGGCACGGGCTGAGCCTCGATCCCGACCTGCCGGCCTCGGCGCTGTCGGTCGGCGAGCAGCAGCGGCTCGAAATCATCAAGGCACTGTTTCGCGGCGCCAGGCTCTTGATTCTCGACGAGCCGACGGCGGTGCTGGCGCCGAGCGAGGTCGATGGCCTGTTCGCCGCCTTGCGCTCGATGGCGGGCCAGGGGCTCGGCATCATTTTCATCTCGCACAAGCTGAACGAAGTCCGAGCGCTCACCCATCGCTGCGTGGTGCTGCGGCACGGCAAGGTCGCCGGCCGCGTCGACCATCCGGCAGAAACGACCTCGGCCGAGATGGCGAAGCTGATGTGCGGCCACGAGATCGTACCGCCGACCAAGGAAGCGTCGACGCCCGGCGCGGCCGTGCTGACGCTCGATGGCATTTCCACCTCCGGCCATGCCGGCACGCCGCTGCGCGATGTATCTCTGTTCGTCCGCGCCGGGGAGATCCTGGGCATCGCCGGCGTTTCCGGCAACGGCCAGCGTGCACTGGCCGACGTGATCTCCGGCATGCTGCCGCCCAACGCCGGCGCGATGACGATAGCCGGCAAAAGGGTTGGTCAATTCTCGCCGCGCGAGCTGCAGGCGCTCGGCCTCGGCCGTATCCCGGAAGACCGGATGACGACCGGCTTGGTTACCAACCTGCCGCTCGCCGATTCCATGGTGCTGCCGCGCATCGGCACCGAGGCCTTCAGCCGCAAGGGGCTGCTCGATCCGGCCGCGATCCGTGCCTTCGCCGAGGCGCAGATCAAGGCTTATGACATACGCTGCCCCGGGCCGATGGTGCGCGCCGGGGCGCTCTCCGGCGGCAACCTGCAGAAGGCACTTTTGGCGCGCGAGCTCGCCTTCGACCCGAAAGTGCTGATCGTCTCGCAGCCGACGCGCGGCCTCGATATCGGCGCCGCTCGCTTCATCCACGAGAAGTTCCTGGCGATGCGCGTCAAGGGCTGCGGCATCATCGTCATCGGCGAGGACCTCGAGGAGTTGCTGATGCTCTCGGATCGCATCGCGGTGATGTATGAGGGCCGCATCGCCGGTACGCTTTCCGGCGCCGACGCCACAGTTGGAAAGCTTGGGTTGCTGATGACCGGCGCGGAGGGCCACGCCTGATGTTTCGTCTCGAAGCTCGCACGTCGACGCCCGCCTGGTTCAATCTTGCGCTGCCGCTGCTGGCCATCGCCGTCGCGCTGGTGTTGTGCAGCGGTCTCATCGCCGTAGCCGGCGCAGGCGTCATCGAGGCCTATGGCGTGATGCTGTCGGCCTCGCTAGGCGACAGCTACGCCATCACCGAGACGCTGGTGCGCGCCGCGCCGATGATCTTCACAGGCTTGGCGGTGGCAATCGCCTTCCGGGCAAAATTCTGGAACATCGGCGCCGAAGGCCAGCTGCTGGCCGGTGCGGTGGCGAGCTGCGCTGTCGGCGCGATCCCGATGCCGGGCTATCTCGCCATGCTGTTAATGGCGCTGGCGGGCGCCGCCGCGGGCGCGATCGTGGCGCTCGTGCCGGCGACATTGCGGGTCAAATTCAAGGTCGACGACGTGGTGAGCTCGCTGCTGCTCAACTCGGTCATCTACTACGCGCTGATGGCGCTGATCGAGGGGCCTTGGAAGGATACGTTCAGCGGCTATCCGATCTCGCCGCCGATCGAGGATTCGGCCAATTTCCCGGTGCTGATCGAAGGCACGCGACTGCATATCGGCGTCGTTGTGGCGCTGATCGCGGCACCCCTTTGCTGGTTCCTGATCGCGCGCACCACGCTCGGCTTCCGCATCCGCGTCACCGGCGAGAATCCGGAAGCGGCGCGCTATGGCGGCATCAACGTGCAGCGCGTGCTGCTTTCCACCGCGCTGCTGTCCGGCGCGCTGGCGGGCTTGGCCGGCGTCGGCGAGGTCGGCGGCGTGCATTTCCAGGTGATGAGCGACATCTCGCCGGGCTACGGCTATTCAGGCATCGTTGTGGCCATGCTGGCGCGGCTCAACCCGCTCGGCGTGGTGCCGGCGGCGATCTTCCTTGCCGCGGTCATGACGGGGGCCGAGGCGATGTCGCGGGCGACCGGCGTGCCGGCTTTCCTCAGCGACGTCATCCAGGGCACGGCGCTGCTCGCCATGCTGGTGGCGCTGCTCTTCACCGCCTACCGTATCCGCCGCGTGGGAGCGCAAACATGAGCGCGGTGTTCGAGCAGATCTTTCAGGTCGGCTTCCTCGCCGCCATTATCCGCATCGCGACGCCTTTAGCCTTTGCGACGCTGGGCGAAATGTTCTCCGAGCGCGCGGGCGTGCTCAATCTCGGCATCGAAGGCATCATGCTGCTCTCGGCCATGGCGGGCTTTACCGCCGCGAGCCTCAGCGGCAGCCTGTGGCTGGGCGTGCTGGTGGCCGTGCTCGTCGGCGCGCTGATGGGCGCGCTGCACGCGTTGTTCACAGTGGCGCTGGGCTTGAGCCAGCATGTCTGCGGCATCGGCGTGACCTTGTTCTCATCCGGCCTTGCCTATTTCCTCTACCGGCTGATCTTCGGCCAGCAGTCGGTGCCGCCAAGCATCGACGGCTTCAAGCCTGTGCCGATCCCGATCCTTTCGGACATCCCGATCCTCGGCCCGGCGGTGTTCAACCAGTTCACGCTGGTCTATCTGGCGATCATCGCCATCCCGCTCGCCGCCTTCGTGCTCTACCGCACGCCGTGGGGGCTTTCGGTGCGCATGGTCGGCGAGAACCCGCGCGCCGCCGATTCGGCCGGCGTCAGCGTGATCGCCACGCGTTTCCAGGCGGTCATCCTGGGCGGCGCGCTGATGGGCCTCGCCGGAGCCTTCCTCACCATGGCGCAGTTCAACGCCTTCACCTTCGGCGTGGTGTCGGGGCGCGGCTGGGTGGCGATCGCGCTGGTCGTGTTCGGCCGCTGGGACCCTTGGCGCTCAGCCGGAGCGGCGCTGCTCTTCGCCTTCGTCGACGCGCTGCAACTCAGGATGCAGGCGAGCGGACTCGGCCACATCCCCTACGAAGCGTTCCTGATGCTGCCCTTCATCTTCACCATCGTCGCCATGGCCGTCATGTCGCGCAACGCGGTTGCGCCGTCGGCGCTGCTGAAGCCGTTCCGGAGGGAGGAGCGGTAGAGGACTTGGCGTCCTTTCCTCTCCCTCCGGAGGGGGGAGAGGTGGCGCTGCGAAGCAGCGACGGAGTGGGGGAACCACGTTGCAACGTCGCCAACGGACAAGGGAAGCGCAAGAATCTTCCCTGCGCTGCGTCAAGGGTCGACCCCCACTCCGTCGAGCTGCGCTCGACACCTCTCCCCCGATCGACGGGGGAGAGGAAGGCGCCAAGCTGGCCTCAAATCGCCGTAAACGCATTGTCGACAAACAGATGCGCGCCGTTGACGAAGCTCGATTCGTCGCTGGCCAGGAACAGCGCGGCTTTCGCCACTTCCTCCGGCTCGCCGATACGGCCCTGCTGCGCGGCCATGGCTGCGTCGGAAACATCGACGCCGAGCTTGCCGAGGTCCGCCACCTCGCGCATTCCGTGCGGCGTGCGGATGAAGCCGGGGCAAACGGCGTTGCAGCGGATGTTGCGGTCGCGGAACTCGACCGCGATGGCGCGGGCGAACATGTGGCAGGCGCCTTTGGTGGTGTCGTAGAGCACTTCGTTGGGCGTCGCCGCCACCGCCGAGATCGACGAGGTGCAGACGATCGAGCCGCCGCCGGCGGCGATCATGCCGGGCAGCACCGCGCGCGTCATCAGGAACATCGAACGCACGTTGACGGCGTGCAGCCAGTCCCACTCCTTGAGCGTCGTTTCCAGGAAGGGCTTTATCACGATCGTACCGGCGTGGTTGAACAGCACAGTGACCGGGCCGAATTTTTCCGCCGCCGCCTTCGCCGCAGCTTCGACCTGGGCTTCGTCCGAAACGTCGGCCACGAAATGCTCGGCGACGTGGCCGCGGTCGCGGATCGCCGCAGCGGTCTTGCCGGCCGCCTCGCCGTTGCGGTCGATGATCGCCACCTTGGCGCCTTCGGCGGCAAACAGCTCGGAAGCCGCTCCGCCCATGCCCGTCGCGCCGCCCGAGATGATGGCGACCTTGCCCACCAGCCTTCCAGCCATGTCTTTTCTCCGCTCTGTTTTGAGGCCTTTGCTTGTTCGGGGCCGATGCTATCCCTGACATTCGGGATGGCCAAGCGCTGTCGAATAAGGGGATTTTTGGCTTCGGAAGGCCGCTCCGATTGACCGATTCCAGGTTAGACCAGACGCTGGTCTCGCACGCATGGACGGTCGGATGCCCCTTTTTCGAGGGTAAGAAAAACCATCTCAGGCCGGAATTTGAGAACGTCGTTCCAAAAACCTCTCAAAAATAGCAATCGACAAAGTCTACTAACTTTATAGATTAACGGTCGAGACGGAGGCTCGACCATGACTTACATGCAAGATGCTCAGCGCAAGGGCCAGAGGCTGACCGCCGACCAGAGCTGGAGGCCCGCCTATGGCGGCACCTTCGCCTATCTCGTTTTCGCGCTGGCGTTCGTGTTCACCGGCGCTGTGGTGCTGGGTCTGATCCCCTGAGCGGAAGCGGGCCGAGGCTCGCCGTCAAGACAATCTGAGTTGAGTAGTCGGAGCAGAAACTGGCCAGGCGCCGGAGCGTTTTCGCGCGCCGGCGTCTTGGATGGGGCGGGGTAACCCAACGTGATGGAGGCGATGGCAATGCCGATCGAGTTCACGCATGTTCCCGGTAAGCCTGCCAATGGCAGCTTCTTCTACGATTTCGCCGAGACAGCGACCAAGCTGTCGCTGATCGAGGATGCCGGCTTCCGCAAGCTGGTGGTCGACGACCCGGCCGGCCTGCTCACCAATATGGATATCGCCGCCCAGACGCTCGACCGCACGGCGTCGCTGGAAGTCGTGCTCACGCACTGGGCCGGCGTGATCGAGCCGACCGTGGCGGCCAGGCAGCTTGCGGCGCTCGACCGCAAGAGCGGCGGCCGCCTGTCGCTCAGGATGCTGAGCGAGCCGCTCGAGGACAGCGACGCCGAGGCGCGGCCCGTCGGCCACAGCGTGGTCTGGCAGCGCATCGACGAATATCTGGTGCTCTTGAAGCGGCTGTGGTCGAACGACAAGCCCTTCGATCACGAAGGCGCCTTCTACAGCGTGAGAGGCGGTTATGTGCCGCGCAAGGGCCCGCATGGCGCCGACCTCACCATCCGTCTCGGCGGCCAGTCCGGCACCGCGCTGAAAGTCGCCGGCCGGCATGCCGATGTCTTCGAGCTGGCGGCCGGCTCGCCGGACGAAGTCGCGCAGTTGATGCAGCGCGTGCGCAGCGCGGCGGCCGAGCACGGCCGTGCCGGCAAACTGCGCTTCGCGCTTCCCGTGCGCATTCGCTCCGAGGGCTGGTCGGGCGCCTCCGACCACAAGGCGGTCGAGGTCGCGGGGCCGCCGGCGCGGCTTGCGCTCTCGCTGTTGCCCTATGCAGCGCTTGGCATCGAGGAATTCATGATTGGCGGCATCGACCGCCCCGGTGAGATTGCCCGGATCGGGCGCGAGACGGTCACGCTGATCGCGAATTCCCTGGCGCGGCGCGAAGCCGACACGCCGCCGCCTGGAACCTTTGCGTCGCACTCCTTCACCGAGGCACATGCCCGCTGAGATTGCAGACCGAGAACGGCTGTTGCGGCGCCGGTCTTACTGATCAACGGACGATGATGTTTTGGGGAGCGTAATCCACGCCGTCCATGACATAGTCCGCGAAGAGGAAATCGCGGATGCCGGCGATCCGGCCATCCTGCCAATCGATGAGGATGAAATAGCGCGGCGGCCCGTTGGGACGATCCGGGCTGGTGACCAGGATGGCGGGCCGGCCTTCGACGAGGCCGGTGGTGAAGTGCCAGTGCGTCTCGTCGGAATAGCGGCCGAAATAATTGCCGACATATTCCTTGCCTTCGGCGCGAAGCCGATTGACCAATTCCAGCTTCACATCATCGGCGAGCAGGCCGCGCAAGGCGTCGAAATCGCGGGCGTTGAAGGCCGCGACATAGTCGCCGAGGCGCCGCATGTCCTCTCGGTTGAGCGCCGGGCGCGGCGCGGCCGTCCGCGGCGCGGCGGCGAGCCTGCGCAGGCTCTCGCGCCCTCGCTGCAGCGCGCCCTTGATCGCGGTCTCGGTGGTTTCGAGGATCTCGCCGATCTCCTCGAGGCTGTGGCCGAGCACATCCTTCAGCACGACCGTGCATCTTTGCGCCGGCGGCAATTGCATCAGCTCGGCAAGGCTCGCCTCGGCGGCGATGCGCGCATCGATGGGGGAATCCTCATCGGCGATCGTGTCGAGCTCGACCTCGCTTTCGCTGATGCGCGAACGGGCCCGCTTGCGCAGGAAATCAAGAGCCGAATTGTGGGCTATGCGAAACAGCCAAGGCTCGGTCTTTTCGGGCATGTCGCCATTCCTGATCGCCACGAAAGCCTTGGCCAAGGCTTCCTGGACGATGTCCTCGCCATCGATGACCGATCCCACCATTCGTGAGCAGTAGCGATGCAGCTTGGCTCTCAGGCCGGCGGCTTCGCGCTCGAAGGCGCGAAGCCTGGTTTCGGTTGCAACGGGATGGTCATGCGAACCGGTCACGCAACCTCCTAGTCCTCGATCCCGCCCATGTGGGAATAAGTGGTGTGCCCCATCATGCTCTCGCCGGCGGCCAGTTCGACGATGCTCTTTATATACTCGCTGAAGCGCGGATCGCCGCGGAAGGCCGCGATGTCTTCTGCCGAGCGCCATTGCGAAATGTTGACCACCTTGCTGCCGTCGCCGCCGACGATCACGGACGACGACAGCGAGCCCGGCTGCTTGCTGAAGAAGCTCCGCGTCCCTTCGGCAAGCACCCTGGCGAGGTCCTGCTGCTTGCCGGTCTTGGCGGTAAAGACATTGATCAAGGTCACTGCGGTCGACATGGCTTGGCTCCGTCCGTCCTGGTGGCGGAGGCCGTTGTGGCTCCCGCAATCGTCACAACCGTCAAGACGAACGCTGTGCCCAGAACGGAACGGTGCATGCGAAAAAATGTGGCCGACAGACTTTGCGCTCGCCGACTTCAATCTGTTCCCGCCGCGAGCCGCGATAGCGCGGTGATGACGGCCTTCGACTCCGCCAGCGCGCCGAAGACGCCGTCCTCGACCGTTACCATGTGGAGCGCGGCGTCGTGCGCCTGGCTGTCGCCGCTGGCGCAGGCGTCCGCGATCGTCAGGCACTGGAAATTGCGGTCGCAGGCCTCGCGCAAGGTGGTGTGCACGCAGACATCGGTCGTGCAGCCGGTGAACAGGAGATGGGTGATGCCGCGCGCCCTGAGCACGAGCTCCAGGTCCGTATAGGTGAAGGCGCCGTTGCAGGTCTTGTCGACGACGATGTCCTGCGGCCTGACTTCTATGTCGGCGACGATCTGGAAGCCCGGGCTGGAGCGCAGCAGGATGTCGGTGCCGTCCAGTCCCGCCCGCTTGCGGCGCCATTTCTCGTAAGGCGTCATGTCGGCCATGTCGGCTCGGTACCCTTGCCTGGTGTGGACGATGGTGAGACCGGCGGCGCGGGCGGCCTCAATCAACCGGTTCACGGTCGGCAGAATCGCCCTCAGCGGCGAGGGGTCATAGCCTTTCCTGGCGAAGTACCCCGTCGGCGACAGGAAATCCTCCTGCAGGTCGATCACGAGCAAGGCGGTGTTTTGCGGCACCAGCCGGCCGTCATAGGGGAAGTCGAAAGGTGTCGCCTTGATCATCGCCTGTTGCCTCGATTGCCGCCCGTATCGTGGCTCAGCGATGGCGTCGCAGTCCAGACCTCACGATGACGGGGTCATCGGGCAGGCGCCGGCGCGATTTGTTGATCAATAAATCACCTTTAGAGTTGACTAGTAAACTCATGTTTTCTAGTCAACCAGCGTTGGCCGCCCAGCGACAAGCCCGAGGCAGCGGCCGCTTGGAGACGGATATTGGCCGGAACGGGTGCCCAGACAGCCTTTCATGTCGACGCGGTGCGCTTTGCCGTCGGCGAGCGCACGCTGCTCGGGCCGGTCTCATTCGAACTGCAGCGCTCGCGCGTCTACGGGCTGATCGGCCACAACGGTTCCGGCAAGTCGACGCTGGTCAAGCTTCTGGCCCGGCAGCAGCCTGCAAGCTCGGGCGACATCCGCTTCGCCGAACGCCCGCTCGCCGGCTGGGGCGCGCGCGAGCTGGCGCGGGCGCTGGCCTACCTGCCGCAGACGACGCCGGCAGCGACCGGCCTCACCGTGCGGGAGCTCGCGGCGCTCGGGCGCTATCCCTGGCATGGCGCGCTCGGCCGTTTCGGGCCGCAGGACAGAAGCCATGTCGAAGAGGCTCTGGCATTGACCGACATGAGCGCGTTCGCCGACCGGCTGGTGGACGAGCTTTCCGGCGGCGAGCGCCAGCGCGCCTGGCTCGCCATGCTGGTGGCGCAGAATGCCGGCGTCATGCTGCTCGACGAGCCGATCTCTGCGCTCGACATCGCGCATCAGGTCGAGGTGCTGGCGCTGGTCAAGGACCTCAGCCGCAAGCGTGACCTTTGCGTCGTGGTGGTGCTGCACGATCCCAACATGGCGGCGCGATATTGCGACGAGCTGATCGCGCTGAAGGAGGGCCGGCTCTTAAGGCGCGGCACTCCGAGCGAGATCATGCAAGGCGAGGTTCTCAGGGACATTTTCGGCGTCGAGATGGGGGTGCTCAAGCATCCCGTCAGCGGCCAGCCCATCGGTTACCTGCAATGAGGAAGCGAGGACGAGCCTTGTCCCGGAACAGTTTTCTTGCGGCGCTGGCCGTGTCCGTCATCCTTTCGGCCGGCCCCATTCTCTCGGCCGATATCGCGCTGGCGCAGGAGCAGACGACAGCGCCGGCGCCGTCCGCGCAGGCGCCCGCCCAGCAGCCCATGACATCGCCGGCAGCCGCGCAGGTCGAGCCGGGCGCTGAGGCTCCGGCCGCCGGGGCGCAAACCCCCGCGACCGCGGCGCCGACTGCTGCCGCGCCGACCGAACCGCGCGTTCAGCCGGCTCCAGGCAGCGCCGAGGGCGAAGCCGCCATTGCGCTGACGCTGCCGCATGACCTGTCGCCCTGGGGCATGTTCATGAACGCCGACATCGTGGTGAAGGCGGTCATGGTCGGGCTTGCCTTCGCCTCGCTGGTCACCTGGACGATCTGGCTCGCCAAGTCGCTGGAGATCCTTGGCGGCAAGCTGAGGGCGCGGCGCGCGGCCGTTGCCATCGGCAATGCCGTGACGCTGATGCAGGCCGGCCGCGCGCTTGGCCACGGCGGCGGTCCGGGCGCGCTGCTGGTGCGCGCGGCGGAGGAGGAGCGGGCGCTTTCGGTGGGCGCGCTCGATCATGCCTCGGGCGACGGCCTGAAAGAGCGCGTCGCCTCCAGGCTGTCGCGCATCGAGGCGGCAGCGTCCCGGCGCATGTCGCGCGGCACCGGCCTGCTGGCGACCATCGGCTCGACGGCACCCTTCGTCGGCCTGTTCGGCACCGTCTGGGGCATCATGAACGCCTTCATCGGCATCTCGCAGGTGCAGACCACCAATCTGGCGGTGGTGGCGCCAGGTATCGCCGAAGCGCTGCTTGCCACGGCGATGGGCCTGGTGGCGGCCATTCCCGCGGTCGTCATCTACAACGTCTTCGCGCGGTCGATAGCCGGCTATAGGCAGATCATGGCCGACGCGGCCGCAGGCGTCGAAAGGCTGGTCAGTCGCGACCTCGATTTCCGCACCGTGCCGCCGGCAACCGCGATGGCGGCGGAGTGAACGGCGATGGCGGCGCGGATCCGTGAGGCGGCCGGCGCCGATCTCGAGGAAAGCCACGAGATCAACGTCACGCCGTTCATCGACGTCATCCTGGTGCTTCTGATCATCTTCATGGTCGCGGCACCGCTGGCGACGGTCGACGTCAATGTCGACCTGCCAGGGTCGACGGCGACGCCGGCGCCACGTCCGGAGACGCCGCTCTTTCTCACGCTGAAAAGCGATCTGACGCTGGCGATCGGCAATGACGCCGTGCCGCGCCCGGCCTTCGCCACTGTGCTCGACAGTCGCACCAAGGGCGACAAGCAGACGCGCATCTTCCTGCGCGCCGACCGAAATGTGGGCTATGGCGAGCTGATGGAGGTGATGAACCTGCTCCGCGCCGCCGGCTACCTGAAGGTCGCGCTGGTCGGCCTCGAGACGGCGTCCGGCACCGAGGGCGCAGCCCCGGCCGCCGATGGAGGTGCCGCGCCGGCAACGGCCGGGAGCACGAGCCAGTGACGGCCGCCGCCGTGTCCGGGATCTCGCATCCACGCTTCGGCTTCCGTGAAGCCGGTCTGTGGACGAGCGCTGCCGCGATCATTCTCGCCGGGCATGTGGCGATCGCCTATGCGGTGCAGAACCTCAGCTTCGCCGAGGCGCCGGACGGCGGTCCGCCGCCGGCGCTGGCGGTCGAAATGGCACCGCTGGCGATGGCACCTGCTGTGCCGGAAGCGGTAGCGACACTCGACGCAGTCACGCCGGACCCGCCCGATGCAATTGAGGAGACGCCGACGGTCAGCGAAGTGAAGCCGGTGACCGATCCGGCGCCGCGGCCGGTCGCGGAAGAGGCCGAACCGGTTACCGAACACCCAGTCGACGCCGATAAGACCGAACAGGCCGAACCGGCGGAGCCGACCGTGGCGGCGCTGAGCGAGCAGACGCCGCCGGAAGTGGCCGTTCCCGACCCTGTCGAAGCGATCGCGCCCGACGTGGTCATTCCGCTGCCGCAGCCGAAGCCGGTCGAGACGGAAATCAAGGCAAGCAAGCCGGTCGAGGCAAAGACAAAGGCAGAGAGGAAGCCGGTCGAAAAACCGAAACAGCGGCCGAAGAAGGAAAAGCCGGCACCGCCGAAGGCGGTGACGACGGCCAGCATCGACGCCAAGGCCGGCGCGAAGGCGGCCGCGCCGCAATCCTCCGACGCGGCGCCGAGATCCAGCGTCAGCCCATCGCGGTGGAATGCCAGCCTGGCGGCCTGGATCAGGCGGCACACGCGCTATCCCAGCGCGGCGCGCTCCCGGAAGGCCGAAGGCAGCCCCAACGTGACTTTCACGGTGGATGGTTCCGGCCGGGTGGTCTCGGCCAGGCTGGCGCGGTCGTCGGGCGACACGGATCTCGACCGCGCGGCGCTCGGCGCGCTGCAGGGCGCGTCGGTGCCGGCGCCACCGGCTGAGCTCGGCGCGCGCGTCACCCGCACGGCGCCATTCGTCTTCAGCCTGCGGGACTAGGCCAAAGGGTCGGATGGTGATAGGCGGCTGGACAGTTCAGCTTTATTCAGAGGTGCTACGGGCTCCTGCCCGCCGAAGAAGCACATGACGGTATTCACGCGCCGCACCCTTCTAAAGACCGCCGCTGCTGCCGGTGTCGCCGGCGTCGGTGCCTCGACCATCGGCAGGCTGGCCGGCTTTGCAGCCGTGCCCGATCCGGTGGTGCTGAAGACCACCAGCATTCAGGCGCAACTTATGGACGGCGCACCGACGAAGAACGTCCTGACCTATGGCGAGGCAGGCCCGCCGCCGGTCGTCAGGATGCGCAAAGGCGAGCCGTTCGCCGCACGGCTGGTCAACGGCATCGACGATCCGACCACGATCCACTGGCACGGCATCCGCGTTCCGAACAAGATGGACGGCGTGCCGTTCCTGGTGCAGCCCTATGTCTATCAGGGCGATCATTTCGACTACGCCTTCACGCCGCCCGATGCCGGCACGTTCTGGTACCACCCGCATTGCAACACGCTCGAGCAGATGGGTCACGGGCTGACCGGCGTCATCGTGGTGGAGCACCCGAACGATCCGCAATGCGATTCCGAAGCGGTGATCAATCTGCGCGACTGGCGTCTCGGCGACGACGGCCAGTTCATCGAGCCGTTCCGGCCGCGCGACGCGGCGAGGGCCGGCACCTATGGAACGGTGCGTACGGCCAACTGGCTCGACCAGCCGCAATATGACGCGCCGGCCGGCGGCCTGGTGCGGCTGCGCGCCGCCATAACCGACGTCACGCGCATCTACGCCTTCCGGGTCGACGGCGCCGAGGCGGCGGTCATCGCGCTCGACGGCAATCCGGTGCCGCAGCGCTTCGCGCCCGACGCCTTGCAGCTCGGACCCGGCCAGCGGCTGGAGCTTGCCATCCGCATGCCCGACGACGAAGGCGCGATCGTCAGCCTGCGCGACGTCAGGGGGACCAAGTCCAAGGTTCTGGCGACGCTGCGCGCGGTCGGCAAATCGCTCAAGCGCGATCTTCGCGATCTTGGTCCGCTCGAAGCCAACCCCGTGGCGGAAGTGGATCTCGCGGGCGCCAAGCGCATTCCGCTGGCGCTGAGCGCCACGGCGGAGAACGTTTCGGCGAATAGCATCTGCGGCTCACTCGGCTACAGTTTCTGGGCCATCAACAAGGTGCCGTGGCCAGGCGACACGCCGGATCCGACCGCTCCGCTCGCCGAATTGAAACTCGGCCAGAGCTACATCATCGACATGGAAAACCTCACGCCGCATTCGCACCCGATCCACCTGCACGGCATGAGTTTCAAGGTGCTGTCGTCCTCGACGCGCCAGGTGCAGCCGCTTATCTCCGACACCTATCTCATCCAGCCCGACGAGAAGGTCCAGATGGGCCTCGTCGCCGACAACCCAGGCGACTGGCTGCTGCACTGCCACATCATCGAGCACCAGAAGACCGGCATGACGAGTTATTTGCGGGTGGTGTGAGCGCTGCGCAGCGGAAGGCGCTCCAGCCTTCGACCGGAATTCGCGGACTTCCTCGGGTTGACGCCCTTGGTCGCCTGCCTAGGTAGGCAAGAGGCGCTGGGGCAACACGCAACTCCGACCGACGACATGACATCTTCGCGCATTCGAAAACTTGCCCTTGTTGCGGCAGGCATCTCCATCCTGTCGTCCTGCGTCATCCCCGACGATACGTCGCGGGTCGCGAAAGAGGATGCCACCACGGCCGCCGCCCGCAAGGAGATGGTCGGTCTCAGCGAGGCCGATGTTCGCATGTGCGCCGGCTTTCCGACCGCGACGGCCGACGCGGGGCCTTCGGGCCAGATCTGGACCTATCAGCGCACGGTGCAGCGCGGCAATCTCAGCATCGCGATGCCGACCATGGCCGTGGGCGCGATTCCCGCGGTTGGAGGGTCGCTCAACGTCGCGCCCGGCGGCTATTGCAACACGCAGATCCGCATGGAAGGCGGCCATGTCGCGGAAGTCACCTATGCCGGCGACAACAATTTGCCGAACAGCATCGATGCGCTCTGCGTCAGCACGGTGGACGCCTGCGTGGCCTATGCGCGCCAGCGTAGTCACAAGGCGACGGCCGTCTCCAGGTGAGTGGAAGGGGCCGCGCAGAACTAGGCGGGTGACCGTTTGTGTCAGCGCCCGCCGGTATGAATTGCACCGGGCCTCTTTTCTGGCGTGTCGGGCGAACCGTGCCGGCTCATGTCCCTGCGTATCTCGGGCGGCGGGGCATTCATCAGGTTTCTGACCTTGGCATTGTTGTGTGCATGGATGATGGCGCGGCTGAGATGGAGCAGGATTCCGACCACTGACATTGGCATTCCTCCGTTGAGATGACGGATATGTCGGCGGCGGGACGCCCGACAAATGCACCCTGTCTGTTTCGTGGGAATGGCACGGAAGATGGCTTTTCGTTTCCAATTCGTGACCTGGAAACATCCGCGCGCGACTTCGATCGTGACGGCCCTCCGCGCAAGAACCGGCGGATCCGTGAAGTCGTCCGAATTCGTTCGGCGTGAAGCTGGGAGCTTTGGCTGTGAAGGTCCACTGACCTGCAGGAATTCAGTCGGGCACCAGAAGCATGTATGCTTACGATACTGATTCTTTCTTTCCAATCATGCTGGCGGGTCGATGTGAGAAAAATCGTCGCTGCACTTACCGTGGCTGGGGTTCTTTTCGTCGGGCTGCTCTTCCTTTTGCCCGCCCTGATTTCAATCGACTGGGTTCGCGCCGAATTGAGCCGGCAACTGTCATCCGCGACAGGAATGACCATTCGGCTCGATGGACCGGTCAGATTGTCGCTCCTGCCCAAGCTGGCGGTGGTCGCGGACGATATCTCGCTCTCGACCGGCTCGGGCGACCTCGCGATATCCGCTCCGCGGTTTTCGACGTCGATAACGCTGTCGTCGTTATGGTCGAAAAAGCTTGAGATTCAGGCCATCGCCCTGACGGATCCGACAATCGCGGTCAAGGCTTCAGCGAACGCGGATTCACCTCCGTCGTCGAAGGAGGTTCCGGCCGATCCGTTCGCGTCGATTGTCGACACGCTCGAGCGACTGGCAATCAACCAGCTGACCATAAGGAATGGCACCCTCACCTCCAGCGCTACAGCCGGCAATGCCGCCGCTGTGACGGCAATCGACGCGGAGCTGAGAGTTCCGGACCTCGACCGGGAGGCTTCGTTTTCATTGGCCGGCACCAGCAACGGCCGTCGCGTTGAAATGAGCGGTAGTCTTTCCGCGCTAAGGCCGATCCTGAGGCAACTCCCGGCCCAAATCGCCATTGAGGCGCGACTCGACCCGGCGCCGGTTCCCAAATTCTCTTCATTGCGTGCGAGCGGAGAGATTCAGCTCAACGGGAATGGCAGTTATCAGATCAAGGGCGGAAAGTTCGATATTGGCGATCAGAGCCTCCAGATGGATGCACTCTTTCAGCCTGGGGCGCGAAATCACTTCTTCGCCGACCTTGCGGCACAGCGCGTCGATATCGACGCCTTGAGCGATACTGGAAAGGGCGGTTCCAGCGGGGGCAAACTTTCGGCGGATTCCGCAGAGCCTGAGCTTGCAATGCTGTCCGCCTTCGATGCCGAGATCAGCATCGCCATCGATGAATTGGTCAGCGGCAAGATTCGGGCTTCCGATGTCCAACTCACCGCAACGCTGCGCGATGGTCATCTCGAGGCAAAGCTGGAGCACTTCGGTCTCGACGCGGGAAGCGTCACCGCGAAGGCTTCGACGAATGTCGGTGAAACACCTCCCACCATACGGGGCAACATTGCGAGTTCAGGGCTGGATATAGGCTCAATGGCGAAGCTGGCCGGGCAAACCGTTCCGCTGTCCGGCAAGCTGACGGCCGATATGGGGTTCGCTTTTCGCGGGCTGACTGCAAAACGCATACGCAGCAGCGCCAATCTGCAAGGAACCGTCGGGATCCGAGACGGCAAGCTCCCGCTTGCGGCGCTGACCGATGCCCAGGATCGAAAAGCCGACGACATCACCGGGCTGAATCTGGACATGAAAGTTCACGATGTCGCCAAGCCCGTCGATTTGGCGGGCAAGCTCGCCTGGCGGGGACAGGCCGTGACGTTCCGGTCCCAGATCGCGCCTGCATCCTTTCTTGCCGGCGGCTCCGTTACGGATGCGTCGGGGCCGATCAGCTTTTCGGTTGCCTCCAGATATCTCGAAGGCAGCGTCAGCGGCGTTGCCGGGGTTGGCGGCACGTTCAAGGGCCAGGTTTCGGGCACGTCGCCCTCGGTCGACAAGCTCATGCAATGGCTGGGGCAAAGCGCTTCCCGCAGTCTGCAAGACTTTGCCTTCAAAGGTGATGTCGATGCAGGCCCGGGGCAGCTTTCCTTCCAGAAGGCCACTGTCACCTTGAATGGCGTCAAGGCGGCCGGACAAGGCTCGATGAAATTGGGCGAACCTCTCAACATCCGGACATCGCTCAAGTTCGCGAAACTTGACTTTGCCGCGCTCGCCGGGGGCGGTGCGGCTGCGGCCGGTGGCAAACAGAAGTCGAACGCCGCCGCCGACACTCCAGTCGATCTTTCCTTTCTCAAGGGAATCGACGCCAAGGTGGATATCCAGGCGGACAAGCTCGGATATGGAAAGGTTTTTGTCGGGCCGGTGGCAACCACCCTGACGGTGGCCGACGGCAAGGCTCACCTCAGCGTACCGCAAAGTCCTTTCTACGGCGGCACGATTGCCGCGGAAATGACTGCCGATGGCTCCGGCGACACCTCTTCCGTGGATCTGAACACAGCGATCGCCGGCGCAACTGCCGCTCCCTTGCTTCACGATGCGGCGGATTTCGACCGCGTCGAAGGAACGCTCAATGCGACGATCGCGGTTTCAGGCTCGGGAAAGACCAGCAGGTCGCTTGCCCGTTCCCTTGGCGGCAAGGCTGCGGCGAAGTTCAGCGACGGTGCATTTCGCGGCATCGACATAGCGGAGGTCTACAACAATCTGGTCGGACTGCTTTCCAGCGGCTTCAAGCAGGATCAGGCCAAGAAGACGACGTTTATCGAACTCGGTGCCTCATTTGCGATCGAGAACGGCGTCGCGCAGACGGCGGACATCAGCCTGCTGGGCCCGCTGGTGCAAATGGACGGTTCTGGCAAGATGGACCTCGCCGACCAGACGCTCGACATTCATCTCAACCCGCGTGTCGTCGCTTCGCTTGCCGGGCAGGGA
This sequence comes from Mesorhizobium dulcispinae, assembly GCF_033977345.1. Taxonomy (NCBI): domain Bacteria; kingdom Pseudomonadati; phylum Pseudomonadota; class Alphaproteobacteria; order Hyphomicrobiales; family Phyllobacteriaceae; genus Mesorhizobium; species Mesorhizobium dulcispinae. The sequence goes on from NZ_JAVIIY010000004.1 coordinate 198,714, forward strand.
GGCAACGTTGCCGTGACGGGCATCGGGGTGCCGATCGTGGTCGACGGCTCCCTGTCGGCGCCCCGCGTCTATCCGGACCTGAGCGCATTGACCAAGGACCCGAAGGGCGCGCTGGATATGTTGAGCCGGCTTGGGCTGCCGACCGGAAAGCTAAATCTCGACAAGCTTATCTCCGGTCAAACAGGCGCGACCGGCGATGGTTCCGGCGAGGGAGCGGCGGATCTGATCGGCGATCTTTTGCGGAACGCGGCGCCCCGGCCGAAATCGTCGCCCGTTACCCCGGCGCCAGCCAACGGCAATACGGAAACCCCGGCGCCACCGCAAAGCCCGAATCCGGACGGCGAGGCTATCGCCGAGACTCCGGCGCCTGCGGCAGAACCCGCTGCCGCGGACCCGCAAACACCCCCTGCTTCGCCCGAGACGCCCAAGAAAGGGGAAATAGACACGCTTCTCGATCAGCTGGCGAACTAGCGCGATGGGTGCGCCTGGTCTGTTTCGCGCGGACGGTGCGAAAGACGCCAGCCGCTCTCGTGGATTTCAAGCCTGAAGCCAGACTTCGGGCATGCCGGCAGAAGACATGATCTAACGCTCATATGTACAGCCGAAAATCAAAGTGATCGCCGGCCGCCCCAAATCGTCCCCAATCCGGAGGCTTTTCCGGCCCTGACCCGGAGACGAAGGAGAGGTCCATGAAATTGTCTGTTCTTGCCCTTGCCGGCGCCATGCTGGCACCGATGGCTGCGGTGCAAGCTGCGCCGATAATCGCCGTGCCGGACAGGGGCAGCCTGGTTCAAGAGGCGCATGTGACATGCGCCTACCTGACCGAGGACGGCTACTGCGTGCGGTCGCACAAGAAGCACTATTACTGGAAGCCCAAGCACCACTACCGGCAAATCTACCGCAGCTATGAGCCGCAGCGGCCGGACGAGTATGATTGGCGCTATCAGCGCCCGCGGACGATCATCCGGGTCATCCCCAGCTATCCGCGGGAGGATGAGGACAATTGGGATGATGATTGGGACGATTGAGGCCGTCTCTAATTGCTGAGTGGCGTGCCGCGGGGCCGCGGGCTGTAACGACCATCGGCGGCTGCGTGGCCGGACAGTCGTCCACGCATCCGCAACCCGGCGCGTTCTCGCCTACCAGCCGAACAGCAGAGCCGCTCCGCTCTGGCCGTCACCGGTCTGCGCGACGTTGGCGTCGGTGTTTCTGCCGAACTGGAAAATGCCGTAGGAATTGTCGTTGCCGTCCTGCCGCAAGGTGGCGGCGTGTCCGCTGCCCTGCTGTCGAATAATGCCGAGATTGCCGGCCCCGTCCTGACCTATGCCGGCACGGTTGTTCCGCCCGAACTGACTGATATGGGCGCCGTTGCGCAGCCCGTTGTAGACCGAATAGGCGCGCAGGCCGAGATCCAGCGCCCGCGCATCGCGGGCCGTCCGGGGCGAGTAGTAGAACCCGATCGAACCGCCCGCCTCTGCTGGAGCGGCAACCAGGGGCAGGCCGATAGCCGCGGCGAGCGCGGCGGCGTTGACGAGCTTTGTGATCCGGCGGGTCATTTGACGTCTCCTTGCGAGTTCGACCGTTGATGAGGAACAGTCGCACAGCAAAGCTGAACCCTGGCGGAAGGATGCGTTCAGGAGCCGTTCAAGAGCCGTAGCAGTCCGGCCTTCGACAAAATCGCCGACGCTCCAAATCTCCGCCCTCACGCAATTCCGGGATGAAGAACCGCCGCTCACTTCCAGGACCTGCTCATGCCCTGGCGGAAACGGCGAAGGGCTCCGGTTGCCCGGAGCCCTCCTTTCGATCGGCGGACCGAGAGAGACGGCGCTCAGGTCGCGCCGGGCACTTGCTTGACGCAGCTGACGCTCGTGCCGTCCGCGGTCACTTTCAGCTTGACGTCGTAGGCAGCGCCACTCGCCCCGACACTCATCCGGCCGAGTGACGTGGGATTGCCCGGATTGGTTTCGAAGGCGCCGGCCTGCCGAATATTGGCGGAACCGGATGTGCCGCCTCCGGAGACGCTGACCGAGTAGGTGCCGCTGATGCTCTTGTCGGCGTAAACCATAGGCTCCAGCAGGATGGTGTCGCCTTCAATCGTATCTCGAATCTCGCACCGCAGCGGCCCGGAGATAGAGCCATCCTTGCCGGCCGTCGCGCCGGCTGCGCCGCCGGCGATCACAGCCAGCAGCGCGGCCGATAGCACTGCTGTTTGCTTGTCTCGTCTGGTCATGGGTCATCTCCTCACAATTTGAGAATGGTGGCGAATGGTGGCCGGCAACACCGTTGCCGGCCGCTTCATCTTCGTGCTTGCTCCGGTTCAGGGGCAGTCCTGGACGAAGGCGGCGACGTTGCCGCTGCCGCCCTGGCTGACGTCGGCATTGCATCCGTGTCCGACCTGGACGCCGGCGGCGATGTTGCCGTTGCCGTCCTGTGTCAGGATCGCTGTGTGGTTCGAGCCGAACTGGGCAATGCCCGCGGCGTTCCGGCTGCCGTACTGATAGGTCGCGCCGTAGTTGTCGACGCCCTGCTGCCCGATCACCGACCGGTTGCGATGACCATATTGCTGGCCGATCGCGGTGTTGAAGCGGCCATCCTGGTAGACGTGTATGCGGTTACGGTAGCCGTGCTGGGCGCCGCCGGCGGAATTGCGCCAGCCATATTGTTCGATGTTGACGTCGTTGGCCATGGCGGGCGCGACGGCGGTGAATCCGACCGCGGCGGCAAAGGCTGCGGCGATGATCGACGTGTAGGTCATGGGACTTCTCCTTCGATGCGGCAGGGGACCGCGGGGTTGAACGGCCCCTTTGTAGGAGAGTGGCCCGGAACGGAGGCTGAAGGCTCCATTCAGCGAAAATTCAGCAAGCTTCGCCATCCCGGTCCGGCGAGGTCACAATTCAGGACGTCTTGCCGCCGAAGAGTTTCGACCGAAAGGCAGCGCTGGAGGGACGGCGCTGCCAGCGACCGAACCTCATGCCGTAGAAAACAAAAGTTGGTTGCAGGGGGGACCTAAATGCAGCGGCTGTTGGGATGCGCTGGGTTCGCGGCGGTGGGCAAAGGCCACGACGGCGGCCTGCAGAAGCTGGCTGGTGGAGCTGAGGGGGATCGAACCCCTGACCTCATCATTGCGAACGATGCGCTCTCCCAGCTGAGCTACAGCCCCGTTCCAGCGGATGGGCTTGTATCGGTCGCGGCGGTTTGATGTCAAGGCGAAACGGCTGCCTGGCGTCGATGCGCTGTGGCCGGCGGGCCTTGCCGGTTCCGCGCGCAATGGCTACATGTCGGCGACAATTTGGAGACCGGCATGATCGCCCTCATTCAAACCATCGTCATGGCGCTCGACCTCTATTGGTGGGTCATCATCGCCTCGGCGATCTTTTCCTGGCTTTATGCCTTCAATGTCGTCAACTCGCGCAATCAGTTCGTCGACACCATCGCCAACATGCTCTACCGGCTGACCGAGCCGGCGCTCAGGCCCATCCGCCGTTTCATGCCCGACCTCGGCGGTATCGACATCTCGCCGATCATTCTTCTCCTGATCATTTTCTTCATCCGGCAGTTTTTGGTCACCACTGTCTGGTCGTGGGTCGCTTGAACCGGGCCTGATGAGCACACCGTTCCGTGCGCGCGACGACGGCATCGACCTTTACGTGCGTCTGACGCCGAAGGCGGCGCTCGATCGAATCGACGGCGTCGAGACCGCGGCCGACGGACGCAGCCATCTTAAGGCGCGCGTGCGCGCGGTGCCGGAGAAGGGCGCGGCCAATACGGCGCTGGAGCGGCTGCTGGCAAAGGCGCTCGGCGTGCCGGGGTCGGCCGTTTCGGTGGTTGCCGGAGGCACGTCGCGGCTGAAGACGGTACGGATTTTGGGTGATGCGGCCGAGCTGGCGAGAAGCGTCGAGGCGCTTCGTGCTGGGTAATCCAAAATTTTGAGACGCAGGCGGGACAGCGCCCCCCTCTGTCCTGCCGGACATCTCCCCCACAAGGGGGGAGATCGGCCGTCACGCCGGTTTTCGCCAATATCCTGCGTTGCAGGAGAAGCGGGGCGCTGAAGCTGCCAATCTCCCCCCAAGTGGGGGAGATGGCCGGCAGGCCAGAGGGGGGGCGCGAAGGATCGCCAACGCCGACGGCGCAAGCCGCTGCAATCTTCAATCGCCCAGCGGCAGCTTCGGATCGTCGACCTTCAGCGTGTTCACGCTTTGCTTGATGCGGCGCAGGTTCTCCAGCACTTTCGGCCCGCGCGATTCCGCCACCGTGGTGGCGATCATGTCGAGGATGGCGAGCAGCGCGTAGCGCGATGAGGTCGGCTTGTAGATGTTGCCGTCCTCGAAAGACTGCAGAAGGATGACCGTGTCGGCGACCTTGGCCAGTGCGGAATCCGGAGCTGTGATGGCGACGGTCGCCGCGCCATATTGCTGGGCCACCTCGACGGCCTCGATCACCGAACGCGCATAGCCCGACACCGAGAAGGCGATCACCGTCGTCTCCGGCGTCGCGACCGCGGCATACATGCGCTGCAGCTGGCCGTCGACCTGGGCGAGCGCCGAGAGGCCGAGGCGAAACAGCCGGTTCTGCATCTCGGTCGCCATCATCGAGGAAATACCGCCGGAGCCGATGCAAAGCACGTTACCAGAGCCGGCGATGCGGGCGGCCACAGCCATCAGCGTCGTCATGTCCAGATTCTCGCTGGCGCGCTGGATGGCGGCGATCGCCGCTTCGGTGATGGCCGACGCGATGCGCTGCTCGCGTGCGTCGCGGCTGAGCGGCTCCGGCGACAGATACTGGCCGCCGATGGCGATCGCCTGTGCAAGATAGAACTTGAAATCGCGCAGGCCTTCGCAGCCGAGATTGCGGCAGAAGCGGGTCACCGTCGGCTCGCTGACGCCGACCCGCGCGGCGATCTCCGAGATCGCGGCCTTGGAGGCGAAATCGAGATCGGAAAGCACCAGGCCCGCCAGCCGGCGATCCGACTTGGTGCCGTCCTGCGACATCAATTGCAGACGGGTGATGATGTCGGCCGGCGTCTTCATGTCTTCATCATCGCGTCATCGTTGCTATAAGGGCAGGCCTGTCGCCTTGTCGAAGAGATGGATGTTGCGCGGGTCGACGCTCACCGGCAGCCTGTCCCCAGGCTTCACCTGCAGCCGGTCGCGGAACACGGCGCGCACCGTGTCGTCGCCGACCGAGCCATAGACATGCGTTTCCGAGCCGGTCGGCTCGACGACATCGACGTCGATCGCGATCGCGTCTTCAACGGCGCCGATGACGAAATGCTCGGGGCGGATGCCGGCCTCGACCGTGTCGCTGCCGGCCACCGCCTTGCCGGCAAGCGCCAGACGGCCGCCGCCTTTGGTCTCGAACCAGGATTTGCTGTCGGCGGTCTTCAGGGCGCCGGAGACAAAACTCATCGAAGGCGAGCCGATGAAGCCGGCGACGAACTTGTTGGCCGGCCGGTCATAGAGTTCCAGCGGCTGCCCGACCTGCTGGATGCGGCCGCGGTCCATCACCACGATGCGGTCGGCCATGGTCATCGCCTCGATCTGGTCGTGGGTGACGTAGACGATGGTCGATTTCAGCCGCTGGTGCAGCGCCTTGATCTCGGTGCGCATCTGCACGCGCAACTGCGCGTCGAGATTGGAGAGTGGCTCGTCGAAGAGGAAGACCGAAGGCTCGCGAACGATGGCGCGGCCCATGGCGACGCGCTGGCGTTGGCCGCCGGACAACTGCCGCGGATAGCGGTCGAGATAGGAGAAGAGGTTCAGCACGCCGGAGGCCTTCTTGACCTTGTCGTCGATCGCGGCGCGGCTTTCACCGCGGATTTTAGGCCCGAAGCCGATATTGTCGGCGGCCTTGAGGTGCGGGAACAGCGCGTAGGACTGGAACACCATGGCGATGTTGCGCTTCTGCGGCGGCAGGTCGTTGGCGCGCGTGCCGCCGATGACGAGGTCGCCGGAAGTGATCGTCTCCAGCCCGGCCAGCATGCGCAGCAGGGTCGACTTGCCGCAGCCGGACGGCCCGACCAGCACGACGAACTCGCCGCTTTTGATTTCCAGGTTGATGTCCTCGAGGATTTTATGCTGGCCGAAGGATTTCGACAGGTTGCGAAACAGGACATCGGTCATGGTCACGCTCCCAATATGTCGTCGATGAAAGGCAGGTAGCCGGCTGTCAGTCCGGCGTCCACCGGCAGCACTGCGCCAGTTATGCCGGAAGCCCGGTCCGAGGCAAGGAAAGCCACGGCTTCGGCCACCTCCGTCGCGTTGACGATGCGGCCGAGCGGATAGAGCCGCTTCAGCCGGCCGAGGATCTCGGGATCCTTGGCCAGGCGATGGTCCCAGGCGGCGGTGCGGATCGAGCCCGGGCACACGACATTGGCGCGCACGCCGCTGCGGCCAAGCTCGACTGCGATCGACTTGGCATAGGCGTTGATGCCGGCCTTGGCCGCGGCATAGGCCGGATTGCCGAAATGCGAAATCGCGTTGACCGAGGAGATGAAGACGACGCTGCCCGAACCGCGCTCGGCCATCGCCTTGATGATCGGATCGGCGAAATTCATCACGCCGGTGAGATTAAGGTCGAGCTCCTGCTCGATCCTGTCCGGCGTCAGCGCCTTCAGCGTCTCGGCGCGCGTCCAGCCGGCATTGTTGATCAGTATGTCCGGCACTCCGTCCTTGTCGAGCAAAGCTGGGATCGCCGCCTCGATCGAGGCGCGGTCGAGCAGGTTGAAGACGTGGCGCGAGGCGATCTGCGGGCTGGCCAGCGCCTCGGCCGACTGGTCGCAGCCGACGATGCGCGCGCCACGTTCGGCCATGAGCGCCACGATCGCCGTGCCGAGGCCGCCGCCGGCGCCGGTCATGACAATTGTCTTGCCCTCGAAATCGGCCTTCGACGCCACGATACGCGCTCCTCCACCACATCAGATAGCGACAAAACGCTACTCAAAGAAATGTAATTAAGCAACATGATAAACTGCTTGCATCGCGGAAAACCGGCGATAATGTAGGAAAGTAACATAAATCCTGCGCCTATAAGGCCAGGCGCGAATGCGCATCAATGGGAGAAATCAGATGAGCCTTGCGAAATGGACTGTCGGCCTGTTGGCCGGAATGAGTATGCTGGCGCTTTCAGTGCCGGCCGACGCCGGCGAGGTGCGCGTCACCGTCGCCGAATACAGCGCCAAGACCGGTCCCTATTTCGAAGCGGTGAAGAAGGAGTTCGAGGCAGCCAATCCCGGCATCACCATCAAGTATGAAGTGGTGCCATGGGATGTGCTGCTGCAAAAGCTCACCACCGACATCACCGCCGGCACCAATGCGGATCTTTCGATCATCGGCACGCGCTGGCTGATCGACTTCGTCCAGCAGGATGTCGCCGAGCCGCTCGACAGCTATATCAAGCCCGAGTTCAAGGATCGCTTCATCGACACCTTCCTGCAGCCCTCGATCATGAATGGCCACACCTACGGCCTGCCGATCGCGGCTTCGGCGCGCGCCATGTATTACAACAAGGAACTGTTCGAGAAGGCAGGCATCGCCAAGCCGCCGGCAACCTGGACCGAGCTGCAGGAGGATGCGCGCAAGATCAAGGGAGTCGGCGCCTTCGGCTTCGGCCTGCAGGGCAAGGAGATCGAGACCGACGTCTACTACTACTATGCGATGTGGTCGCAGGGCACCGAGATCCTCAACAACGACGGCACCTCCGGTTTGAGTACGCCGGGCGCGCTCGAGGCCGCCAAGCTCTACAAGTCGATGATCGACGAGGGCCTGACCGAGCCAGGCGTCACCTCCAACAACCGCGAGGACGTGCAGAACCTGTTCAAGCAGGGCAAGGTCGGCATGATGATCACCGCGCCCTTCCTGTCCAACCAGATCAAGGAGGAAGCGCCGAGCCTGAAATACGGCGTCGCGGCCATTCCGGCCGGCCCGACCGGCGCGCGCGGCACCTATGGCGTCACCGATTCCATCATCATGTTCAAGAACTCCAAGAACAAGGACGAGGCGTGGAAGCTGCTCGACTTCCTGTTCACCAAGGAGCAGCGCGCCAAGTTCACCCAAGGCGAAGGCTTTCTGCCGGTGAACAAGGAAGAGGCGAAGATGGACTATTACGTCAACAACGCCGACCTCGCCGCCTTCACCGCGCTGTTGCCCGACGCCCGCTTCGCGCCGGTCATCCCGGGCTGGGAGGAGATCGCCCAGATCACCTCGGACGCCATGCAGAAGATCTATCTCGGCAGCGCCGGGCCGGAGGCCGCGCTGAAGGAGGCGGCCGACAAGGCCAACGGCGTGCTGAAGAAATAGGGCGTGCCTCCCTGCGCCCGTGGCGCGCCCCACCCCGTCGGGGCGCGCCACACTTTGCCTGGCTTTAGCAGAAAGACAGAATCGTCGATGTCGGCGCCGCCCCAGCCAGCTTCTTTCCTCTCCCCCCGGAGGGGGGAGAGAGGTGGCTCGGCGAAGCCGAGACGGAGTGGGGGAACCACCTGGCAACCGCCGCGAACGGACATACGAAGGGCACTAGGCGCAAGCATCGCCTTGTCTTGCGCCCAAGGGTCGACCCCCACTCCGTCGAGCTTCGCTCGACACCTCTCCCCCGATCGACGGGGGAGAGGAAGGGCCCTCTTCCGCAGCTGCTGCGGAGGACCGGCAGGCAGGTGAGGGGCAGTGCCAACGTGCATAAGGAAATCAAATGCGGGGACGTGCCTTGAGCACCAATGCCACTGCTATCTACCCGCAACACGGTGCAAGCCAGCTGATGCAGAGCCGCATCCTGCCCTATCTGCTGACGCTCCCCAGCCTTTTGCTGGCGGCGGTGGTGATCTTCTGGCCGGTCTGGGATCTGGTGCAGATCTCGACGCATGACGTAAATCGCTTTGGCCAGTTGCGCGACTTCAGCGGCCTGGCCAATTTCTCGGCGCTTGCCGCCGATCCTGACTTCGTCGCCGCCCTCTGGCGCACCGGCCTATGGACCGTGCTGGTGGTCGGCGGCGCTCTGCTTCTGTCGATCCCGGTGGCGATGATCCTCAACAGCGATTTCTACGGCCGCGGGCTCGCCCGCGTCATCATCATGCTGCCCTGGGCGGTGTCGCTCACCATGACGGCGGTGGTCTGGCGCTGGGCGCTCAACGGCGAGAGCGGCATGCTGAATTCGGCGCTGATGAAGCTCGGCATCATCAGCCAGAACATCCAGTGGCTGGCGAGCGCCGAAACCGCTTTCCCGATGCAGGTGCTGATCGGCATACTGGTGACGGTGCCGTTCACCACCACGATCTTCCTCGGCGGCCTGTCGTCGATACCGGACGATCTCTACGAAGCCGCCGCGCTCGAGGGCGCGACGCAATTCCAGCAGTTCCGCGAGATCACCTTTCCGCTGCTAAAACCCTTCATAAACATCGCGATCGTGCTCAACACCATCTACGTCTTCAACTCCTTCCCGATCATCTGGGTGATGACGCAGGGCGGGCCGGCGAACTCCACCGACATATTGGTGACGCATCTCTACAAGCTCGCCTTCCGCATCGGCAAACTTGGCGAGGCGTCCGCGGTGTCGCTGGTGATGTTCGTGATCCTGCTCATCTTCACCATGATCTATGTGCGGCTGGCCATGCGGGAGCAGCGCGCATGAGGAACGGCAAACTGAGACGCACAATCATCGCCTGGCTGCTGCTTGCGCCATTGATCGTGGTGACGATCTTCCCCTTCGCGGTGATGTTCCTCACCGCGGTCAAGCCGCGGACCGAGGTGCTCACGCCAACCTGGTGGCCGAGCGAGTTCCGCTGGTCGAATTTTGCCGACATGTGGGTGGCGACCGGCTTCGGCCAGGCGCTGCTCAATTCGCTCTACGTCTCGGCGCTGGCGACAATCGGCGCCATCCTGATATCGGTGCCGGCGGCCTATGCCATGTCGCGCTTCCGCTTTGGCGGTTACGGCGCGTTCCGCCAGTTCCTGCTGATCTCGCAGATGATCTCGCCGATCGTGCTGGTGCTCGGCCTGTTCCGGCTGATGGCCGCCTGGGGGCTGGTCGAATCAACCACGGCGCTCGGCTTCATCTACATGGCCTTCAACGTCGCCTTCACGGTGTGGATGCTGCAGAGCTATTTCGACACCATTCCGCGCGATCTCGAAGAGGCGGCCTGGATGGAAGGCGCCGGCCGCTGGCTGACGCTGCGAAAAGTGTTCCTGCCTCTCTGCTTGCCGGCGATCGCGGTGACGGCGATCTTCACCTTCATCAACGCCTGGAACGAGTTCGTGGTGGCGCTCACCATGCTGCGCAGCCAGGAAAGCTACACGCTGCCGATCCAAGTTTTCTCGCTGGTCGCCGGCCGCTACACGATCGAATGGCACCATGTCATGGCGGCCACGCTTCTCGCGACGCTGCCGGTGGCGATCCTCTTCATCTGGCTGCAGCGCTATCTGGTCCGGGGGCTGGCGCTCGGGGCCGTAAAATAGCTGTCTTGTCCACGGAGTTTTGATGCGCATCTTCACCGCCTCGCTGGCGACGGAAACCAACACCTTCTCGCCTGTGCCGACCGACCGGGCCTCGTTCGAGATGGCCTTCTATGCCGGACCGGGCAAGCATCCGGAGACACCGACGCTCTGCTCCTCGCCGATCGTGGCGCTGCGCCAGCGCGCGGCAAAGGAAGGCCTGACCGTCATCGAAGGCACCGCCACCTGGGCGGAGCCCGGCGGGCTGGTGCAGCGGCAGACTTTCGAGGCGCTGCGCGACGAGATCCTCGATCAGCTCAAGGCTGCCCTGCCGGTCGATGCCGTGATCCTCGGCCTGCATGGCGCGATGGTGGCGCAAGGCTATGACGATTGCGAGGGCGACCTGCTGGAGCGTGTGCGCGCCATCGTCGGGCCGAAAGTGGTGATCGCCTCGGAGTTCGATCCGCACAGCCATTTGACGCCGAAGCGCGTCGCGGCTTGCGATATCATGGCCTATTTCCTCGAATTTCCGCACACCGATTTCTACGAGCGCGGTGAGCATGTCGTCGAGCTCGGCCTCGCGGCGGCGCGCGGCGAGATCAAACCGGTGATCTCGACCTTCGACTGCCGCATGATCCAGGTGCTGCCGACCAGCCGCGAGCCGATGCGTTCGTTTGTCGACAAGATCAAGGCGCTGCACGGCAAGGACGGCGTGCTCTCGGCCTCGGTCATTCATGGCTTCATGGCCGCCGACGTGCCGGAGATGGGCACGCGCATCCTGGTCATCACCGACAACGACAAGGCAAAGGGCGACCAGCTCGCGGAGACGCTTGGGCGCGAGCTCTATGCCTTGCGCGAGAAGACGGCGATGACGATGCTTTCCGCCTCCGCCGGCATCGAGCGGGCGCTGGCAGTCCGCGCAGAGCGCCAGGACAAGCCGGCAGTGATCGCCGACATCTGGGACAATCCGGGCGGCGGCGTGCCGGGCGACGGCACCATCGTGCTGCGCGAGCTGTTGGCGAGCGGCGTCGACAAGGTCGGCGTCGCGACGATCTGGGATCCGATCGCGGTGACTTTCTGCCATGCGGCGGGCGAGGGTGCGGTCATCGACCTGCGCTTCGGCGGCAAGGCCGGCCCGCAGGCCGGCGAGCCGATCGACGTGCGCGTCACCGTGCTGAATGCGGTCAGCCAAGGCTGGCAGAGTTTCGGGCCGAGCCGGGTGACGCTGGGGCCGGCCGCGGTGGTGCGCATCGAAGGCACCGAGGTCGACGTCATCCTCAACACCAACCGTACCCAGACCTTCGAGCCGGACATCTTTTCCAACATCGGCGTCGATCCGATGTCGAAGGACATCCTGCTGATCAAGTCGACCAACCATTTCTACGCCGGCTTCGCGCCGATCGCCGCCGAGATCATCTATGTCGCGGCGCCGAGCTCGTATCCGAGCAATCCGGCGGTTACGGATTACAAGAAGCTGAAGCGACCGATCTGGCCACGGGTGAAGGATCCGTGGAAGGACGAGACTCCCCCTTCTCCCCTTGTGGGAGAATGTGTCGCCGAAGGCGACGGATGAGGGGTGTTCCAGCGGAGTGCGGCGTTGGCGTTCCCTGGTACACCCCTCGTCCGTCTCGGCGCTGCGCGCCGATCCACCTTCTCCCACAACAAGGGGAGAAGGAGAGGGCGCTACACCAACCCTCTTTTCACCATCATCGCCTCGGGCGACGGCATCTTGCCGCGAAACGCGGTGTAGAGCTCTTCCGGGTCCTTGGAGCCACCGGCGGCATAGATGTTCTTCCTCAGCCTCTCGGCCAGTTCCGGGTTGAAAGGATCGCCCGTCTCCTCGAAAGCCGAGAAGGCGTCGGCGTCGAGCACCTCGGACCACATGTACGAATAGTAGCCGGCTGAATAGCCATCGCCGGCGAAGACATGGCCGAAATGCGGGGTGCGGTGGCGCATCGCGATGGTTTCGGGCATGTGCAGCTTTTCCAGCGTTTCGGCCTCGAACCGCAGCGGCTCGGCCGGCGCCTCCGGGCGCGCGTGGTAGGCCATGTCGATCAGCGCCGAGGCGGTGAACTCGACCGTGGCGAAGCCGGCGCCGAAGGTGCGGGCGGCGAGCATCTTGTCGAGCAGATCCTTCGGCATCGGCTTGCCGGTCTTGACGTGCAGCGCATGCTTTTCCAGCACCGCCGGCACCGTCAGCCAGTGCTCGTAGAGCTGCGAGGGCAGCTCGACGAAATCGCGGCTCACCGAGGTGCCCGAGACCGACGGCCAGGTCACGTCGGTCAGCATGCCGTGCAGAGCGTGGCCGAATTCGTGAAACAGCGTCTTCGCCTCATCGACCGACAGCAGCGCCGCCTCGCCGGCCGGCGGCTTGGCGAAATTCATGATGTTGTAGATGACGGGCTTCGCGCCCGGCCCAAGCTTATAGCCGGACTTCAGCGCGCTCATCCAGGCGCCCGAGCGCTTTGACGGCCGCGCGAAATAGTCGGCCAGGAACAGGCCGCGCTCGCTGCCGTCGGCGTTCTTCACCACGAAGACACGCGCGTCGGGATGCCAGGCGGCAATGCCTTTCTTCTCCTCGAAGCTGATGCCGAAGAGTATTGTCGCGACGTCGAAGCAGGCCTCGATGACGCGCTCGAGCTGCAAATAAGGCTTCAGCTCGGCCTCGTCGAAGGCGAATTTCTCGGCGCGCAGCTTTTCCTGGTAGAAGCGCCAGTCCCAGGCCGCGAATTTCTCGTTGCTGCCGGCTTCCGTCGCCAGCCGCTCCAGCTCCTTCTGGTCGCTTGCGGCCTTCTCCAGCGCCTTTACCCAGACCGGGTCGAGCAGGTCGTGCACGGCCTTCGGCGTCTTCGCCATCGTGTCGTCGAGCTTCAGCGCGGCGTAGGATTCATACCCAAGCAGCTTCGCTTTCTCGGCGCGCAGCTTCAGCATGTCGCGCACAACGTCGGTGTTGTCGCTGGCGCCGCCATTCTGGCCGCGCATGGTGAAGGCGCGGAAGGCTATCTCGCGGAGGTCGCGGCGTTCGGAGAAGGTCGAGAACGGCTCATAGATCGAGCGCGACAGCGTGACGGCATAGCGGCCCTTCTGGCCGCGCATCTCGGCGGCCTCGGCCATCGCGCTCTTCAAGAAATCCGGCAGGCCGACGAGATCGGCCTCGTCGAGGAACAACGCCCAGTCGCGCTCGTCGGCCAGCACGTTCTGGCCGAACTTGGTGCCGAGCGAGGAGAGCTCCTCGTTGATAGCCGCCAGCCGCTTCTTGCCGTCGGCGTCGAGCCTGGCGCCCGACCGGACAAAGCCTTTCCAGGTCTTTTCCAAGACGCGCAGCGTTTCGGGATCGAGATTGAGGTTGTCACGGCGCTGGTAGAGGTCGTCGATGCGGGCGAACAGTTTTTCGTTCATCGAGATCGCCGAGAAATGCCGCGACATCTTTGGCGATATGTCGCGCTCCATTGCCTGGATGGTGTCGTTGGTGTGGGCGCCGGCGCGGCACCAGAAGATCGATGAGACATGGTCGAGCGGCTCGCCGGCGAGCTCGAGCGCGGCCAGCGTGTTTTCGACCGTAGGTGTTTCGCTGCTGCCGGCGATGGCGTCGATCTCGGCCTGATGCGCCGTGAGCGCTGTGTCGAAGACCGGGCCGAAATCATTGTCGCCGATGCGGGAGAAATCCGGCAGGCCGAGCGGGCCTTGCCAAAGGGTCAACGGATGGGCGGCGAGGTCGACGGGTTTTGACGATGACATGAGCAATTCCGGGGGGCTGGATGGAGGCGGGTTGGCTCCGATGTAGGGCGGTGTCCGGCGCCGCGCAACAGCAGGATCAGTAGTCGCTGCAGTCCTGCGCGATCGCCGTCTGGGTGCTGGCGGTGATGCGGCCGCCGACGACGGTGAAGGTTTCACGCATCAGCGTGTCGTTTTCGGGGAAGTCGTAGCAGGCGAGCACCGTGGTCTCGCCGTTCTCGCTCTTCTCGATACGATGGCGGATGGTGGCGCCGGCGACGGCGCCCTGCCATTCGTCGATCGAGGCGAGGAATTCCTGCTTGTCCTGGACGACGCCGATATCGTCGAGCTTCATGCGCACGTCGTCGGCGAGCAGTTCCGACAGTTCGGTGCGATCGGCGACGAGCAGCGCCGAGTACCAGCGGTCGATGACGGCGCCGTCATCGGCATTGGCGCGGACGATCGCGGACAGCAGCAGCGCCGCCGTAAGGAAGAACCTCCGCCAGATCCGGTCCATCAGCCTCTTCCTGGCTCCGGCGTTACAGCTCCGGCCGCTCGAAATCGCCGGTCTCCTTGTTCATCACCCAGAGCTCGCCGGTCGAGATGTCGAACCAGGCGCCGTGCAGCGTGAGCTTGCCCTTGCCCTCGAGGATCGAGACGCAGGGGAAAGTCCTGAGATTGGCGATCGAATAGCGGATCGAGATGCGTTCCAGCGCGGTCTGCCGCTCCGTCGCCGTCATCATCGTGCTTGCGGCGACCGTCTCGGCGGCGGGCGCGATCAGGCTCATCCATTTGCCGATGAAGTCGCCGGGCGAGAGCGGCGCGAAATTGGTGTCGAGCGCGGCGCGGATACCGCCGCAGCGCCCATGGCCCATCACCACGATGTTCTTGACCTTCAGGCTCTGCACGGCGAATTCGAGCGCGGCCGAGGTCGAATGGTATTCGCCGTCCGGCTCGTAGGGTGGCACCAGATTGCCGACATTGCGCAACACGAAGAGTTCGCCGGGACCGGCGTCGAAAATCGCCTCCGGCGCCGAGCGGGAATCGCAGCAGGCGACGATCATCGTCTCGGGCGCCTGGCCCTCAAGCGCCAGCGAGCGGTAGCGCCCGCTTTCGGCGGGATAGCGGCCGCTCATGAAGTTGCGATAGCCGGTCAGCAGATGCTCGGGGAGGTGAGGCATGGGCGGCTGGAGCCTTTCCGGGTTGGAGACGGCAGCTCGTTGCGATCGAAAAAGGCTCTAACGGCAAAAGCCGGTCGCGGGCAATGCCGAATTGCGGATGGCTGCGTCGCAAACGCATGCCTCAGGCAGGCTCGGCTAGGCCCAAATCGCGACCTGAATGCCGAAGCGGTCGACCAGCGGCGGATCGGGCGAGGGCCGTGCCTCGCCGCTAGCGATGCGCCCGGCGATCAGCAACATGGCCGCCGCGTCGAGGAAGTCGTCGCTGGCGGCGCCCCTCGGCGGCGGCTGGTCGAGAAAGCTCTTCTCGTAACCATGCCGGCAAAGCAGCGCCTTGCGCTCCTCCATGCCGGCCGGGTTGACGGCGCCTTTGATTTTCTTGGGCAGCGCCATCGCCGTGCCGCCGTTCAGCCGGCAGAAGGCGACTTCCGGGTGCGATTCGAAGACGCGGCCGCGCATTTCGAGTCGCGCGATCAAAAGCGCGTCGATCTCGCGAATCTTCGAAAAGATGCCGAACGCCTGGATGGAAACGCCGCGCGGCGGATCGGAGGTCGCCATCGCCACTTCGCTCGCCCGCCGATGCGCGGCGTACCAGGCCTCGATGGTGGTGAAGTCTGCGGTCTCGGCGTAGAGGGCGGCGCGCGAGGGGATGGCAAAGACGCTCGATTGCCTGGCTCCCAGCAGCGGCCGCACCAGCGCTTCCGGTCCGCGTCCGCCGCGGCTCGACAAATCCGGCAGGCCGATCGGCATGTCGACGGCAACCGTGGCACCGGGCAGGGCGTCGAGCAGCGCCTGGAAGCTTGGGAAGACCGAGACCGATGGCGCGGCGCCGGCTTCGCGATGGACGGCGATCCAGCCGGCCTTGCAGCCGTCGACGCCTGCCAGCATGCCGCCGGGCGTCACGCCCGCTTGTCCCGCCCGGGATGGAGGAGATGGCGCAGCTGCACCATGGCCATCGGATGCGACAGGCTCTGCGCGTCTGTCTCGAGCTGCAACTCGTCGCCGCCGCGTTTGGCGGTGCGCGCCAGGATCTCGTAGACGGCGGCCGTGGTCGACTGCAGCGCCTTTGCCGGCGGCTGGCCGGACAGGACGCGGGCGAGATAGACGGCGGCGGTCAGGTCGCCCAGCCCGTTCGGCGGCTTCTCGATCACCCGGTGCTCGGCAAGCAGCGCCTGGCTGCCGTCGAGCAGGAAATTGCCGGTGCCTCCCGTCAGCATCGACGGCGCCGAGGTGACCAGCATGGTGGAGGGACCGGCGTGAAGGGCGGCCGCCGTCACCGCCTTGATGTCCGGCAGCGGCGCGCCGGCCATCCATTCGAGCTCATAGCGGTTGGGCGTGGCGATGTCGGCGATCGGCATCAGCCTGTCGCGCAGGGCGACGGCCGTCGACTCCGGCACGTAGAGCCCGCCGGAATCGCCCATCACCGGGTCGCAGACATAGAGGGCGCCCGGGGTCTTGGCCTTGACGGCGGCGACCAGCGAGGCGACGGCCTCGGCCTGGCCGGCCTCGCCGAGATAGCCCGACAGCACGGCCCTGACCTCGCCAAGCCATGGCGCGCGCTCGAGATCGGCCAGCAGCGCCTTGAACTGGTCGAGCGGCGGCACGATGCGCGTGGCGCGGCTGTGGCCGGGATGCCAGGGCAGGATGACGGTCGGCACCGCCCAGACCGGAAAGCCCAGCGTCTCCAGGGCGAAGACCGCGGCGCGGTTGCCGACCGAACCGCGTGCGACATGGCTGGAGATGACGATGACCGCGCGCGGCGCGTCGGTATTCTCTGCATTCATGGAATTCGGTTCCTAGCCACCCTGCGTGGCGACATACACCAGCCAGGCCAACAGCCCAATGGCGATGATGAGGCCGAGCGTTCGGCCAATGCGGGTGCCCCAAACTTCGATCGGATCGGAACGGTCGGCGTCCGCCGCGGTCATGTGGTCGCGCGCGTCCTTCGCGGCGCGGGCGACGAACGATGCGCCGCCCGGCGCCGTCTCGCGCGCGACGCGCTCGAGGATGCGGCGCGATTCGTTCTCGTCGTCCCGGCGCTCGGCCATGGCAAATGTCCTTTCCGGCAGGGAGCTTAGCCTGTTCGCGCGCGTATTCACAGGGGCGAGCGGCCGGACCGGAGCGTCGCCATGACCGGGTCATTTTCTTGCGCACGGATTGTGGTAATGCTTCGCATGCAACTTTGACCCGAGGGGACCAATCATGTTCGCAGAGCGCCTTTTCCTACCCTTCGCTTTCCGCAATCTGCCCGCCTTGCTGATGATGGCTTTCGTGCTGCCGCTGCTTGCCGGCTGCGGTTACAACACCATCCCGACGGCGGAGGAGAACGCCAGGGCGGCCTGGAGTGAGGTGCTCAACCAGTATCAACGCCGCGCCGACCTGATCCCCAACCTGGTCGAGACCGTGAAGGGCTATGCCTCGCATGAGAAGGACACGCTCGACGCGGTGGTTCAGGCGCGCGCCAAGGCAACGCAGATCACGGTGACGCCGGACACGCTGAAGGATCCGGAAGCGCTGAAGAAGTTCCAGGATGCCCAGGCCGGGCTGACGGGCGCGCTGTCGCGGCTGATCGCCGTGTCGGAGAATTATCCCGACCTCAAGGCCAACCAGAATTTCCTGGCGCTCCAGGCGCAGCTCGAAGGCACCGAGAACCGCATCGCAGTCGCCCGCCGCGACTACATCCAGGCGGTCAGGGATTACAATCTGACGCTGAAAACCTTCCCGTCGGTGCTGTGGGCGACCTTATGGTTCCGCGGCAACGAGCCGTTCGCCAACTTCACCGTCGAGGAAGACAAGATGCAGGTGCCGAAGGTGGATTTCGGCACGAGCACCAAGCAGGGCGGGTGAGCGCCTCGGGTGAATTGATCGAGCTTTCAACGTTGCGTTCCTTCGCGCCCCCCTCTGTCCTGCCGGACATCTCCCCCGCAAGGGGGGAGATCGGCCGTCATCTGTTCTTTCGCCAATTTTCGGCGTTTGAAGGAGGTGGCCAGCGGCGAAGCTGTCAATCTCCCCCCCTGCGGGGGAGATGGCCGGCAGGCCAGAGGGGGGTGGGACGGAGTGCCTTCATCGGCGTTTTGCTGACCATCTTCCTCCTCCTCCCCCTTGCAGCCCTCGCCGCCGATCTCCCGGCTCTCACCGGCCGGGTGGTCGACAATGCCGGCATCATCGATGCTGGCACGCGCGCGGCGCTGACGCAAAAACTCGCCGATTTCGAGAAGAAGGGCTCCGACCAGATCGTCGTCGCCACCATTCCCAGCCTCGGCGGCGAGGAGATCGAGCCTTACGCCAACCGGCTGTTCCGGTTCTGGAAGCTTGGCCAGGCCAAGGAGAACAACGGCGTTCTGCTGCTGGTCGCGCCCAACGACCGCAAGATGCGCATCGAAGTCGGCTATGGGCTGGAAGGCACGCTGACCGACCTGCACACCAAGCTGATCATCGAAAACGACATGGTGCCGGCCTTCCGCGCCGGCGACTTCTCCGGCGGCATCAGCAAGGCCGTCGACGACATGATCATGGTGCTGGAGGGCAATCCGGAGGAGCTGGAGGCGCGCGGCAAGCGCAACGAGCAGGCGCCGTTCAACTCCGACGACCTGTTCTTCGCCGTCTTCATCACCATCTGGGCGCTGATCTTCTTCGGCAGCATCGCGCTGACCGTGCTGCCGCCGATCTTCGGCCAGAAGATCGGGCCCGGCCGCTATCGCTGGCTCGGCATGACCTTCGAGCCGGGACGACGGTCGTCCTCCAGCGGCGGCGGCTGGTCGTCGGGCGGCGGCGGCTGGTCCTCCGGTGGGGGCGGTGGCGGCGGGTTTTCCGGCGGCGGTGGCTCGTCGGGCGGCGGCGGCTCCTCGGGAAGCTGGTGAGGGACCATGGCAACGCGACCGATCAGCCCTCAGGACCATGACCGCATCGCCGATGCGATCCGCGCCGCCGAGGCCAGGACCGACGGCGAGATCTATTGCGTCGTGGCGCAATCCAGCGACAGCTATTTCTTCCCGGCCGCGTTCGCTGCGGCTTTAGCCACACTCATCGTCAGCCTTGCGGTCGCCTACGGGCTGGAAGCCTGGTGGCTGACCATGCGCCTGCCGCATTTCGTGCTTGCCCAGCTTCTGGCGCTGGGCTGCATGCTCGCGCTTCTATGGGCGCTGCCCGGCTGGCGCATCCATCTCGTGCCGAGGCGGCTGCGCTACCAGGCGGCGCATGCCAATGCGATGAAGCAGTTCCTCGCCCGCAACGTCCACCGCACGAGCGCGCGCACCGGCGTGCTGATCTTCGTCTCGATCGCCGAGCGCTACGCAGAGGTGGTCGCCGACAGCGGCATCAATGCCAAGGTCGGCCAGCATGTCTGGGACGACGTGGTGCGGGAGCTCACGCGGCACGCCGGCGACGACCGTCTCGCCGACGGTTTCGTCAAGGCGATCGAATCAGTCGGCGCGGTGCTCGCCGATCATTTCCCCGTGACCGAAGGCGACACCAACGAGCTGGACGACCACCTCGTCGAAATCTGAGAGCCGGCCTGTAAACGCTATCCTGCCGGACGCCTGACGCGGTTTTCTGCACTTCCGATGAATGCCAAGTTCGCCTGTGCGAAAGCACGGGCGCGACAGAGCGGACTCTTTGCAAGCGGGCGAAGCGGGTCTATGGTTAACAAATCATGAACACGCTGACGATCGACATCCGGAAAGCCGACCCTCGCGATGCAATCGCCATCGCCGAAGTGCATCAGGAGGCGTGGCGCGGCGCCTATTCCGGCATCATCCCGCACCGCACGCTGACGGCCATGATCAATCGCCGCGGCCCCGACTGGTGGGCGAACGCGATTCGCCGCGCGGCCACCGTGCTGGTGGTCGAGATCGGCGGCACGATCGCCGGCTATGCCACGATCGGCAAGAACCGCGCCAAGGAACTGAGGCAGCAGGGCGAGATCTACGAGCTTTACCTGCGCCCGGAATATCAGGGCATCGGGCTTGGCAGCCGGTTGTTCAAGGCGGCGCGCACGCGTCTGGCCGACCACGGCCTCAGAGGCTTGGTGGTGTGGGCGCTGGAAGACAATTACAACGCTTTGGCCTTCTATGCCGGCAATGGCGGCAGGGATATCGCCGAAGGGGTCGAAGTCTTCGAGCAGAAGGCGCTGAAGAAGGTGGCTTTCGTCTGGGAATGACGGGCACCGCCTAAAGCGCATCGCGCGACACGCATCAGGTTACATGCCATCACAAACTGTGCGCTTCCATCAGCGTTCAGCACCATTCGCCGCATTGCACCATGGCGCGTCGCCCGCTATCGATCTCCAGAATCGCGAGAGGGATTTGAGCCATGCGTATCGAAGCCGTGCCCACCGGGAAGAACCCGCCCGACGACGTCAACGTCATCATAGAGGTGCCGATCGGCGGCGAGCCGATCAAGTACGAGATGGACAAGGAGGCCGGCACGCTGTTCGTCGACCGCTTCCTGCACACCTCGATGCGTTATCCCGGCAATTACGGCTTCGTGCCGCACACGCTGTCGGGCGACGGCGACCCGATCGACGTGCTGGTCTGCAACACGCGCGCGTTGGTGCCGGGCTGCGTCATCAATGTGCGGCCGATCGGCGTCTTGATCATGGAAGACAATGCCGGCCAGGACGAGAAGGTGATCGCGGTGCCGTCGCCGAAGCTGACGCTGCGCTACGAGAACGTCACCGAATACACCCACCTGCCCGAGATCACCCGCCAGCAGGTGCAGCACTTCTTCGAGCACTACAAGGATCTCGAGCCCGGCAAATGGGTCAAGATCGAGGGCTGGCACGATTCCAAATATGCCAAGAAGATGATCGTCGACGCGATCGCGCGGGCGAAGGCCAGCAAGTAGGCTATTTTGTTTTGAGCTTGATCTTGCCCAAAAACCGGTTCCCACTTTTTGGGATCAAGCTCTAGTTATCCACCCGGCCGAAGTCCGGCACGTTTCCGATCACTTCGCGCTTGTCCTTGCCGCAGGCAAAACCTTTCGCCTTTTCGTCGGCGAGCTTGCGTGCCTGGTCGTTGGCCTGGGGGTTGCCGGTGGCAAGCACCAGGCCGACGGTGCAGCCTTCATGCTCCTCCGGCTGCGCGACCTTGGCGACGACCAGCACCTCGGTCGGCTTGTTCTCGTCTTCGGGATTGCTGATCTCGCGGCGATGAATGACGGCGAAGGGCACCGCCTTGTCGCCGTTGGTCTCGATGCGCCACTCGACCTTCGGGCCCGCGGTGTTGAGCCCGGAGAAGCTCTCCCACACAGCGGTCATGTCGTCGGAGGGAAAGCCGTAATAGACGGATTCGCGGGCATCGTCGTAGCCGATCAGCACCGGGTAACCGCGATAGCCGGCGCAGGCGAGGCTCGCCCAGTCGCCGTCGCCTTCCTCGGACTGGGCGTAGGTGACGCATTCCTTCTTCCAATCGAGATCGGTATAGGCGCTGGAGATATCGCCGGCCTGGGCAGCCTGGCAGAGACCGGCGAAGGCAAGCGGGATCAGAAGCGCACGCATGGCTGACAACTCCGTTCGAGCTGCCGAAGCGTATAGCCAATCCTTATTTCTTCAAGCTGGCTTCGATCAGCAGGTCGGCGTTTCGGGCGACCGATGCCGCCGGTCCGCCGAGGCCGAACAATTGGCCGCTGATATAGGCGCCCTCGATCAGGAGCAGCAGCCCGTCGCCGAGCGTGTCGGCATCGCTCGCCCCCATGGCCACCGCCATGGCGCGCAGGCGCCGGCGCAATTCCTGCTTGTTGTTCTCGCTGACGACGCGCGCCGGATGGCCGTGCTCGGGATATTCGACCGCGGCATTGGTCATGCCGCAGCCGCGATAGTCCGGCTTCTGCGTGCGTTTGCCGACCCGGGTCAGGAAAGCGATGATCTGTGCGCGCGGATCGCCCGGATGCGCATCGACGGCTTCGTCGAACCGTTCCCAGAATTCGAGGTCGTACTTGCGCAGATAGGAAGCGGCGAGCTCGTCCTTCGACGGGAAGGTGCGGTAAAGGCTGGGCTTGGTGACGCCGGCACGCTTGACGATCTCGTCGACGCCGATCGCCCGGATGCCCTCGCGATAGAACAGGTCGCGCGCCACGTCGAGGATCTTGTCGGCGGCCTTGGGCGGGGCGGCGGGCGTCTCGTTTATCGACGCTTCAATTTTATTGTCCGATGACATTCATCAACTCGCTTGACAATGTTACTGACCGGTACGTATGTATGGCGCCACCCCATTGCAACGTACCGGTCAGTAACATGATAACTCAGCCCCGTCCGTTTGGCCAGCGCTACGCCTTCGTCGTTGTCGCCGTCATCTTTCTTTGTCTTTTGATCGCGGCCGGGCTTCGTTCGGCCCCGTCGGTCATGATGCTGCCTCTGGAAGAGAGCTTCGGCTGGCGGCGCGATATCGTCTCGCTGGCTGCCGCGATCGGCATCTTCCTTTATGGCTTGACCGGGCCGTTTGCCGCGGCGTTGATGGAGCGGATCGGGCTACGCCGCACGCTGCTTGCCGCGCTGCTTATCATGTCTGGCTCCACCGCGCTCAGCCTGCTGATGACCAAGCCGTGGCATCTGCTGATCACGTGGGGAGTGTTTTCCGGCATCGGTTCGGGCGCGGTCGCGACTGTGCTCGGCGCCACCATCGTCAATCGCTGGTTCAAGACCAATCGCGGCCTGGTGATGGGATTGATGTCCGCCTCCAGCGCGACCGGCCTGCTGGTGTTCCTGCCGCTGCTCGCCTCGCTGGCCCAGTCGGGAGGTTGGAAGCCGGTTGCCATTGCCATCGCCATTGCCACCGCTGCTCTCGTGCCGCTGGTCTTTCTGCTGGTGCCGGAGCGCCCGGCTTCTATTGGCCAGGTGCGTTATGGCGCCGATGCCGGCGACATGCCGCCGGTGTCGCCGGCCGCGCAGGGCAATTTCCTGGCGCATACGCTCTCCACGCTGCGCCGTGCCGCGGGCACCAGGGTGTTCTGGTATCTGTTCGCGACCTTCTTCGTCTGCGGCTTCACCACCAACGGCCTCGTCGGCACGCATCTCATCGCCTTCTGCGGCGACATGGGCATCGGCGAGGTGCAGGCGGCCGGCCTCTTGTCGATGATGGGCATCTTCGACCTGATCGGCACGACGTTGTCCGGCTGGCTCACCGACCGCTTCGATCCGCGCAAGCTGCTCGGCGTCTACTATGCCGTGCGCGGCCTGTCGCTGATCTACCTGCCTTATTCCGGCTTCTCGGCGGTCAGCCTGATCATCTTCGCCGTGCTCTACGGGCTCGACTGGATCGCCACCGTGCCGCCGACGCTGAGGCTTGCCAATGAAGCCTTCGGCGACCGCAGCGGGCCGATCGTCTTTGGCTGGATCGTCGCCGGCCACCAGGTGGGCGCGGCAGCGGCTGCTGCCTTCGGCGGTACGATGCGCGAGCTGCAGGGCAATTACGAGCTCGCCTTCCTCATCGCGGGCATGACCGGCATCGCCGCGGCCTGTATCTCGCTGCTGATCAACACCAGCAAGCCGGCTTTCGAGCCGGAGCCGCAGGCGGCTTGAGAGCGCTGATCTCCCCCCTTGAGGGGGAGATGGCCGCATAGCGGCCAGAGGGGGTCGGTCCGACCGGGCTGGACCCCTTACCACAGGCGAAGAGGGTTGGCGCTCCACGCGAGACGACCCCCTCTGTCGCCTAAGGCGACATCTCCCCCTCGAGGGGGGAGATCATCTGTTCACTGTTATCAAAACTTCATGGTTCCGATATGCGCCTGAAACATTGAGGCGAGAGCTTGGCGGTCTCGTTCCACGCCATCCCGGAGACAGCCATGAACAAGCTCTCGTTGACCCGCCGCGCTTTCGTCACCTCAGCCAGCGCCTTTGGCCTTGTCGGCGCCTCCGGTCTCGCGCTGCCCTACTATTCCCGCGCAAGTCAGCGCCCGGCCTTCACCCATGGCGTCCAGTCCGGCGATGTCGACGCCACTTCCGGCATGGTCTGGACCCGCACCGACCGCCCGGCGCGCGTGATGTATGAAGTGTCGACGACGGAAAGCTTCGCCGATGCGGTCAAGCTCGCGCCGCTCGATACCTCGCCCGCCAGCGACTACACGGTAAAGCGGCTGCTCACCGACCTCGCCGCCGACCAGGACATCTTCTACCGCATGACCGCTGCCGATCTTTCCGACATCAACGCCGTCTCCGAGCCGATCGTCGGCCGTTTCCGCACCGCGCCGGCCTCGAAGCGCGACGTGCGCTTCGCCTGGTCTGGCGACACCGCCGGCCAGGGCTGGGGCATCGACGAGACCGGCATGAAGACCTACTCCACCATCGCCAGGCACACGCCGGACTTCTTCCTCCATTCCGGCGACACGATCTATGCCGATGGCGCCATGAAGGACGAGGTCGACCTGCCCGGCGGCGGCAAGTGGAAGAACGTCGTCATGATCGACGGCAAGCGCAAGGTCGCCGAGACACTGGACGAGTACCGCGACCAGTGGAAATACAACATGATGGACAAGCATGTGCTCGCGCTTAGCGCCATCTGCCCGACCTTCTACCAGTGGGACGACCACGAGGTGCTGAACAACTGGTCGGATTCGAAGAATCTGAGCGCGGACGACCGTTACAAGGAAAAGTCGATCCACGTTCTGGCGGCCCGCGCGGCGCGCGCCTTCCATGAGATGACGACGATCCGTTACGAGCCGTCGGAGCCGGGCCGCGTCTACCGCAAGATCGCTCACGGGCCGCTGCTCGACGTCTTCTTCCTCGACATGCGCTCCTATCGCGGCCCGAACGGCCCGGACATGGAAGAGGCGCTGACGCCGAAGTCGCGCATGCTCGGCGAGCAGCAGACCAAGTGGCTGAAGCGGGAACTGGCGAATTCCAAGGCGACCTGGAAGATCATCGCCGCCGACATGCCGCTCGGCCTCGTCGTCTGGGACGACGCGGCCAAGAAGGCCGGCGCCGAGGCGGTCAGCAATGGCGACAATGGCGCGCCGAAGGGCCGCGAGCTCGAATTCGCCGATCTGCTGCGCTACATCAAGAACGCCGGCATCACCAACACGGTTTGGCTCACAGCCGACGTCCACTACACGGCGGCGCACTACTACAACCCCGACAAGGCGCAGTTCCAGGATTTCAATCCGTTCTGGGAATTCGTCTCCGGCCCGATCCACGCCGGCACCTTCGGTCCGAACGCTTTCGACATGACGTTCGGCCCGGAGCTGAAGTTCATCAAGGCGCCGACCGCCGAGCAGGGCCAGAACCTGCCGCCTTCGGCCGGGCTGCAGTTCTTCGGGCTGGTCGATATTTCCGGCGCCACCGAGCAGCTCACCGTGCGGTTGATGGATCGCGACGACAACGAACTCTACAAGGTGACGCTCGATCCGGTGCGGTCGGCGTAATCTGGATAAGTCGGCGGGACAGCACCCCCCTCTGTCCTGCCGGACATCTCCCCCGCAAGGGGGGAGATTGGCTGCTTCTGCCTTGGCGCCCCTTTTTGACGTTTGAGATTGGCGAAAGGCGACGCGACATCTGATCTCCCCCCTTGCGGGGGAGATGGCCGGCAGGCCAGAGGGGGGTGGGAAGGATCGCTACGTTTGCCGCGTTCCTAAGACTGCAGGGCGTCAATCCGGGTAGCAAACCGCGGGAATATTCGGCCAGACGGCGCTGTCGCAATTGGCCGCCTTCTGCCGCTGCTTGAAGGCGGCGCTGATCGGGCCGGTGACGATCGGGTCGACACCGTCAGGGGCGTCGGCGAACATCTGCTGCGCGGTTTTGGCGTCAGGCGGCGAGATCGGGTCAGCTTCTCTCAGCGCCGTCGCCGACTGCGCCACACCGGCCGCAAGCAGCACGCCAAGCGCTGCCCACGCTAAAACCGGACGCAATCTGGACATCTGATCGGTCATGAACATCGAACTGCCCGGCCCCTCAAAGGTTCCGCCTTGGTTAACGGAATCATTTCACACCAAGACGTTTAAGAATCAGTGACCATGTATTTGGGGTGGGGCCTCCCCTTTCGCAATTGCGAAAAACCTTGTATGAGCCGCGCAACCGAAAAAGGCGGCGCTTTTGGGCCTGCTGCCTGCAACGCTCCCGAGACCAGACAATGAACCTCCGCAATATCGCGATCATCGCGCATGTCGACCATGGGAAAACCACGCTCGTCGACCAGCTCCTGAAACAGTCCGGCGCCTTCCGTGACAACCAGCGCGTCGCCGAGCGCGCCATGGACTCCAACGACCTCGAAAAGGAACGCGGCATCACCATCCTCGCCAAGGCAACCTCGGTCGACTGGAAGGGCACCCGCATCAATATCGTCGACACGCCCGGACACGCCGATTTCGGCGGCGAGGTCGAGCGCATCCTGTCGATGGTGGATTCAGCTATCGTGCTCGTCGATGCCGCCGAAGGCCCGATGCCGCAGACCAAGTTCGTCGTCGGCAAGGCGCTCAAGGTGGGCCTGCGGCCGATCGTCGTCATCAACAAGATCGACCGCCCGGACGCCCGCCACATCGAAGTGGTCAACGAGGTGTTCGACCTGTTCGCCGCGCTCGACGCCACCGACGAGCAGCTCGATTTCCCGATCCTCTACGGTTCCGGCCGCGACGGCTGGGTGTCGGAGAACCCGGAAGGTCCGAAGGACCAGGGCCTGGCGCCGCTGTTCGATCTCGTCGTCAAGCATGTGCCGGCGCCGACGGTGCATCCCGGTCCGTTCCGCATGATCGGCACTATCCTGGAGGCCAATCCGTTCCTCGGCCGCATCATCACCGGCCGCATCGAGTCCGGTTCGCTGAAGCCCAACCAGGCGGTCAAGGTGCTGCATCATGACGGCACCCAGATCGAGACCGGACGTATCTCGAAGATCCTCGCCTTCCGCGGCCTCGAGCGCCAGCCGATCGAGGAAGCGCAGGCGGGCGACATCGTCGCCATCGCCGGCCTGTCGAAGGGTACCGTCGCCGACACTTTCTGCGACCCGAGCGTGACCGAGCCGCTGCACGCGCAGCCGATCGATCCGCCGACGGTGACCATGTCCTTCCTCGTCAACGACAGCCCGCTCGCCGGCACCGAGGGCGACAAGGTGACCAGCCGCGTCATACGCGACCGCCTGCTGCGCGAGGCCGAAGGCAATGTGGCGCTTAAGATCGAGGAATCGGCGGAGAAGGACTCCTTCTTCGTCTCCGGCCGCGGCGAATTGCAGCTTGCGGTGCTGATCGAGACGATGCGCCGCGAAGGCTTCGAGATCGCGGTGTCGCGCCCGCGCGTCGTCATGCAGAAGGGCGAGAACGGCGAATTGCTGGAGCCTGTCGAGGAAGTTGTCATCGACGTCGACGAAGAGCATGCCGGCGTCGTCGTGCAGAAAATGTCGGAGCGCAAGGCCGAGATGGTCGAGCTGCGCCCTTCCGGCGGCAACCGCCAGCGCCTCGTCTTCCACGCGCCGACGCGCGGCCTGATCGGCTACCAGTCGGAACTGTTGACCGACACGCGCGGCACCGCCGTGATGAACCGGCTGTTTTATGCCTATGAGCCCTATAAGGGCGAATTGCCCGGCCGCACCAATGGCGTGCTGATCTCCAACGAGCAGGGCGAGTCCGTCGCCTATGCGATGTGGAACCTGGAAGACCGCGGCCCGATGATCATCGATCCGGGCGTCAAGGTCTATCAGGGCATGATCATCGGCATCCATAGCCGGGACAACGACCTCGAAGTGAACGTGCTGAAGGGCAAGAAGCTCACCAACATTCGCGCCGCCGGCAAGGACGAGGCGGTGAAGCTGACGCCGCCGGTCCGCATGACGCTGGAGCGGGCGCTGGCTTGGATCCAGGACGACGAGCTGGTCGAGGTGACGCCGAAGACCATTCGGCTCAGGAAGCTCTACCTCGACCCGAACGAGCGCAAGCGCTTCGAGAAGGCGGCCAAGGTGATGGGCGCCGCGTAAGTTTTGTCGCGAACAGGATCAAGGGAGGGAGCAGTGCTCCCTCCCTTTTCATTTCAGCCGCACGCGGCCGAGACGACGGCTTCGCGATCGGCTTCGCCGCCAAGGTCGATGCGGATCGCCATGCCGTCGCGTGCCGGCCTGCGCAGAGCCCTGGCGCCGTCCGGCTCGACGACGAGCAACCGCCGGTCATCCCAGGCCTGCAACCTCGACCGGGAGATGCCGAGCTCTCCAGCAAGCAGACCGTCAAGCCGCAAGGGTGTCGCGGCGTCGAGCCGCAGCTCGACCCAAAGCGCGGCGGCGCAATCAGGCCCTCCGTCCAGCAGCTCCTTTCGGACCGCAACGTCGGGAAATTCCTCGATCCGTCCGATCCGGCTCCGTAGTGCGGTGGCATCGAACGCATGACGTCGCGCGAGCGCCGGGTCGTTGCTTTCGAGCGCCGCCAGCAGCTTCGGTTCGATATCGCGACGATTGCAGCGCTCAAAAATGGTGAAATTCCAGGAATTGTCGCACCCTGTGCAGCGATAGATCAGCCAGGCGTCGATACGCTTGCCGTTGGCGTTGACACGGAATTTTTCGCTGCATCGATAGGATCTGATTCCGCCGCAACGATTGCAGTTGATGAGAGGTCGAGGCGCGATTGCGGGCGCGATCGCCCAGCGGATACGCAAAAGTCCAGACATGCCGGTAAGCCCTTCCCGTCGGGAAGTCCGTCAGGCCGGCGATGTCCGAGAGCCCTCTTTGTCTGAGCATGATCTTTGCCGAAAAATCGGATACCAATTTTCGGGATCATGCCCATGCGGGCACGGCGTGGCGAAAGGCTGCGATGTTGGAAGTCAGGCGTCGGCGGATTACGCGCGACGGCGATTCAGCAATGCCAAACCGGTCTCGAAACCGCCGCCTGAAGAACACGTGAAATGATGCAGGTGCCGCCAAAGCTGCGCCTGCGGTGCTTCGGGGAGTAGACGAGACCGGCGGTTACTGAGGCAAAGTGAAGCTCGAAATGGATGAAGGGTCGGCTCTTCTAGCCGCGCGGCGGAGGGCAGGCAAGGCCAATATGTCGTCTCGCCTTTCCTCGCCACAGAGTGGCTGCGGCCATCGCGGCGCGAGCCCTACATCATCTCGATGATCGGCGCGATCTCGACGCTGAAGGCTGGGTTCATCAGGATCGGGCAATCCCTGGCCTTGGCGACGGCATCGTCGATATCCTTCGCCTCGACGATCGTGTAGCCGGCGGTCGGATTGCTGCCGCCATTGTTCTCGACCGTGCCGCCCGGCATCACCGTCTTCGACATGCCGACCGGATTGCCGCCGTCGACGACAGCGGAGCCCAGCTTGTCGTACCAGCCGGTCCAGGCATCCATCGCCGCTTTGCGCTCGGCTTCCTCGGTCGGCATCTTGCCGGAGCCATGATAGACATAGAGAAATTTCGCCATGTTCTCCTCCCTTGTCGGCGGCGTCGAACCGGCATGCGGCCACGCCGCAATCGTTGATATGCGGCTACGCCGCAATCCTTGATCATCGGCCCAAAACGGAAAACAGGCAATCGAGAATGCAGATTAGCTAATATATTAAGACGTCGGCAGCCGTCACCGCGCCATGGCGTGGTATTCGTCGTTCGGCCGCATGTCGACCGCTGCGGCCACGCGGTTCGACATGTTGAAGAAGGCGGCGGTCGAAGCGATGTCCCAGATGTCGCGATCGCTGAAACCCGCCTGTCGCAACGCGGCGCGGTCGGCCTCGACGATCTTGGCCGGCTCCTCCGTCAGCTTGACCGCGAATTCCAGCATCGCCTTCTGCCGCTCGGACAGGTCGGCGGCGCGGAAGTTCATCGCCATCATCTCGCCCAGCGCAGGCTCGCCCGACAGCTGACGCACCGCCGCGCCATGCGCGGTCAGGCAGTAGTAGCAGTGGTTGATCGAGGAGACGGCGACCGCGATCATCTCGCGCTCCAGCTTCGACAGCCCGGACTCGCCCAGCATCAGGTCGTTATACATGTCGGTGAAGGCGCGCAGCTTCTTCTCGTCGAAGGCGTAGGCCAGAAGCACGTTGGGCACGAGGCCGAGCTTCTCCTCGCATTTGGCGAAATAGGCTTTCGTCGCTTCGCTGAACTCCGCCGGGGCGAGGTCGAGCGCCGTAATCCTGTCGGTCATGTCCGGTCTCCTCCCAGGGGTGAGCGTCGGTTCGATTTTCTTAAAGCGTCGTCAAACCTTTGTCGCCAAATGGCGCTCTTCTGCTACCATAGCCGCAAAAGCATGTGACGGGAGGGACTTCGCATCATGGCCAGCCTGAAAACCGCAAGCCAGCCGAAAAAGACCAGTCCGGCAAAAGGAGGCGCGGCAAAGGCGGGCGAAAAGCCCGGCAGGCTCGCCGACTATCTTCTGGCCCGCACGCCGGCCGAAGACATCGCCGCCTATGACGTCGCCGACCTCGAGCGCGCCGCCGATCTCGCCGGCCGCGCGGTCGCCAGGCACAAAAAGGGCGATTGCATCATCGCCATCGACGTGGATTCCGGGGTGACGCGCCAGGGCCGGCCCATGACGGTCATCACCGTCGTCAACGACAACATGCCGTTCCTGTTCGATTCCATCCTCGGCGAGATCACCGAGACCGCCGGCGAGCCGCTGCTGGTCACCCATCCGGTCATCGTCGTGCGGCACGGCAAGAGCGGCGTCGAGGAGATCCTCGGCGACGGCGGCTCCGTCAAGGGAGAAACCGGCAATGACCGGCTGAGCGTCGTCCACGTCCATATCGGCCGCCTTTCGGCCGACCAGGCCGAGGCCCTTGCAGGCCGCTTGAAGAAGCTTCTCGACCAGGTGCGCGCCGCCGTCACCGACTGGAAGCCGATGCTTGCCCGCCTCGACCAGGCCATCTCGGAATTCCGCTACGCGCCGGTGCCGCTCGACAAGGCGCACGTCACCGAAGCGATCGCCTTCCTCGAATGGCTGCGCGACGACAATTTCACCTTCCTCGGCATGCGCGAGTTCAACTACACCGGCGGCGAGAAGAGCGGCATGCTGGAGCGCGCCGACAAGCCCGGCCTCGGTATCCTCGCCGATCCCGACGTCCTGGTTCTCAGGCGCGGCACCGAGGCGGTGTCGACGACGCCGGAAATCCGCGCTTTCCTGCATGGGCCGGAACCGCTGATCGTCACCAAGGCCAATGCCAAGTCCCAGGTGCACCGGCGCATCTATCTCGACTATATCGGCGTCAAGACCTACACCGCCACGGGCGTGCTTTCGGGCGAGCTGCGCATCGTCGGCCTGTTCACCTCGACCGCCTACACGCGGTCGGTGATGAAGATCCCCTATCTGCGTTCGAAGGCCGAGACCGTCATCGCCAAGTCCGGCTTCAATCCGCACGACCATTCCGGCAAGGCGCTGATCAACGTGCTGGAGAGCTATCCGCGCGACGAGCTGTTCCAGGTCCCGGTGCCGATCCTGAGGAAGCACGCCGAAGCCATCCTCGGGCTGATCGAAAGGCCGCGCGTCAGGGCGCTGGTGCGGGTCGACCAGTTCGACCGTTTCGTCTCGATCCTCGTCTTCGTGCCACGCGACCGCTACGACAGCGTCGTGCGCGAGAAGATCGGCACCTATCTCAAGACCGTGTTCGAGGGCCGGCTCTCGGCCTATTACCCGGCCTTCCCGGAAGGCGGGCTGGCGCGCGTGCATTTCATCATCGGCCGCTCCGGCGGCAAGACGCCGAAGGTCGAGCCGGCGACGATCGAGGCGGCGATCCGCGACATCGTGCGCACTTGGGACGATGCGCTACGCGAAGCGGTGTCGGAATCCGGCGCGGATGCAACGCTCACGGCCATTGCCTCGCGCTTTTCGGAAAGCTATCGCGACTCCTTTTCGCCGACCGTGGCGCTGGCCGATGCCGGACGCATCGCCAGGATCGATGCTGCCAATCCGATCGCCATCGACTATTATCGCCACGCCGACCAGGAGCCGCATCAGGCGGCGTTGAAGATCTATCACTATGGTAGCCCGGTGGCGCTGTCGAGGCGCGTGCCGGTTCTGGAGAACATCGGCTTCCGCGTCATCAGCGAGCGCACCTTCGAAGTCGGCGACGAAGCTTCCGGCATGGTCTTCATCCACGACATGGAGCTCGAGAACAGCTACGGCAAGCCGATCGACCTCGCCGACGGCGGCGCGCTGTTCGAGGATGCCTTCCTTTCGGTCTGGCGCGGCGATGTCGACAATGACGGCTATAACGGCCTTGCCCAGACCGCCGGCCTGTGGTCGGGCGAGATCACCATCCTGCGCGCCTACGGCCGCTATCTGCAGCAGGCCGGCATCCCGCAGAGCCAGGATTTCATCGCCGCCGCGCTCAACCGCTATCCGGAGATCGCGCGCGGCCTGCATGCGCTGTTCGTCGCCCGTCTCGGGCCGGCGGCCGAGACCGAAGGCGTGGTCGCCGCCAAGCACCTCAAGGCCAAGATCAGGGACGCGCTGGAAGAGGTGCCCAATATCGATGACGACACCATCATCCGCCGCTACCTAAACCTGATCGAAGCCTCGCTGCGCACCAATCATTTCGTAGCCGATACGATAGCGAAAGGGCAGTCGCTGGCGATCAAGCTCGACTCGCAGGCTGTGGACGGCCTGCCGGCGCCGCAGCCCTGGCGCGAGATTTTCGTCTACGGCGCGGAGGTCGAGGGCGTGCATCTGCGCTTCGGCCCGGTCGCGCGCGGCGGCCTGCGCTGGTCGGACCGCGCCCAGGACTACCGCACCGAGGTGTTGGGCCTGGTCAAGGCGCAGCAGGTCAAGAACGCGGTCATCGTGCCGGTCGGCGCCAAGGGTGGCTTCTATCCGAAGAAACTGCCGATGAGCGCTGGGCGTGATGCGATCTTCGAGGCCGGTACTTCGGCCTACAAGAACTTCGTCTCCAGCCTGCTCTCGATCACCGACAATATCGGCGTCGACGGTGTCATCCCGCCGGCCCACGTGGTGCGGCGCGATCCTGACGATCCCTATTTCGTCGTCGCCGCCGACAAGGGCACGGCGACCTTCTCCGACACCGCCAACGCCATTTCCGAGAAGCACGGCTTCTGGCTGGACGACGCCTTCGCCAGCGGCGGTTCCGCCGGCTACGACCACAAGAAGATGGGCATCACCGCCAAGGGCGCGTGGGAAGCGGTGAAGCGGCATTTCCGCGAGATGAACCGCGACATCCAGACCTCGTCCTTCACCGTCGTCGGCGTCGGCGACATGTCGGGCGACGTGTTCGGCAACGGCATGCTTTTGTCGCCGCGGACCAGGCTGATCGCAGCCTTCGACCATCGCGACATCTTCATCGATCCCGATCCCGACATGGCGGCCTCGCTGGCCGAGCGCCAGCGCATGTTCGCCCTGCCGCGCTCGTCCTGGCAGGACTACGACAAGTCGAAGCTGTCGGAAGGCGGCGTCATCGTCTCGCGCGGCCAGAAGTCGATCACCCTGCCGTCGGCGGCGGCCGCCGCGATCGGGCTTGCCAAGACCACGGCGACGCCGGTCGAGATCATGAACGCCATCCTCAAGGCGCCGGTCGATCTTCTGTGGTTCGGCGGCATCGGCACCTATGTCAGGGCTTCCGGCGAGACCAATGCCGATGTCGGCGACCGCGCCAACGATGCCATCCGCGTCACGGCTTCGGACGTGCGCGCCAAGGTCATCGGCGAGGGCGCCAATCTCGGCGTCACGCAGCGGGCGCGCATCGAGTTCGGCATGAATGGCGGCCGCTGCAATTCCGACGCCATCGACAATTCGGGCGGCGTCAACTGCTCCGACGTCGAGGTCAACATCAAGATCGCTTTGGCTTCGGCCATGCGCAAAGGCGCGCTGGGGAGGCCGGCCCGCAACAAGCTGCTCGCCGAGATGACCGACGAGGTGAGCGCGCTGGTGCTATCCAACAACTACCAGCAGACGCTGGCGCTTTCACTGGCGCGCAAGCGCGGGCTCGCCGACATCGCGCACCAGGCGCGCTTTATGACGGCGCTGGAGGCGCGCGGCCTGCTCGACCGCGCGGTCGAGACGCTGCCGTCGCCGGCCGCTCTTGCCGAGCGTGAGGTGCGGGGCGAGCCGCTGACCAGGGCGGAACTCGGCGTGCTGCTCGCCTATGCCAAGATCGTGCTGTTTTCCGACATCGTCGCCAGCGACGTGCCGGACGATCCGCATTTCGATCGCGACCTGATGGGCTATTTCCCCGAGCGCATGGCAAAGAAATTCGCCGGCGAGATCCGCGACCACCGGCTGCGGCGCGAGATCATCGCGCGCGTCGTCGCCAACGACCTCGTCAACCGCGGCGGGCCATCCTTCGTCAACCGGCTGCAGGAGGCGACGGGCCGTACCGCGGCCGCTGTCGTGCGCACCTTCGCCGTGGTGCGCGACGGTTTCGCGCTGCCGGCGCTCTACAAGGAAATCGACGCGCTCGACAACCAGATCGACGGCCAGACCCAGCTCGATCTCTACCAGGCGGTCAGCCGGCTCATCTTCATGAGCAGCGGCTGGTACCTGAAGAACGATTTGGGCTCGGCGCCGCTCGGCCAGCGCATCGGCGATCTGCAGGAGGCGCGCAAGGCGCTGGAGCCGAAGCTCACCTCGCTGCTGCCGGCCTTCTCGCGCGAGCGGATCGAGGAGCGGCGGCACGACCTGTTCAAGGGTGGCGCGCCGGAGAAACTGGCCGAGAAGCTCGCGCTCGCCGAGGTCGGTGAACTGATCCCGGATATCGCGCTCACCGCGCGCACGGCCAATGCCGACATCGTCAGCGGGGCCAAGGCCTTCTTCGCCGTCAGCGACGCCTTCCGCATCCCTCGGATAGAGGAGGCCGCGCGCTCGATCATGCCGCCGGACTATTACGACCAGCTGGCGCTGTCGCGCGCGACGGACACGATCGGCATGGCCAGGCGCGGCATCGCCGTCGCGGCGCTGACCGGCCACGGCAAGGCGGCGGATCCGGTTGCGGCCTGGCTGGAGGCCGGCGGCGAGCGCGTCGGGCGCATCCGCGACCGGCTGCAGGCGCTGACCGAAGGCGGCGAGATCACCGTGTCGCGGCTTTCGGTGGCGTCGGGGCTGATGAGCGACCTGACGGGGATGTAGGTTTCGAAAGCTTGGATTCCTCGCCCCCGCCAGAGCGGGGGAGAGGTGGCCGCGAAGCGGCCGGAGAGGGCGCCTTCGTAGGGCGGAGGCCTTTCTTGAACGTCAACCCAAGCGCGGCCGGCGCATCCCCCTCTCCGTCTCGGCTTCGCCGAGCCACCTCTCCCCCACTTCGTGGGGGCGAGGAACCCCGAGCAAGCGCAAACGATGTTCATTTGCATCGCTGCCCGAAAACATGCAGACATGGCGCGCGGGCGGAGCGGATGAAGCCGGAGGGGACATGGCCGAGGTAGCAGTGCAGCGGGCGACGGGGCGCGGCATCTGGGGCTGGATGTTCTTCGACTGGGCGGCGCAGCCCTTCTTCACCGTCGTCACCACCTTCATCTTCGGACCCTACTTTGCTTCGCGTATGGTCAGCGATCCGGTCATGGGCCAGGCCGCCTGGGCCTGGGGCATCGCCGCCGCTGGATTGGTCATCGCCGTCCTTTCACCCGTGCTAGGCTCGATCGCCGACCAGACCGGCCCGCGCAAGCCGTGGATCGCCTTCTTCGCGGCGATCAAGATCACCAGCCTGACGCTTCTGTGGATCGCGGCGCCCGGCTCGAACGCGTTCCTGATCGTGCTGCTCTTCTCGCTGGCCTCCGTCGCAGCGGAGTTTTCGACCGTCTTCAACGATTCGATGATGCCTCGGCTGGTGCCGAAGGCGGAGATCGGAAGGATCTCCAACACTGCCTGGGGACTCGGCTATCTCGGCGGCATGGTCGCATTGATTTTCGTCGTGCTGTTTCTGGCCGGCTCGCCCGAGAACGGCAAGACGATCATCGGCCTCGATCCGCTGTTCGGGCTCGACCCGAAGCTCGGCGAGGATGCGCGCATAACCGGACCGCTCTCGGCCGGGTGGTATTTCCTGTTCATCCTGCCGATGTTCTTCTTCACACCGGATGCCAGCAAGGGGATTCCGATCGGGCCGGCGGTGCGCGAAGGCCTTTCGGAGCTGAAGACGACACTGGGTGAAGCGCGCAAGCGTATCGGCATCTTCCGCTTCCTGATTGCCCGCATGATCTATCAGGATGGCGTCAATGCGCTGTTGACCCAGGGCGGCGTGTTCGCCGCGGCGATGTTCGGCTGGTCGATCACCGAAATCGGCCTGTTCGGCATCATCCTCAACGTCGTCGCCATCTTCGGCTGCTGGGTCGCCGCCCGCCTCGACACGGCGCTTGGCTCGAAGGCGGTGGTGATGATCTCGCTGGTGATGCTGACGGTTGCCACCGCGGGTATCATCTCAACGGGGCCAGGCTTCACCCTGCTTGGGCTGATCCCGCTCCCCACTGCCGATTCGGGCGGCCTGTTCGGGACCGCTGCCGAGAAAGCCTATATTCTCTACGGCCTGCTGATCGGGCTCGCCTTCGGACCGGTGCAGGCCTCGTCCCGCTCCTATATGGCGCGCAGCGTGACGGCGGCCGAATCGGGTCGCTATTTCGGGATCTACGCCTTGTCCGGGCGAGCAACCAGCTTCCTGGCGCCGTTCCTGCTGGCAACGATTTCCGCAGCCACCGGCTCGGCGCGTCTCGGCATGGCGGTCATCATCCTGTTTCTCGGCATCGGCATGGCGATCCTGGTCCGGACGCCGTACCCGGCGGACAAGCCGGTGGACTAGCGCTTCTTCTCCTTCTCCCCTTGTGGGAGAAGGTGTCGCCGAAGGCGACGGATGAGGAGTGTTGGACGGAGTGAGGCGGCGGCAATTTCAGGCACATTGCCAAGCTGGAACACCCCTCATCCGTCTCGGCGCTGCGCGCCGATCCACCTTCTCCCACAAGGGGAGAAGGAAGAAGCGCTCAGTGCCTGAAATGCCTGACCCCGGTGAACACCATGGCGATGCCGTGCTCGTCGGCAGCGGCGATCACGTCGTCGTCGCGCATTGAGCCGCCGGGCTGGATCACGGCCGTCGCGCCGGCCTCGATCGCTGACAATAGCCCATCGGCGAAGGGGAAGAAGGCGTCGGAGGCGACGACCGAACCCTTGGTCAGCGGTTCGGTGAGGCCGGCCGCTTCCGCCGCATCGAGCGCCTTGCGGGCGGCGATGCGCGAGGAATCGACGCGGCTCATTTGGCCGGCGCCGATGCCGACCGTGGCGCCGTCCTTGGCATAGACGATGGCGTTCGACTTGACGTGCTTGGCAACGCGGAAGGCGAATCTGAGGTCCGCCATCTCGGCCGGCGTCGGCGCGCGCTTCGTCACCACCTTCAGCTCGAGATCGTCGACCACCGCATTGTCGCGGCCCTGCACCAGCAGCCCGCCGGCGACCGATTTCGCTATCGTGCCTGCCGCGCGCGGATCGGGCAGGCCGCCGGTGACCAGAAGGCGCAGGTTCTTCTTCGCCGCTACGATCGCCATGGCCTCGTCGGTGGCGTCGGGCGCGATGATCACCTCGGTGAAGGTCTTCACGATCTCGTCCGCCGCCTCGGCATCGAGGGTGCGGTTCATCGCGACGATCCCGCCATAGGCCGAGACCGGATCGCAGGCCAGCGCCTTGGCGTAGGCCGCTTTCAGCGTTTCGCCCTCGGCGACGCCGCATGGGTTGGCGTGCTTGATGATGGCGATCGCCGCCGATCGGGCCGGATCGAATTCGCCGACCAGCTCGAAGGCGGCGTCGGTGTCGTTGATGTTGTTGTAGGAAAGCTGCTTGCCCTGCAATTGCCTGGCGGTCGCGACGCCCGGCCGCTTGTCGCCGGAGAGATAGAAGCCGGCGCCCTGATGCGGGTTCTCGCCATAGCGCATCACCTGGTCGAGACGGCCGCCGAAGGCGCGCCAGTTCGGATGCTCGATCTCCAGCGCCTCGGCGAACCAGCCGGAGATCGCTGCGTCATAGGTCGCGGTGCGGGCAAAGGCTTTCGCCGCCAGCTTCTTGCGGAAATCGAGCGACAGCGAGCCGAGATTCATCTCGAGCGCGTTGAGCACCGAGGCGTAATCGGCGGGGTCGGTGACGATCGCGACATAGGCGTGGTTCTTGGCCGAGGCGCGGATCATCGCCGGGCCGCCAATGTCGATGTTCTCGACGATCGAGGCGTAGCCGGCGCCGGAGCGGCGGACCTCCTCGAACGGATAGAGGTTGGAGACGACGAGGTCGATCGGCTGGATGTGGTGGTCGTGCATCGCCTTCGCGTGCTCGGGATCGTCGCGCACACCGAGCAGCGCGCCATGCACCGACGGATGCAAGGTCTTGACGCGGCCGTCCATGATCTCTGGAAAACCGGTCAGTTCCGAAACGTCGCGAACGGCAAGGCCGGCCCCAGCGATCTCCTTCGCGGTGCCACCGGTGGAGACCAGCTCGACGCCGGCGGCGGCAAGCGCTTTGGCGAAGTCGATCAGGCCTGTCTTGTCGAAAACGGAAAGCAGCGCGCGGCGAACCGGAACGAGGTCGGGCGCCGGAATGTTCTTGGCGGGGACGGCCATTGCTGACGGCCTTTCAAGGCTGGTTAGGAAACGTTCGCGGGCCGTAGCATATGAGGCCCGGAAATCAAGCGCGCAGCTCGGGTTCCTTGGCTTCGAATCAGTTGTTTTCGGGGTAGCCGGCGATATTGGAGCGCGTCAGCTGCCAATGCACCTCGGCGATCTCCGAGGCCTTGAAGGCAAGCACGATCTGCCGGCTGCGGCGCGGCCCGCCGAGCCCGGCGAAATAGATCGATTCCTCGACCTCCGGCGCCACTTCCGCGCAGCTGAATACCCAGGTGTCGCCTTGGGCGGCCGCCAGGGCCAGGTGGTCCTGCTCGTCCTGCAGCAGGCCGATGTCGGGATGGATGTGGAAGCGTACGGTGACGAAGTCGCGGCCGTTGTTGCGGATCGCGCCCCCACCGGGGCGCAGGAAGCGGTCGCGGCCGGTCAGAACATTGCCGTTCTCCGTCAGCTTCAGCTCGCGCTCATGCAGGAAGCCGAAGCGCGCGGCATAGCCGTCGTGGCGGGCGACAAAACCGTGCACGCCCTTCTGGTCGATGCGCTTGCAGGGCACGTGCTGCGGGCCGCCGATCAGCGGCGAGCCGAGCAGGTCGCTGACCCGCAAGGAGTGACTGAAGCGCGCCGAGGACGTGTCGTTGACGGTGGCGGTCGAATGCGCGGCGGTGGCGCGGGCGAGCGGCCGGAACTCGGCGGCGCCATAGGTGTCGATGCCTGCGTTGACGATGAAATGCTGGCGTCCGGAGGAAAGCTCGAAGGCGAGGCATCCGGCATGCGCGGCGTTGGAGACGTCGACGGGCGGTGGCGTGCCGGTGTCGGCGATCACCGTGACGCCGCCCATCGACAGGCGCTCATAGCCGGAATGCGGCGCGTGCAGAAGCGGCGCGCCGACCGTGTCGTCATGGCGCAGGATGGTGGCGATGCGGTCATGGATGGTGGCGCCCATGCCGTTGAAGCGGGCAAGGCTGCCGTCCTGGTGGCGGAAGAAGCGCAGCGCCGGCAGCATGCGGTCGATGGCGTTGATCAAGGCGGGCGGCGGCGCCTCGGCCTGGTTGGCATAGGTCTGGCGCAGCGGCAAAAGGTCGGCCAGCAATTCCAGCACGGTCATCGGGTTGCGCGAGATATGGCCGCCGTCAGGCAGGATCTGGTGGTCCAGCTCCTCGGCGAGATTGCGCGTGGCGCTGCGCAGCGCCGAGGCCGGTGCGGGCAGCGACAACGCTGCGAAGGCAAGCGCGATGCGGGCGCGCAGCCGGTCCTTGCCGTCGGGCATCTCGCGCGCCATCGACCTGAGATAGCGGATCTGCATGGCGAGCGATTTGAGGAAGGCACGGTAGAAGGGAAACTCGGCGCCTTGCAGCACGACCGAGGAATGCTGCAGCCAGGCAATCACCCGCTTGGCCGTGGTGCCGGGTTCCCAGGCGACGCCCGATATCTGGTTGCCGTGCATGGCGACCCAGTCCGAGACCAGGGCGCGAGCATTGGCGGCGGCGAGCTCGGTGCCGGCGGCGCGCATGTGGCGCAGCCAGCGGAAGCCGTGCAGCGTCTTTTGCCAGCCGCGGTTGGGCACGTTGATCTGGAAAGGCGATTTGCCGCCGGTCTCGATCATGTGGCCGGACAGCGGATAGCGGCCATAGTAGATTTCGAGCGCGATCTGCGGGTCGGAGAGCCTCAGATCCGGCGGCGCGATGAGGACGCGCTCGGGCGTGCGGCCGGAATAACGCCAGCGATAGATAGGACCGGCACGAAGGCGCCGGCGGGTCTTGCGCCAGAACTCCCTCGCGACAAGCGTCCAAAGACGCGTCGTGCTGCCGGCAACGAGTGCCAAATCCCCTCCTGATTGTCCTCAGTCCCGAAGCACAAGCTTATATGATTCAAGAACTTATGCGAAGGCGGATTTCACCGAAGTGAAGCTCTTCACGCGCTGCCGCCGGGGGTCGTCCCTAAAAAAGTCGGCAAGTTTTATGCAATAACGTCTTGTTTTTATACATGTCGTTTTCGCAAAACCGCTGCACACTTTTGCGCGACATGCACTAAATCGTCCTTCTCATCCGGGCTGCAAAGAAGCCGTCCAGGCCGGAAATGCCAGGCGATCCCAGCACCATGTCGGCGGGCGTGGTGCGTAACGTGCCATCCGGCGTCAGGAACGGATCGACGCCGGCGAACTCGCCGGGCCGGATCGGATCGGCGACCACGCCGGGAGTCCCGGCAAGGAAAGCGTGGTAAAGATCCTCGCCCTCGATCGGGTCGAGCGAACAGTTGGAAAAGACGATTTGCCCGCCGGGTCTGACGAGGCCGACGGCATGGGCGAGCAGCCGGCGCTGGAGCGCGGCAAGCTTCTCGACATCGGCCATGGTCTTGGTCCACGGCACGTCGGGATGCCGGCGCACGGTGCCCGTCGAAGAGCAGGGGGCATCGAGAAGCACGGCGTCGAACGGTTCCGCCGGCCGATAGTCGAGCAGATCGGTCTGCAGCAACTCGGCCGACAGACCGAGGCGTTTGAGGTTCACACCCAGCCTGGCCAGCCGGTTATTCGAGGTGTCGACGGCGGTTACGTTGGCGCCGGCGAGGATGAGCTGCGCCGTCTTGCCGCCGGGCGCGGCGCAAAGGTCGGCGATGCGCTGTCCCTCGATGTCGCCGAACAGGCGCGCCGGCAAGCTTGCCGCCGCATCCTGCACCCACCAGGCGCCCTCGGCGAAGCCGGCCAGGTCGGTCACGCCGGCCTGCAGCTTCTCGACACGCACCGTGCCGGTGGGCAGCACGATGCCGCCGAGCTTGCCGGCCCAGAGCGCCGGGTCGGATTTGACCGTGAAATCGACCGGAGCTTCATGGCGATGCGCGGCAAGGATGGCGCGTGATTTCTCAACGCCATAGGCGGAGATCAGCCGTTCGGAAAACCATTGCGGCGCCTCGCTGGTTGCGGCAAGCGCGGGGCCAAGCTCAGCTTCCTTGGCGCGCGCGAGCGAACGCAGCACGCCGTTGACCAGACCGGAAAAGCGCGTCGTTCGCGGGTCGGACTTGGCGTGGGTGACGGCGAGGTCAACGGCGGCGCTGTCGGGAATATCGAGAAACAGGATCTGCGCGGCGGCCACATGCAGGATGTGCGAGAGCGCGGTGGCATTGGGCGGCAGCGGCCTCTCCAGCCGCTTCGCCAGCAGTCCGGCAATGGTCATGCGGTGACGCAGCGCCGTGACCAGGATGGCGCGCACCAGCGCGCGGTCACGGGCGTCGAGAGCCTTGTATTGCGGGTGGCCGTGCTCGTTGTCGGTCAGTCCGTCGAGGGGCGTGTGGGCATCGATGACGGCGGCAAGCAGGCGCGCGGCGGCCTTGCGCGCGGCGAGGCCGGCCACCTCTGAAGCTTGGCTTGTATGGAGCTTCATCGTGCCGCTGATCGCTTGGCTAGTTCGAAGACAGCGTTGACGAAATCGTCTTTGCTTCCTGAGGGGGAAGAAAGCATCAGATATTCATTCTCCACCTTGCCGAGGTAGTCGGAGATTTGTCTCGGAGATGCACCGTCGACGACGAGACGCATGACCTGGATCAGATAGTTGTCATATTCGTCCTCAGGAAGCCCTAACTTCTCGGATGTCGCCGTATTCTCCATCGGTATCCCTATTGGGTTCCAATGCTTGGCGCACAAGATCCGCATTTCCTCAAGGCGCAGGGGTACCTTGTGGTCGGCCGCCCTTCTCACGACCACGGACCTTTGGGTCCGGCGCCACGGGGCCCGGTCGGATTGCGGCCCCATGGATTGGGCTTCGGCTGCTCCGGTTCAGCCGGCTTGCCCCATGGCCCTGCCTGCGGCTCGTCCGGCCGGCTCGGCGCCGGTGCCTCGCGCCGCGCCGCCTGCGGCACGTTGCCCATCTCGCGCGCCATCTGCTCAAGGGCGGCGATGCGGTTCTCGGTGTTCGGATGGGTCGAGAACAGATTGTCCATGCGCTCGCCGTGGAGCGGGTTGATGATGAAGAGATGCGCCATCGCCGGGTTGCGCTCGGCATCCGGATTGGGAATGCGTTCGGCGCCGCGGGCGATCTTGTCGAGCGCCGAGGCCAGCCATAGCGGGTGGCCGCAGATCTCGGCGCCGCGCCGGTCGGCCTCATACTCGCGGGTGCGACTCACCGCCATCTGCACGATCATGGCGGCAAAGGGGGCGACCAGCATGGCGACAAGCACGCCGACGAAGCCGAACGGGTTGTTGTTGTCGCGATTGCCGCCGAAGAAGAATGCGAAGTTGCCGAGCATCGAGATCGCGCCGGCGAGCGTGGCGACGATCGCCATGGTGAGCGTGTCGCGATGCTGCACATGGGCAAGCTCATGCGCCATCACCGCCGCCACCTCCTCGTGGCTGAGGCGCTCCAGCAAACCTGTGGATGCGGCTACCGCCGCGTTCTGAGGATTGCGGCCGGTGGCGAAGGCGTTGGGCTGCGGACTGTCGATCAGATAGGTCTTCGGCATCGGCAGGCCGGCCTGCTTGGCCAGCGCCTCAACGATCGCGTAATATTCGGGGGCGTTCTTCTCGTCGACCTCGACGGCGCGGTTCATCGACAGCACCATCTTGTCGGCATTCCAGTAGCTGAACAGGTTCATGCCGGCGGCGATTAGAAGCGCGATCATCATGCCGCCCGTGCCGCCGATGAGAAAGCCGACGCCCATGAACAGCGCGGTCATCGCGGCAAGAAGCATGGCGGTGCGAAGCGTGTTCATCGTCTCTTCCGTTCGGCGTGGTGGCGTTTGGCGTGGTGGCGA
This sequence comes from Mesorhizobium dulcispinae, assembly GCF_033977345.1. Classification (NCBI taxonomy): domain Bacteria; kingdom Pseudomonadati; phylum Pseudomonadota; class Alphaproteobacteria; order Hyphomicrobiales; family Phyllobacteriaceae; genus Mesorhizobium; species Mesorhizobium dulcispinae. Next base: position 242,173 of record NZ_JAVIIY010000004.1, read on the forward strand.
ATGGGGGTCGATCCTGCCATCGTCATGGCTATATGATGGGAAAGGCCGGTCCCCGTTTCAATCGGCCCCCTGTTTTAATCGGCCCCCCCCTATTTTAATCGGCAAGGCATATCGCATGACCGAACAACCCAGAAAAATCGAAACAGCCGAAGGCGACAAGCCGCAAAAGACGCTGACGCCAGAGGCGCAGCGCGCATTGGCGGAAGCCGAAGCCAGGCGAAAGGCCTACCGCGAGGCGGAAGCCCGCCTGCCGAAGGAGCTCGGCGGCCGCGGCGGCAAGGAACCCGGTCGCTACGGGGACTGGGAAGTAAAGGGTCTCGCCAGCGACTTTTAACGAGAGCTGATGCGTGTCGCGCAAAAAGTGTGCAGCGGTTTTTGCGAAAACGACATGCATGAAAACAAAGACCTAAAGCGCGTCGCCTGGATCCGTTTCAGCGCGACGCGCTTTAGGCCGCGTCGCGCTGCGGTTCAACGACCATCCAGCCGTTATCGTCGAGAGCAATGCCGAGCGCGTCGTAGGTGGCGATGCTGGCGTGCTGCGTCACAACCGGATGGACATGCGTGGCGCTGATCACCATCACCGAGGCGCCGGAAGCTTCGCCCGCGGCGATGCCGGCCGGGGCGTCCTCGAAGACGAGGCAGTCGTGCGCCTCGACCCCAAGACGTTTTGCCGCCAAGAGGAAGCAGTCGGGCGCCGGCTTGCCGTGGGTGACGTCCTCGGCCGAAACCATCATGGCGGGAACCGGAATGCCGGCCGCCTTAATGCGCAGCAGCGCGAGTTCGCGCGGCGCCGAGGTGACGATCGCCCACCGTTCGGGCGGCAGCGATTTGAGAAACGCCACCGCGCCCGGGATCGGAACGATGCCCTCGAGATCGGCAGCCTCGGCCTTGAGCAGCGCATCGGCCTCCACGATCGGATCGACGCCGGGAAGCTTCAGCGCGGCGATCGTCTCTCGCGCGCGCCTGCCGTGGATCGTCGGCAGGAAGCTCGCGACGTCGAGGCCATGGCGGTGCGCCCATGTGGTCCAAACGCGTTCCGCCGCGGCGATCGAATTGAGGACCGTGCCGTCCATGTCGAAAAGGAAGGCGGCGAACTTTCTGCCTGGGAACATCGGATATCCTGGGGAATCGTTTTCGGGGAGGGCGAAACCGGGCCTTACCTTAATGCCGTGAGCGCTGCCTGAGAAGGTACAGCCGCCATTTCTATGCTTCGCAGGAACAACGTCTCCGTTGCCGCGTTCTTCATCCTGTCTTGCGACATCACAAAAAAGGGGGGAACGCGATGCTGATCCGGCTCGGCTATGAAATCGCCATCGAATGCGTCCACGCCACGCCGATCATCTCGCTGCTCGACATCCACCCCGACCGCCAGCGCGACGTCAAGCGGCAGACGCGGGTGCTGACGTCCCCTTCGGTGCCGACACGGACCTATCGCGACCGCCACGGCAATATCTGCCGCCGTTTCACGGCGCCGGCCGGCGCCTTCCGTATCCTCTACGATGCGACGGTGGAGGACAGCGGCGAGACGGACGAGGTCAACACGCTGGCGCGCGAAACGCCGGTGCCGGACCTGCCGGACGAGGTGCTGGTCTACCTGCTCGGCAGCCGCTATTGCGAGACCGATCACCTCGGCAGCCTCGCCTGGCAGCTGTTTGGCCATCTGCCGCCAGGCTGGGCGCGCGCGCAGGCGATCGTCGACTATGTCCACAGCCGGCTCTCTTTCGGTTACGGCTATGCCCGCGCCACCCGCACGGCGGCACAGGCGCATGAGGAGCGCGTCGGCGTCTGCCGCGACTTCGCGCATCTCGCGATCGCGCTCTGTCGCGCCATGAATATTCCGGCGCGCTATGTGAACGGCTACCTCGGCGATATCGGCGTGCCGGCCGATCCGGCACCAATGGACTTCTCGGCCTGGATGGAAGTGTTCCTCGACGGCAAATGGTACACGTTCGACCCGCGCCACAATTGCCGCAGGATAGGTCGCGTCGTGATCGCGCGCGGCCGTGACGCCGCCGACGTGCCGCTGCTGCACAGCTTCGGCCCGCACAAGCTCGCCCTGTTCAAGGTGTGGACTTATAAGCAGGAAGGCAACCGTTTCAATCCGCCGCATCACGGCCTCGACCGTACGATAAGCGCGCAAATGCTGGCGTAAGCGGGTGGCTGTTTCACCATGGCTCCAGCGCCGCCGCTGACCCGCTTCAGCACAGACCGTGGCTGTGCCGAAGCGGGAGGGGTCACAGTCGCCCGACAGATCATGGTAAGCGCTTCCTGAACGGCATTTCGCCGCCGCCTTTTCGTTTACCCGCCGTTCACCTTCCTGTCTGCCGAAATCAAGCAAAAACAATGCGTTAACCTGCCATTAAGCGTCTTTGGCCGACCGGCGGCAGCGTCTGGCCGAAATCCTGCAACGCCTGCCTCGAGCGGCATCGATGCCGCAGACAGGCGGGGGTGGAAAGATGCGGCAGTTCAACGGTCTCGTTCGTGGGGTGGACGGCTTTGCCCGGGACCGCGGAGGCAATTTCGCGGTTCTGTTCGGGGCTGCTGCATCGGTCCTGGCGCTGGGGGTGGGATTCGCGGTCAATATCTCGCAGCTCTACAATGCGAGATCGAGTTTGCAGAGCGTCGTCGACGCCGCCGTGACCTCGACGGCACGCGATCTCACCCTCGGCGTCATCAAGGAAGCCGACGCCAATCGATCGGTGCAGGCATTTCTCGACGCCAACAGCACGGCCGGTATCCTGCAGGCCGACCAGATCGTGCTCGACAAGCTCTCCATCGACAGGACGGCGAAAACCGTGCAGGCCGATGGGCATGCCGATAGCGCTCTCTATTTCCCGCTCTTCAGCGTGGGCAACATGCAGCGCGTGACCACGTCGACCTTGGCGCTCTATTCGGACAAGAAGATCGAGGTGGCGATGATGCTCGACATCACGGGTTCGATGGCTGCCGACTGGAGAACCAAGACCAATAAGATCGGCGACCTGCAGGACGCGGCCTCGAATGCGGTCAAGGATCTTCTAAAACAGAATCGCGACCCCAGCGATCCGCGTGTACGGGTGGCGATCGTTCCTTACGCCGAAGCGGTGAATACCGGCGCTCTGTCCGGCAGCGTCTTCGTCGAGGAGAAGGGCGGGCCGGACCTGCCGCCGCCATTGGATGCTCCGGTTTCGGCGTCGGTGACACCGGCGAAGGATAAATGTGCCACCGAACGCAAAGACAAGGACGGCCACGCCGACACCTCGTCCGACGGACCTTCCACATCGCGGCGGGACAACAGCGGCCGGGAGTACCTGGCCAAGGTCAATCGCGACGATCACATGAAGACCTGCCCGGCTCCTGCGGTCATTCCGCTGACGGCCGACCAGGACAAGCTGCTCGTCACGATCGACCATTTCAGCGCGACTGGCGTGACAGCCGGCGGGATTGCCGCGCAATGGGGCTACTATATGCTCTCGCCGTCCGGGCGCTCGGCAATCGTCGATGCCCGTCTGGGCGCCGGCCCTGCCAATTTCGATCCGAAAAAGGTGGCCAAGATCGCCATACTGATGACGGACGGTCAATTCAACACGGCCTTTGCGGGCCCGCGCGGAGCCCCGAAGGGACAGGACCAGGGCCAGATGGCGCGCAGCAACGCCGAGAACATCTGCGACAACATGAAGCGCGACGGCATCGAGGTCTTCACCATCGGCTTCGATCTCAATGATCCGTCGATGACGACGACCGAGCGGGATCAGGCCAAGTCCGTGCTAAAGGACTGCGCGAGCGCAGACACTTCCCCATTGAAGCACTATTACGAGGCCGCCAACGGGGCCGAACTGTCGGGGGCCTTCGAAGAGATCACCCAGAATATCGAGAAGCTTACCATCAGACGCTGATCGATCCGCACCCCGCCACTCGCACCAAAGGAAAAGGCCGCCGCTTCTTGACGAAGCCGGCGGCCTTCCGTGTTTCCGTCCATGACGCGGCTCCTGGCGGCGACCCCTTCGGGTCACCTGCCGCGCGTCTCGCGCCTTAACGGGAAGACTGCTTCCCGGAAGTGCAATCCGCTGAGCTCACGTTATGGAAAACGAAATCACTCGACATCGGATCACCTCCTTTCGATTGGTTGAACACGGCCCAAAGAATGGGGTGCGTCGCGGCAAATGACAAGGTGCCGCGACGCAATGGCCAAGCGGGAAATCCTCGCAGTAGTGCATTTGCGCAACAGATCGGGATTGCGGTCCCAAGGCCAATTGGACGACAGTGCCTCGGCAAGTGGGCGTATTCGATGCATCGGGAGGTTGGAATGAATGCCGCCGACAGGGCCGCGCGGATCGTGCGGAGGGTCGTCGAGACACTGAAGCCGGGTTTTGCGGTCAGGCTGTGGACCGGCGAGCGGATCGGGCCGGCCGGCGGTCCGGTGCTTGCCATCAACGACCAGGACATCGTCTGGCAGCTGGCGCGGCGGCCGACCTTCTCGACGCTGGTCGAGATGTGGATTTCCAAGACCGTCGACATCGAAGGCGGCACGCTGTTCGATTTCTACGCCCTGCCTTCGCAAGGCAAGCTCAAGACGAAGCTCAAATCCCTGCCCAAGCTGGCGATCCTGCGCGACCTGCCTGCGGTGCTGTTTTCGCGAAAACAGATGACGGCGCGCAGCGATCTCTCCGGCCGCAAGCCCTTCGTCAGCGGATCGAACAAGGAGGCGATCCAGCATCACTACGACATCTCGAACGCCTTCTACCGGCTCTTCCTCGACGAGCGCATGGTCTATAGCTGCGGCTACTTCCGGGATTTCGCCAACGACATCGACCAGGCCCAGGTCGACAAGCTCGACCATATCTGCCGCAAGCTCAGGCTGAAGCCGGGCGAAAGGCTGCTCGACATCGGCTGCGGCTGGGGCGCCATGCTCATCCATGCGGCGAAGAACTATGGCGTCGTCGGCCACGGCGTCTCGTTGTCGCAAGCCCAGACCGACCTTGCCCGCGAGCGCATTCGCGCCGAAGGGCTGGAGGACCGGATCACCATCGAGATAAAATCCTATGCCGAGCTCTCCGGCAGCTTCGACAAGATCTCGTCGATCGGCATGTTCGAGCATCTGGGGCTTGCCAACCACGATGCCTATTTCTCGGCGGTTCACCGCCTGCTGAAGCCCGGCGGCATCTACCTGCACCACGCCATCACCAGGCGCAGCAAGGGCGATATCAGGAAGACGCTGCGCAAGGGACCGGAATACAAGGCGCTGATCAAATACATCTTCCCCGGCGGCGAGCTCGACACGATCGGCATGACGCTCGGCAATCTCGAGGCGCATGGCTTCCTTGTCCATGACGTCGAGAACCTGCGCGAGCATTATCAGCGCACCTGCCGTCTGTGGGCGGAGCGCCTCCATGCCCGCTTCGAGGAGGCGATCGCCGAGGTCGGCGAGGCGAAGGCGCGGCTCTGGCTGCTCTATCTCAGCGGCTGCTCGATCGCCTTCGAGCGCGCCTCGGCGCAGATTTTCCAGACCGTCGCCACTAGGCGCGCGCGTGGCCCGAGCGGCCTGCCGCCGACGCGAGCCGATCTCTACCGGTAGGGTGAAGGTGAGCGGTCAGACGAAGCGCATCGGCGCGCCCATCTCGATCCGCGCCGGCCGGTCGACGGTGCAGTAGACGCCGAGATTGTGGGCGTTGTGGCGGACAAGATTGCGCAGGATGCCGGGATCGTTGTCGAAGCCGTCCTGGGCGATGATGGTGAAGCCGCAGCGGCGGCAAGGCTCGGAGACGGTGAGCAGGAGATCGCCGACCGCAAGCTTGCGGCCGATCCATTCGGTTTCCGGGAAAGAGCCTTCGACGGGGTCCATATCGACGACGACGTTGGGACGGAAACGGCGCGGATCGGGCACGCCTTCCGGATGCAGCGCCTTCAGCCTTGCCAGCGAGGCGGTGGTGAGCAGGTGGATCGGCGCCTTGCGGTAGCGAGCGGCGGTCAGCGGGCCGGCATAGGTCGGCGGCGCGTTCTCCTGGCCGAACGGCCGGATCGACGCCTTGAAGCCGAGATAGTCGGAAACGGCGCGATCGCTTTCGGACCCGGGGGCCGCCAGCCAGTCGCCGTCCGGCACGGCCACCTCGAGCTTCCTGTCTGCGGACAGCCTCGTGCGGATGCGTGGCACCTTGTGCCATTTGACGTCGCGGTCGGGCCTCGCGATCTCGTTGTCCGTAGCGTCGACCAGGCCGAACATGCGATCGCCTTCGATGCTTTCGATGCTGACCGAGATGGCGTCGAGGCGCTCGCCGGCGAGCGAGCTCGCCGGATAGCGCCAGAGCTGACTGACCGTGCCGAGTGCCGCCTGGACGGTCATCAGGCCCTTTTGTTCTGCCGGTTGGCGACGAGATCGTCGACAACGGCCGGATCGGCGAGCGTCGAGGTGTCGCCGAGCGAGCCATAATCGTCCTCGGCGATCTTGCGCAGGATGCGGCGCATGATCTTGCCCGAACGGGTCTTCGGCAGACCCGGCGCGAACTGGATCTTGTCCGGCGTGGCGATGGCGCCGATCTCCTTGCGGACATGGTCGATCAGTTCCTTGCGCAATCCATCGCCCGATGTCTCGCCGGCCATCAGCGTGACGTAGCAGTAGATTCCTTGCCCCTTGATGTCGTGCGGATAGCCGACGACGGCTGCTTCCGAGACCTTGTCGTGGCTGACCAGCGCGGATTCGACCTCGGCGGTGCCCATGCGATGGCCGGAGACATTGATGACGTCGTCGACTCGGCCGGTGATCCAGTAATAGCCGTCTTCGTCGCGGCGGCAGCCGTCGCCGGTGAAGTACTTGCCCTTGTAGGTCGAGAAATAGGTCTGCACGAAACGGTCGTGATCACCATAGACGGTGCGCATCTGGGCCGGCCAGGAATCGATGATGCAGAGATTGCCGTCGGCCGCCCCTTCGAGCACGTTGCCGTCGCCGTTGACCAGCTGCGGCTGGACGCCGAAGAAGGGTCGCGTCGCGGAACCCGCTTTGAGGTCCGTGGCGCCGGGCAGCGGCGTGATCAGGATGCCGCCGGTCTCGGTCTGCCACCACGTGTCGACGATCGGCACCTTGGCGTTGCCGACGACGTTGAAATACCACTCCCAGGCTTCCGGATTGATCGGCTCGCCGACGGTGCCCAGCACGCGCAGCGACTTGCGCGAGGTCTTCTTCACGTGGCCGTCGCCGGCGCCCATCAGCGCGCGCAGCGCCGTCGGCGCGGTGTAGAAGATGTTGACATTGTGCTTGTCGATGACTTCCCAGAAGCGCGACTGCGAGGGGTAGTTCGGCACGCCTTCGAACATCAGCGTGGTGGCGCCGTTGGCTAGAGGCCCGTAGACGATGTAGCTGTGGCCGGTGACCCAGCCGACATCGGCGGTGCACCAGTAGATGTCGCCGTCATGGTAGTCGAAGACATATTGGTGCGTCATCGAGACGAAGACGAGATAGCCGGCGGTGGTGTGCAGCACGCCCTTCGGCTTGCCGGTCGAGCCCGAGGTGTAGAGGATGAAGAGAGGATCCTCCGCCTTCATCTTCTCCGGCTTGCAGTCGGCCTTAACGGTGGCGGCCTCGTCGTGGTACCAGAGGTCGCGGCCGGGCGTCCAGCCGACCTTGCCGCCGGTGCGGCGTACGACCAGGACCTTCTCGACCTTGGTCCCGGCCTTGGCGGCGATTTCGATCGCCTTGTCGGTGTTGTCCTTCAGCGGGATCGGCCTGCCGCCGCGCAGGCCCTCGTCGGTTGTAATGACGAAGGTCGATTTGCAGTCGTCGATGCGCCCGGCGAGAGAGTCGGGCGAGAAGCCGCCGAAGACGACCGAATGGATGGCTCCGATACGCGTGCAGGCAAGCATCGCGTAAGCCGTCTCCGGGATCATCGGCATGTAGATGGTGACGCGGTCGCCCTTCTTGACGCCGTGCTTCTTCAGCACATTGGCGAAGCGGCAGACATGCGCATAAAGCTCGTTGTAGGTGATCTTCCTGTCATCGTAGGGGTTGTCGCCCTCCCAGATGATGGCGGTCTGGTCGCCGCGCTTCTTCAGATGCCGGTCGATGCAATTGTAGGAAACATTGGTCTGGCCGTCCTCGAACCACTTGATCGAGACCTTGCCGTTGAAGGAAGTGTTCTTCACCTTGGTGAAGGGCTTGAACCAGTCGATGCGCTTGCCGTGCTTGCCCCAGAACTTGTCCGGATTCTTCACGCTGTCGGCGTACCATTTGAGATAGGTGTCGTTGTCGATCAGCGCGTTCTTCTTCCACGCCGGCTGGACGCGGTGGACATGGGCATCGGACATTTTTAGCTTTCCTCCGGGACGGTTCCGCCGGCTTGACATGCCGGCGGCATCGCGGCGAAGCAGCCGCGAATTCGCGGGCATTATTAACAGTTCCGCTGTGACGGCAATATTAGACGTTGGATTCGCGCGGCGGGATGACGCAGGGGCAACCGCGAAGCGCTGTCAGCAGTCGGCGGCGGTCGCTGCTAAGCATATGTTTTTTCGTGACAAAACCGAAGGCGACCACTAGAATATCAATAGACGGGTAAGCAATAGCGCGCACAATTTCGTGTTGGGAGGGAAGGAGAATCAAATCTGGGGGCTGCAATGCGCGATCATTCCGAAATGGACCTGATGCTGAGAGGCTATGGGCTGACTACGGCCAAAATCCTCTATCACTTTCCTGACCACCCGCATTTGCTGCAAAGCTTCATCTGGCAGGACTACGACATCGCGCCGAAGTTTCCGGTGCTGATCCGCTTCATCGAATTCTGGAAGACGAAGCTCGACGGTCCGCTGCATTCGGTCACCTACACGCACCAGAAGCTGATCGCCCCGAACGAGTGGCGGAAGGTGGATGGGGAGTTCGTATTACACTGAGCGGCGGTACAGCTAATCTCCCCCCTTGCGGGGGAGATGCCCGGCAGGGCAGAGGGGGGTGCTGTCCCGCCAACATCTCTGCAATTGTCCATGAAGGCGCTCGTAGTTGGCGGTTCAAGCCAAAGGGTCGCGATCCTTCACACCCCCCTCTGTCCTGCCGGACATCTCCCCCGCAAGGGGGGAGATTGGCAGCTTCAACGCCGGCGCTTCACACCGCCGGCGGGTTGAGCCGGGCGAATCCTTCCTGACGACGATACGGAAAGTAAGGATAAGGCGCGGTCACCGCGCTTGCATCATCGAGCGCCTTCATGTGCTCCGGCGCCAACGTCCAGCCGACGGCGCCGAGGTTCTGGCGCAGTTGTTCCTCGTTGCGCGCGCCGATGATCACCGACGATACGGTCGGCCGCTGCAGCAGCCAGTTGATGGCGACCTGCGGCACGGTCTTGCCCGTCTCGGCGGCGATCGCCTCCAGCGCGTCGACCACCCGATAGAGATGCTCGTCTTCGACCGGCGGACCGAAGCTTGCGGTGTCGTGCAGGCGGCTCTTTTCCGGCAAGGGCTGGCCGCGGCGGATCTTGCCGGTCAGCCGTCCCCAGCCGAGCGGGCTCCACACCAGCGCGCCGACGCCCTGATCGAGGCCGAGCGGCATCAACTCCCATTCATAGTCGCGCCCGACCAGCGAATAGTAGACCTGATGCGCGATGTAGCGCGGATAGCCGTGCTTGTCGGCCAGGCCGAGCGATTTCATCACCTGCCAGCCGGAGAAGTTGGAGACGCCGACATAGCGCAGCTTGCCCGAGCGCACGAGGTCGTCCAGCGTCGACAGCACTTCCTCGATCGGCGTCGCGGCGTCGAAGGCGTGCAACTGCAAGAGGTCGATATAGTCGGTACCGAGGCGCTTCAGTGCCGCGTCGACGGAGCGGATCAACCGTGAACGGGAAGAACCATAATCGGCCGGGCCGTCGCCCATCGGCAGCGCGGTCTTGGTCGAGATCAGCACCGTGTCGCGGCGTCCTTTGATCGCCTCGCCAAGCACCTCCTCCGAGGCGCCGTTCGAATAGACGTCGGCCGTGTCGAAGAGATTGACGCCTGCCTCCAGGCAGATGTCGACCAGCCGGCGTGCTTCCTTCGCGTCGCTGTTGCCCCAGGCGCCGAACAGCGGGCCCGAGCCGCCGAAGGTTCCGGCGCCGAAGGAAAGCGCAGGCACTTGCAGGCCGGAAGCGCCGAGACGTCGATAGTCCATGATGTTGCTCCTTATGATCTTGATGGCGGATTTGGGCCGGTCAGCACTGCGCGGTGACCGGCGCTCCGAGCCTGCGGCCGCGCTCCAGGCGCAGCGCAAGGAGCACGACGGCCAGCGCTGCAAGCGGCACCAGGCCGGCGACAAGCGTGACGGCGCCGAGGCCCGGTCCGTGGTCGATGACGAAGCCGCCGAGCCAGGCGCCGATCGCATTGCCAAGGTTGAAGGCGGCGATGTTGAAGGACGAAGCGAGGCCCTGGCCAGCGCCCTTGGCCTTGTCCAGCACCCACATCTGCAGCGGGGCGACGGTGGCGAAAGCAGCTGCGCCCAGCAGGCCGACGGCGATGATCGCCGCAATCGGCTGATGGATGGCGGCGGTCATGACGAACAGCACGGCCGAGAGCGCGATCAGCGTGCCGATGACCGTCGGCACCAGATGGCGGTCGGCAAGACGCCCGCCGAGCAGATTGCCGGCGACCAGCCCGCCGCCGAAGACGAGCAGGATCGGCGACACAGCGGCTTCGGAGAAGCCGCTGATCCGGGTCAGGATCGGCGCCAGATAGGTGAAGGCGGCAAAGACGCCGACCCAGCTCAGCACCGTGGTCAACAGTCCGAGTAGCACCGGCCGGCGGCCCAGCACGGCAAGCGCGCTTTCGGAGTTCGCCTCGTCGTCGGTCGCGGCCGGTTCGTCGCGCGGCACCAACAGCGCGATCACGGCAAAGGCGACGATGCCGACCAGCGTCACGGCGAGGAAGGTCGATCGCCAGCCATAGGCCTGGCCGAGCCAGGTGCCGAACGGCACGCCGAGGATGTTGGCGACGGTGAGGCCGGTGAACATCAGCGCGATCGCCGAGGCCTTCCTGTTGGGCGTGACAAGGCTGGTGGCGACGACCGAGCCGACGCCGAAGAAGGAGGCATGGGCGAAAGCGGTGAGCACACGCGCCGCCATCAGCGTCCAGTAGTCGGGCGCCAGCGCACAGGCGAGGTTGCCGATAGTGAAGACCACCATCAGGGCAAGCAGCAGCGTCTTTTTCGCCAGGCGGCCGGTGAGCGCGCCCAGCAGCGGCGCGCCGACGACGACGCCCAGCGCATAGCCGGAAATCAGCAGGCCCGCGGCCGAGATCGAGACGCCGAGATCGGCGCTGACGTCGAGCAGCAGGCCCATGATGACGAATTCGGTGACGCCGATGCCGAAGGCGCCGGCGGTGAGGGCATAAAGAGCTAGGGGCATGGCGGTGGTCCGATTGATTGTGAAGGGACGCCCAATCCCGCGCCCCGACCGCGAAGATCGTGATCCGCCAAGCTGTGAACCAGCTTGCATCGGGCATATTTTCTGTGAAATAGATTCACGAATGGCGAGGCCCGAAATCAACCGCTCCGGCGAGATCGAAGTGTTCGTCCGCGTCGTCGAGGCGGGCAGTTTTTCGGCGGCGGCACGGGCGCTGCGCATGACGCCATCGGCCGTGAGCAAGCTGATTGCACGGCTCGAGGCGCGGCTCGGCGCGCGGCTCATCAGCCGCTCGACGCGGCGGCTGCAACTGACCCCGGAAGGGGCCGCCTTCCACGACAGCGGCTTGCGCATCCTCGCCGACCTCGACGCGGCCGAGCGCGAAGCGGCGGCGGGTGCGGCGCCGCGCGGCAGGCTGAGGGTCAATTCCTATGTGCCGTTCGGCCAGCACCGGCTGATGGCGCTGCTGCCGCGTTTCCTGGAAAAGTACCCCGAGATTTTCGTCGAAGCCGTGCTGACCGACAGTGTCATCGACCTTCTGGAAGAGCGCGCCGACGTCGCCATCCGCGCCGGGCCGCTGCGCGAGTCACGCCTGGTGGCGCGCAAGCTCGGCCAGAGCCGGATGGTGCTGGTCGCGTCGCCTGCCTATCTCGAAGCGCGCGGCACGCCACGCGCATTGTCCGACCTCGCCCGCCACAACATGCTGGCCTTCGGCTTTGCCAGGCACATCGAAGGTTGGCCCTTTGTCGATGCGACAGGCAAATCGATCATCATGCCGATTGTCGGAAACATGTCGCTGACCGACGGCGAAGCGATGCGGCGAACGACGTTGGCAGGAGCCGGCATAGCGCGGCTGGCGCGCTGGCATGTCGAACCCGACATCGCCGCCGGGCTGCTCGTGCCGTTGCTGGAGGAGTTCAATCCCGGCGACGAGGAGCCGACGCACGCAGTCTATGTCGGTCAGGGCAAGCATCTGCCGGCCAGGGTGCGCGCCTTTCTCGACTTTCTCGCGGAAACCGTTCGTCTCTGAAACGGAAAAGCCGCGCGTCCGAGGACACGCGGCTCCCGATAAGTCAGGCTATTCGACGGCGGATCACACCTTCGGCACGAAAGGCGCCGGACGCCGGCCGGCGCCTTGTCGCTCCAGCATCCAGCCGGGATATTCGGACGGCAGCGCGCTGACCTCGTCGAGCTTCGCGAGATCGTCGGCGTCGAACTTCAGCCCGGTGGCGGCGAGGTTCTGTTCGAGCTGGTCCATGCGGCTGGCGCCGATGATGACGCTCATCACGAAGGGTTTTGCCAGCACATAGCCCAGCGCCACCGTGGCGACGTTGACGTTGTGCTTTTTGGCGATCTCGCGCATGGCTGCGACCGCCGTCCAGGCGCGGTCCTCGTTGACCGGCGGGAAGTTGAAGGAAGCGCGGCGGCCTTCGCCATTGCCCGGCGCGCCCGGTCCGTACTTGCCCGACAGCAGCCCGCCCGCCATCGGCGACCAGACCATGAGGCCGAGCTTTTCCTCGTTGATCAAAGGCACGATCTCGCGCTCGAGATCGCGGCCGGCGATGGAGTAGTAGGACTGCACCGTCTCGAAACGGGCATAATCCTTGCGCTCGGCGATGCCCAGCGCCTTGGCGATGCGCCAGGCCTGCCAGTTGGAGACGCCGACGTAACGCACCTTGCCGCTGGCGACGAGGTCGTCGAGCGCCCGCAGCGTCTCGTCGATCGGCGTCACCGTATCGGTGCCGTGCAGTTGGTAGAGGTCGATATGGTCGGTCTGCAGCCGCTCGAGGCTGCCGTCGATCGAATCCATGATGTGGCCGCGCGAGGAGCCGCGCTGGTTGGGGCCTTCGCCCATGACGCCATGCACCTTGGTGGCGACGATCACGTCCGAACGCTTGACGCCAAGGTCCTTCAGCGACTGGCCGAGCAGCCTCTCCGACTGGCCGAAGGAGTAGACGTCGGCGGTGTCGAAGAAATTGACGCCGGCAGCGATCGAGCGACCCACGATCTCGTTCACGCCTTTCTGGTCGAGGCTGGCGATGAGGCCCCATTGGGCGTTCTCGCCGGCGGCACCGAAGGTCATGGTGCCGAGGCAGAGTTCGGAGACGAACAGGCCGGTATTGCCGAGCTGGTTGTAACGCATGGTGAGATTTCCCCGAGAGAAGGATTGGGTGAGAGGACATTTTTGTCCGGATGACACGAGGGAAATAGGAACGGCCCGTTTCGTTTCAAGCGACGGCGCAACGAATCCGCCCCCGCCGGTTGGGTCGGTAACGAGATCGTGACCAAGCGTCTGCCTCGGATAGCTCAGCTTTCCACCAGAGCGAGGATCGCGAACGCCGTCATGCCGAATGCGACGGCGGCAAGCGGCAGGAGAATTTCGATCGTCGCGGTGCTGGCTTTCACCGGATGCTCGCCGGTGTCGATTTCGCCTGCGATCCAATCGGGGAAAGCCTTGACCTTGCGGGGACGGCCGATCCGGTGATGGCGCCAGACGCGGCCGGCGATGGCCGGCAGCGCCACCGACATCACGATGAATCCGGTGACGACGAAAAGCAGGTATTCGTCATAGCCGCCGGCGAAGCCGATCCAGGCCGACAGCGCATAGCAGGCAGCAAGCCCCACCATGGCGAAATAGACCCATCGGTGCAGCCCGCGGGAGATTTGCCGGTCCTGTGTGATTTCCTGGTCGTGGCGTGTGACGGTCATCGGAGCCTCCTTTGACTTGAAAGGAGCCACGCGCTCGTTCCTTCACCCGCACCTAGTGAGGTGGTCCGGCGCGACAATGCGGTGGTATGACGCGCCTGCCTTTGCCGCCAGCGATCCGGCGAAGCTCAGGATAAGCTTTCCCAAGGGTTGAGGACTGTCAGGCCAATATATTCGAAGTCCGCGACATTGCGCGTGACCAAAATAAGGTCATGGACCAGCGCCGTGGCGGCAATGAGGGAGTCTGCGCCGCCTCGCGTGCGACCTGCCGTGATGCGTCCCCATGCCAGTGCAATCTCTTCGGTGATCGGAAGGATGCGGTCGTCATTGTCTCTTCGCAACTCTCGCAGCCAGATATCAAGCCGGGCGGCCCTTTCGGGGGCGACCTCACGCTGCTTGACGATTCCCCGCTCGATCTCGCCGAGTGTAATGACGCTGAGGCTGATTGATGCCGGATCGATCGAAGCTATCCAGGCGGTCGGCTTCGGCAGCCGCCTTTGCACGTCCGAAACAACATTCGTGTCGAGCAGGTACATCAGAGATCGACGTCCCGGATCATCGTATCCGGGCGATGGGTGATTTCCTTGTCGAATTCATCGTCCCAGCCAGGACCGCTCAGAAGATATTCGGCGAGCGACTTCTTTTTCCCGGCCAGGCGGTCGTAGTCCTCGGCGGAAAGCACGACCGCAGCGCGCTCGCCGCGAAGCGTCACGGTCTGCGGCCCCTCGGTTCGCGCCCGCTGTACCACTTTCGAAAAATTGTTCTTCGCGTCCTGAAGATGCCAGTTCATGGGTCGCTCCTAGCTAGCTTGGCTAGATATAAACCGACAGTTTCCCATTATCAATCGAAACGAAGGCCTACCGGCTGCCGAAGATCGCCGAGCCGACCCTGACGCTGGTGGCGCCGAAGGCAATCGCGGTCTCGTAGTCGCCGGACATGCCCATCGAGAGCTTTGCGACGCCGGCTTCGCGGGCGATCTTTTCCAAAAGCGCGAAATGCGGGCCGGGATTCTCGTCCGCCGGCGGAATGCACATCAGGCCCTCGATGGCGAGGCCGTGCGCCTCGCGACAGCGCTTGACGAAACGAACCGCCTCGCGCGGCTCGATGCCGGCCTTTTGCGGCTCGGAGCCGGTGTTGACCTGGACATAGAGTTTCGGCGCCCGACCTTGCCTGGCGGTCTCCTTGGCAAGCTCGGCGGCGATCTTCTCGCGGTCGACCGTCTCGATGACGTCGAAAAGCGCCACCGCTTCCTTGGCCTTGTTGGATTGCAGCGGGCCGATCAGATGCAATTCGATGTCGGGAAATGCCTCCTTCAGCCCCGGCCATTTGCCTTGGGCTTCCTGCACGCGGTTCTCGCCGAAAACGCGCTGGCCGGCCTCGATCACGGGACGAATATCTTCGGCCGTAAACGTCTTCGATACCGCGACCAGCGTGACGGCGCCGGGGTCGCGCTTGGCCTCGCGCTCGGCATTCGCGATCCTCGCCTTGACCGCGAGAAGCTGTTCGACGGCACTCGTCATGCCCATATCCTGCCTATAGTTTTAGCGCCTTCGCCGGATCGCCACAGTTGACGGGTCCGGCAATCCATGGTGAACACCGCGACGACATTGTCTAGGCTGCCGGCCTTGTCCGGCGCCGCGTACCGCTTTTAAGTGAAAAACACCCGATGGCAACCGAACGTTACAATCCGCGCACGTCAGAGCCCAGATGGCAGAAGGCCTGGGCCGAAAAGAAGCTGTTCGAGGCCAGGAACGACGATCCGAAGCCGAAATATTACGTGCTCGAGATGTTCCCGTATCCGTCGGGCAAGATCCATATCGGCCACACCCGCAACTACACGATGGGCGACGTGGTGGCGCGCTACAAGCGGGCCAAGGGCTTCAACGTGCTGCACCCGATGGGCTGGGACGCCTTCGGCATGCCGGCCGAGAACGCGGCGATGCAGAACAAGGTCCATCCGAAGGACTGGACCTACGAGAACATCGCCGTCATGCGCGAGCAGCTCAAGATGATGGGCCTGTCGCTCGACTGGGCGCGCGAGTTCGCGACCTGCGATGTCGACTACTACCACCGCCAGCAGATGCTGTTCCTCGATTTCGTCGAGAAGGGGCTGGTGACGCGCAAGTCCTCCAAGGTCAACTGGGACCCGGAGGACATGACGGTGCTCGCCAACGAGCAGGTCATTGACGGCCGCGGCTGGCGCTCGGGCGCGCTGGTCGAGCAGCGCGAGCTGACGCAGTGGTTCTTCAAGATCACCGATTTCGCGCAGGACCTGCTGGAGTCGCTCAACCTGCTCGAGGAATGGCCGGAAAAGGTCAAGCTGATGCAGCACAACTGGATCGGCCGCTCGGAAGGGCTGCTGATCCGCTGGCCGCTCGCGGCCCCGGTCGGCGAGATGGACGAGCTGGAAGTCTACACGACCCGGCCGGACACCATCTTCGGCGCCTCCTTCATGGCGGTCGCAGCCGACCACCCGCTGGCCAGGAAGGCCGCCGAGAGCAATCCGGCGCTGGCCAAGTTCATCGACGAGGTCCGCCATATGGGCACCTCAGTGGCCGCGCTCGAGACGGCCGAGAAGAAGGGTTTTGACACCGGCATCCGCGTCGTTCATCCGTTCGACGATGCTTGGACGCTGCCGGTCTATGTCGCCAATTTCGTGCTGATGGAATACGGCACCGGCGCCATCTTCGGCTGTCCGTCGGGCGACCAGCGCGACCTCGACTTCGCCAACAAATACGGCCTGCCGGTGATCCCGGTGGTGATGCCGGAGGGCGAAAATCAAGGGAGCTTCCAGATCATCGAGGAGGCCTATGACGGCGACGGCGTGATGATCAACTCGCGCTTCCTCGACGGCATGAAGCCGGAGCGGGCCTTCGACGAGGTGGCGAAGCTGCTCGAACAGAAGACGATCGGCGGCCGGCCGATGGCGGAGCGCAAGGTGAACTTCCGCCTGCGCGACTGGGGCATCTCGCGCCAGCGCTATTGGGGCTGCCCGATCCCGATGATCCACTGCGAGGCCTGCGGCGTGGTGCCGGTGCCGAAGGCCGACCTGCCGGTCAGGCTGCCCGACGACATCGAGTTCGACCGCCCGGGCAATCCGCTCGACCGCCACCCGACCTGGCGGTATGTGAAGTGCCCGCAATGCGGCCGTGACGCGCGGCGCGAGACCGACACGATGGACACCTTCGTCGATTCGTCCTGGTATTTCGCGCGCTTCACCGCGCCCTGGGCCAACGAGCCGACCGAGCCGAAGGCGGCCGACGAATGGCTGGCGGTCGACCAGTATATCGGCGGCATCGAGCACGCGATCCTGCATCTGCTCTACTCGCGCTTCTTCACCCGCGCCATGCGCGAGACCGGCCATCTCAATCTCGCCGAGCCGTTCAAGGGCCTGTTCACGCAGGGCATGGTCGTGCACGAGACCTACCGCGTCGGCGGCCCGTCGACCAACGGGCGCTGGCTGTCGCCGAGCGAGGTCAGGATCGAGGATGTGGGCGGCAAGCGCCGCGCCGTCGAGATCGCGACAGGCGAGGACGCGACGATCGGCGCGCTCGAGAAGATGTCGAAGTCGAAGAAGAACACGGTGAGTCCGGAAGAGATCACCGACGGCTACGGCGCCGACACCGCGCGCTGGTTCATGCTGTCGGATTCGCCGCCGGAGCGCGACGTCGAATGGACCGACGAGGGCGCGGCCGGCGCGCATCGCTTCGTCCAGCGCGTCTGGCGCCTGGTGCAGATCGCGGCCGAGCAGCTCCCCGGCGTGAAGCCGGCCGCGGCGAAGGATGGCGAGGCGGGCGCCGTTTCCAAGGCCGCGCATAAGATCCTGAAAGCGATCGGCGAGGACATCGAGAAGCTCGGCTTCAACCGGGCGATCGCCCGCATTTACGAGCTTGCCAACGCGCTGACCACGCCGCTCAACGACGTCGCCGAAGGCAAGGCCGACGCGGCCCTGAAAGGCGCCTGCCGCGAGGCCGTCGAGATCCTGGTGCATGTGATCGCGCCGGTGATGCCGCATCTGGCCGAGGAATGCTGGGAGACGCTGGGCGGCACCGAGATGGTCGCGGAGCGGCCGTGGCCGGTCTACGATCCGGCCCTCGTCGTCGACAACGAGATCGTGCTGCCGGTGCAGGTCAACGGCAAGAAGCGCGGGGATTTGACAATTGCCCGCGACGCGGATCAAGGTGCCGTCGAAAAAGCGGTGCTGGCTCTCGACTTCGTGCAAAAAGCGCTCGATGGTAAGGCCCCGCGAAAGGTGATCATCGTCCCGCAGAGGATCGTCAATGTCGTTGCCTGATCCGGAAAAGTCACAGGCGGCGCGTTTGCTGCGCCGCGCGGCTCTCTGCGGCCTGGTCGCCTCGCTGGCACTGGTCTCGGCCTGTACGGTGCGGCCGCTCTATTCCAGCGCGCCGCTCACCGTCGGCTCGACGGTCGGCGCCGCCGCCGAGCTGGCATCGATCTCGATCAAGCCGGTCGGCACGCGCTACGGCCAGCAGGTGCGCAACAATCTGATCTTCGCTTTCAGCCAGGGCTCGGGCGAGCCGGCATCGCCCGCCTATACGCTCGACCTCGGCGTCACCGAGCTGATCGAGTCGGCGGCTATCGTTCAGGTGCAGACCGAAGAGGACGAGCCTACGGCGGGCACCGTGACGCTCACCGCCAACTATGTGCTGCGAGATGCGACCGGCGCAGTGGTCGCGGTCGGTAAGCGCTCGATCCCGTCGTCCTTCGACCGGCCGCGCCAGGAGTTTGCGGCGTACCGGGCGCAGATCGACGCCGAGAACCGCGCCGCGCGGGAGCTTGCCGACTTGCTACGCCTCGCAGTTGCTCAGGATCTGGCCAGGCACGGCAAGAAAGCCTGACCTGAATCTCAACACCTTCGCGCATCGTTTGCATGTTACAAAAAAGGCCGGTTGCCCGGCCTTTTTGCTGTTTGGCGGCTTTTGTTTCACGCAATTCCGAACGGAAAACCGTCAGACGCTTTTCCTGGAATTGCTCCGGCCTCAGTTGATCTTCTGGCCGGTCTTGGCCCAGTCGGCGAGGAAGGCGGCAAGGCCCTTGTCGGTCAGCGGATGGTTGACCAGCGCCTTCAGCGTCGCCGGCGGCGCCGTCACGACATCGGCGCCTATCAATGCGGCCTGCTTGACGTGGTTCACCGTGCGCACCGAAGCCGTCAGGATCTCGGTCTTGAAATCGTAATTGTCGTAGATGGTGCGGATTTCCGAGATCAGCTCCATGCCGTCCGAGCCGGTGTCGTCGATGCGGCCGACGAAAGGCGAGATGAACGATGCGCCGGCCTTGGCGGCAAGCAACGCCTGGTTGGCCGAGAAGCACAGCGTCACGTTGACCATGCGGTTCATCTCGGTGCGGATCGTCTTGCAGGCCTTCAGGCCGTCCAGCGTCAGCGGCACCTTGATGCAGACATTCGGCGCGATCTTGGCCAGCACCTCGGCCTCGCCCATCATGTCCTTGAATTCGGTGGCCACGACCTCGGCCGAGACCGGGCCTTCGACGATGTCGCAGATCTGCTTCGTCACCTCGGCGATCTTGCCGCCCGATTTCAGGATCAGCGAGGGGTTGGTGGTGACGCCATCGAGCAGCCCCAGATCGTTCAGTTCCTTGATCTCCTTGATGTCGGCGGTGTCGACAAAAAATTTCATGGCGGTCTCCTTGGGGATTTCCTGGTGCCGGTCAGGCACGTTCGAGGGTCACCCTTTGATCTAGAGCAAAGTCGGGGCAAGGTCACGCCTCATGATCGAAGATTCGCCCTTTGTCGCGGCCGCACCGGTGCTGGTGCCGATGCCGGCCGAACGGCCCTACACCTATGCCGTGCCGCCGGGCATGCGCGTGGTGCCGGGCTCGATCGTGCGCGTGCCGCTGGGCCCCCGCCAGGTCGCCGGCATCGTCTGGGACGGCGTGGTCGAATCAGTTGATCCGAAGAAGCTGCGCCCGATCGAGGAGGTCTTCGACTGTCCGCCGATCGACAAAGCGATGCGCCGCTTCGTCGATTGGATCGCGCAATACACGCTGTCGGCCCCCGGCATGGTGGCGCGCATGCTGCTGAGGGCTCCCGAAGCCTTCGACCCGGAGCCCTGGATCGAAGGGCTGCAGCGCACGCTTGCCGAGCCCGATCGATTGACCGAAGCGCGGCGCCGCGTGCTGGAAACGGCCGAGGGCGGCCTGGCCTGGACGCGCTCGGGGCTGGCGCATGCGGCGGGCGTGTCCTCGACCGTCATCGACGGATTGAGGGCGCAGGGCGTGTTCGAGACGGTGATGATCCCGCCACGGCCGGTGGTGGCGACGCCCGATGCCGGCCACGCCGTGCCGGAACTGATGCCGGACCAGAAAGCCGCCGCCGAAAAACTGCGCGCCGCCATCGCCGCCGATGCCTTCAACGTCACCCTGCTCGACGGCGTCACCGGATCGGGCAAGACCGAGGTCTATTTCGAGGCGGTGGCGGCCGCGCTCGACAAGGGCAGGCAGGTGCTGATCCTGCTGCCGGAAATCGCGCTGACGCATGCCTTCCTCGAGCGCTTTCAGGACCGCTTCGGCGCCAAGCCGGCGGAATGGCATTCGGACCTGCCGCCGCGGATGCGCGAACGCGTCTGGCGGCAGGTCGCGGAAGGCGGCGTGCGCGTCGTTGCCGGCGCGCGCTCGGCGCTGTTCCTGCCGTTCAAGGAACTCGGCCTGATCGTCGTCGACGAGGAGCACGACCCCGCCTACAAGCAGGAGGATCGCGTCTTCTACAATGCACGCGACATGGCGGTGGTGCGCGGCCATATCGGCGGCTTTCCGGTCGTGCTCGCCTCGGCGACGCCGTCGGTCGAAAGCCGGGTCAACGCCAGCCAGGGCCGCTATCATCGGGCGGTGCTGTCGTCGCGCTTCGCCGAGGCGGCACTTCCCGACCTGAAGTCGATCGACATGCGACGCGCGCCGCCGGCGCGCGGCGGCTTCCTGTCGCCGATCCTGTTGGAGCAGATGCAGCGCACGCTGGAGAGACAAGAGCAGTCGCTGCTCTTCCTCAACCGGCGCGGCTATGCGCCGCTGACGCTCTGCCGAGTCTGCGGCCATCGCTTCGGCTGCCCGGTCTGCTCGGCCTGGCTGGTCGAGCATCGTTTTCGCGGCCAGCTCGTGTGTCATCATTGCGGCCACAACGAGCGGCGGCCGGAGGCCTGTCCGGAATGCGGCACGCTCGATCACCTGGTCGCCTGCGGGCCAGGTGTCGAGCGCATCGCCGAGGAGGTGGTGGCGCATTTCCCGGAGGCGCGCACCATCGTGCTGTCGTCCGACCTGCTTGGCGGCGTGCGCCGGCTGCGGCTCGAGCTCGAGGCCGTCGCCAATGGCGAGGCCGATATCGTCATCGGCACGCAGCTCGTCGCCAAGGGCCACAATTTTCCCGGCATGACGCTGGTCGGCGTGGTCGACGCCGATCTCGGCCTTGCCAATGGCGACCCGCGCGCGGCCGAGCGCACCTTCCAACTGCTCAGCCAGGTGACCGGCCGCGCCGGCCGCACCGGCAAGAAAAGCCTCGGCCTCTTACAGACCTACCAGCCGGACCATCCGGTGATGCGGGCAATCGTTTCCGGCGATTCGGAAGCTTTCTACGAGCGCGAGATCGCCGAGCGCGAGCGGGCGGCATTGCCGCCTTTCGGCCGGCTCGCCGGTATCATCGTCAGCGCCGCGACGCGAGGCGAGGCCGAAGGCCATGCGCGGGGATTGAGACGGGCGGCGCCGCAAGCCTCCGACCTCTTCGTGCTTGGACCCGCCGAGGCGCCGCTGTCGCTAATCGGCGGCCGCCACCGCTTCCGCCTCCTGGTGCAGGGCGAGCGGCGCGCCGACATGCAAGGTTTTATCCGTGCTATGCTCGCGGAGGGGCCGAAGCTGCGCGGCTCGGTACGCGTGCAGGTCGACATCGACCCGCAGAGTTTTCTGTGAGATTGGGATGATTAGTCGGGGCTCGGCGGATCTTGCAGTATGTTCCAGCACCAGACGTCAAGCGCCTCAAAGTGCCTGATGTTTGCCGTTATCACAGTGAGTTCGTTGGTTGCCGCCGTAGCCGCGATCAATATGTCGGCCAATCCCGGATTCTTCCCTTGTGCAGAGATTGCTTCCTCCATTTGACCCGCTCTTCGCGCTATATCGGCATTGACCTCTAGAATTTGATCCGCGAAGTCTTCGATAGTTTCGTTGAGCCAAGCAGTGAGACCTTCAGCGCGTTTTGTGGCCCCGGCGCGAACCAGCTTGTGTATACCTTTCTCGATTTCGGTGATCGCTATAACCGGTATGAAGAGTGTTTGCTTTGCGCCTTGAGTCACGATCCAGGTGGCGATGTCTTTTGCAAGTGGCGGCCTTCCAGGCGCGAATGCCGATAAGATGGAAGTATCGATAAGATAGCCGCTCAAAGGTCGACATCCCGCGACGGTGACTCGTTCCTTTCAAGCTCGATACCTCCCGGATAGGTCAGAAGGAACTCCCCGAAGTTTCGACGCTTGACCGGATAAAGCTTTTGCAGGTCCTCGACCGAAACGATAGCCGCTGCTGGCTTACCATGCTTTGTGATAATGGTGGGCTCGCCGCCCTCCGCGGCCTCGACGAGCGCCGAGAACCCTGCCTTGGCTTCCCGAACCTGCATCGTTTTCACGGCAACCTCCTTGTGGTCTCATGTAGTCATAATATAGGAATTGCCGAGGAAAGGAACAGCGCGCTTATGAAAACCCTGGGCCTGCTCGGCGGCATGAGCTGGGAATCGACCGCCATCTACTATCGCCTGCTCAACGAGATCGTGCGCGAGCGGCTGGGCGGGCTGCATTCGGCGAAGCTGCTCCTATGGTCGTTCGATTTCGCCGAGATCGCCGAACGGCAGCATGCGGGCGACTGGGAAGGCGCCGGCGCTCTTCTTGTGGAAGCGGCGCGCGGATTGGGGGCGGCCGGCGCGGATGGGTTGGTGATCTGCACCAACACCATGCACAAGCTCGCCGACGATGTGCAGGCCGCAGTGTCGATCCCGCTTATCCATATCGCCGATGCCACGGCACGTGCCGTCGTCGAGGCGGGTGTGCAGCGCCCGGCGCTGCTCGCGACGCGCTTCACCATGGAGCAGGATTTTTATAAGGGCCGGCTGGCCGACAAATACGGGCTGCAGCCGGTGGTGCCGGACCAGGCCGGTCGCGACATGGTGCATAGGGTGATCTACGACGAGCTCTGCCAAGGCGTCGTCAACGGCGATTCGAAAGCGGCCTATGTCGAGGAGGTCGGCCGCATGCTGCGCGACGAAAAAATCGACGGCCTCATCATGGGCTGTACCGAGATCACGATGCTCATCGCTCAGGACGATTTCGACATCCCGGTGTTCGACACCACGCGCATCCATGCCGAGGCCGCGATCGACTTCGCCCTATCCTGATTGGGCGTTGTCCCGATTGGGCGCTCTTCTGATGCGTCTTTTCTAATGTGTCGGCGGACATCTGGCGCGCGGCTTTTCCTCCGCTAAAATGCCGGCAATTTCAGAACAAGACTTTACGAGGGGGATTAGATGGAATTCGCATTTCCGTGGCCGGCGAGCCAGGGCGAGTGGCTGGCATGGTCGAGCGCCGTCATCACGCTGCTCATGGGCCTGCTCCTATTCCTGGCGCCGAACCTCGCCTTCCGCATCCTGCGCCTGCAGGTTAAGCCGGAGAAGGCCGCGGCGATCGCCGAAGGGCGCGGCCGCATGTCGGGATTCTATCTCGGCGTCAGCCTGTGCTGCATCCTTTTGGCGCAGCCGCTGCTCTATATGGCCCTCGGCTTCTCCTGGCTGTTCACCGCTTTCGGCCGACTTTTGTCGATGATGTCGGACGGCGCCAACACCCCTTTCAACTGGGCTTCCATCGTGGTTGAATTGGTGCTGGCAGCGCTTCCGCTGGCCTTCGCCTTCGGCTTCGTGCCGTGAAACCGTGACTAAAGCGCGTCGCGCTGAAACGGATTCAAGCGACGCGCTTTAGGTCCTTGTTTTGATGCATGTCGTTCTCCCAAAACCGCTGCACACTTTTGGGCGACATGCATTAATCCGGCGCTTGAGCTTGGCCTTCGCCGCCTGATGCGACAAAAGTGCCTGAAAACCATGCCGGACGATGCATTGCGGTCTTAAAAGGCCTGTGCTAGACGGCAATCGACTTTCGGCCGGGGATAGCGGAAGCCATCCCTCCGTGCTTGGAAAAATCGCAGTAAGGTCAAAGATTTAGCCAGAGTTTTTGCTCGCGCCAACAATCTGCGGCCTGTCAGACAAGAGAAAAGACGGTCCGTGGCCCAATCGTCCTCGCCAATCTCAGCTGTCGCAGAACGCTATGCAAGCTCGCTGTTCGAGCTCGCGCTGCAGGAAAATTCGGTCGCCAAGGTCGAGGCCGATCTCAACGATTTCGAGGCGATGCTCAACGGCAGCGCCGACCTTGCCCGGCTGATCAACAGCCCGGTGTTCTCCAGCGACGATCAGGCCAAGGCGATCGGAGCAATCATCTCCAAGGCCAAGATCACCGGCCTCGTCGGCAATTTCCTGCGCGTCGTCGCCCGCAACCGCCGCCTGTTCGCCGTGCCCGGCATGATCAAGGCGTTTCGCCAGATCGCCGCCGACCATCGCGGCGAGGCTTCCGCCGAGGTGACCTCGGCGCATGCGCTGACGGATGCGCAGCAGACCGAGCTCAAGGCGACGCTGAAGAGCATCGCCGGCAAGGACGTGGCCATCGCCATGACCGTCGACCCGTCGCTGCTCGGCGGGCTGATCGTCAAGATGGGCTCGCGCCAGATCGATACGTCGCTCAAAACCAAACTCAATTCGCTCAAGCTTGCACTGAAAGAGGTCGGCTGATGGACATCCGCGCCGCGGAAATTTCCGCAATTCTGAAAGACCAGATCAAGAATTTCGGCAAGGAGGCCGAGGTCTCCGAAGTCGGTCAGGTTCTGTCCGTCGGTGACGGCATCGCCCGCGTCTACGGCCTCGACAATGTCCAGGCCGGCGAGATGGTCGAATTCCCGGGCGGCATCCGCGGCATGGCGCTCAACCTCGAAGCCGACAATGTCGGTGTCGTTATCTTCGGCAACGACCGCGACATCAAGGAAGGCGACACCGTCAAGCGCACCGGCGCCATCGTCGACGTTCCGGTCGGCCCCGGCCTGCTCGGGCGCGTCGTCGACGCCCTCGGCAACCCGATCGACGGCAAGGGCCCGATCAAGGCCACCGAGCGCCGCCGCGTCGACGTCAAGGCGCCCGGCATCATTCCGCGCAAGTCGGTGCACGAGCCGATGTCGACGGGCTTGAAGGCCATCGACGCGCTGATCCCGGTCGGTCGCGGCCAGCGCGAGCTGGTCATCGGCGACCGCCAGACCGGCAAGACGGCCATCATCCTCGACACGATGCTGAACCAGAAGTCGGTGCACGACAACGGCCCGGAGAAGGAGAAGCTCTACTGCGTCTACGTCGCCGTCGGCCAGAAGCGCTCGACCGTCGCGCAGTTCGTGAAAGTGCTGGAGGAGCGCGGCGCGCTCGACTACTCCATCATCATCGCGGCCACCGCGTCCGACCCGGCGCCGATGCAGTTCCTGGCGCCGTTTGCCGGCTGCACGATGGGCGAGTATTTCCGCGACAACGGCATGCATGCGCTGATCAGCTATGACGATCTGTCGAAGCAGGCCGTCGCCTATCGCCAGATGTCGCTGCTGCTGCGCCGCCCGCCGGGCCGCGAAGCCTATCCGGGCGACGTCTTCTACCTGCACTCGCGCCTGCTCGAGCGCGCCGCGAAGCTCAATGACGACAACGGCAACGGCTCGCTGACCGCCCTGCCGATCATCGAGACGCAGGCCAATGACGTGTCGGCCTACATTCCGACCAACGTTATCTCGATCACCGACGGCCAGATCTTCCTCGAAACTAACCTGTTCTTCCAGGGCATCCGCCCGGCGGTGAATGTTGGTCTATCGGTGTCGCGCGTCGGTTCCTCGGCGCAGATCAAGGCGATGAAGCAGGTCGCCGGCTCGATCAAGGGCGAGCTCGCGCAGTACCGCGAAATGGCGGCCTTCGCGCAGTTCGGTTCCGACCTCGACGCCGCCACGCAGCGCCTGCTCAACCGCGGTTCGCGCCTGACGGAGTTGCTCAAGCAGCCGCAGTTCTCGCCGCTCAAGGTCGAGGAGCAAGTCGCGGTGATCTTCGCCGGCGTCAACGGCTATCTCGACAAGCTGGCGCTCAACCAGGTCGGCAAGTTCGAGCATGGCCTGCTCAGCCACATGCGCTCGGCCGGCAAGGACGTGCTCGACGGTATCCGCGAGGAGAAGGCGCTGTCGGACGACCTGCGCGCCAAGCTGAAGGCGGAAATCGACGCCTTCGCCAAGACCTTTGCTTGAACGAAGCCGGACGGGATCGGGTTTGAAGCATGGCTTCGTTAAAAGACCTTCGTAACCGTATCGCCTCGGTCAAGGCGACGCAGAAGATCACCAAGGCGATGCAGATGGTCGCCGCGGCGAAGCTGCGTCGCGCGCAGGAAGCAGCAGAAGCGGCCAGGCCCTATTCCGAGCGGATGGGCGCGGTGCTGGCCAACATCACCCAGGCGATCGGCGGCGGCGGCGATGCTCCGGCGCTGATGACCGGCACCGGCAGGGACGATGTGCATCTGCTCATCGTCTGCACCGCCGAGCGCGGCCTGTGCGGCGGCTTCAATTCGCAGATCGCGCGTCTTGCCCGCGACCACATCCGCCGGCTTCTCTCCGACGGCAAGCAGGTCAAGATCATCTGCGTCGGCAAGAAGGGTTTTGACATCCTGCGCCGCGACTACGGCTCGCTGATTCTCGAGCGCGTCGACCTGCGCGAGGTCAAGACGCTCGGCTTCGCCAATGCAGATGCGATCGCGCGCAAGGTGATTAACCTGTTCAACCAGAATGGCTTCGACGTCTGCACGCTGTTCTATTCGCAGTTCAAGTCGGTGATCAGCCAGATCCCGACGGCGCAGCAGATCATCCCGGCGGCCCAGGCTTCCGCCGCCGCCGAGACGAGCAATGGCGCCACCGCCGTCTACGAATACGAGCCGGAGCCGGGCGAAATCCTCTCCGACCTCATCCCGCGCAACATCGCGGTGCAGATCTTCCGCGCGCTGCTGGAAAACGCGGCCGGCGAGATGGGCGCCAAGATGAGCGCGATGGACAATGCGACGCGCAACGCCGGCGACATGATCAACAGGCTGTCGATCACCTACAACCGGCAGCGGCAGGCGCAGATCACCAAGGAACTGATCGAAATCATTTCGGGCGCCGAGGCGCTCTAGGCGCGGGCCGCGCGGGGCAATGGCCTCGCAGCGGGCAGCGTGAACAACGGATAGACGAAAAGGGCAAAGACGATGGCGAAAGCAGCTACCCCGAAGACCGCCGCCAAGGCGGCACCGGCCCCCAAGGCGGCGGCAGCAGCCGCGAAGGCCGCTCCGGCCAAGAAAGCGGCCGCTCCGGCCAAGGCAGCGGCGCCCGCCAAGGCGGCAAGCGTTGCGGCGAAGCGGGTCGGCGCCGCCGGCAAGGTCCGCCAGGTCATCGGCGCCGTCGTCGACGTGCAGTTCGAAGATCATCTGCCGGCCATTCTGAATGCGCTCGAAACCGACAATGTCGGCAATCGCCTGGTGCTCGAGGTCGCCCAGCATCTCGGCGAGAACACCGTGCGCTGCATCGCCATGGACTCGTCGGAAGGTCTGGTCCGCGGCCAGGACGTCTTCGACACCGGCGGCCCGATCTCGGTTCCGGTCGGCCCGGGCATGCTCGGCCGCATCATCAACGTCATCGGCGAGCCGGTCGACGAAGCCGGCCCGGTCGACGCCGTCGAGCTGCGCGCCATCCACCAGCCGGCCCCGGCCTATGTCGACCAGTCGACGGAAGCTCAGATCCTGGTCACCGGCATCAAGGTTCTCGACCTGCTCGCTCCTTACGCCCGCGGCGGCAAGATCGGCCTGTTCGGCGGCGCTGGCGTCGGCAAGACCGTGCTGATCCAGGAGCTGATCAACAACGTCGCCAAGGCGCACGGCGGCTTCTCGGTGTTCGCCGGCGTCGGCGAACGCACCCGCGAAGGCAACGACCTCTATCACGAGTTCATCGAATCGGGCGTCAACAAGAAGGGCGGCGGCCAGGGTTCGAAGGCAGCGCTCGTCTACGGTCAGATGAACGAGCCGCCGGGCGCGCGCGCCCGCGTCGGCCTGACCGGCCTCACCGTTGCCGAGTATTTCCGCGACCAAGGCCAGGACGTGCTGTTCTTCGTCGACAACATCTTCCGCTTCACGCAGGCTGGCTCGGAAGTGTCGGCGCTGCTCGGCCGCATTCCGTCGGCCGTGGGCTATCAGCCGACGCTGGCCACCGACATGGGCGCGCTGCAGGAGCGCATCACGACGACGACCAAGGGCTCGATCACCTCGGTGCAGGCCATCTACGTTCCGGCCGACGACTTGACCGACCCGGCGCCGGCGACCTCCTTCGCCCACCTCGACGCCACCACCGTGCTCAACCGCGCCATCTCCGAAAAGGGCATCTACCCGGCCGTCGATCCGCTGGACTCGACCTCGCGCATGCTCGATCCGATGGTCGTCGGCGAGGAGCACTACCAGGTCGCCCGCCAGGTGCAGTCGATCCTGCAGCGCTACAAGTCGCTGCAGGACATCATCGCCATCCTTGGCATGGACGAGCTGTCGGAAGAGGACAAGCAGACGGTTGCCCGCGCCCGCAAGATCGAGCGCTTCCTGTCGCAGCCGTTCTTCGTCGCCGAAGTGTTCACCGGTTCGCCGGGCAAGCTGGTCGACCTCGCCGACACCATCAAGGGCTTCAAGGGCCTTTGCGCCGGTGACTACGACCACCTGCCGGAAGCCGCCTTCTACATGGTCGGCGGCATCGAGGAAGCGGTCGAGAAGGCGCAGCGCCTCGCGGCTGAAGCGGCGTAACGAAGCGAATAGCGAATAGGGAGTAGCGAATAGGGATCAGTGGGCCGGCCGAGTTTCTTCACTACTCGCTACCCACTATTCCCTACTCGCTAGACAGGCATGGCTGAAGCTTTCAAGTTCGAACTGGTCTCGCCGGAGCGGCTGCTCGTTTCCGAACAGGTCGATTCCGTCGTCATCCCGGGTGCCGAAGGCGAGATGACGGTGTTGGCGCAGCACGCTCCGGTCATGACCATGATCAAGCCCGGCGTCGTCACGGTGAAGACCACGGCGGGCAAGGAAGAGCGCTATGTCGTGTTCGGCGGCTTCGCCGACATCCTGCCTTCGGGCTGCACGCTGCTGGCCGAATCGGCGACGCATGTGAACGACATCGACCGCGCCGATATTGCCCGCCGCATCCAGGAGGCGAGGGAAGACGCCGCCGACGCCAAGGATGACGAGAGCCGCGCCAAGGCCGAGCAGTTCCTCAGCCAGCTCACCACGCTGGAAGGCGCGCTGCTGCCGGCCTGAAATCGGCTGCTGACAATGGATTGAAAAGGCGGGGCTTGCCCCGCTTTTTTGTTTGCCCGGTTTTCTCCTTTGATGGACAGTCCGCCCTGCTTGTCGGAGCGTCTTGCCGTTTCACGGAAACGGCGGGCCGCTCTACAGCCGGCTCTACATCAACCGGGTCGCCGTCCAGTTCGAGGACCTCGGCGAATACTCTACCGGGGACATACGCTCGGCCCGGCTGCAGCGGGAGACGCTGCCGCAAGGCGCCTCCTATCTGGTGATCAACTATGATGTGACCTCGGTCGGCGACGACACACCGGAAATCACGGTGCTGGCCGGGGAATATTTCATGCTCGGCGACAACCGCGACAACTCGGCCGACAGCCGCTTCACCATGGGCACGGTGCCTTACGGGAATCTCGTCGGCAAGGCGGCGCGGGTGTTCTGGAACTCGAACGGCGTCGATTATGCCGCGCGGCAGGTCGTGAACGGGTCCGCGGGCGAATAGCTACTCGGCCAGCCTGGGCGGCTCGTTGCCAATGCCGAGCGCGGCGAGAGCCAGCTTCGGACCACCCTGCTTGACATGGACCAGATGAGTGGCGACAAACTCGATCAACCTCTGGCGCTCCGCGTGGCCGTTGGCAAAGCCGGCGAGGTCGAACACGGTCGCCGTCATCTCCGCTGTCGGCAGATTGCGGCCGAACAGGTCACTGAGGGCGGCATCGAGCGGATCGGTGAAATGGCCTTGCGGCAAGCTGCTGCCGCGCGCGGCGCATGCGGCGATCCAGGCGGCGACAACCAGCGACAAATGTTCCGGCAGCAGGCCCGCCTCCTGCCGCGCAAGGGCCGAGGCAACGATGCGCTGCGGCAGCTTCTGGCTGCCGTCATTGGCGATCTGCGCCGTGCGGTGGGCGAGCGCCGTGTTGGAAAAACGCTCGGCGAGCTCGGCCGTATAGGCGGTCGTATCAAGCCCGGCGTCGTCCGGCAGCGTACGGATGGCTTCGGCCCACAACGCATCGACGAATCGCCGGATCGCGGGATCGGCGAAGGCACGATCGACGGTGGCGTGGCCGCTGAGCAGGCCGAGATAGGCGATGCCTGAGTGGGCGCCGTTGAGCAGTCTCAGCTTCATGTCCTCGAAGGGCCCGACATCCTCGACCATGGTGACGCCGAATTTTTCCCAGGCCGGGCGCCCGGCCGGGAAACGATCCTCGATCACCCATTGGCGGAACGGCTCGGTCATCACCGGCCAGGCGTCCTCGACGCCGAGCTCCTGCGCGACACGCGCCCGGTCTGAGTCGGTTGTCGCCGGCACGATGCGGTCGACCATGCTCGACGGGAAGGCTACTTGATCGGCAACATAGCCGGCTAACGGCTGGTCGCCTGCGCCGGCTCGGGCATCCCGCAGCTTCGCGAACTCGACCAGCAATTTGTGCAGCGTCGCGCCGTTGGCCGGGAGATTGTCGCAGCAGAGCACGGTGAAAGGCGGCGCGCCGGCAGCGCGGCGGCGGACGAGCGCCTCGGTGAGAAAGCCATGCGCGGTCCTCGGCGATCCAGGGTTCGCCAGATCGTGCACGATGTCGGGATGGGCCTCGTCGAGCGTGCCGTCCGCCGCACGCAGATATGCCTTTTCGGTAATGGTCAGCGTGACGATGCGGATGCGCGGATCGGTGAGCGCTGCCAGAACCGCGCCGGGATCCTCCGGCGCCACCAACAGTGACAGGATCGAGCCTATGACCTCAAGCTGCTCGCCGGCGCTGTCCCTCACCGCCAGTGTGTAGAGCCCATCCTGCGGCGCCAGCGCATCGCGGGTGTCGGGGCTGCGCAGCGAGACGCCGACGATGCCCCAATCCGCCTCGCCATCCGCCAGGCAGGCATCGACATAGGCCGCCTGGTGCGCCCGATGAAAAGCGCCGACGCCGAGATGGACGATGCCGGGCGTCACGGCGCCGCGGTCGTAGCGCGGTATGGCTGTTGCGCCTGGCAGTTTCGCGATGGAGGCATTCGAAAGACGGCTGTTCATTGGCATTTGAAGTCTCCGATCGGCGCGTCGAGCCGCTCGCTGGGCAGGAGCGGAAGGCTGCGGCGTAGCATCCGTCGCTGCCCCGTACAATGGCCGGGCTCTTCATCCGGCGCGCCGGCGCCGTCGGCCTGAACCGAGGCTGACTGGAAATGGACATCAATCTGAAGACGGTCTTTCGGCTCTCTCAGAGCTTCACCAGGCGCGTGCTGTCGGCGTCAAGGCGCTGGAGGCGGGTCGGCTGGTCGACAGCTTTGCGCCCCATCGAGCCGACTTCCTCGCCTGAGGCGCAGCTTGTGAAATGTCGGAAAGGAAAACCCGCGCCGGTGGGCGCGGGTTTGTTGCCTGGGCGCCTGTGGCGCCGCCGCGGTACTCTGAACATCGCCGCAGGACCACAAGCTGCCGCAACATGGTGAAGATAGGTTTAACGAAGAAAGGCTGGAACTCTGCCGGCATATCGGCCAAAGAGACGGCGGGCCGTAGATCATTATTCGGCCACGGATGCCGGCTTTGGCAGCGGATGGACTAAAGCGCGTCGCGATCTTTCAGATTCGCTCCATGCTTTAGGTTTTTTTAGTTTAACGCATGTCTTCATCCCGAAACCGGGTCCCACTTTCGGGAGATATGCTTAGGCCGGCGGGAGAGAAAGGCTTAGGCCGGCGGGAGAGAAAGTCGGAAATGGACGTGGTACAAAAATCGGAAGCCTTTTTGCGCGAGGCCGCCAGGCGGCCGATCAGGGAGATCCGGCGCCTGGCGTTGGATATCAAGCGGCTGTGGCGGCTTTGGGTTACCGGAGGCGCGGCGCGCTACAAGAAGATATTCATCGCCGGCTGCGCGCGCAGCGGAACGACGCTGACCCAGCGTCTGATGGGATGTTTCGACGACACTTTCGTCCATAGGGCCGAAGCGAAATATACCCAGCTGGATATGCTGGACCGTCCCGAAACCAACCTTGTCGTCAAGCGCACCGAGCGGGGTCACGTGCATCTGACGAGATTGCCTCGCGCCATTGGCCTGATCTACTGCGTCCGCCACCCTTTCGACGTGCTCACGAGCTCGCATCCGGAAAGCAGGGCGGAGCGCCGGTTCCATGTCACGTCCGAACGCTGGCTGGCGGAATACGAGGCTTTGCTGCGGCTGAGAAAGGCGCAGCCGAACCGCGCGATCGTCTATGTCCGCTACGAGGACATGATCGCTCGGCCGGACGAGGTTCAGGAGCGGATCGCGCGAGCATTCGACCTCAGGCCGCGTATCCGCTTCAGCGAGGATACCGGCAACCCGATACGGGCAACCTCGCTCCAGAAATGGGAACGGAACGAGGAGTATCTTGCCTATATCAAAGGCCTGCCGCCGGCGTTCCTCGACCGGCTGAGAGGCTTCTGCGACGAATTCGGCTACGACATGCCGGAGTGGGCAAGCGCGTGACGTCGATGCTTGGTCTTTCTGTCGAACGGCACGGCCCGTTGATTACGCCCGATATGCTGCCGGGCGATGAGGGGACCAGCATAAACGGCCCATCGCTGGTTAAGATGCCGGCCTGGGCGAGCGGCCGGCTCGGAGCCTATCACCTCTATTTCGCGCATCACAACGGCACTTCCATCCGGCTGGCCTATTCAGACACGCTGCAAGGCCCCTGGCGGATCCACCCGGGTGGAGTGCTTTCGCTTGGCGAATGTCCTTTTGTCAGGGGTCACATCGCCTCCCCCGACGTGCATGTCGACGAGCAGAATGAACGCATTGTCATGTATTTTCACGGCCCGGAGCTGCATGGCCGCGAGCAGACGACCTTTGCGGCCACGTCGGTCGACGGCCTTCACTTCGAGCCCAGCGCCCGTGCGCTCGGGCCGTCCTATGCGAGGATCTTTCACCACGACGGCTACTGGTACGGGCTCTTCGGCACGGGCAAAATAAGGCTTCGCCGTTCGCTCGACGGTCTTTCCGGTTTCGAGGAAGGGCCGATCGTGCTGCCGGGCTCGCGCTGGGCTCGACCGAGGCACGCGGCGGTGCAGAAAAGCGGGGGCTCGCTGACCGTCTACTATACATGCAAGGGCGATGCGCCCGAGCGCGTGTTTTACGGCAGCATCGACCTCTCCGGGGACTGGCGGCGCTGGGCTGTGTGCGGCAGAACCGAATTGCTGAGGCCGGGCACCGATTATGAAGGCGCCGGCCTGCCGGTTCGCCGCAGCCGAGTGGGCATGGCAAGGCGCAAGGAGAACGGACTGCGCGATCCGGCCATTTTCGAGGAGGATGGCCGGACCTGGCTGCTCTATGCCATCGCGGGCGAAAGCGGCATTGCTCTGGCCGAAATCCGACCGGGTGAACCCAGGGCTGCCGGCTTGCGAAGATCGATTGCGGACCTATGGAGCCGGCTCGGGGTGTGACGCATCATCACTTGCGGCTCAGCGTTGTTGCAGCGCCAGCCGAATCCCGAGCGCGCAATAGATGCCGCCGACCACCTTGCCCTGCCATTTCAGCACCGCCGGGTTGCGGCGCAGGAAGGAGCCGAGACATCCGGCGGAGACCGCGAAGACCACCGTGCTGAAGAGGCCAAGGAGGACAAAGACGGCGCCGAGGACCGTCAGCTGAAGCGCGACCGATCCGTGTTCCGGGCGTACGAACTGGGGCAGGAAGGCAAGAAAGAACAGCGCGGTCTTCGGGTTCAGCACCTCGGTCAATATGGCCTGGCGGAACGCCTTGCCCGCCGGCACGGCCAGGGCGTTGCCCGCGAGATCGGCCGGCGCCTTCTCGAGGATGGCGCGGATGCCGAGGTAAACGAGATAGGCCGCGCCGATATATTTGACGATGGAAAACAGCATCGCCGAGGTGGCGATGACGGCCGAAATGCCGAAGATCGCCATAGCGGTGTGTACGACGTCGCCCGCCGCGACGCCGGCACCGGTGGCGATGCCGACCTTGGTTCCCGAGCTCGTCGCCCGCGCCACGGTAAGCAGCGTGGCAGGGCCCGGAATGAAGACGAAGCCAAGCACGATCGCGACATAGGTCGCCAACGTGGCCAGGTCGATCATTGCCGGGTTCCTCCGCTGCGGGCCGGGATAACAAGCCATTCTTTGACCGGAAAGGCAATGCGACAGCGATGCGCCAGCAAAACGGCGAGTAAGCACGGGTTCGCATAGCGTTCGGGCGATCTTCCTCTTAAGAAGGCTA
Organism: Mesorhizobium dulcispinae; assembly: GCF_033977345.1. Taxonomy (NCBI): domain Bacteria; kingdom Pseudomonadati; phylum Pseudomonadota; class Alphaproteobacteria; order Hyphomicrobiales; family Phyllobacteriaceae; genus Mesorhizobium; species Mesorhizobium dulcispinae. Next base: position 276,795 of record NZ_JAVIIY010000004.1, read on the forward strand.
CCTCAGCCGAATCCGGGAATCACTCTCAATGCAAAATTCGATGGCGGGGCGGACATCGATGGCGGGCATTCCGGCGGAGGGGCGCGATCCGAAGCGGCGCGTGCTGAAGGACGTGTTCGGCTTCGACGATTTTCGTCCCGGCCAGGCCGACGTGATGGAGGCTCTGCTCTCCGGACGCCATGTGCTGGCGGTCATGCCGACCGGCGCCGGCAAGTCGCTCTGCTACCAGGTTCCGGCACTGGTCCTGGGCGGGCTCACCATCGTCGTCTCGCCGCTGGTGGCGCTGATGCAGGATCAGGTCGCGGCGCTGCGGCTCGCCGGCGTCGCCGCCGACACGATCAATTCCTCGCTCGAGCGCGATGCCAATGTCGCGGCATGGCGCCGCGTCGCGTCGGGCCAGACGCGGCTGCTCTATCTCGCGCCGGAGCGGCTGATGACCGAACGGATGCTCGACGCGCTCGCCAGGCTCGACATCAGACTGATCGCCGTCGACGAGGCGCATTGCATCTCGCAATGGGGACCGGCCTTCCGGCGCGAATATGAAGACCTTGCGCGGCTGCGCGACATCTTTCCGGAAGTGCCGATCATCGCGCTGACGGCGACCGCGGACGAGACGACGCGCACCGACATTTCGGCGCGGCTGTTTGCCGACCGGGTCGACACGCTGGTGCTGGGCTTCGACCGGCCGAACATCAAGCTCGCCATCGAACCGAAGCAGGACAGCAAGCGCCAGCTGCTGCGCTTCGTCGAACGCCATTCGGGGCGCAGCGGCATCGTCTACTGCCTGTCGCGCCGGAAGACGGAGGAGATGGCGGCCTTCCTCGAGCAAAACGGCGTTACCGCGCTCGCCTACCATGCCGGCATGAGCAAGGATGCGCGTGAAGCGAATCAGAACGCTTTCATGACGCTCTCGGGCGTCGTCATGGTAGCGACGATCGCCTTCGGCATGGGTATCGACAAGCCGGACGTCGCCTATGTCTTCCACACCGACCTGCCGGCGAGCCTGGAGGCCTATTACCAGGAGATCGGCCGCGCCGGCCGCGACGGCCGGTCGGCGGAGGCGCATATGCTCTACGGCCTCGGCGACATCCGCACGCGCCGCCTGTTCATCGACGACGAAGATGCCTCGCCCGAGCACAAGCGGCGCTCGCACGGCCGGCTGGACACCCTGATCGGCTATTGCGAGACGGCGCAGTGCCGCCGCCAGGTGCTGCTCGGCTATTTCGGCGAGGAGGCGCAGCCCTGCGGCAATTGCGACAACTGCCTTAACCAGGCGCCGCGCGCGGACGGCAGCACCGAGGCGCGCATCATCCTCGCGGCCGTCGCGCAAACCGGCGAACGGTTCGGCGCTTCCCATATCGTCGACATCCTCCTCGGCCACGAGACCGAGAAGGTGCTGGCCAGGAGTCATCAAAGGCTTGCCACCTTCGGCGCCGGCGCGGCGCACAAGCGGCCTGCGTGGCTGTCGCTGATCCGCCAGCTCGAGGCGGGCGGGTTCCTGATGCCGGATCCGGACGGCTATGGCGGCCTGGCCATTTCCGAAAGCGGCCGCGCGCTCGGCCGCGGCGAGACTGCGTTCGAGTACCGCGTCGAGACGCGGCATCGTTCCCTGCGCAACAAGGCGCGTTCGGCCCTGGCCCAGGCGGGCACCGACGATCTGGACGCCGCCCTGCTCGCCGCGCTCAAGGCGCTGCGGCTGCGCTTGGCCAAGGAACGCCAGGTGCCGGCCTATGTCGTCTTTTCCGACCGCACGCTGATCGACATGGCCGAACGCCGTCCGCGCGACCTCCATGCCTTCGCGCAAGTAAACGGCGTCGGCGAGGCAAAGCTCAGGGAGTTCGGCGAGGTGTTCCTGAGCGCGATCGCTGCGCATCAGGCGGCCGCCTAGCGCCTTTCGATCCGCGACGGGGTGCTGCCCCGCACAGGAGTTGCCGCCAACAAGGAAGCGCTTCGCTGTCCTTGCCGGCGGTCTCCTGTTTGATCAGCGTCGTGCGGAAGTTCAGGCCGCAGCAGGCAGCGCCTCGATACCGTGGCGCTGCATGGCGGCGCCGATCCGGGCAAAGTCGGGCTGCGCCTGCGGCTCGACGGTGCCGATGTCGCGGAAGAAAGCGATCATGGACGGCTCGACAAGCACCAGCATCCGTACAGGGCGGCCGCTGTCGTTGGAGTAATTGTGCGGCGCCCTCGGGCCGATGCGCACGGAAGTACCGGGACCGGCGACGGTCACTTCGGGCGGGCCGCCCGTGCCAAAATGACGGACGGTGAGCGTGCCTTCCAGCACATAGAACAACTCGGGCGACGCGTGGCTGTGCGGCGGAGTGCCGGAACCCGGCGGGACCTCGACCTCGATGAGTTCAAGGCTGGAATCGGCGATGCCGCCGAGCAGGCGGATGCGGTCGGCGACGACCCAGAGCGTCTGGGCGGCCTCGGGAGTGGTGACGTTGAAGTTCATGGCTTGTCTCTTTGGTTTGCAACTTCCGCCGGTGAATGACCCGGGGTGACCGCGGACAGGATCACCTCGAGCGCCCAGGATGCGGTCTCGCCGGCCTGGGCGCCGGTGAGACCGCCATAGTCCTTCAGAACCTCCCATGCGGAGGCCGAGAAGAGCAGGTGAGCCAGCGCCTCGACCTTCTCGGCGTCGGCGGGCTGAAGAGAGGAAATGGCGGGAGCCAGCGCGCGCCTGAAATTGGCGCGGCGACCCGCCACCGTGCCCATGCGCATCTCACGGCCGGTCCGCGAATGCAGCGATGAGCGGATGGCTGCGTCGTGCATATCGAACCGCGGGAAGGCACGCCGAGGGCCATCGATGATGTCCTTGGGGGTCTCTGGGGTCGTAGAGGCTCCTATCCGGGCATTCAGCCAAGGCCAAAAGGCAGTCAGCAGATCATCTTTGGTGGCGAAGTGGCGGAACACGGTCCGCCTCTGCACCCCCGCCTTTTGGGCGATCGCCTCCATGCTGATCTCGTCCGCGGCGGTGGCCGAATCCATCAGCTCAAACAAGGCACAAAGGATCGCCTCATGCGTTTCGCGCGCTTTCTCTTCGCGCATGGGGCTGTTGTAGGTGCGGACTTGCGACACGCGGGTGCTCCTAATTGGTGACACTATCTGTGTCATGAAAATTGACGGCTGTCAATTGGTGTCATCGATGGTGTCATTAATCGAAATCGAAGCGCGGCGCTGCTGTCGCCGGGGCTTTGGTCTAGCGCTTCTGGGTTGGATCGCGGGCACTCAGGCTCTCGATCCGAACCGAGGCTTCGGAATTCCGATTGAATGCCAGCTGCGCCGATGGATCGACGCCTACAGCCCTGGCGAGCAAATCTCGTTTGCCGGAATCTGGAAGACACCGCGCACGGTCGTACAGATCTTGTAGCGGCCGGTTTGCTTCTTCTGCGGTTTTTCCCGCTCTGCCACGGACGGCGAAGCCGACGTCGGCTTGGTCCTGCGAACGGTTTTCTTCTGCTCGGTGCGCGCAGGCTGCTCCGGCTTGGGTTGCGCGACAACGGGCGGGGCCGGGGGTGGTTTTGGCGCCTCGGCGGCTCGGCCGGCCGCAGCCTTGTCCGCCGCAGCCTTGTCCGCCGCGGCCCTGTCCGCCGCGGCCTTGTCGGCTGCCGCCTTGGCGCGGGCGGCTTCCATCAATGCCTCGGTTTCGGCGATTAGCCGGTCGCGCTGCTTGAGCGTGAAGAAGCTCGATGACGGCAGGCCTTCCGACTTCTGCCAGTCGGCGATGGCGCGACGTGTCTTGGGACCGAACGTGCCGTCGAGATCGCCGAGGTCGTAACCCAGCGCCTGGAGGCGGAGCTGCAGGTCGAGACGAGCCGCCGTGTCGAGGCCGAGCGCGGATTCGGAGATATCGGTTCCAGTGTCCGGCGCCACGGTCGGCATCGAGGGCACCGACGAGCGGCTTGCCGAACTCGAATCGGCGGCGGCGACAGTCGTGCCCTTCGGCTGCTTCAACTGATCGATGTTAAGGTGGGCGAGGTCAACAAAAGCCCCCTTGGGGAATTGCTGCAGATAGGCCTCGTAATGCGCGATGGTGTTGCGCTTGGAGGCCTCGTCCCACACGCGCTGCTCGATTTCCCATCCGCGCGCATCCGAGCTTGGGGGCTCGACCGGGGCCTCGGCCGCGGACGGCTGCGGAGCCGGCGCGGCCGGTGGCGGCGCCTGCGGGCCGATAAAGACCTCGCGGCCGAGCGAGGCGTTGTGCCAGGGCCGCTGGCGTCCGTTCGTCTCGGCCGTCACTTCACCGCGGACCCGGGTCAGCGCGCTCTGGATTTCCACGCCCGGCTCGGCGAGATGCCTGGCCAGCGACATCGTGTAGGGGCTGTTGGTACCGCTGCCGTCGTAGGAGACGGCACCGGGATCGGTCGCGAAGGCGATCAGCACGCCGCCTGTGCCGACGTCCGACCCGCTAATATCGATAGGCGCCAGGCCCGGCGCGGTGGTCGAGCGGCTCTTCGGCAACGCAGCCGCCAGGGTCCTCGCCAGCGGATTGTCGCGACAGGCATCTAGGATGACGATGCCGACGGCCGGGTCGGGCGGCAGGGCGGCGAGCAGCTCGTCCATCTGGACGGTGCGGGTCTTGAGATGCGCCGGAGCTGTGAGCTCGGCATCGATCGGGATCAGATAATTCTTGCCGTTCACCTGCATGCCGTGGCCGGCGTAGTAGATCAGCGCCGTATCCGCGTCGTACGAGGCCTCGGTGAACTTGTTCAGCCGATCCCGCATCCCGGCATAGTCGAGGTCGACGCCTTCGATGACGTTGAACCCCGCCTTGCGCAGGACTTCGGCCATCAGCCGGGCATCGCCGGCGGGATTGGCAAGGGCCGGCGCGTAGACATATTTGCTGTTGCCGATGACCAGGGCGACCCGATTGCTGCCGGCGGCAAGGGCACTTGCCTGCGGCCAACCGGCAGCAGCCACGAAGAACAAACCAACAATGGCGGCCCAGAACCTCATCGCGCGCACTCTCAATCAAGTTGCGGCTTTGCCTGCTCGTTCCAGTCGCAATTTCACGTGGGGGATGCCCCTTCCATGAAATATATAACACATTAGCGCCGTCGAATGCGTATCCCGTCGCGCTTTGAGCCGTTGCGAGTTGGCGATCCCCGACAGGTTGCCTGGCGAACCGGCTCAGGGGTGGTTCGGAAGATGGCGATTTTGCCAAACGGGGCGGGAAACCGCAGGCGTAGCTGCATGGCCAGACGCCGCGTCGGGCCTAGCCGCCCCTGTGGAAACATTCCCTATTGCAATAACTCAAAAGAGGAGGTTCGATTAAGTTTCCGGGGGAGGACACGGCAAGTGAACAGGGGTGTTGTGCGGCTTATTCCGAAGCCGAGAACTTCAATATTTATCTGTGGTTGTGGCCATACCGGCTCGACCTTGCTCGCCCGGATATTGGCCGCCCATCCGGATATCTTCAGCGTCCCGCGGGAAACAAGCGCTTTTGTCTCGGACAAAGGCGCCAGATGGACCAAGCTAAGCTTGCTTTTGCTTGAGGCGGCCATTTCGCGGCGGAGCGTCTGGGTCGAAAAAACCCCGGGTCACATCCATTGCACCCGTCAGATACTCGAGACGATCCCGGGCGCTCGTTTCATCGTCGTCACGCGCGACGGCCGGGATGTCGTGACATCGCTCGGGCAGCGTTACGAGGGCGATTTCGACAGAGCGTTCCAAAGGTGGGTCGCCGACAGCAAGGCCTCGATGCTCTGTGTCGAGAGAGGCGGGAGCATGCTGTGGCGCTACGAGGACTTTATCGAATCGCCTGCGCTTTCCATCGAACGGCTATGCCGCTTCATGGGCGTGGCTTTCGATCCTGCCATCCTGGACTATCACCAGCATCCGGTCGTCTGGGGAAGGGACAGGAAAATTCGAACGGCGCATTCCGCCCGCCGTTTGGCACAGGTCAACCAACCGATCACCGACTACAGGGGCGGCTGGAGATCGACCCTGCCCGTGGACGTCGCCTCGCGTTTCGAGGCGGGTGAGGCCCGTGAGCTGATGGCCTATTTCGGATATTGCTGAGAGCGGCGGTCGCCCTCCTTCGCCGAGGCTTCGGAGGGCATCCTGCTTCGCGCGGAAGGTTGGACTAATCCTGAGCCAAGTTCCATCGAAATTATCACCTTTGTCCCGCTGCAGCGGCGAAATTTCGACAAAAGCTGTGCTCGAAAAGCTTTAGGTACGAAGCTGCTGGGGACATGGGGACCCAGCGACCGGTCTTAGAGGGCTATCAGCCTGGGTGGAATCCGCGAATGACAATCGTCATTGACAATGCCGCAAGCTGGCGCGACATCGCCCGCGTGGGGGACGGCGAAAATCTTGCGTTGGCGCCGGCCGCTTGGGATCGTATCGCGCATGCGAACCGCATCGTGGGAAGCCTCGTCGAAAAAGGCATCCGCGCCTATGGCGTGAATACCGGGGTCGGGGCGCTTGCAAGCCAGGTGGTGGCGCCGGCCCTCCAGGAGAAGCTCTCGCGCAACATCATTCTCAGCCACGCTTGCGGCGTCGGCGAGCTGGTGCCCGAGCGCAGTATCCGCGCCGTCATTGCCGTGCAGGTGGCAAATTTCGCGCATGGCCATTCGGGCGTGCGGCCAGAGATCGTCCGCAACCTGCTCGCCTTCCTCGAGCGGAAATGCGTTCCGGATGTTCCTTCCCGGGGATCGGCCGGATATCTCACGCACAATGCCCACATAGCGCTGGTGCTGATCGGCGAGGGCAGGGCAAGCGTCGCCGGGCGCAGGATGAGCGGACGCCAGGCGCTGGCCGAGATCGGCCTGGAGCCGCTGGTTCTGGGCGCCAAGGAAGGTTTGAGCCTCGTCAACGGCACGGCATGCGCAACCGGCCTGGCAAGCATCGCGCTGGTTCGCGCCGAGCGTCTGCTGCGTTGGGCCGATGCCGCGGCGGCGCTCACGCTGGAAGCCGCCGGCGGGCAGATGGCGGCCTTCAACGAACATGTGCTTGCCATGAGGCTTTCGCCCGGCAATCCAGGCCGTTGGCGCTTCATTGCGGCGCTTGCTCGACGGCAGCGGGCTGATCGCGGCGGCGCACGGCAGTCGCACGCAAGATGCGCTCAGCCTTCGCGCGGTGCCGCACGTGCATGGCGCGGCGCGAGAGGTGCTGGAGCGCTCCGCGCAACTGGTCGATCGTGAACTGGCTTCGATAACCGACAATCCCGCCGTGTCCGGCACGCCCGATGACCCCCTGGTGTTTTCGCAGGCGCATGCAGTCGCACCAGCGCTCGGGCAGACCGCCGACGCTTTGACGATTGCCCTGGCGCAGGTCGCGGCCATGAGCGAACGTCGCATCGACCGCCTAGTCAACCCGCTGGTCAACAATCTGCCGGCATTTCTGGCGGCGGAGGGCGGTTGCAACTCGGGCTTCATGATCGCCCAGTACACCGCCGCTTCGCTGAGCAACGTCAACCGGCGCCTTGCCGCGCCGGCAGCAACAGACGGCGGCGTCACATCCGGCTTGCAGGAGGATTTCCTCGCTCACCCAACCGTGGCGGCCAACAAGCTTCTGGCCGTCATCGACAACGCTGAATATATTCTGGCGATCGAACTCATGGCAGCCGCGCAGGCGCATGATTTCCTGTCAGAAAAGGCGGCGCGCGCGCCAGGCACCGATGTCATCTATCGCGCTGTCCGTCAACGCGTCGCGCACTATAGCGACGATCGCCCGCTGTCATGGGACATGGAAATGCTGCGCGATTTCATCAGCGAAGCCGATGTGGCGCAGTAGCGGTGGGACGTCGAGACAAACTTGGAGCCGCCCTCCTACGCTAAAGCTTCGCAGGGCATCCTGCTTCCGTACAGGGCCCGGAAAGAGCGATTGGCGCTCGGGGCAGAACGGCAATTGTGAGAACGGCAGAAAGAGGAGAGGTGCCGTTTCGTATCTACCCCTCTTTTGGCCCGCTGACGATAAAAACGCGGGTGGCATTAGGTAGGTCGAAATTCAAGCTCAAATCTATTTGCGCGGCTGGAACGCTGCCAAAAACATCCACGCCGCTTGCAGCCAATATATCCAGTTGCCTGCGTTGACTCGTAGAAAGAGCTTCGAACCATGTCGGCTCATAAAAGACGTTCTCGACGTGCTTTACGGAAAACTGAAGGCAAGCCATGGCCTGCTGATTTTTCGGCAAATTGTGAATTTGATTTGCTATGACCTGCCCTGGCGCATCGTTTGTATCCAACCACGAAATGCAGATCTTGCTATCACCGTTTCCGGCAAAACTAGATATGAAAATCTGCTCTAGCTGTTCGTCTGTAAATCCTTGCTGAAGTTCATTCCCAATGAGGTCCGTGAATGGAGACCAAGCCCCAGCCAGCATGAACGGTAAAGTGCCTCCAAACTCGATTACCATCGAGCGCAGCACGTCGTCCCGGCCTCCAACCAGCGCTTGTGTGAGCTTGCCATAGGTGTTTTTTAGGTCCTTTTTTGCCAGCTCATTTCCTTGATCGATAAGGTTTAGCAGGGCTTGTAATTGGATCTGTTCGACGGGCAACTTCCCTTTGTCCGCGTCTCGCAATGTCTCTCTGAGATGACTTGCTGCATCCTTTCCATAGAACTCCCTGCTCAACGTACGATAGGCTATTGCGAGGCATTGGTCGGGTCGCCCGGTGAAGGGGTCATTTTCGATACAGGAGAAGAGGCTGCGGTCGTGCCCAGCACAAAATCCGTAAAAGACAGATGCGTCGCCAATGCCGACCTCGGCGGCCGTCAGCATTCCGCCGTTCTTTGCCAACTCGGACGGATTAGCGCTATAGCACACGACTTTGCCGAGCCTTGCGATTTTCGTCAGATTTGGACCGCGTGAAACGGTATGAGCCTTGATGATCTTGCCCTCGCAGGAGCCGAGCCCAGCACCTTGAGCGCAGCATTTCTTCTCGTGAAACCCTTCTTGTTGGCCGCGACCGCATCCCAAGGGTTGCCCTTCTCCTGCAGGCTCCGATTGAGGTGGCACTTCTTGTATTTCTGTCCTGATCCGCACCAACAGGGGTCGTTCCGTCCAAGGCCTTTCATTGCTTTCCACCGCTTTCCATCTTTTCCCAAGCTTGTTGCATCTGACATCCTCAGTTCCAAGTCTCAAACCGCGCGCGTCGAACAGCCTGATGACTTCAGTTAACTGTTGGCGCGCGACGAATCGTCTGCCAAATATCTCACCTTTCGACGCCGGCGATGTGTCTTTTCGCCGGGATGGGTGGGGGTATAGGTGATCGACGATTTGGAAGTCAGAGGCGAGATCTCGCAGGCGTTCGGCCGTGCGCTCGATGAACTCGTGCGAGATCGGATGAAAGGGCTCACCGAGGAGCCCGATATCACCTCCCGCATTGGTCAGCGGCTCGAAGATCGGTTCAACGACAGGGTGTTGCGCGGCTACCGTGTTCGCGTCATCACCGAGACCATTAATTCCCACGGCCGCAAGAGTCTCGAGAAGCCGATGGGCACGGATCTCTATTTCGCTATCTCGGTGGAGGATGACCTGGGCAACACAGCAACCAAAGGCGTGCTCGTTCAGGCCAAGCGTCAGGATAAGCTCAACTTCCGAGAACTTGCCGAACAATGCCGTCGCATGAACATGGTCACGAAGAAGGGGTCGGTCGTGTGGATATATTCCCCGACCGGCATCGACGTTATCAGGTCGGTGGATGTGCCGAAGCGCAGTTCGTCAAGCTTCGGTGTCGACAAGCTATTCGACCGAGTACTGGAATGCGAGTTGGGCGATCGGCGAAAGGTGCCGAACGGTCAATTTGGCGATCGCGGCGAGTTGAAAGCGATGATCGAAACGCTCGGCGCGAAGAACGCTGTATGGCTCGATCTCGAACCGAAATAGCCCGATCCTAAGGACCGGAAGGTCCGCTTTCACCCTCCTAGCGCCGGGAGCGTTCTGTCCGGCTACTGCCTACACGCGACGTTCGGGCGTTGGCTTACCGAGGTCGGTGGCCATGGCAGAGAAAATGAGAAATTGGGTCAATGGGCGAGGTCGCTCGCAAAAGCGAATGCCTGAGGAGCTTGCCGAGGGCTCTCCGACAGGCACGCCGCGCTCTTAAAGTGCAAGGAATGGTGCAAGGAAATCTCTGATCGGCTCAGAAAACGAAATAAAAATAGAGATTTATGGGAAAGTTCTGGCGGAGAGGGAGGGATTCGAACCCCCGATACCCTTGCGAGTATGCCGCATTTCGAGTGCGGTGCATTCGACCACTCTGCCACCTCTCCGCGAGGTCATGGTCGGCCGTTGCCGGCGCGCCGCACTAGATAACGGCTGACTGTCGCAGTTACAAGGCCTTATTCCACCGATTTTCCGCTTCCCGGAAAAGCATCGGCGAGGCGACCGTCCGACCTTTGCCGGCAACGTCGCTCGGCGTATCTTCAAGGCAAGGCCCGCTTGCCTTGACTTCCGCGCAACCTTCGGTTAGGGACAGCCCGCATTCGGCGTGGGGGCTTCTCCGCGCCGCTTGTTTTTTGAACCCGCAGACTGACAAAAAGACGGCCGAACCGCTTGAGGCGGTTCATCAAGGCCGACCGAACAGCGAAAGGCAAAAAATGTTCGCAGTCATCAAAACGGGCGGCAAGCAGTATCGCGTCGCCGCCAACGATCTCTTGAAGATCGAAAAAGTCGAAGCCAAGGTCGGCGAAATCGTCGAGATCGGCAATGTGCTCGCGCATGGCGAGGGCGAGAATGTCACCTTCGGCGCTCCGTTCGTCGATGGCGCCATGGTCACGGCGGAAGTCGTCGAGCAGGGCAAGAACCGGACCGTCATCGCTTTCAAGAAGCGCCGCCGCCAGAATTCGCGCCGCAAGATCGGCCACCGCCAGCTTTTGACCACCGTCAGGATCGCCGAGATCCTGCTGGGTGGCGCCAAGCCGTCGAAGAAGGCCGCTGCCAAGCCGGAAGCCAAGGCAGAAGTCGCCGCCGAGGCGAAGGCAGAGGCCGCCCCGAAGGAGGCCAAGGCCAAGAAGGAAGCCAAGGCCAAGGCCGCACCGAAGGAAGAAGCCAAGGCCGAGACCGCCGCTGCGCCGCTGTTCAAGGCGCCGAAGGGCGAGCCGGACGATCTGACGGTGATCAAGGGCATCGGCCCGGTCGCCGCGAAGGATCTTAACGAGCAGGGCATCGTCACCTTCGCGCAACTCGCCAAGCTGACCGACAAGGATGTCGCCAAGATCGACGAGCACATGCCGTTCAGCGCCGACCAGATCAAGGACTGGCGCGAGCAGGCCAAGGAACTGGCGAAGAAGAAGTAAGGCTGATCGGCGATAATCGTCGCCGGTACGGACTTGAAACGGAACGCGAACGCGTTCATAAGACCATTCAAGCGCCTCAGGGCGCATCGGAGTTAGTTAGATGGCACACAAGAAAGCTGGCGGTTCGTCGCGCAACGGTCGCGACTCGCACTCCAAGCGTCTCGGCGTGAAGAAGTTCGGCGGCGAAGCCGTCGTCGCCGGCAACATCATCATTCGTCAGCGCGGTACGCAATGGCATCCGGGCACCAACGTTGGCATGGGCACGGACCACACCCTCTTTGCGCTCGAAGCCGGCGCAGTCACCTTCAACAAAAAAGCCAACGGCCGAACCTACGTCTCGGTAAACCCGATCACCAAAGCAGCGGAGTAGCCGGTTCCGCACCATAACACCGGCGCCCATCTCGGGAACCGGTGTCTGGCCAGGCCAGGAAAAGGATCAGGAGAGATGGGCTTCCATCTCTCCTTTTTCATTTTTCTTATGCCCTGGAGGACTAAAATGGTTGCCGAAGCGGAAGACACCGAAGACGAAAGTTACGCGATCGACTGCCCGGTGCTCGCCACCGAGCGGCTGGTTATGCGCGCGCCGCGCGAGAGCGACCTCGAGCAACTGGTGGCTTTGGCCGACAACCGACATGTCGCCGAAATGCTGGCCCGCATGCCGCATCCTTACGGCGAGGCCGAAGGGCGCGCCTTCCTGGCCATGGCCTCATCGCGCCGCGCCGGCATCGTCTATGCGCTGACGCTTGCCGGAACCGGCACTTTCGTCGGCTGCGCGGGCCTCAACACCACCGATCGCGGGCTGGAGCTCGGCTACTGGATCGGCGAGCCCTACTGGAAGCGCGGCTACGCGACGGAAGCCGCGCACGCCCTGGTCGACCTCGCCTTCCAGAAGACCTCGATCCAGGTGCTGCATGCCTCGACCAGGGTCATCAATCCGGCCTCCCGCCGGGTCATCCACAAGTGCGGCTTCCAGTATGCCGGCCAGGGCATGCTGAACTCGATCGTCGCCGGCCAGGTGCCGGTCGAGCGCTACCGGCTGGATCGCAAGACGTGGACCAGCCTGCGGAACTGGGTCCATTTCTGAGGTGTGCCGATATTCAGGTGAGACCGGCCTGCAAACACTGATTTTCTGCGCTTCCGGTGCTCACGTACTTAAGTACGCTCCGCTCCGGTTCTCGAAACCCAGTGTTTTCGGCTCGGTCTGACCTGAATCTGAACGCACCTCGGCGCAGGCCGAACCGTCAAAAGGACTCAGCTCAGTTCGACCCACACCGGCAGGTGATCCGATCCACGCGCCTGCCGGTCGACCCACAGCCGCTTCAGTGAGCCGGCGAGCGAGGCGCTGGTGAAAACATAGTCGATGCATTTGTGGCGGGCCGCATCGTCGGGCCGCTTGGGGTCGATCCAGGTGAACAGGCCGGAAACGTCGAGGCGCTGGGCGACGTCGACGGCGAGGTCGGCGGTCAGCGGCATGCCGAACTCATGGTCCGTGCGTCCGGCGAGTTCGACATATTCGGGCGACCCGGGCAGCATGTTGAAGTCGCCCATGACGACGAAGGCCTCCGGGTAGGGCAGGTCCGGCAGGCCGATCTCGGGAATGCCGGAAAGGCCGCCGCCCTCCAGCGCATAGTTGAGCAGGCGCTGGCGCAGGAAACGGATCTGGCTCTGGCGCTCGACGGGACTGCGGTGGTCGAGATGGGTGGAGTAGAAGCGGATGAAACCGAGCGGGGTCTCGATGAGCGCCTCGAGCGCGCCGCGCTGGAAGTTCATCCGCTCCAGACTGCGGCTGCGCGGCAGAAGGAGATTGCGCGACAGGTGAATGGGCGTCTTCGACAGCACCATGTTGCCGAGCTGGAAGGTCCGGGTGACGGCGCGGCCGGCATCCAGGCGCGAGCCGATATTGACCTCGAAATTGCTGCCATAGGCGGCAAAATAGTCCGGCAACGCCTCGCCGATCTCGGCCACCATGTCGCGGTCGCCGTTGCGCGGATTGTTGCGGGTCACCTCCTGCAGCGCGATGACATCGGCGCCGCGCACGGCGTCGGTGATGCGGCCGACATCGTATTTGTCGTCGAGGCCGATGCCGTATTGGATGTTGTAGGTGACGAGCTGCATTCCGGTACTCCAACACCAACGCGAAACCGCGAAAAGCGGAAACGATCGTCGCGCGGGACCATTCGCAATCGGGCAGTGCCGGGATGTTCACCATGTGCCCAAAAGCGTGTGCCAGCGCTTTCGTCACAAAACAGCCTCGCCCTGGGCCCCGCCTTGGTTTAGAGCAATCGCGCAAGGCAATCAGCAGAAACCTCGAAAATCAGATGAAATTCCTCGATCAAGCCAGGGTTTACATCCGTTCCGGCGACGGCGGCGCCGGATCGCTATCGTTCCGCCGTGAGAAATTCATCGAGTTCGGCGGCCCCGACGGCGGCGACGGCGGCCGCGGCGGCGATGTCTGGGTGGAAGCGGTCGACGGGCTGAACACGCTGATCGACTATCGCTACCAGCAGCATTTCAAGGCCAAGACCGGCATGCACGGCATGGGCCGCAACATGACCGGCGCCAAGGGCGCCGACATCACGCTGAAGGTGCCGGCCGGCACCCAGGTCTTTGCGGAAGACAACGAGACGCTGATCTGCGACCTGACCGAAGTCGGCCAGCGCTTCCTGCTCGCCAAGGGCGGCAATGGCGGCTTCGGCAACCAGCATTTCAAGACCTCGACCAACCAGGCGCCGCGCCGCGCCAATCCGGGACAGCCGGGCGAGGAGTTGAGCATCTGGCTGCGGCTCAAGCTGATTGCGGACGCCGGTCTTGTCGGCCTGCCCAATGCCGGCAAGTCGACCTTCCTGGCGGCTGTCACCGCCGCCAAGCCGAAGATCGCCGACTATCCGTTCACCACGCTTTATCCCGGCCTCGGCGTCGCCCGCATCGACGGCCGCGAATTCGTGCTGGCCGACATCCCCGGCCTGATCGAGGGGGCGCATGAGGGGGTCGGCATCGGCGACCGCTTCCTCGGCCATGTCGAGCGCACGCGCGTGCTGCTCCATCTCGTCTCGGCGCAGGAGGAAAATCCCGGCAAGGCCTACAAGACCGTGCGCGCCGAGCTCGAAGCCTATGGCCATGGGCTGGCCGAGAAGCCCGAGATCGTCGCGCTCTGCCAGGTCGACATCCTCGATGCGGACGCCCGCAAGAAGAAGGCGACCTCGCTGAAGCGCGCCGCCGGCCGCGCGCCGATGCTGTTGTCGGCCGTCACGGGCGAAGGCGTCGAGGCCGTCTTGCGCGCGCTGATGGCGGTTGTCGCCGAGGCGCGCGATGCCGTTCCCGCCCCTGTCGATACGCGCTGGCAGCAAAACCCATGAAATCGCTGAAATCATACCGGCGCATAACCGTGAAGATCGGCTCGGCGCTGCTTGTCGATCGTACGACAGGGCTGAAGCGCGACTGGCTGACGTCGCTTGCCGCCGACATCGCGGTGCTCGCCAATGCCGGCGCGGAGGTTCTGGTCGTCTCGTCGGGCGCCATCGCGCTCGGGCGCACCATTCTCGGCCTCGGCAAGCGCGCGCTGAAGCTCGAGGAGAGCCAGGCCGCGGCTGCCGTCGGCCAGATCGCGCTCGCCGGGGCCTGGTCGGACGCGCTCGGCAAGGATGGGCTGAAATCCGGCCAGATTCTTCTGACCCTCGGCGATACCGAGGAGCGACGCCGCTACCTCAATGCGCGTGCCACGATCTCGACGCTGCTCAAGATGAAGGCGGTGCCGGTCATCAACGAGAACGACACGGTGGCGACCTCGGAAATCCGCTATGGCGACAACGACCGGCTGGCCGCGCGGGTGGCGACGATGATGGGCGCCGATCTTCTGGTGCTGCTTTCCGATATCGACGGGCTCTACACGGCGCCGCCGGCCAAGGACGCGGGGGCGAAATTCATTCCGGTGGTCGACCGCATCACGCCCGACATCGAGGCGATGGCGGGTGCCGCCGCTTCCGAATTGTCGCGCGGCGGCATGCGGACGAAGCTCGATGCCGGCAAGATCGCCAACGCCGCCGGCACGGCGATGATCATCACCTCCGGCACGCGGCTGTCGCCGCTGATGGCGATCGAGCGCGGCGAGCGCGCGACGTTCTTCAAGCCGAGCGCCAATCCAGTGAAGGGCTACAAGACCTGGATCGCCGGGCAGCTCGAGCCGGCGGGGCGGCTGACAGTCGATGCCGGCGCGGTCGGCGCGCTGAAATCGGGCAAGTCGCTGCTGCCGGCGGGTGTGAAGCTCGTCAGCGGCAATTTCTCGCGCGGCGACACGGTAGCGATCCTGTCGCCCGAGGGCCGCGAGATCGCGCGCGGGCTGGTTGCCTACGATGCCGCCGATGCCGTAAGGATCGCGGGTTTGAAGACGGCCGAGATCGAAACTGTGCTCGGCTACGAGGCGCGCTCGGCGATGATCCATCGCGACGACCTTGTCGTAAGCGTCGCCGGCGACCAAGTATTGGCCAGCGAATGACCCAGCGGAGGATGAACCATGCTGACGCTGCATGAAAAATCCGGGGAAGATACCGTGGCGCTGATGGCCGGTATCGGCCGCCGCGCCCGCGCCGCCGCCCGACCGTTGGCCGTCGCCGCGACCGCGGCCAAGAATGCCGCATTAGCCGCCATGGCCGACGCCATCCTGCGCAATGAGCAGGCGATCCTCGAGGCCAACGCCATCGACATGTCGAACGGCGAGGAGGCCGGGCTGTCCGGCTCCTTCATGGACCGGCTGAAGCTGACGCCATCGCGCATCAAGGCGATGGCCGACGGCATCCGCGAGATCGCCGCGCTCGAGGATCCGGTCGGTGACGTGATTGCCGAATGGGACCGGCCGAACGGCCTCCATATCGAGCGCGTGCGCACGCCGCTCGGCGTCATCGGCGTCATCTATGAAAGCCGCCCGAACGTGACGGCCGATGCCGGCGCGCTCTGCCTGAAGGCGGGCAATCCGGTAATCCTGCGCGGCGGCTCGGATTCGATCAATTCGTCCTCTGCCATCCATGCCTGCATGGTCGAAGGGCTGAAGGCGGCGGGCCTGCCGCAAGATGCCATCCAACTGGTGCCGACCACCGATCGCGCCGCCGTCGGCGAGATGCTCAAAGGTCTCGGCGGCAATCTCGACGTCATCATCCCGCGCGGCGGCAAAAGCCTGGTCGGTCGCGTGCAAAACGAGGCGCGGGTGCCGGTCTTCGCGCATCTCGAAGGCATCTGTCATCTCTATGTCGATCGCTCCGCAAAACTCGACATGGCGGTGAAGATCGCCGTCAACGCCAAGATGCGGCGCACAGGTGTGTGCGGCGCGGCCGAGACGCTGCTGGTCGACCGCGCGGTGGTCTCAACGCATCTGGTGCCGATCCTGGAAGCGCTGCGCGCCGCCGGCTGCGAAATTCACGCCGACACCGAGGTGATGAAGGCTTTCTCGGATGCCAGTCCGGCGACCGATGCCGACTGGGTGACGGAGTATCTCGATGCCATCATCGCGGTGAAGCTGGTCGACGGCGTCGCCGGCGCGATCGACCATATCGAGACCTTTTCCTCGCATCACACCGAGGCGATCATCGCCGAGGATGCACAGGCGGTCGAAAAATTCTTCAACGAGATCGACTCGGCGATCCTTTTGCACAACGCCTCGACGCAGTTCGCCGATGGCGGCGAGTTCGGCATGGGCGCCGAGATCGGCATCGCCACCGGCAAGATGCATGCGCGCGGGCCGGTCGGCGTCGAGCAGTTGACCTCGTTCAAATACCGCGTCCGCGGTTCGGGACAGGTGAGGCCTTGACGTTGTTTGCCGCTAGGATCTGAGGGTGCCGCGCCCAGCCACCCCCCTCTGTCCTGCCGGACATCTCCCCCGCAAGGGGGGAGATCAGCTGTCATTTGGGGTTTCGCCAATTGTCGATGCTGCAGGGGTTGCGCCATCGATGGAGCTGCCAATCTCTCCCCTTGCGGGAGAGATGCCCGGCAGGGCAGAGGGGGGTGCTTAGCACCGTGCTTTCTCCAACCGAACCTGCCGTTCCCGCCCCTTACCTTCGCATGCCCCATGCCGGCAGGGGGCTTGCCGTCGGCCTGTTCGGCGGCTCCTTCAACCCGCCGCATGCCGGCCATGCGCTGGTCGCGGAAATTGCGCTGAGACGGCTGGCGCTCGACCAGCTCTGGTGGATCGTGACGCCCGGCAATCCGCTGAAAAGCGCGCGCGAGCTGGCGCCGCTCGCCCAACGCATCGTGCTGTCCGAAAAGATCGCCAGGAATCCGAAGATCAAGGTCACAGCCTTCGAGGCCGCGCAGCATGTCCGCTACACCTCCGACACGCTGGCGCTGGTCAAGGCGCGCAATCCGGGCGTCGACTTCGTCTGGATCATGGGCGCGGACAGCTTGCGCGATTTCCATCGCTGGCAGCGCTGGCGCGAGATCGTGCTGACCTTCCCGATCGCGGTCATCGACCGCCCGGGCGCCACGCTTTCCTTCCTGTCGTCGGTCGTCGCCAAGACCTTCGACTATGCCCGCATCGACGAAGGCGACGCGCCGCGGCTTGCCCGCATGCGGGCGCCGGCCTGGACCTTCATCCATGGTCCGCGATCGTCGCTCTCCTCCACCGCGATCCGCAACGCGGGGAAGGGGTAGCGCCTACCTTCTTGTGGGAGAAGGTGTCGTCGAAGGCGACGGATGAGGGGTGTTCCAGGAAACGCCAGCGTCTCACTCCGCTGGAGCACCCCTCATCCGTCTTGCCGCTTCGCGGCAATCCACCTTCCCCCACAAGGGGGGAAGGGAAGTGCAGCCATGTCGCTTTTACGGCGGCTTTTCGCCTTCCGGTGAGCGATGGTGGCAGGCATGCTGGAGAAGAGCCGCACCGCGACCGATCCAGGCGCTCAGTCGGCGCCGCTGATCGCCATTGCCAGCGTCATTGTGTCGATGGCGCTGATCGCGATCGGCAACGGGCTGATGTTCGCCTTCATTCCCGTGCGGCTCGGCGCCGACGGCTTCGATCCGACCTGGGCCGGACTGATCGTCACCGGCCTTTCGGCCGGCGGGCTCGCCGGCTGCATCCTGACCGGACCTCTCGTCAGGCGCGTCGGTCATGCCCGCGCCTTCATGGTGCTTTCGGCGCTGATCGCGCTCTCCAACGTCGCGATCGGCGCCGGGCCGATGCCGCTGCTGTGGATCGCGGCGCGGGCGCTCTATGGCTTTGCCATTTGCGGCCTCTTCATCGTCGCGCAGAGCTGGCTCAACGATGCCTTGCCGAATGCCATACGCGGCCGGGTCATGGCGGTGTTCTACGTCGCCTATATCGGCGGATTGGGCGTCGGCTATGCGACGCTCGCCGCGATCGACATCCAGACAGCGGCGGCGCCGCTGATCGGCATCGCCTTCACCGCTTTGTCCATCCTGCCCGTGGGCATGACGAGGCTTGCCCAGCCGCCCGCGCCGCTGGCGGCTTCGGTGGCGCTCGGCCAGGCCTGGAAGATTTCGCCGGTCGGCGTCGTCGGCATGCTCGCTGTCGGCGGCCTGTCGATGATCATTTCCGGTTTCGCGCCGATCCACGCCACCGCCAAGGGCTACAGCCAGGCGGATGTGGCGCTGTTGTTGGCGGCGATGCCGGTCGGCACGCTGATCCTGCAGATACCGCTCGGCTGGCTCTCGGACCGCACCGACCGGCGCTATGTGCTGGCGGGCGCGGCGGCGCTGGCGGTGGTGGCGAGCCTGCTCGCCATCGCCTTCGACGGCGGCGCGCTGATGGCGCTGGTGGTGGTCTATCTCATCTGGGACGGCGCGTCGGAATCGATCTATTCCCTTTCCAGCGCCCATGCCGCCGACCGCGCCAGGAAGGACGAGCTGCTCGCGCTGTCGAGCTCACTGCTTTTTGCCTGGTCGCTGTCCGGCTTCATCGTGCCAGGCATCGTGACGGCGCTTTCCGCCGTCTTCGGCACCGAGACCTTCATCTATGTCGGCATCTTCATCGCTTCGGCGTTCTGCCTGTTCGTGCTGTGGCGGGTGTTTGCCGCGCGGCCGACGCCCGCTCCCGCTACCGGCAGCTTCGCGCCGATGTCGGCGCAGACGCCTCTGCCGGTGGAGCTTGCTTTTGGACCGGAAGAGCCGGCAGGCCCGACCAGGAACTGAGAGGTTATTGCTTGCGAGCCTCCGCTGCCGGCGCCTCTGGCGGCGGCAAGGGGATCGAAATGCCCTCGTTGTCGAAGGCCTGCTTGGCGCGCTTGGTCATGTCAATCTGGGTGGCGAAGTAATCGGCCGCCGACGTCCAGTAGCGCAAGGTCAGCGAAACCGTGGTCTCGCCCAGGCCCGCCACGAAGGCGATCGGCGCCGGTTCGCGCCGGATGCGCTTCTCGGCGCCGGCGATGCCAAGCAGCGTCTTCTGTCCGCGGTCGATGTCGTTCCATGAACCGATGCTCAAGCTGATATCGGTGCGGCGCACACCATTGCGGGTGAAGTTGCGCACCGGCTGGTTCCACAGCGTCGAGTTGGGCGCCAGGATGTAGACGCCTTCGACGGTGCGCAGCTTGGTCGCGAACAGGCCGATCTCCTCGACCGTGCCGGCGATCGAGCCGACCTCGATGGATTCGCCGATGCGGAAAGGCCGCAGCGCCAGAAGCATGATGCCGGCGGCAATGTTCTGCAGCGTGCCCTGCAGGGCCAGTCCGATGGCCAGGCCGACGGCGCCGATGGCGGCAATGATGGAAGCCGTCTGCACGCCGAACTGGCCGAGCACCATGATGACGACGAGGACGAGGATGGCGTAGCGGACGATCTTCGAGAAGAAATGACGCAAGGTAGCGTCGAAGCCGTGGATGTGGCCGAGGCCGGCGAAGATCGAGCGCTCGGCAAGGCCGGCGACGAAATAGCCGACAACCAGAAGGATGACGGCGCCGATCGCCGAGAAGGAATAGGAAACGATAAGCGTAGAGAGCTGCGCAAGCCCAGCCTGAACGACGAGAAGTGCCTCTTGCGGGTCTGTCGGCATGATAAGTCCCCTTTGATCGTTGAGCCGATAACCCGCGCCGAGCGCAAGGGTTCCGATTTTTTCGGCAGGGCGGAACCCGACGAAGAGGGGCCGCGTTGGCACCGGCAGGGCGCCCCGTCTTGAAACTGCAATGGAACTCTGCCTATGTAAGTGGCGTCACCTGATTTGCGGGGTGATTTGGTTGTTCTTGTTGGGAAAGGAAACACACTGAGAACAGCACTGCGGAAGAAGGCCGATATCGTGCCTTCGCCGGCCGGGATCAGCGGAAGCGATGCTGCGTCCCTCGCCATCAAGACAGTCCTTGCCAGTCTGGAAGACTCCAAGGCCGAAAACATCGTCTCAATCGACATCCAGGGTAAATCGAGCCTCGGCGACTATATGGTCATCGCGTCGGGCCGATCGCACCGTCATGTCTCGGCTGTCGCCGATCATCTCCTCAAGGCGCTCAAGGATGCCGGTCTCGGCATGGCGCGCGTCGAGGGGCTGGCCAGCGCCGACTGGGTCCTGATCGATTCGGGCGACATCATCGTCCATGTCTTCCGTCCCGAAGTCCGCGAATTCTACAATCTCGAAAAGATGTGGCAGGCGCCGGACCTCGAGGAAGAGACCTTGCACTGAGCCGTATCGCATGCCGTGACCATTCCGGTCCGGTGTCGATAGAATGCTCGCCGAGGCGAGGATGAAGGTTACCGTTCATGCCGTGGGCCGGATGAAGACCGGCCCCGAGAGAGAACTCGCCGACCGCTATTTCGAGCGCTTCGCCAAAAGCGGGCCGGCGGTCGGGCTGGAGTTTGCCGGCGTTGTCGAGACGCCCGAGAGCCGTGGCCAGAGCCCCGACGAACGCCGCCGCGAGGAGGGCCAGAAGCTGCAGGCCCAGCGGCAGCAAGGCACCGTGCTGGTGCTGCTCGACGAGCGCGGCAAGGCGCTCTCCTCCGAAGATCTCGCCGCCCGTATCGGCCAGTTGCGCGACAGCGGCCGCAAAACGCTGGTCATCGCGATCGGCGGCGCCGACGGCCATGACAAATCCTTGCGCGAGGAGGCTGATCTGGTGCTGTCATTCGGGGCGCTGACCTGGCCGCATCAGCTGGTGCGCGTCATGCTCGGCGAGCAGCTTTACCGGGTCGTGACTATCCTTTCCGGGCATCCCTATCATCGCGCTTGAGTCATTGTTCGCGACATGACTCGCGAAAGCTGGGGATCGCGTCCGCTCGCCCGGATTTCCGCCTCAATGGTCCCACACCACAGTTGTTGCGGGTGCTCTAACATGGTTGATGGTTCGTTAACGAAGCGGCGGATAGAGTCGAGGCCGGATGTTTGAAGGCTGGAATTCGAGAACGCGCGCCTGGCGCAGCCGCTGCGGCTTGACCTTTGTCGCCGCGCTGATTGCGCTCGGGCCGGCCATGGCCGCGGAAAACACGCTCGATGTCGCGCCGGACCCCGACCGGAGCCGCGCCGAATACGAGCAGGTCTCCAAGGATATCACCTTGTCCTCCGAGCGGCTGGCCAAGCTCGCCGCCGACGTCGCGACGGTCAAGAAGGACCATGCCTCGATCAGCGCGGCGCTGATCCAGTCGGCCATGACCGAGCAGAAGCTCGGCCAGGACATCGAGGACATCGGCGCCAAGCTGGAAGGGCTCAAGGCCGAGGAAGAGAAGCTGCACGCCTCGCTGGTGGCGCGGCGCGACGTGCTCGCCGAGGTGCTCGGCGCCCTGCAGCGCATGGGGCTCAACCCGCCGCCGGCGATCCTGGTCAAGCCGGAGGACGCGCTGTCGTCGGTGCGCAGCGCCATCCTACTCGGCGCCGTCGTGCCGGAACTGCGCCAGCAGACCGACAGGCTGCTCGCCGATCTCAAGGAGCAGACCCGGGTGACGGCCTCGATCGAGGCCGAGCGGGGGCGGCTCACCGCCGCCGTTACCGAGCAGACGGCGGAAAAGAAGCGGCTGACCATGCTGCTCGAGGCCAAGCAGAAGCTGCAGGCCGATACCGAAGCGGCTTTGGCCGCCGAGCAGCAGCGCTCGCAGCAGCTGGCGACCAGGGCCAGCAGCCTCAAGGACCTCATCGCCTCGCTCGAGGCCGACAAGGCGCGCAAGGCGGCCGACCAGGCCAGGGCGGCCGATCGGAAATCGGCGGACGGCGATACGACGGCATCCACGACGGAGCCCGCCGCGCCGCCGGTGCCGGAGGGCAACCGTTTGACCGCTTCCGCCCCGTTCGCGGCGCTGCAGGGCCAGATCGCGCTGCCGGTCATCGGCAAGATCAAACGGCGATTCGGAACCGACGACGGCAATGGCGCAATGATGCAGGGCGACATGGTTGCGACACAATCGGGAGCCATCGTCACCGCGCCGGCGGATGGAAATGTGCTTTATGCGGGGCCGTTTCGTTCCTATGGTCAACTCTTGATCCTCAATGCGGGCGACGGGTATCATGTCGTCCTGGCTGGGATGAGCAGAATCAGCGTCGCGACCGGACAGTCGGTGCTCGCAGGAGAGCCGGTCGGCGCGATGGGAGAGGCCCGGGTGGCAAGCACCTCGGCTTCGCAGAATGGAAATGCCACGCCGGAGCTCTATGTGGAGTTCCGCAAGGATGGAAAACCCGTCGATCCGAACCCCTGGTGGGCGGACCGATTTTCTGGAAGGACGTGAAATGATGCGGAAATTGTCGCTTCTGTTTGCCGGCGCGCTGATGGGCGCATCGGCAATGAGCCTGGTCTACGGCGCGCCCGGCTCGGCGGCGAACGCTGCGGGTTCCGAGACCTACAAGCAACTGGCGATCTTCGGCGACATCTTCGAGCGCGTGCGTGCGCAATATGTGACGCCCCCGGACGACAAGTCGCTGGTCGAGAACGCCATCAACGGAATGCTCGCCTCGCTCGACCCGCACTCCTCGTACATGAATGCCGAACAGGCGCAGGACATGCGCGTGCAGACCAAGGGCGAGTTCGGCGGCCTCGGCATCGAGGTCACGATGGAAAACGACCTCGTCAAGGTGATCACGCCGATCGACGATACGCCGGCCGCCAAGGCGGGCGTGCTTGCCGGCGACTACATCGCCAAGATCGACGGCGAGGAGGTGCGCGGGCTCACACTCAACGATGCCGTCGAGAAGATGCGCGGCCCGGTCAACACGCCGATCAAGCTCACCATCCTGCGCCAGGGCGCCGACAAGCCGATCGAGCTGACGGTCGTGCGCGACATCATCAAGGTCAAGGCGGTGAAGTACCGGGTCGAGAACGACGTCGGCTACATGAAGATCACCTCCTTCACCGAAAAGACCTATGACGATCTCGAGAACGCCATCGAGAACATCAAGAAGCAGGTGCCAAACGACAAGCTGAAGGGCTATGTGCTCGACCTGCGCCTCAATCCGGGCGGCCTGCTCGACCAGGCGGTGAGCGTGTCGGATGCCTTCCTGAAGCGCGGCGAAATCGTGTCGACCCGCGGCCGCGATCCGAAGGACGTCACCCGCTTCGACGCCAAGCCGAAGCAGAACGACGACATCGGCGGCAAGCCGCTGATCGTGCTGGTCAATGGCGGTTCGGCAAGCGCGTCCGAGATCGTCGCCGGCGCGCTGCAGGATCTGCGCCGCGCCACCGTCGTCGGCACGCAGTCGTTCGGCAAGGGTTCGGTGCAGACCATCATCCCGCTCGGCGAGAACGGCGCGCTCAGGCTGACCACGGCGCTCTATTACACGCCGTCGGGCAAGTCGATCCAAGGCAAGGGCATCACGCCCGACATCAAGGTCGACCAGCCGCTGCCGCCGGACCTGCAGGGCAGGGACCTGACCCGTGGCGAATCCGACCTCAAGGGCCACATCAAGGGCGCCGACGAGAGCTCGACCGGTTCGGGCTCGGCCGCCTATGTGCCGCCGGAACCGAAAGACGACCTGCAGCTGATCTATGCAGAACAGCTGCTGCGCGGCCAAAAGACCGATCCGGCCTTCCCGCCGAACCCGGACAAGGCTGTGCTGAACCAGTAAAGGCGGGATGGCCGGAGCATATCGCTCTGGCCGACCGACCGAAGCGATGCAATGCTGCCGGGACCGCAAGGTTCCGGCAGTTTGATTCGGGGACAAGTTGATTCGGGAACGAGGCGCCGGGGCGCCTGATTTTTTGAATTCGCGCGTGAGCGCTGACGATTCGATCAGCTACGCTGATCCGATCAGCCGCGCCACGGGCCTGGGGATGCGGCTTGGCTGACACCGGCAAGGATATCGAACGCCCGCTCGGACAGACGCTCCGGCCTCAGCGCCCCGCCGCCCGCGGCATCGGCGCCGGCACGCTTGGCGCAGCGGTTGCCATCCTCGCCGTGATCGGCATTTCCGGTGCGATCGCATTGCGTGAAAAACCTTTCCGCAAGCCGTCGGAGATAGCCGTTTCGACGCCGAAGGTCACCGAGGCGCCAACCCCTGCGCCGGCACCGGCGGCGACGCCGGCACCGGCCGAGGCGGCGACGGCGAGCCCCAATGCGAGCACGCCGACGAAGAGCGGCGGCCCGCAGATCATCCATGTCCAGACCGAAGAAGGCGACAGCCCGCCCAAAGCCGGCATCGTCATCCGCGATCCCTCGACGCTCGGGCAGAACCTGAAGGTCGCGCATATCCCCGACAGGGCGTTGATCGAGGCCAGCGACAGCGGCCCGCTGCCGGTCCGTTCCGCCGACGGCAGGCGGCCGTTCGACGTCTATGCGCGGCCGTGGTCCGGCGCGCGCGGCGCGCGCGTGGCGATCGTCATCGGCGGGCTCGCGGTCTCGCAGACCGGCACGCAGGCGGCGATCGCCAAATTGCCGGCCGAAGTCACGCTGGCTTTCGCGCCGCAGGGCAATAGTATCGACCGCTGGATGAAGGCGGCACGCCAGAGCGGGCACGAGATCGTCATGCAGATACCGCTGGAGCCGTTCGACTATCCGAACGTCAATCCGGGGCGCAACACGCTGACGGTCTCGGCAAGCCCGGACGACAACCTGAAGAGCCTGCACTGGGCGCTGTCCAGGACGACCAACTATACCGGCGTCATGAACTATATGGGCGCGCGCTTCTCGGCCGATGCAAATGCGATGGGACCGTTCATGGCCGAGCTCGGCAAGCGTGGCCTTGCCTATGTCGATGACGGATCGTCCGCGCGGAGCCTGGCGCCCGACCTCGCGCTGAAGGACGGCGTGCCTTTCGTGGCCGGCGACATGGCGATCGACGCGGTGCAGGACCGCGGCGAGATCCTGAAGAAGCTTGACAGCCTCGAGGCGACCGCGCGGGCCAAGGGCAGCGCCGTCGGCATCGGCTCGGCCTTCGATATCACCATCGACACGGTGACGTCCTGGGTGGCGGAAGCGAAGAAGCGCGGCATCGAGATCGTGCCCATTTCCGCTGTCGCCATCGATCCCCAGAAAGGCTAATGCATGTCGCGCAAAAGTGTGCAGCGGTTTTGCGCAAACGACATGCATAAAAACAAAGACCTGAAGCGCGTCGACTGAATCCGTCTCAGCGCGACGCGCTTCAGTCATCGGCTTCTCGCCGATGCCGGAACCCGGAATGTCCAAGAAGATGATCGATCCCGAAACGTTACCTTATCGTCCCTGTGTCGGGCTGATGATCCTCAACCGCGCCGGGCTGGTCTGGGTCGGCCATCGCATTGCCGAGCCCGACAGCGAGTTTTCCGGCACCACGAAACTCTGGCAGATGCCGCAGGGCGGCATCGACGAGGGCGAGGAGCCGCTCGCGGCGGCGGAGCGGGAGCTTTACGAAGAAACCGGCATGCGCAGCGTGTCGCTGCTTGCCGAAGCGCCGCACTGGATCAACTACGACCTGCCGCCGCATCTGGTCGGCGTCGCCTTCAAGGGGCGCTATCGCGGCCAGACGCAGAAATGGTTCGCCTATCGCTTCGAGGGCGACGAAAGCGAAATCCAGATCAACCCTCCGCCCGGCGGCCACAAGGCCGAATTCGATCAATGGGCATGGCGGCCGATGCAGGAACTGCCTGAGCTCATCGTGCCGTTCAAGCGTAAGGTCTACGAGCAGGTGGTGGGGGCTTTCGAGCATCTGGTCCGCTAGAACAGGCTACTGTTGCCGCGCTGGCATCGGCGTCCTAATGATTGCCCTTGATACAATAAGGGGGTCGCCATGAATGACGACACCGGACGCGGTTTCCCGGTTCCAGATGGCGCCGACAATTCGACGGTCAGCGAAACGGCGGCCGGCGCGATCCTGACCATCGATCTCGGCGCCATCCGGGAAAACTACCGGCGGCTGAAAGCGCGGCTGGCGGGCGTGCGCTGCGCCGGCGTGCTCAAGGCCGACGGCTATGGTCTCGGCGCCGCGCAGGTGGCATCGGCGCTGATCAGGGAAGGCTGCGACATCTTCTTCGTCGCCCTGCTCAGCGAGGGCATCGCGCTGCGCAAGGCGCTTGGGCCGGGACATGACATCTTCGTCCTCAACGGCCTGCCGCCGGGCTCCGAATCGGAAGCTCTCGCGGCCGGGCTTCATCCCGTCATCAACAGCATCGCTCAACTGGGAGCGTGGCGTGAAGCGGCGCGTGCCGCCGGTCGAAAGCTGCCGGCCGCGGTCCAGGTCGACAGCGGCATGTCACGGCTGGGCATGCCGCCGGCCGATGTCGAGGCGCTCGGGACGGATGCTTTCGACGGCATCGACATCCGCTTCGTGATGAGCCATCTCGCCTGCGCCGACGAGCCCCGCAATCCGGCGAACGAACAACAGTGGCTGGCCTTCGAACGGCTGCGGAAGGCGTTGCCTGCGGCCCCTGCCTCGCTCGCCAACTCGTCCGGAATCTTCCTGGGGCCGTTGTATCACTACGATCTCGCCCGTCCCGGCGCCGCGCTCTACGGTATCAACCCGACGCCGGGCGAGACCAACCCGATGCTGCCGGTGGTGCGACTGCAGGCGAAGGTGGCGCAGACGCGCAGCGTGGAAGAAGGCGCCGGCATCGGCTACGGCCACACCTATCACTCGCGCGGACCACTGAGGCTGGCGACGATCTCGCTCGGCTATGCCGATGGCTGGCACCGGCGCGCCGCT
Organism: Mesorhizobium dulcispinae; assembly: GCF_033977345.1. Lineage (NCBI taxonomy): Bacteria > Pseudomonadati > Pseudomonadota > Alphaproteobacteria > Hyphomicrobiales > Phyllobacteriaceae > Mesorhizobium > Mesorhizobium dulcispinae. Next base: position 304,045 of record NZ_JAVIIY010000004.1, read on the forward strand.
TCGGCCGCCTGGTTCGAGGGCGTGCGGCTGCCTTTCGTCGGGCGGGTTTCGATGGATTCGATCATCCTCGACATTTCAGCGCTTCCGGCCGGCAGGCTGGGCGAGGGGGACCTCGTCGAGCTCATCGGCCAGTCGCAAAGCCTCGACGACGCGGCGGCGCATGCCGGCACCATCGGCTACGAAATCCTGACCAGCCTGGGTGCGCGCTTTCACCGCCGCTACATCGGCGCGTAACTGCCCTACTTGGCGGGCGCAACAAAATCCGGCAGACAGATGAAAGGGGCAACGCTGCCAAGCGTGTGGCCGGCTTTGAGGGAGCATAGAATGAAAGTCCTGGTTCTGGGCGGCGGCGTGATCGGGGTCACCACCGCCTACTTCCTTGCCGAGGCCGGCCACGAAGTCACGGTCATCGACCGGCAGCAGGGGCCGGCGCTGGAGACCAGCTTTGCCAATGCCGGCGAGGTGTCGCCCGGCTATGCCTCGCCATGGGCAGGGCCCGGCATTCCGGTCAAGGCGGTCAAATGGCTTCTGATGAAATACGGTCCGCTGGTGGTGCGGCCGGCCTTCGATCCGCATATGTGGACGTGGCTCATCAAGATGCTGCGCAACTGCACGGCCGAGCGCTATGCGCTCAACAAGTCGCGCATGGTGCCTGTCGCCGAATACAGCCGCGACACGCTGAAGGCGCTGCGTGCTGCGACCGGGATCGCCTATGACGAGCGGTCCAAGGGCACGCTGCAGCTTTTCCGCAAGCAGAAGCAGCTCGACGGCACAGGCGGCGACGTCGAGGTGCTGAAGAGATATGGCGTTCCCTATGAGATCCTCGACCGGGACGGCTGCATCGCGGCCGAGCCGGCGCTGGCCGGCGTGCGGGAAAAATTCGTCGGCGGGCTGAGATTGCCCGGCGACGAAACCGGGGACTGCAAATTGTTCACCGAGAAGCTGGCGGAGCTTTGCGTTGCGCGTGGCGTCACCTTCGAATACGGCACGACCATCCGGCGCGTCGTCAGGAACCGCAACCGCGTCGTCCAGGTCGGCACCGACAAGGGCTGGCGGACGGCGGACGCCTATGTGATGGCGCTGGGCAGCTATTCGGCCCCCTTCATGCGCAAGATGAAGCGGCCGATCCCGGTCTATCCGGTCAAGGGCTATTCGATCACCGTGCCGATCACGGATGCGGCGGCGGCGCCGGTGTCGACGGTCATGGACGAGACCTACAAGGTGGCGATCACCAGGCTCGGCGATCGCATCCGGGTCGGCGGCACCGCGGAGATTTCGGGCTTCGACCTTCGCCTGCATGAATCGCGGCGCCGTACGCTCGAGCACTCCGTCGGCGACTTGTTCCCGGGCGGCGGCAACCTCAAGGCGGCGACCTTCTGGTGCGGCTTGCGGCCGATGACGCCGGACGGGCCGCCGCTGGTCGGACAGAGCGAGCTGTCCAACCTCTATCTCAACACCGGTCACGGCACGCTGGGCTGGACCATGGCCTGTGGCTCGGCCAGGGTGCTTTCCGATATCATGTCCAACCGTGTGCCGGAGATCAACGCGCTCGACCTCAGCCCGGATCGCTACGTCAAGGCTTAAAGCGCGTCGCGACGAAAAGGACTGAGGCGCGGCGCTTTAAGCTGTCGAAGCGCCGGTTGTGCTATCGTCGGCCATGGTGGGGGACGTTTTGATGCGCCCATTTCTTTTGATTGCAGCGACCGGATATCTGGTCTGCGCCTCGGCCGCGCTGGCCGCGGACAAGACCGTCCACGACAAGGAGCATGGTTTCTCGCTGACCTATCCGGAGGGATGGACGAGCGAGACCACATCCAGCGAAACCATGCGGCTCAAGGTCAAATCCGGCGAAAGAGGCCTGACCTGCAGGGTATCGGAAAATCTCTATGATCCCACCGCTCCGGACAATCCGCCCGATCCCAGGGCCTTCGTCGAGAAGGACTGGTCGCTGGACGATTGGCACACGCTGATCGGCGCGGCCTTCGGTTCGGCCAGTTTCAGCAAGGACAGGCTGGCGCATTTCCCGGATGGCTATCCGGTGCGGATAGCCGACATGGATTTCCGGCTCGGCGACGGCAATGCCAGCTTCTATGGCCATGCCAAGATCGCCATTTCGATACGCAGCGATCGGTATGGCTTCGTCACCTGCGGGCTGATGGGCGACAGCGCCGAGGATGCCGCCCGGATGTGGGCGCCGTTTGCCGATGAGGCCGAGAAGGTTGTGAACTCTTTCGCCCTCGATGCGCCTTGAAGGCGGGACCCAAAGCGCGTCGCGCTTTTGGGCGGCATTAGACGAACAGCCCCTTTTCCCGCTCCACGGCCTTGGTAATGAAATTGGCGACGAGCTGGACGCGGCGCAGCGGTCTCACCGATTCGTGATAGACCAGCCAGTAGGCGCGGCGGATGGGCGCCACGATGTCGACCGGCACCAGCTCCGGCATCGAGCGGGCGACGAAGGTGTGCAGGATGCCGATGCCGGCGCCGGAACGCACGGCTTCCGCCTGGCCGAGCGCCGAGGAGATGGCGAAGCTAGAGCGCCAGTCGGGGCTGAACTCGGCGGCATAGTCGAGCGAGGGGCTGACGATGAGATCGGGCACGTAACCGATCAGCGTGTGCCGGCCGAGATCGGCTGCCGTCCTCGGCAGGCCGTTCGCCTCGGCATAGGCGCGGGAGGCGAACAGCCCGAGCGTATAGTCGACCAGCTTCCCCGCCACCAATCGGCCTTCGGTCGGCCGCTCGACGGTGATGGCGATATCGGCCTCGCGCCGCGACAGCGAGAAGGAACGCGGCACCGGCACCAGCTGGATGGTGAGCTCGCGGTGGAGCGCGGTCAGCTCGCCGAGCCGCTTGGCGAGGAAGGCAACACCAAAACCATCGGGCGCGCCGATGCGCACCGTGCCGGAGACGTCGTCGCCCTCGCCGGCGATGGTCGAGCGCGCGGCGATCATGTCGCTCTCCATGCGCTCGGCAATGTCGAGGAAACGCTCGCCGGCCGGCGTCAGCTCGCTGCCGGTGGTCAGGCGACGGAAAAGTTTCGTGCGCAGCGCGTCCTCTAGCGCCGCGATGCGGCGCGATACGGTGGCGTGGTTGAGCTCCAGCCGTTTGGCCGCGCCGAGGATCTGGCCGGCGCGCGCCACGGCGAGAAAGATGCGGACGTCATCCCAGTTCATGGGGGTGGTCCGGACTAATTGCGCGCGTTGCGTTCCCGCCAACCCCTCTCTGGCCTGCCGGCCATCTCCCCCGCAAGGGGGGAGATTGGATGTCGCGCCCGCTTTCGCCTATCGCCAACGTTTGAGGAGAGGCGCCATCAAGGAAACCGCCAATCTCCCCCCTTGCGGGGGAGATGTCCGGCAGGACAGAGGGGGGTGTGAAGGAACTCAACCTTCAATCCTTTTCAACGATCGGGCAGCATCGTCATTTGCGGCAATTAATGCACAGCGTCCGGCCGTTGTCTATTTTCCGCACAACGGTTGCGTTCTGGCTCGCGTTGCCATCGCCGCCGCAAAGGCGGACAATGGCGCATCATCAAACAGGGAGAGAAACCATGATCGAATACGGTCATTTCATCGGCGGCAAGCGTGTCGCCGGCACCAGCGGCCGCAAGCAGGATGTGATGCAGCCGATGGACGGTTCCGTGCGCGCCACAGTGGCGCTGGCCTCGGCGCAGGAACTGCGCGCCGCGGTCGAGAACGCCAAGGCGGCGCAGCTCAAGTGGGGAGCCACCAACCCGCAGCGCCGCGTGCGCGTGCTGATGAAGTTCCTCGAACTGGTCCAGCGCGACTATGACGAGCTGGCCGACATCCTGGCGCGCGAGCATGGCAAGACCATTGCCGACGCGCGCGGCGACATCCAGCGCGGCCTCGAGGTGGTTGAGGTCTGCATCGGCGCGCCGCATATGATGAAGGGCGAGTTCACCGATGGCGCCGGCCCGGGCATCGACACCTATTCGATGCGCCAGCCGCTCGGCGTCGTCGCCGGCATCACCCCGTTCAACTTCCCGGCCATGATCCCGCTGTGGAAGATCGCTCCGGCGATCGCCTGCGGCAATGCCTTCATCCTGAAGCCGTCGGAGCGCGATCCGGGCGTGCCGCTGCGCATCGCGGAGCTATTCATCGAGGCCGGCCTGCCGGAAGGCGTGCTCAACGTCGTCAACGGCGACAAGGAAGTGGTCGACGCCATCCTCGACGATCCGGACATCAAGGCCGTCGGCTTCGTCGGCTCGACGCCGATCGCCCAGTATATCTATGCGCGCGGCTGCGCGGCCGGTAAGCGCGTGCAGTGCTTCGGCGGCGCCAAGAACCACATGATCATCATGCCCGACGCCGACATGGACCAGACCGTCGATGCCCTCGTCGGCGCCGGCTACGGCTCGGCCGGCGAGCGCTGCATGGCGATCTCGGTGGCGGTGCCGGTCGGCAACGACACCGCCAACCGTCTGATGGAAAAGCTGGTGCCGCGTGTCGAAAGCCTGAAGGTCGGTCCGTCGACCGACTCCTCGGCCGATTTCGGCCCGCTGGTGACGCGCCAAGCGCTGGAGCGCGTCAAGGGCTATGTCGACATCGGCGTCAAGGAAGGCGCCAAGCTGGTCGTCGACGGCCGCGGCTTCAAGATGCAGGGCTATGAAGACGGCTACTATATGGGCGGCTGCCTGTTCGACAATGTGACGGCCGACATGCGCATCTACAAGGAAGAGATCTTCGGGCCGGTGCTCTCCGTCGTGCGTGCGCCGACCTACGAGAACGCCATCAAGCTTGCCAACGACCACGAGATGGGCAATGGCGTTGCCATCTTCACCCGCGACGGCGACGCCGCGCGAGACTTCGCTTCCAGGGTCCAGGTCGGCATGGTCGGCGTCAACGTACCGATCCCGGTGCCGATCGCCTACTACACCTTCGGCGGCTGGAAGGCGTCGTCCTTCGGCGACCTCAACCAGCATGGCCCGGACGCGTTCCGCTTCTACACCAAGACCAAGACGGTCACCTCGCGCTGGCCGTCGGGCATCAAGGATGGCGCTGAATTCGTCATTCCGACGATGAACTAGCCCGACGGTTTCCTTGTTTGCGCGTCCTCGCCGCGTTGCGGCTGCGGGCGCGCGGCAAGGCATCAAGGACGGCGCGGAATTCGTCATCCCGACGATGAACTGACCGGTCCTCTGAGAGCCATCACTGAGAAAGCGCGGTGCGAGCCGCGCTTTCTTTTTGGATCTACGGAGCAGGCGATTTGGCCTCACCTCATTCATATCGCAGGCAAGCTTGCAGCGTTGCCCGGCGCATCTCTCCAACCCGCAGCGCAACTTGCGGTACACCATTTTCGACGTTGCACGTCAGGGAAGCATCTGCGCATTCTAATAATTCCATCGCTGTGTGATGGAACCAACAGGCAGCCATCCGCCTTAGGCTGTATTCCTGCAATGCGTGCAGGCCAATCAAACAGCGCCGGTTGCTGCCGGGGTTCTCGTCTGGCGCGAGGAGGTGTCAGATGACACGATTTCTTATGGCAACGATGTGCCTTGCCGCGGCTGCGATAGCCGGCGGGACCGTCCAGGCCAGTGCGGCCGCGCAATGCGCCCCGCGCGCCGACATCATCAAGGCGCTCGGCGACAAGTTTCACGAGAGCGAAGCAGGACGCGGGCTGATCAATCCGAACGTCGTGCTTGAGATTTTTGTTTCCGACCAGGGCAGCTGGACCGTTCTTGCCTCCGACACCAAGGGGCAAAGCTGCATTCTCTCCGTCGGCGAGGGTTGGGATAGCCCGACGATCAACGCGGCATTGCCAGGCACTTGAACACCGAGGATGCCGGGCCGAGCCTCTTGCCACGGTTTTTGAGCAAAAGCCGACCCAGATGCCCTCCAGTAGCGCCCGCTTGTTTACGGGGCTTGGGTTCACCATATCGAATCCAGGGAGTGATGATCTCCCTGCGACAGACCGGAAACCAGAAGGAGTGACGCGATGAAGACGTCGAATCCGGCCTGGAGCGTTCCGGCACACTGAGGTGGCCGAATGTGCCTCCCTTGCCGGAATGCGAAGGCAAAGGAGGTGCCCTATGGCACGCATTTTTTCGTATCGATGCATAAAGCTGGCGGCGGTCGGCGCCGTGATGGCGCTGTCGTCTTTCCCGGTGCAGGCGCAGGTCATCTGCGGCGGCCATGACTATCTGGTCTCGAGACTGGCGGCGGCATTCGAGGAGAAGCGGCTGGGCTATGGCGTGGCCGGAGAAGTGGCCATCTTCGAGGTCTTTGTCTCGGCAAAAGGGACCTGGACCATCCTGATGACCGACGTCAAAGGCCAAAGCTGCATCCTGGCGGCGGGCGACGGATGGGAAGACACGCTGGCCACCGCGGTCCGGCAGCCGGGCGGTTGAGTTGCGCAAATGACCAAACGGAGCGGTTCGGCGAAGGCTGAACTGCTCCGGTCAGCGCGTCGCGGCCACCTCGGCGTGGCCGCGCAGCAGCGCCATCAGCTTCTTGGCATCTTTGGCGGCGGCTTCCTCGTCGCCGTCGAGGATCGAGCGGATCAGCGCGACATGGTGCTCGGCCGATTCGGCGAGCCCGGTATCCGCCTTGTAACGGAACCAGAAGCGCCGGCTGTGCGTCTGCAGGGGCGCGGCCACGCGCGCCGCGAACGGATTGTCGGCGGCGAGCGCCAACGCCTCGTCGAGCTGCTTGTCGGCCTGGATGAAGGCAAGCACGTTGCCGGAGATCACCGCCTTCTGCATGGCAAGGGCCGCCTCGTGAAACAGGTCGGCCGCCTCGCGGGTGACGAAGCGGGCGGCGGAGCGGGCGAGCACCACCTCGACGCCGCGCCTGGCGTCGATGACGCGCAGCCAGTCGCCGGGGTGAAGCGGCGCGACCGCGATGCCGGCGCGCGGCCTGATATCCAACAGGCCTTCCCAGGCAAGCCTCTGGATCGCCTCGCGCACCGGGGTGCGCCCGAGACCCAGCCGCTCGATCAGTGCGCCTTCGGTGACGAAGCTCGATGGCGCCAGCTCGAGGGTTACGATCATGTGCTCCAGCGCGCGATAGGCCTTGGTCGCCGCCGGTTCGAAGGTCGTGTTGGTCTCAATGGATATCAGTGGGGAGATCAATGACAGGCTCCTGATATATTTTTCATATATCATAACGGATTCAGCGTTGACAGACCAATTCTTAATAGATATACGACTGATATATCAGAGGAGCAATAGCCATGTGGGCCGGAGTTTTCCCCGCAGTCACGACCAAATTCACCGCCGATGATCGCCTCGACCATGCCGAGATGGAGCGCTGCTACGGATTGCAGATGGAGGCCGGCTGCGACGGCATCATCGTCTGCGGCTCGCTTGGCGAAGGGCCGATGCTTTCGCATGACGAGAAGATCGAGGTGCTGAAGACGGCGCAGAAGGTCGCCGGCAAGAAGCCGGTGCTGCTGACCGTCAACGAGCCCGGCACCCGCGAAGCGGCAAGCATCGCGCGCCGTGCCGCCAGGGAAGGCGCCAACGGCCTGATGGTGGTGCCGAGCCCGATCTACCACACCGACCAGGAAGAAACGGTCGCAGCCCTTCGCGCCGTCGCGGAAGCCGGCGACCTGCCGGTCATGATCTACTCCAACCGGCTCGCCTATCGCGTCGACGTCACTGTCGACCTGATGGAGGAGCTGGCATCGGACGAGCGCTTCGTCGCCATCAAGGAATCGTCCGACGACATCCGCCGCTCGACCGAGATCATCAATCGCCTCGGCGACCGCTACGATCTCTTCACCGGCGTCGACAACCTCGCCTTCGAGGCGCTGTCGGTCGGCGCCATCGGCTGGGTGGCCGGCCTTGTCACCGCCTTCCCGCGCGAGACCGTCGCCATCTACCAGCTGATGAGAAACGGCCGCCGCGAGGAGGCGCTGAAGATCTACCGCTGGTTCCGGCCGCTGCTCGACCTCGATGTCTCGACCTATCTGGTCCAAAACATCAAGCTTGCCGAAGCGCTGGCGATCGATACCAATGACCGCGTTCGCATGCCGCGCCAGCCGCTGTCGGGCGAGCGCCGCAAGGCGGTGGAAAAGATCGTCAGGGATGCGCTGGCCGTGCGGCCGCAACTGCCGGCGGATTTTTCTCGACCGGTGGAGAGCATGGTAGCGGCCGAGTAAGGGGTAAGCATTCGCGTGCAGGGAAATTCCGAAGAGGGGCGCCGCCCCTCATCCGCCCTTCGGGCATCTTCTCCCTGTGAACGGGGAGAAGGAGAAGACATCGCCATCATAGGCGGCGGCATCATCGGCATCTGCGCAGCGGTCCACCTCGCCGAGGCGGGGCGCGGCGTCACCATTTTCGACCGCACCGGCATCTGCGAGGAGACGAGCTCGGGCAACGCCGCCGCCTTCGCCTTCTCCGACGTGCTGCCGCTGGCGCATAAGGGCATGATCAGGCAGTTGCCGAAATGGCTCGCCGACCCGCTCGGGCCGCTGGCTATTCCGCCAGCCTATCTGCCGAAGCTGCTTCCCTGGCTGATCCGCTTTTGGCGCGCTGGCGCCGCCAAGCATTACGAGGCAAGCCTCGCGGCGCAAGCCGGCATGATGAAGCTCGCCGAAGCGGAATGGATGGGCCTGCTCGACCGCTCCGGCACGCGGCCGATGCTGCGCGAGGACGGCTCGCTCGAACTCTACGAAAGCGAGGCGGAGTTTCGCGCCTCGCTGTCCGGCTGGAGCGCGCGCGAACGCTTCGGTATCGGTTTCCGCCATGTCGAAGGCGAGGAGATGGCGGCGCTGCAGCCGGGTCTCGCGCCGCGCTTCGTCAAGGGCACCTTTGTGCCGAGCTGGAAGACGGTCGCCGATCCGAAGCTGCTCGGCAAGGCGGTCTGGGCCTATGCGGAGAAGCTCGGCGCCCGCTTCGTGCACGCGCGGGTCGAGCGTATCGAGGCCGGAACAAATGGCGCCACGATCATGCTCGCCGACGGCACGGCCCGAAAGGCGAAGCGACTTGTCATCGCCGCCGGTGCCTGGTCGCATCTCCTGGCCAAAGATCTCGGCGACCGCATCCCGCTGGAAACCGAGCGCGGTTACAACACCACGCTGCCGGTGTCGGCTTTCGACGTGAAACGGCAGCTGATCTTTTCCGGACACGGCTTCGTCATCACGCCGCTGGAAACGGGCCTGCGCGTCGGCGGCGCCGTCGAGCTCGGCGGCATCGAACGGCCGCCTAATTTCCAGCGCTCGAAGGCGATGCTGGAAAAAGCCAGGCGTTTCCTGCCCGGGCTCGATCCGTCGGGCGGCCGCGAGTGGATGGGCTTTCGTCCGTCGCTGCCGGATTCGCTGCCGGTCATCGGCCGGGCGCGGGCGCCGAACGTCTTCTACGCTTTCGGCCACGGCCATCTCGGCCTGACCCAGGCGGCTGCGACCGGCCGCTTGATCCGCGACCTCGTTCTCGGGCAGCCGCCGCCGCTCGACCTCACCCCTTTCCGCCCGCAACGGTTCTGACAATTCCTCAGATTTCTGATATTTCAGGGAGCCATCATGGCCAAGAAATCCTTCTTCTGCATCGACGGCCACACCTGCGGCAATCCGGTCCGGCTGGTCGCCGGCGGCGGGCCGCTGCTTGAAGGCGCGACGATGATGGAACGGCGGGCGCATTTCCTCGCCGAGTATGACTGGATCCGCACCGGGCTGATGTTCGAGCCGCGCGGCCATGACGTGATGTCGGGCTCGATCCTCTATCCGCCGACACGCGAGGACTGCGATATCGCCATCCTGTTCATCGAGACCTCGGGCTGCCTGCCGATGTGCGGCCACGGCACCATCGGCACCGTCACGATGGCGATCGAGCACGGACTGGTGAGGCCGAAGACGCCGGGGGTACTGCGGCTCGACACCCCGGCCGGCCTGGTCATCGCCGAATACAAGCAGGTCGGCGAATATGTCGAGGAGGTGCGCATCACCAACGTGCCGTCCTTCCTCTATGTGGAAGGGCTGACGGTGGAATGCCCAGTGCTTGGCGAGATCAGCGTCGACGTCGCCTATGGCGGCAATTTCTACGCCATCGTCGAGCCGCAGGAGAACTATCGCGACATGGCCGACCATTCGGCCGGCGACCTCATCGCCTGGAGCCCGGTGGTGCGCCAGCGCCTCAACGAGAAGTATTCATTCGTGCATCCGGAGAACCCCGGCATCAACCGGCTGTCGCACATGCTGTGGACCGGCAAGCCGAAAGATGCCGAGGCCGATGCGCGCAACGCCGTCTTCTATGGCGACAAGGCGATCGACCGCTCACCTTGCGGCACCGGCACCTCGGCCCGGATGGCGCAACTCCACGCCAAGGGCAAACTGAATGCGGGCGACAGCTTCGTGCATGAATCGATCATCGGCTCGCTGTTCAAGGGCAGGGTCGAAAAGGAGGTCAGCGTAGCCGGCAAACCGGCGATTGTCCCGTCGATCGGCGGCTGGGCGCGCATGACCGGATTGAACACCATCTTCATCGACGATCGCGATCCGTTCGCGCATGGATTTATCGTCACCTGATGCTGTCAAAGGTCGAAGGCGTCAGGCAGTCTCGCCGTCGGTTGAAACCTGATCGCGGAACCAGTCGGCAAAGGTGATTTCGGCCGCAGAGGGCTGCGCCGCCATGGTGAGATAGTAGCCTTTGTCCGTGTCGGTCGCGATGTCGGACACGACAACGAGATCGCCGCGCCGCAATTCCTCGCGAAAGACCTCGATCGGGCATAGGGCGACACCGTGGCCGGCAATGACGGCCGTCGCCAGTATATTGAAATCAGCAAAGACGGGCCCGTTGCCGATGTCGGCTCCTGCCATGCCGGCCTGCGAGAACCACTCGCGCCAGCCCTGACGAGTCTCGTCATGCAAAAGGTCTGCGGCGGCAATATCCGCCGGCGTGCCAAGCTGGCCTTTGCGGGCCAGATAGTGCGGGCTGCAGGCGGGCCGGCTGATGCGGGAGAAGAGCCTGAGGCTGGCAGCCCCCGGAGATGGATCGGCACCGAGGGTGATCAGGATGTCGTTGTCGTCGTCCTCGAGCCGGTCTTCGGCTTTCGCATAGGCGACACGGATCGCGATCTCGGGGTGGCGAGCCGTAAAGTCCGAAAGGCGCGGGACCAGCCACCTGCTGGCAATGGATGGGATGCAGCCAACCGATAGCGACGTGGCAACCGCGTTCCTGCGGATACGCCGGCAGGCGGCCGCAAGGTCGGAGAGCGCCGCCGTCGCCGAGGCCTGCAGGGCAAGCCCGGCGTCGGTCAAGCGAACCTTGCGGGCATCCCGGTGGAACAAGAGTACGCCGAGCCATTCCTCCAGCCGCCTGATCTGATGGCTGATCGCAGGATGGGTGACATGCAGCTCCTCACCCGCCGCTGAAAAGCTGAGATGACGCGCGGCGGCCTCGAAAGCGCGAATGGCGTTCAGCGGCAGATAATCCATCTGTAAATTTTTCTAATGCCTGGGGCCAAAATCTGTCATTTGAACTTCGCCGCAGCTTACGACATTTCTTAAGTCCTGCTTCGAAGTTAGCGCATCGAAGCGCCGAAAACTATAGCAATTTCGGGAGCAGATGGCGCTTTCGGTGCAACCCATAAGAAAGAGACGCAATGTTCACCAGGCAATTGGCTGATGTAGAAAAAACTGACTTCTTCGTCGACTGGGGCAATGGCACAAGCCATCGGTTGCTCACCCAGCGTGACGGCATGGGGTTCACGGTCTGTCATACCGTGGTGCGGGCCGGCAGCGAGTCCCGCCTTCAGTACCGGCGTCACCTGGAAGCCTGCTACTGTATTTCCGGCAGCGGCGAAGTCGAGGATATGTCCGGTGCGGTCCATCGCATCGAGCCAGGCACGATCTACGTTCTCGATGCCCATGACGATCACTACCTTCGCGCCGATGTAGCGGGCGACATGGTGCTGGTCAGCGTCTTCAATCCGCCCCTCAACGGCACCGAGAGGCACACCCTCAACGGAAGCGGAGGTTCCGCTTACTGAACTTCGCGCAGGGCTGTGTTTCGAGAGCGGTTCAGCTTTTGATAGAATCGCCGACCCGCTCTAGCTGTGTTTTCGTCGGCCGCGTCATCACCGCGCAGCAGGGCGACGCCTACAAGCCGGCAACAGATCTTCGTTTTGCCCACAAAGCGCTTGGCATTAGCCGCGGCGATTTCGTGCACATCTGCGCCAGCCCCACCTCGATCTCGCGGCCGCCCGTGATCTCGGATTGCGCTGTATTCGGACCGACAGAGGGGCTGGCAGCAAACCGCTGCCGACTGAGGCGACGGAGAATGTCGACAGTTGCGGCGCGCTGTCGCATGGCTGTCACACTGGCGAGAATCCTGATCCCGCAGAATGGGCGGGGCCGCAAAACCGACCAGCTTCATCGACGCAAGGAATCTCCTCATCAATTTATTTTGACGGCGATTTCTTCGAACCGGCGCGCATGCTACGGCTGAATCGTCAAAGACATTGCGTTGTGCCAATGATAGGGTCCGCGATAGTCCAGGGGCCGGGTGACAAAAAACGGGCAATCGGGTGGCGTGCTTCCAAACCACGCTCGGGGATTGAAAAATGACGTTGCAATCCGGGCTCGAGACTTTACGACTAGGGGAAATACGAAAAGGAATGCGTCTGCGAAGGCGACATTCCAGGGGAGCCGCATAAATATGCAGTACTTCGTCCAGCAGCTTATCAACGGGCTGACGCTGGGATCTATCTATGGGCTGATCGCGATCGGCTACACGATGGTCTACGGCATCATCGGCATGATCAATTTCGCCCATGGCGACATCTTCATGGTCGGCGCCTTCGCGGCCCTCATCGTGTTCCTGATCCTCGGCGCGCTGTTTTATTCCGTGCCTGTGGTGGTGGCGCTTCTGATCATGATGATCGTGGGCATGCTGCTCACCAGCCTCTACAACTGGACGATCGAGAAGGTGGCCTACCGGCCGCTGCGCGGATCGTTCCGGCTGGCGCCGCTGATCACCGCCATCGGCATGTCGATCGCGCTGTCCAACTTCGTGCAGGTCACGCAGGGCCCGCGCAACAAGCCGATCCCGCCGCTGGTCAGCCAAGTATACACAGTCGACGGCATCAGCGTCTCGCTGAAGCAGATCATCATCGTCTTGGTCACCGCCGTGCTGCTGGCGATCTTCTGGTACCTCGTCAATAGGACGGCGCTGGGGCGGGCGCAGCGCGCCTGCGAGCAGGACCGCAAGATGGCGGCGCTGCTTGGCATCGACGTCGACCGCACTATCTCCATCACCTTCATCATGGGCGCGGCGCTTGCCGCGGTCGCGGGCACGCTGTTCCTGATGTATTACGGTGTCGTGGTGTTTTCCGACGGCTTCGTGCCGGGCGTGAAGGCCTTCACGGCGGCGGTGCTCGGCGGTATCGGCTCGCTGCCGGGCGCGGTGCTTGGCGGGCTGCTGATCGGCTTTATCGAGAGCATGTGGTCGGCCTATTTCTCGATCGACTACAAGGACGTTGCCGCCTTCTCGATCCTGGCGATCGTGCTCATCTTCCTGCCCTCCGGCATACTGGGCCGGCCTGAAGTCGAAAAGGTCTGATCCTCATGGCCGTTACCGTATCTCCGGAGCGCGACGTCGTCGTCCCTCCCATCCAACGCGCATTCCGCGAAGCGCTCTATGCCGGCGCCATCGCGCTCGGCCTGTTCGTGCTGTTCATCGGCCTCAGGACCGACCAGAACATCAACAACGAGCTGATCCTGGTGCAGCGCTGGGGCCTGCTTGCCCTGGTGGTCATTGCCACCGCCGTCGGCCGCTTCCTCTATGTCGGCTACGCGCAGCCGGCGATGGAGCGGGCCAAGGCGGAAAAGGCCAAGGCGCCGGCCGCCGTCGCGGCCGAAGCGGGTTTTGTGCGGCGCAACTTCAACAGGATTGGCGTCACGGTACTGATCGCCTATCCAGTCGTGATGGTCTTGGCGTTCGGCTTCCAGGGCTCGCTGAAATGGGTCGACAATTTCGGCATCCAGATCCTGATCTATGTGATGCTGGCCTGGGGCCTCAACATCGTCGTCGGGCTGGCAGGCTTGCTCGACCTCGGTTACGTCGCCTTCTATGCCGTCGGCGCCTATGCCTATGCGCTGCTCGGCACGCATTTCGGCCTGTCGTTCTGGATCCTGCTGCCGGCCGCTGGCATGATGGCCGCGTTCTGGGGCGTCATGCTCGGCTTCCCGGTGTTAAGGTTGCGCGGCGACTACCTGGCGATCGTGACGTTGGCCTTCGGGGAGATCATAAGGCTGGTCATCATCAACTGGCGCGAGGTGACCAACGGCTCGGCCGGCGTTTCCGGCATTCCGAAAGTGTCGTTCTTCGGCCTGATGTCGTTCAACGTCTCGGACCCTAACTACATCGCCAAGGTGCTGCACATCACCCAGTCGGGCGCCTACTATAAAATCTTCCTGTACTACCTGATCCTGGGCCTCTGCTTCATCACCGCCTTCGTCACCATCAGGCTTCGCCGCCTGCCGGTGGGCCGGGCCTGGGAAGCATTGCGCGAGGACGAGATCGCCTGCCGCTCGCTCGGTATCAACACCACCACCACCAAGCTCACGGCCTTCGCCACCGGCGCCATGTTCGGCGGCTTCGCCGGCTCGTTCTTCGCCGCCCGGCAAGGCTTCGTCAGCCCCGAATCCTTCGTCTTCCTGGAATCGGCGATCATCCTCGCCATCGTCGTGCTGGGGGGCATGGGCTCGCTCGGCGGCATTGCGGTGGCGGCGCTGGTGATGATCGGCGGCACCGAGATCCTGCGCGAGCTCGGCTTCCTCAAGGCCGTGTTCGGTCCTGACTTCACGCCGGAACTCTACCGCATGCTGCTGTTCGGCATGGCCATGGTCATCGTCATGCTGTGGAAGCCGCGCGGCTTCGTCGGCAGTCGCGAGCCGACAGCCTTCCTCAAGGAGCGAAGAGCGGTCTCAGGCTCCTTCACCAAGGAGGGCCACGGCTGATGAACGTGCAAGCTTCCACGAGCGATTTCATCCTCCAGGTCGAGCATCTGTCGATGAAATTCGGCGGCCTGGTCGCCATCGGCGACCTGTCCTTCCAGGCCAGGCGCGGCGAGATCACCGCGCTGATCGGGCCGAACGGCGCCGGCAAGACCACGGTGTTCAACTGCATCACCGGCTTCTACAAGCCGACGGAAGGCATGATCACGCTCAACAAGCGCGACGGTTCGACCTTTCTGCTCGAGCGCCTGCCCAACCACGAGATCCCGGCGCGCGCCAACGTGGCGCGCACCTTCCAGAACATTCGGCTGTTCTCGGGCATGACGCTCTTGGAGAACCTGCTGGTCGCCCAGCACAACAAGCTGATGAAGGCCTCGGGCTACACCTTCCTCGGCCTGTTCGGCGTCCCGAGCTATCGCCAGGCCTCGGCCGAATCGATCGAGCTCGCCAGGCACTGGCTGGAAAAGGCAGACCTCGTTGACCGCGCCGACGATCCGGCCGGCGACCTGCCCTATGGCGCGCAGCGGCGGCTGGAGATCGCGCGCGCCATGTGTACCGGTCCCGAGCTGCTTTGCCTCGACGAGCCGGCCGCCGGCCTCAACCCGAAGGAATCGGCCTCGCTCAACGAGCTCTTGAACGACATCAAGGACAACACCGGCACCTCGATCCTCCTGATCGAGCATGACATGTCGGTGGTCATGCAGATCTCCGACCATGTCGTCGTGCTCGAATATGGCCGCAAGATCTCCGACGGCAGTCCGCAGACGGTGCGCACCGACCCGCGCGTGATTGCCGCCTATCTCGGCGTCGACGACGAGGAGGTGGAGGAGGTGCTGACCGAGGTCGGCGACGAGGCCGTCATCGAGCAGCTGGATACGGGCCCCGATGCCGCGCACGGCCCTGGAAGCTCGGCCTCGATGATGGCGGGGCCGGTTTCCGAGACCGTGGAGCACGCGGACGAGGGCGAGCGGGTCACGGTGTCGAAGAGCGCCTCGAAAGCGGCTCAGGTCGATGCACGCGCGAACTCGACAAGAAGCAAACCGGCCTCGCAACCCGGACAGCCCGCAGTGAAGCCGAAGCCCTCGGCCAAAAAGTCCACCTCGCCGGCCAAGCCGGTTGCGAAATCCTCGACAGCTAAGCCGCGCGGAGGGCGTAAGTAATGGCCGGCACAACGCTGCTCGATATCAAGGGCGTGCAGACCTACTACGGCAACATCCGGGCGCTGAACGGCGTCGATGTCACGGTCAACCAGGGTGAGATCGTGGCGCTGATCGGCGCCAACGGCGCCGGCAAGTCAACGCTGATGATGACCATTTTTGGAGCTCCACGCGCTCACGCGGGCACCATCACCTTCGCCGGCACCGACATCACCCAGTTGCCGACACACGAGATCGCGCGCCTGCGCATCGCCCAGTCGCCGGAGGGACGCCGCATCTTCCCGCGCATGACGGTGATGGAAAACCTGCAGATGGGCGCCAGCATCGACAATCTCAAGCATTTTGACGAGGATGCCGAGAAGGTGTTCGCACTGTTCCCGCGGCTTAAGGAGCGCATCAACCAGCGCGGCGGCACGCTTTCGGGCGGCGAGCAGCAGATGCTGTCCATCGGGCGCGCGCTGATGGGGAGGCCGAAGCTGCTCCTGCTCGACGAGCCGTCGCTGGGTCTGGCGCCGCTGATCGTCAAGCAGATCTTCGACGCCATTCGCGAGCTCAACAAGTCGCTGGGGTTGACCGTGTTCCTGGTCGAGCAGAACGCCTTCGGCGCGCTCAAGCTCGCCAATCGCGGCTATGTCATGGTCAACGGCAATGTGACGATGAGCGGCACCGGCAAGGAGTTGCTCGCCAATCCGGAAGTGCGCGCCGCCTATCTCGAAGGCGGGCATCACTAGGGCAGTTTTGATGCAATTCCGAACGGAAAACCGTTTCACACTTTTCCTGGAATTGCTCTAGGGTTGGGAGACATCAATCATGCAGGGCGTTCTCTACGAAGAAGCCTCGATCTGGCATTTCTTGTTCGTCACGGGCCTGCTCGGCGGCGGGGCGGCTTGGATGACCGGCAAAGCCGTGGCCCAGACCTGGGGCACCCACGTCCGCCTGTTCATTTACATGCTTGGCCTCGGCATCGGGGCAAGGTTCATCCATCATGCCTTGTTCTGGGGCACGATGTTCTCGCTGCACTACTATATCGTCGACACCATCGTGCTGATGATACTGGGCTTCCTCGGCTATCAATACACGCGCACCAACCAGATGGTCACGCAGTATAATTGGCTCTACGAAAGAGCTTCCTTATTGAGCTGGAAACCGAAGGGTTGAGGTTCATGATTAACGCCGTTTCGGGGATGAATCGGCGTGGACAAGTGCCTGAAAATCGGCATTCTATGCTTTCTGCGATAAGGGTGGGCATCGCATGAAAGTGTCATCCACGCCCACTCCGTAAATGGGAGCGTTTCAATGAAAAAATCACTTTTGTCCGCCGTGGCGCTGACCGCGTTCATCGCGTTCAGCGGCAGCGCGTGGGCCGACATCCTGATCGGCGTCGCCGGTCCGATCACCGGTCCGAACGCCGCTTTCGGCGCGCAGCTGCAGAAGGGCGCGGAACAGGCGGTCGCCGACATCAACGCGGCGGGCGGCATCAATGGCCAGCAGCTCAAGCTCGAGATCGGTGACGACGTCTCCGATCCCAAGCAGGGCATCTCAGTCGCCAACAAGTTCGTCGGCGACGGCGTCAAGTTCGTCGACGGCCACTTCAACTCGGGCGTGACCATTCCCGCTTCGGAAGTCTATGCGGAGAACGGCATCCTCGTCATGACGCCGTCGGCGACCAATCCGAAGCTCACCGAGCGCGGCCTGTGGAACACCTTCCGCACCTGCGGTCGCGACGACCAGCAGGGCAAGGTGGCGGGCGAATACATCGCCAAGAACTTCAAGGACGCCAAGATCGCCATCATCCACGACAAGACGCCTTACGGCCAGGGCCTTGCCGACGAGACCAAGAAGAACCTGAACGCCAACGGCATCAAGGAAGTTATGTATGAAGGCGTGAACGTCGGCGACAAGGACTTCTCGGCCCTCATCGCCAAGATGAAGGAAAATGGCGTCACCCTGATCTACTGGGGCGGCCTGCACACCGAAGCCGGTCTGATCATCCGTCAGTCGGCCGACCAGGGCCTGAAGGCGCCGATGTTCTCGGGCGACGGCATCGTCTCCAACGAACTGGCCTCGATCGCCGGCGACGCCGTTGCCGGTACGCTCAACACCTTCGCTCCGGATCCGCGCAAGAATCCGGCCGCCAAGGAAGTGGTGGAGAAGTTCCGCGCCGCCGGCTTCGAGCCGGAAGCCTACACGCTCTACTCCTATGCCGCGATCCAGATCATCTCTCAGGCCATTGCCAAGGTCGGCTCGGCCGACGATGCGCAGAAGGTTGCCGAGACGATCAAGTCCGGCGGTCCGTGGAAGACGGCGATCGGCGAGATCGGCTACGACTCCAAGGGCGACATCACCCGTCCGGACTACGTCATCTACGAATGGAAGAAGGGCGAGGACGGCAAGTACAGCTACTTCGAGAAATAAGCCGGCAAACAGAAGCCGACTTTTCGCGATGCCCGGCGCTCAGCGCCGGGCATTTTCTTTGGCGGTGCTCGCGGGCCGCTCACCGCCCGTCCCCTCGCTGGGGACATCTTGCAGGGCGCTCATAAAACCGGCGGCCGGAACGCCGGCGGCGGGTTGGCGCAAATAAACGATTTAAATCGATTTAAGTGTCGCGCGATTTTGTTTGCACTGCAGCATTTTCACGCTAATCATTGCGCCGTTCGTCTCACCTTCCGCTGCTGGAGCCCAGTCCTTGGCAATCACGAAGATCCTCGTCGCCAACCGGTCCGAAATCGCCATCCGCGTCTTTCGCGCGGCCAACGAACTGGGCCTCAAAACCGTGGCGATCTGGGCGGAAGAGGACAAATATTCGCTGCACCGCTTCAAGGCCGATGAAAGCTACCAGGTCGGGCGCGGGCCGCATCTCGCCAAGGACATGGGGCCGATCGAGAGCTACCTTTCGATCGACGAGGTGATCCGCGTCGCCAGGCTGTCCGGCGCCGACGCCATCCATCCCGGCTACGGCCTGCTGTCGGAGAGCCCGGAATTCGCCGAGGCTTGTGCTGCCGCCGGCATCACCTTCATCGGGCCGAAGCCGGAGACGATGCGCCGGCTCGGCAACAAGGTCGCCGCGCGCAACCTGGCTATCGAGGTCGGCGTGCCGGTCGTGCCCGCCACCGATCCGCTGCCGGACGACATGGACCAGGTGAAGAAGCTCGCTGCGCACATAGGCTACCCGGTGATGCTGAAGGCCTCGTGGGGCGGCGGCGGCCGCGGCATGCGCGCGATCCGTTCGGAAGCCGACCTCGCGCGCGAGGTGATGGAAGGTAAGCGCGAGGCGAAGGCCGCCTTCGGCAAGGATGAGGTCTATCTCGAAAAGCTCATCGAGCGCGCCCGCCATGTCGAGGTGCAGGTGCTCGGCGACAGCCATGGCAACGCAGTGCATCTGTTCGAGCGCGACTGCTCGATCCAGCGCCGCAACCAGAAGGTCGTCGAACGCGCGCCGGCTCCCTATCTCAGCGAGGCGCTGCGCGAGGAGCTCTGCGGCTACGCGCTGAAGATAGCGCGCGAGACCAGCTATATCGGCGCCGGTACGGTCGAGTTCCTGCAGGACGCCGACACCGGCAAGTTCTACTTCATCGAGGTCAACCCGCGCATCCAGGTCGAGCATACCGTCACGGAAATGGTGACCGGCATCGACATCGTGAAGGCGCAAATCCACATCCTCGACGGCTTCGCCATCGGCACGCCGGAATCCGGCGTGCCGACGCAGAAGGACATCAAGCTCAACGGCCACGCGCTGCAGTGCCGCATCACCACCGAGGATCCGGAGCACAATTTCATCCCGGATTATGGCCGCATCACCGCCTATCGCGGCGCCACCGGCTTCGGCATCCGGCTCGACGGCGGCACCGCCTATTCGGGCGCGGTCATCACCCGGTTCTACGATCCGCTGCTGGAAAAGGTAACGGCCTGGGCGCCGACGCCGGCCGAGACGATCGCGCGCATGAACCGGGCGCTGCGCGAATTCCGCATCCGCGGCGTGGCGACCAACCTCACCTTCCTCGAAGCGATCATCAACCACCCGAGCTTCGCCGACAATTCCTATACCACCAAGTTCATCGACACGACGCCGGAACTGTTCCAGCAGGTGAAGCGCCAGGACCGCGCCACCAAGCTGCTCAATTATCTCGCCGATGTCAGCGTCAACGGCCATCCCGAGACGCGCGGACGGCCGATGCCGAAAGCAGATGCCGCCGCACCCGTCGTGCCCTATCTCAACGGCAAGGTGCCGGACGGAAGCAAGCAGCGCCTCGATGCGCTCGGACCGGAAAAGTTTGCTGCCTGGATGCGCGAGCAGCCTCAAGTGCTGGTCACCGACACGACGATGCGCGACGGCCACCAGTCGCTGCTCGCCACCCGCATGCGCACCTATGACATCGCCGGCATCGCCAGCACCTATGCGCGGGCGCTGCCGCAGCTCTTGTCGCTCGAATGCTGGGGCGGCGCGACCTTCGACGTCGCCATGCGCTTCCTCACCGAGGATCCGTGGGAACGCTTGGGCAGAGTGCGCGAAGCAGCCCCCAACCTTCTGCTGCAGATGCTTTTGCGCGGCGCCAACGGCGTCGGCTACACCAACTATCCTGACAATGTCGTGCAGCATTTCGTCAAACAGGCGGCCGCCGGCGGCGTCGACCTGTTCCGCGTCTTCGACTGCCTGAACTGGGTGGAAAACATGCGCGTCGCCATGGACGCGGTGGGCGCCGAGGGCAAGCTGATCGAAGCGGCGATGTGCTACACCGGCGACATCCTCGATCCGGCGCGCGCAAAGTACGACCTCAAATACTATGTCGGGCTGGCGAAGGAACTGGAAGCGGCCGGCGCGCATATCATCGCCGTCAAGGATATGGCGGGGTTGCTGAAGCCGTCGGCGGCGCGGGTGCTGCTCAAGGCGCTGCGCGAAGAGACCGACCTGCCGATCCATTTCCACACGCACGACACGTCCGGCCTGTCGGCGGCGACGGTGCTGGCGGCGGTCGAGACCGGTGTCGACGCCATCGACGCGGCGATGGATTCCTTCTCCGGCAATACCTCTCAGCCTTGCCTCGGCTCGATCGTCGAGGCGCTCAAGGGCACCGAGCGCGACCCAGGCCTCGACCCGCAGTGGATACGCCACGTCTCCTTCTACTGGGAAGCGGTGCGCAACCAGTACGCGGCCTTCGAAAGTGACCTCAAGGGACCGGCCTCGGAAGTCTATCTGCACGAAATGCCGGGCGGCCAGTTCACCAATCTCAAGGAGCAGGCGCGCTCGCTCGGGCTCGAAACGCGCTGGCACGAGGTGGCGCAGGCCTATCATGACGTGAATTTGATGTTCGGTGACATCGTCAAGGTGACGCCGTCGTCGAAAGTGGTCGGCGACATGGCGCTGATGATGGTGAGCCAGGACCTCACCGTCGCCGATGTCGAGAACCCGGCCAAGGACATCGCCTTCCCGGATTCGGTCGTCTCAATGCTGCGCGGCGATCTCGGCCAGTCGCCTGGCGGCTGGCCGCAAGCGCTGCAGAAGAAGGCGCTGAAGGGCGAAAAGCCGATCACCGTTCGGCCGGGCTCGCTGCTCAAGCCGGCGAACCTCAAGGCCAGCCGCAAGGAGATCGAGGAGAAGCTCGAGCGCAAGCTCAGCGAGTTCGAATTCGCCTCCTGGCTGATGTATCCGAAAGTGTTCACCGACTTTGCCGCCGCGCAGGAAACCTATGGCCCCGTCAGCGTGCTGCCGACGCCGACCTATTTCTACGGCATGAAGTCGGAAGACGAGATCTTCGTCGACATCGAGAAGGGCAAGACGCTGGTGGTGCGCTGCCAGGCGTTCGGCGATGTCGATGAAAAGGGCATGGTCACCGTCTTCTTCGAGCTCAACGGCCAGCCGCGCCGCGTGAAGGTGCCGGACCGAGCCCATGGCGCCTCCGCCGCCAAGGCGCGGCGCAAGGCGGAACCCGGCAACGAAGCGCATATCGGCGCGCCGATGCCGGGCGTGGTGTCGGCCCTTGCCGTGGCGCAAGGCCAGGCCGTCAAGGCGGGCGACGTGCTGCTCTCGATCGAGGCGATGAAGATGGAGACGGCGCTGCATGCCGAGCGCGATGGCGTGGTCGCCGAAGTGCTGGTCAAGGCGGGCGACCAGATTGACGCGAAGGATCTGCTGATCGCCTTCGGCTGAGACAAAGCGGCAGGCTGCCCCGAGGCAAGTGCTCGACATAACGAGACTGCGCACCAGCGGAGGGGCCAATCATCGATGTTGGCGCCGCCCCTCATTGCCCCGCCGGGCATTTCTCCCCGTAAACGGGGAGAAAGAGGCAGCCGCAACCTCGGCGCGCTTCCTTCAGCGCTGGCGATTGGCGAAGCCGGCGGCGACAGCATTTTCTCCCCGTCACTATACGGGGAGAAATGTCCGGCAGGACAATGAGGGGCAGCGCCGACCTCGGCAGTAACCCGGCCTTTCATGCCGCATCAATAACGGCTTGACCCGTAGCGCCCGCTCGGGCATCGAACCCGCTCGAATTTGCCGGCCTCTTTTGCGAGTCGCCGGAAGTCAACGACGCGGAGAGAAAAATGGCCGACGAGATCACCGAGACCAGCCAGACTGTAGCCGCCGGCCAGCTGCGCGCCATCATCGAGCGCATCGAGCGGCTCGAGGAAGAGAAGAAGACTATTTCCGACGACATCAAGGACGTCTATGCCGAGGCCAAGGGCACCGGCTTCGACACCAAGGCGATCCGCACCATCGTCCGGCTGCGCAAGAAGGACCAGGCCGAGCGCCAGGAGGAGGAGTCGATCCTCGATCTCTACAAGGCCGCGCTCGGCATGGTCTAAGAGACTGTTTGGAAATTCTACTCCGGCGGCCATCTTGTGGCGCTTTCTGGGCTTCCGTTGCTCACGGACCAAATGTCCGCTGCGCTACGGTTCTCGAAAACACCACCATATGACTCGCCGGAGCGAATTTCGAAACAGTCTCGGCCAAGATATGCGAGCAGCCGGCCATGAGCGAGTTCGACTTCGGCGGTCATCGTGCTTCGGAGTTCCGCCATCGCGGCTTCTGGGCGCTGTTCGCCGAGCGGCACCCGGAAGAGAGAGCCCGGCTGGCAAGGCGCGGGCCGTGGTTCTGGCAGCGTGGGCTGCCAGAGTTCGCTCTGGTGCTTTCCATGTATGTCGCGCCGAGCGAGAATGTGGTCGGCGTCTTCTTCGGCCGCAACGAAAAGCTCGGCGCGACGGAAGTCTGGACACGGCTGAAGCCTTTCCAGCCGGCAATCGAGGCGCGGCTGAAGCTCAGGCCGGAGCAGAGCGCGCAAAACCTCGGCATCAATTCGCAATGGCGCGTCAACTGCTTCGCCGAGGACAACTGGCCGGCCATGGCCGACTGGCTGGTGACGGAATGCTCGCGCTTCGAGCGCGCTGTTCTCGCGATCCTCCGAGACGAATCCCGTCGTTAGAGCGGTTCACCGTTTCACGGAAACGCCGAACCGCTCTATCTCTTTGTTTTGACGCATAACCGTCACACACTTTTCCTGGAATTGCTCAAGAGCGGTTCAGCTTTCGATCGGATCGCTGACCCCCTGCAATTCGGAATTTCAATTCGGCCGCGGCTGGTCGCGACCGATTTCTTCCAGATGCTGCGTCAGGGCCAGTTGATCAAGGGAGCCTATCGGCAGGTTGATAAACAGGCCGATCCGGTTGTGCAGCATGCGATAAGCGTCCGCGAAAGCAAAATGCTGCACGGCGTCGGTGCCGGCTGCCTTGGACGGATCCGGCACCGCCCAAAGTGCTGTCATTGGATGACCGGCCCAGACGGGACAGCTTTCGTTCGCCGTGCTGTCACAGAGCGTGAAGACGAAGTTCATCTCCGGCGCGTCGGCTCCTGAGAACTCATCCCAGCTCTTCGAGCGGGCGAAGGAAGTGTCGTAGCTCAGGCTCTGCAGCAGCTGGATGGCATAGGGGTTGACTCTGCCCTTGGGACGCGCGCCGGCCGAATACCCCTTGAAGCGGCCGGCTCCGACCCGATTGAGAATGGCTTCGGCCTTGATCGAGCGAGCCGAGTTGGCGTTGCAGAGAAAGAGAACGTTGTAGACATGATCATTCATTTGGCACCCCTCCATTCCGGACTCTGCGAATGACTGACCGATGATGCGGATTCACGCATCGCGGCTACCCGAACATTGATGGCAGATTTTGCTGTCACATTCGCGTGAGATCTCGCGGGGCCTTGCTTTGCCGACGGTGTTCGGCATCTTCGGCGTTGTGTGAGCGCTGGCGAGGCTGACAAATGGACGATTCGCAGCCGGCGGGGACGGCGTCCGGCAAGGTTGCCCGCCTAGCGAGCTTCTTTCGTGCGCGCTGGCGGGGTGAGACAGCGCTGAACCAGCTGTTCTGGCGCGACATGCTGCTCGCCGGCACGGCGATCAACATTGCCTCGTCGGCGCTGGCGCTTGTCCTGCTCGGGCTGAAGCTGCCGCTCTGGCTGGTGCTCACGGTGCACTTCCTCCCCGTTCCCTACAACATCTTCCTCGCCCTTGCCGTTTGGCGAACGGCGGAGAAGACCGGCGGCGCCAAGGCCTCGCTGATGATGCTGGGCTCGGCGCTCTGGCTGATCGCGACGGTCATCGGGTGAGGACGCACAGCAGGTGCGCATAAAAAGGGCGGCCGAAGCCGCCCTTTCAAAAGTTATGACAGGGTACCGGTCAGGCTGCCGGCTCGAACCGCAGCGCCACGCCGTTA
This sequence comes from Mesorhizobium dulcispinae, assembly GCF_033977345.1. Lineage (NCBI taxonomy): Bacteria > Pseudomonadati > Pseudomonadota > Alphaproteobacteria > Hyphomicrobiales > Phyllobacteriaceae > Mesorhizobium > Mesorhizobium dulcispinae. Next base: position 328,806 of record NZ_JAVIIY010000004.1, read on the forward strand.
ATACAGTAGCGCAGACCGGTCGGCGGCGGGCCGTCCTCGAAGACATGGCCGAGATGGCTGCCGCAGCGCGAGCAGTGGCATTCGGTCCGCACCATGCCGTAGCTGCGGTCGACGGTGGTCTCGATCGATCCCGGCACCGGATCGTTGAAGCTCGGCCAGCCGGTGCCGCTCTCGAACTTCAGCTTGGATTCGAACAGCGGCTGATCGCAGCCGACGCAGAAGAAGGTGCCTGCGCGCTTCTCATAAAGCAGGGCGCAGCTGCCGGGACGCTCGGTGCCATGGTTGCGCATGACGGCGTACTGCTCCGGCGTCAGCCGGGCGCGCCACTCGGCATCGGTGCGGGTGACGGGGTAGGCGTGGGTGTCCATGAAATCTCCTCGGCCTTGGCGGCTCGTTGTTGGTTGGCAGCCTGTATTCGCGCAAACATAGGCGTTTGTTACAGGCGCTGCCAGCGGTAGCAGGCTAGTGTTTGCGGGAAAGCTGCTTCGTTGCCGCTTCGAGTCCGGCAAGCGTTAGCGGGAACATGCGGCCGCCGAAGATGTCGTTGATCATGGCGATCGAATGCGTGTATCGCCAGTTCTTCTCGGCTTCAGGATTCAGCCAGACCGCATTCGGCCATTGCTGCAGCAGCCGCCCGAGCCAGACGCTGCCGGCTTCCGGATTCCAGTGCTCGACCGAGCCGCCGGGATGGGCGATCTCGTAAGGGCTCATCGAGGCGTCGCCGACGACGATCACCTTGTAGTCCGGCCCGTATTTGTGGATGAGGTCGAAGGTCGGGATCGTCTCGGCAAGGCGGCGGCGATTGTCCTTCCAGACGCGCTCATAGAGGCAGTTGTGGAAGTAGAAATATTCGAGCTGGCGGAATTCGGCGCGGGCGGCCGAGAACAGTTCTTCGACGCTCCGGATATGGTCGTCCATCGAGCCGCCGACATCGAAGAACAGCAAAAGCTTCACCGCGTTGCGCCGCTCGGGCCGGGTCTTAACGTCCAGATAGCCGTGCTCGGCGGTGGCATGGATGGTGCCGGGCAGGTCGAACTCTTCTTCCGCACCCTCGCGCACCCAGCGGCGCAGGCGCTTCAGCGCCACCTTGATGTTGCGGGTGCCGAGCTCGACGGCGTCGTCGAAGTTCTTGAACTCGCGCTTGTCCCAGACTTTCACCGCGCGGCGATGCCGGCTTTCGTGCTGGCCGATGCGCACGCCCTCCGGATTGTAGCCATAGGCGCCGAAGGGCGAGGTGCCGCCGGTGCCGATCCACTTCGAGCCACCCTGGTGGCGGCCCTTCTGCTCTTCGAGCCGTTGCTTCAGCGTCTCCATCAGCTTGTCGAAGCCGCCTAGAGCCTCGACCAGCTTCTTCTCCTCGTCGGTCAGATGCTTTTCAGCAAGCCGGCGCAGCCACTCCTCGGGGATGTTGGCGACATCGACGGCGTCCGGCCCGGCGAGCGCCTCGACGCCCTTGAAGACATGCGCGAACACCTGGTCGAAACGGTCGATATGGCGCTCGTCCTTCACCAGGGCCGAGCGCGCGAGGTAGTAGAAACCCTCGATGTCATAGTCGACCAGCCCGGCTTCCAGTCCTTCGAGCAGCGACAGATATTCCCTGAGCGAAACGGGAACCCGCGCGGCCTTCAGTTCGAGGAAGAAAGGGATGAACATCGGCCCGTTATAGCAGATCGTACTCGATGAAGCCCGTCCGCCTTGCCACATGGTCATAGAGCCGGCGCGCGGTGGCGTTGGTCTCGTGCGTCATCCAGTAGACGTTCTTCACCCCGATCTTGCCGGCTTCCTGCTTCACCGCTTCGATCAGCGCCGCGCCGACGCCCTTGCCGCGCACTTCGGGGTCGGCGAACAAGTCCTGCAGATAGCAGTTGTTTTTCTCCGACCAGCAGGAACGGTGATAGAGGTAGTGGGTCAGGCCCACGGCCTTGCTGTCGAGCGTTGCGATAAAACCTTTCGGCTCGAACTCGCCAGGCGTGAACAGGCGCTTCCAGGTGATGTCGTAAACCTCGTCCGGCAGCTTGGTCTCATAAAAGGTGAGGTAGGCGGTCCACAGGCGGCGCCAGTCGGCGTGGTCGGACTGCGCGAGCGGGCGGACGGTGATCGCGGACATTTCGTTCTCCTCCAATGTTTTGGCCCGAAGCTGCTCTGACGGCCGCTTGCCGGCAACGGTCCACAGCCGAAGAAAGCGCTATTGCTGGCGCCTCATCCCTGCCGCCTGGCCATGAAGGCCAGGCGCTCGAAGAGGTGCACGTCCTGCTCGTTCTTCAGCAGCGCGCCATGCAGCTTCGGCAGCATGTTTTTCGGGTCGGCGCGCAAATCTTCCGGCGCGATGTCGTCGGCGACCAGCAGGCGGATCCAGTCGAGTGCCTCAGAGGTCGACGGCTTCTTCTTCAGTCCGGGCACCTCGCGGATCTCGTAGAACTGGGTGAGCGCGGCCCGCACCAGGTTCTGCTTGATGCCCGGATAATGCACGTCGACGATCCGGTGCAGCGTCTCGATGTCGGGGAAGCGGATGTAGTGGAAGAAGCAGCGGCGCAGGAAGGCGTCGGGCAGTTCCTTCTCGTTGTTGGAGGTGATGATGACGATCGGCCTCAGCGCCGCCCTGATCGTCTCGCCGGTCTCGTAGACGAAGAACTCCATCCGATCGAGCTCCTGCAGCAGGTCGTTGGGGAACTCGATGTCGGCCTTGTCGATCTCGTCGATCAGCAGCACGACCTTCTTCGGCGCCGCGAAGGCATCCCACAGCTTGCCGCGCTTGATGTAGTTCCTGATGTCGCTGAAACGGTCGTCGCCAAGCTGGCTGTCGCGCAGGCGCGAGACCGCGTCATATTCGTAAAGGCCCTGCTGCGCCTTGGTGGTCGACTTGACGTTCCATTCGATGAAATCCAGCCCGAGCGCCGCCGCTACCTGGCGCGCGAGCTCCGTCTTGCCGGTGCCGGGCTCGCCCTTGACCAGCAACGGCCGCTCCAGCGCGATCGCGGCGTTGACCGCCACCATCAGATCCTTGTCGGCGACATAGGCCGCTGTGCCTTCGAAACGCATTTCTTCTCCTGATCGTTTGGCCGCGACCGTAAGGACGCTGCCCAGGCTGTGCAAGGCATAGCGACGCCGCAAGCCGTACGACGCAAATTTTGCCGGCACTCGGCCGGCTGTCCTTCTGGCGCTCTGCCAACCGTCGGCCTATATTGGCGCTGGCGGTCTGCGCTTCCCGGCAGGAGAAACTTATCCCCGGGGCCTTATCGATCCTTAGGGAGCTGTCCCTGGGAAGACCCGTGGGTTTTCTCACACGGCGCCCACCTACTTTGTAGGCACCCGGGATCGACCTCTCCACCGGTTGTGTGGATCGCCACTCTCCCGATTTTGGGATATGCGGTAGAAAACGTCGCTCCTAAAACTCCATTCAGATCCGGCCTTTTCTAGCGTCTGAGCATGAACCCACCGAAAGACCTGAAGAAACGGCTTCGCAAGGAAGCGCTGGCGCGTCGCGATGCACTCGATGAATTCTGGCGCGTCGAGATCGCGCTCGAAATGGCAGAAACCGCGAAGCAGCAAATCACCGTCGAACCGGGCCAGGTCGTTTCCGGCTTTTGGCCGATGCGCTCCGAGGTCGATGTGCGGCCGCTGATGTTTGTGCTGCGCGAAAAGGGCGCCAGGCTCTGCCTGCCGGCGATCCTTGACAAAACCACCATCGAGTTCCGCGAACTGGTACACGGCGCGCCGATGGTCGAGATGGGCTTCGGCACGGTCGGGCCGCATGAGGAGGCGGAAGTGCTCGATCCTTCTCTCATGCTGGTGCCGCTCGCCGCCTTCGACGCGCGCGGCCACCGCATCGGCTATGGCGCCGGCTACTACGATCGGGCGATCGGCAAGCTGGCCGACAAGGGGCTGACGCCACGGCTGATCGGCATCGCCTTCGACTGCCAGGAGGTCGAAATGGTCCCTGACGAGAACCACGACGTCATCATCCCGGAAATACTGACCGAGAGCGGGTTGCGCCGGTTCATGCCGCAATTGTAGAAAAGCGTTTGAGAAACGCATGATCTTTTGCGGAAAGTCATGCAGCTTTTGCTTGGCGGACTTTCGGCGCAGGATCGTATGAGACTTCTCTTCCTCGGCGACATGGTCGGAAAAACTGGACGCACGGCGGTGTGGGAACAGCTGCCCGGGCTGATTTCCGATTTCAAGCTCGACTTCGTCATCGTCAATGGCGAGAACGCCGCCGGCGGCTTCGGCATCACCGAGGAGATCTTTCGCGAGACGCTTGCGGCGGGCGCGGATGTCGTCACCACCGGCAACCATGTCTGGGACCAGCGCGACGCGCTGATCTTCGCGCCGCGCGAGGAGCGCTTCCTGCGCCCCTCCAATTTTCCCAAGGGCACGCCGGGACGCGGCTCCGGCGTCTACATCGCCAGGAATGGCGCGCGGGTGCTGGTCGCCAACATCATGGGGCGCGTCTTCATGCATCCCGAGCTCGACGATCCGTTCCAGGCCGGCGAGCGCGAGCTTGCCGCCTGCCCGCTCGGCGAGCAGGCCGATGCGGCGGTGATCGATTTCCACGCCGAGGCGACCTCGGAAAAAATGTGCTTCGCGCATTTCGTCGACGGCCGCGCCAGCCTGGTGGTCGGCACCCATACGCACCAGCCGACCGCCGACCATCAGATCCTCAATGGCGGCACCGCCTATATTTCGGATGCCGGCATGTGCGGTGACTATGACTCCTCGCTCGGCATGGACAAGGAGGAGCCGCTCAACCGCTTCCTGTCGAAGGTACCGAAGGGCCGCTTCGAGGCGGCGAGCGGACCAGCGACGCTCTGCGGCATCGGCGTCGAGATTTCCGACCGCACCGGGCTTGCCGAGAAGATCGCGCCGTTTCGCCGCGGGCCGAGGCTCGAGGAAACCGCGCCGTCCTTCTGGTCGTGACATTGATATGAGTGCCGGTCGTACCTAACTGGCGACAAAACTGCTCTAGATCGTAGAGGGGACGACCTTCATGCAGCTTGTCGAATTCCTGGCGCCGCACTTCGCCTTCGTTTCCGATCCGACCGCATGGATCGCACTGCTGACGCTGGTGGTGCTCGAGGTCGTGCTCGGCATCGACAATCTGATCTTCATTTCGATCCTCACCAACAAGCTGCCCGAAGCGCAACGGGCTCGCGCGCGCAGGTTGGGCATCTCGGCGGCTCTGATCATGCGGCTCATCCTGCTCGCTACGATATCAATCATCGTGCAACTGACGGCGCCGGTGTTCACCGCGTTCGGGCACGGCTTTTCCTGGCGCGACCTGATCCTGATCGCCGGCGGCCTGTTCCTGGTGTGGAAGGCAACCAAGGAAATCCATCACACGGTCGATCCGCAAGACCATCAGGATTCGATGGTGGGCGGCGCGCTGCAGATGAGCCTTGCCGGCGCGATCTTCCAGATTCTTTTGCTCGACCTCGTCTTCTCGATCGATTCCATCATCACGGCCGTCGGCATGACCGACGAGATTGCCATCATGTACATCGCGGTGATCGTGGCGGTGAGCGCGATGATGCTGGCGGCGACGCCGCTCGCCAACTTCATCGCCAGGAACCCCACAATCGTCATGCTGGCGCTCGGCTTCCTCTTGATGATCGGCATGACGTTGATCGCCGACGGCATGGGCTACCACGTGCCCAAGGGCTACATCTACGCGGCGATGGGTTTTTCCGCGCTGGTCGAGGGGCTCAACATGCTGGCGCGGCAGCGGAGGAAGCAACGGTCCGGCAGCGGGCATTGAGGCCCCGTCACAACAGCCGTTTTGGGTGGCGGTCGCCGACAAGGCCAAGCGTCAGGCCCTGCTCCAGCCACGCCTTGGCGCCGGCCAGCACCAGCGAGAAGCCGCCGGTGGAGTCGATCGCCTGCTTCACCTGCTCATCGGCGGAGCCGGCGAAGCCGAAATTGCGGACTTCGAGAAAGGTCGCATCGCCGGGCATTTCGCTAAAAGTCCAGACGACGGTGGTCGGCGGATCGCTCCACCGCATGACGACCTTTTCGTGGGGGACGATCTCGCTGACCTCGACCGTCGTCGAGGCGCCGTACATGCGCCATTCCCACTGAACCGGCTTGCCGCCGTCGAGCCTGCCGCTCGAATGCGTGAACCAGAATTTCGTGGTGACCGCCGGATCGACGATGGCCTCGAAGACTTCGGCGACCGGCCGGCGGATCAGCATGCCGGTCTCGGCGGTCGGGGTTTCGCGGAGTTCCATGATGGCCTCCTTTCATTGAAGGCATATCGAATCTGCTACGGCCTTTGAGCCGCATCAGGGCAGGTTGATCTGCCAGGAAACGCCGAACCGGTCGTTGAGCCAGGCGAAACGGCGGCTGAAGCCGTAATTGCCGGTCGGCATCAGGAACGAACCGTCCTTCGACAGAACGTCGACAATACGCCCCAGTTCCTCCGCGGAGGAACAGTCGACGAAGAACGAGAAGGACGGCGTGAAGGTGAAGGCGTGGTGGACCGGACTGTTGAAGAGCGTGACCTCCACACCGCCAATGGACGCTCGCGCCAGCTTGACGGTTCCTTCGGGTCCGTCCTCGCCAGCACCGTAGCGCGTCATGTCGAGGACGCTGCTGTCCGGAATGGTCTCGCAATAGAGGGCCACGGCCTCTTCGGCCCGGCCTTCGAACATCAGGAACGGCGTTACTTTCACGGCAGTCCTCCCGGGCTCAGAGATTGGGGTCAGATGTTGGTCTCGTTGGCGGGCTCGCCCTTCATCTCGGCGCGATAATAGCCGTCGCGCAGGTTGATGCCGTATTCGAGATAGGCCTTCATGCAGGCGAGCATCTGCGACCAGCCCTCGCAATTGAGGTAGGACTTCTTCAGGCCGGCATCGCCTTCGTGCCAGCCAGCCTCGGCGATGGTGACGAAGGTGCCGCCGTCGTCCAGCGGCTCGAAATTCATCTCGATGCGGGTCTTGTAGGCCGGCTTGCCCTCGGCGTCGGTCGCGTCCCAGCGCAGCACGATGCGCTTGTCCTTGGTCACCTCGTCGACCTCGACCGGTACGGTCTTCCACCAGGTCACGGCGGTGCCCTCGACCAACGGGGCGGAGGCGCCGCCGATGGTGGTGAAATAGCCGCTGAGCTTCGTCGGATTGACCACCGCGTCGAAGACTTCGGCGACCGGTTTGCCGATGCGTCCGGAAATCCTGAATCCAAGAGACATATCCACAGCTCCTTCCTTGCCGCGTGAAACAATATGTTATAGATATATAACATGTCAAGCCAAACCACGGACGACCATGTTTTCAAGGCCTTGGCGCATCCGCGCCGGCGCGAGCTGCTGGACCGGCTGAAGGATCAGCCGCAGACCACCGGCGCGCTCTGCGAGGCTTTCCCGGACATGGATCGCTGCACGGTCATGATGCATCTGAAGGTGCTCGAAGAGGCCGATCTGGTCGTCGCAAAGCGCGAGGGGCGCGAACGCTGGAACCATCTCAACGCGCTGCCGATCAAGCAGATCCACGACCGCTGGATCAGCCAGTATGCCGGCCATGCCATCAGCATCCTCGACCGGCTCAAGTCGGATCTGGAGGGATGACAAAGTCCTCACGAGGTTGGCTTCGGCACCGGCTCCACGGCGCGGCTGGACGAATTGAGCCGATTTATCTATAAGCCGGCCATTCCGTCAGAGAGCGCCGCGTGCCTTTGCAGGCATAGCTCAGACGTTCTGAAAATTTGAATTCGAGCATTTGCCGATGCCGGGTGATCGCGCCCGGCCGAAAAATGCTCTAGCCGAACACGACAGGGGTGCCATGGCTGGCCATTCGCAATTTAAGAACATCATGCACCGCAAGGGCCGCCAGGACGCGGTGCGGTCGAAAATGTTTTCCAAGCTGGCGCGCGAAATCACTGTCGCCGCCAAGACCGGCACGCCGGACCCGGCGATGAACCCGCGGCTGCGCCTTGCGGTGCAGAACGCCAAGGCCGTGTCGATGCCGAAGGACAACATTCAGCGCGCCATCAACAAGGCATCCGCTGGCGACGCCGAAAACTACGAGGCGGTGCGCTACGAGGGCTACGGCCCGGGCGGCGTGGCGCTGATCGTCGAGGTGCTGACCGACAACCGCAACCGCTCGGCGTCGAATGTGCGCGCCGCCTTCACCAAGGCCGGCGGAGCGCTCGGCGAAACGGGCTCGGTGTCCTTCATGTGGGACCGCATCGGCGAGATCTACTATCCAGCCGCTGCCGGCAGCGCCGACAAGGTGATGGAAGCCGCGATCGAGGCCGGCGCCGACGACGTGGAGTCCGACGAGGAAGGCCACACCATCTACTGCAGCTTCGAAAATCTCGGCGAGGTGTCGAAGTCGCTGGAAGCCGCGCTCGGCGAGGCGGAATCGGTCAAGCCGATCTGGCGACCGCAGAACAATGTCCCGGTCGACGAAGAACGGGCGCAGTCGCTGATGAAGCTGGTCGCCACCCTCGAGGACGACGACGACGTGCAGAGCGTCTACGCCAATTTCGAGGTCGACGACGAGACGATGGCCAAGCTCAGCGCGGCCTGATCGGCCGCGCGATCCGGCATGAGCGAGAAGCCGCTGCCCAGCATCCGCATCACCTATTGCACGCGATGCCAGTGGCTGTTGCGCGCCGGCTGGATGGCGCAGGAGCTGCTCTCGACCTTCGGCACCGATTTGGGCGAGGTGACGCTGGTGCCGGGCACGGGCGGCATCTTCACCATTTCCTGCAACGACGTGCTTGTCTGGGACCGCAAGCACGACGGCGGCTTTCCGGATGCGGCGAAGCTCAAGCAGCTGGTGCGCGACGTCATCGATCCGGATCGCGATCTTGGCCATGCCGACCGCAAAACGCACAAGAAGACAGACCCCGCCTGAGGCAGGGGTCTTCTGCATTTAAGGGGCGCCGTTCAAAGCATTGCGAAGATGAAGCAAGCCATCGCGACGATGGCGCTGACGGTGCGGACATGGTTCCACATCACCCATTGGCTCAGATGGTTCGCCCACACGGCGGCGCCGTTGCTGCTGGCCGGGTCGACGGCGGCGAGCGCATCGTTGAGCGGCACGTTGAAGACCATGGTCACGATCGGGTTGCCGATCAGATAGATCACCGCGCCGGTAAGCAGCCAGTACGAACCCGGCTGGCTCCAGCCCATAATGGCGCCGGCAATCAGGGCCAGGCAGATGAGCCCGGTGCCGAAAAGCGCCGTCATGAAGGTCGGGGTGATCACCGTGATGTTGATCGAATTCATCGCCTCGATGCCGTTTGGGACGGGCAGCCGGGCAAGCGCCGCCATGACAAAATTGGAAAAGGCGAAGAAAACGCCGCCGACAACGCCGGAGCCGATCGCGGCAATGAAGGTGAGGGTGGGAAGGAGTTTCATCATGTCGGTTGCTCCAGATTTGCAGCGAGGATGGCTCGTATGTTTGAAATATGAGAAATGCTCATGTTTGCAAAACGTGATAAACCCTCGTATTTTTCGAGTCAAGCCAGTTTCGAAGAATCGCCCCGGAGAGAGCCATGGGTGACAAAGTCGCGGCGAAGACCGAGCAGGCGGCCGTCGCTTCACCGCGGCGGGCGCCGACGCAGCAGCGCAGCCGCGAGCGGGTGGAGCGCATGCTTGCCGCCGCCTCGGCGCTGATTGCCGAGCAAGGCAGCGACGCCATGCGCATGGGCGAAGTGGCGGAACGGGCGGGCGTGTCGATCGGCTCGCTCTATCAGTTCTTCCCGGACAAGCGGGCGATCGTCTGGGCGCTGGCCGAGCGCTACACGGCCGAAAGCCAGGCCTGCATTGCGGCGGCGCTGAAGGATGTCGGCGACGCCGAAGGTTTGAAGCAGGCGTTTTCGGAGCTGGTCGACATCTACTACCGGCTGTTCCTGGCCGAGCCGGTGATGCGCGACATCTGGTCGGGCACGCAGGCCGACAAGGCGCTACGCGAGCTCGAACTCGCCGACAGCCGCGCCAACGCCGATTTCCTCGTCGCGGTGCTGAAGCGGCTGAGGCCCGGTGCCGATCCTATCGCGCTGGAGACGACGGCGTTTCTCGTCTGGCAGATGGGCGAGGCCGCAGTGCGGCTGGCGATTTCGGTCGATCGGGAGGAGGGCGACAGGCTGGTCACCGCCTACAAGCGCATGGCGCTGAGGGAACTGTTGGCTGACTAGGGAGATCGGGCCTTGGCATTACGTTGACAATTGGCGAAACCGTCGGCGAGAGCGCCCCTCTCCCCGTCACTATACGGGGAGAGGATGCCGGCAGGCAGGTGAGGGGCGGCGCTGGCCTATGACATTGGCGTCATCGAAAAATTGCACTGTCACCGGATTTCTCCGACACTTGACGCGTGGCGATAGCCACCTGCCGAAGTTGGCGCTGCCCCTCATCCGCCCTTCGGGCACCTTCTCCCCGTGAACGGGGAGAAGGGAGCACTGGCCAACAAAAAAACCCGCCTCGAAGGCGGGTTTTTGATCTGCGACAATGCTGGTAAGGCTTAGAGGCCGAAACCCTCAAAACGCTTCTTGAACTTCGACAGGCGGCCGCCGCGGTCGAGCAGGGTCTGCTGGCCGCCGGTCCAGGCCGGGTGCGTGGTCGGGTCGATGTCGAGGTTCATCGTGTCGCCTTCCTTGCCCCAGGTCGAGCGGGTCAGGTATTCGGTGCCATCGGTCATGACGACCTTGATGGTGTGGTAGTCGGGATGGATATCGGCCTTCATTGTCTTATTTCCTGGCTTGCCGGCGCCGGTGACGGGCCTAAGGCCTGCGTCGATGCGCCCCTTTTTAAAACTCGAAGCCGCAGCTAATGAAAAGCCACGGCTTCTAAAACGGTCGGCGAGCCTATACATCAGCCGGAATTGAATCACAAGGCCGCGGCAAGCGCATATTGAAGCGCATGACCGGCAAGCGGCCAGAGGAAACGCTCATGGCGGATATCGGTGTCAGTGGAGACGAGCGCAGGCGCTCGATCCGGCCGCTCAGAAGCCTTTTTCCCTACATCACGCGGTATCGCAAACTGGCGGTCGGCGCCATCATCTCGCTGATCGTCGCGGCGGCCACGACGCTTGCCCTGCCGATGGCCGTGCGGCGCATGATCGATCACGGCTTCCAGGCTGCGGGCTCCACCTTCATCGCGGAGTATTTCGCGGCACTGGTTCTGATGGCGGCACTGCTCGCGGCGGCGTCCGCCAGCCGCTACTATTTCGTCATCACGCTCGGTGAGCGGGTCGTCGCCGACATCCGCCGCGACGTCTTTTCCCATGTCACGACACTTTCACCGGCCTTTTTCGATCGCGCGCAGTCGGGCGAGATCGTGTCGCGGCTCGCCGCCGACACGACGCAGGTGAAGTCCGCCGTCGGGGCCACTGCCTCGGTCGCGCTACGCAATCTCATCCTCGGCCTCGGCGCCGTGGCGATGATGGTCTTCACCAGCCCGAAACTTTCCGGCCTGGTCATCGCCGCCATTCCGCTGATCGTGCTGCCGCTGGTCGCCTTCGGCCGCTCGGTGCGGCGCAAGTCGCGGCTAGCGCAGGACACGCTGGCCGAGGCCACCGCCTATGCCAGCGAGCAGATCGGCGCGGTGCGCACGCTGCAGGCCTTCACCAACGAGAAGCTGGTCACGGGGCGCTTCTCGGCAGCCGTGGAGGCCGCCTTCGAGGCGGCGCGCATGTCGGTCTTTGCCCGCTCCTTCCTTACCTTCTTCGCCATCTTCATGATCTTTTCCTCGGTGGTGGCGGTGCTCTGGTTCGGCTCGCGCGACGTGCTTGCCGGCACGATGTCGGCCGGGACGCTCGGCCAGTTCCTGCTCTATTCGGTGTTCGCCGCCGGCGCGCTCGGCGCGCTGTCGGAAGTGTGGAGCGAGCTGTCGCAGGCCGCGGGCGCCGCCGAACGGTTGACCGAGATCCTGGCCGAGAAGCCCGCCATCCAGTCGCCCGTCGATCCGCAGCCGCTGGCAGCCAAGGCCAAGGGCGCCATCAGCTTCGACGACGTCTCATTCTCCTATCCGGCGCGGCCGGACCGGGCCGCCGTGCACGAGCTCTCCTTCCAGGTAAAGCCGGGCGAGACTGTTGCGATCGTCGGGCCTTCCGGCGCGGGAAAAAGCACCGTCTTCTCGCTAATCCTGCGCTTCTACGATCCGGAAAGCGGGCGCATCGTCATCGATGGCGTCGACGTGCGCGAGGCCGATCCGGCCGCCGTGCGCGAGCGCATCGCCATCGTGCCGCAGGACGTCACCATCTTCGCGGCAAGCGCGCGCGACAATATCGGCTTCGGCCGGCCGGGCGCCAGCGACGCCGAGATCGAGGCGGCGGCAAAGGCGGCGCTTGCTGACGAGTTCATCGGCAGGCTCGAAAAGGGCTATGACAGCCAGGTCGGCGAGCGCGGCGTGACTTTGTCAGGCGGCCAGCGCCAGCGCATCGCAATCGCCCGCGCCATCCTGCGCGACGCACCGATCCTGCTTCTCGACGAGGCGACCTCGGCGCTCGACGCCGAAAGCGAGACGCTGGTGCAGACGGCACTGGAACACCTGATGCGCGGCCGCACCACCATCGTGATTGCCCACCGGCTGGCGACGGTGCTCAAGGCCGACCGGATCCTCGTGATGGAAGGCGGTCGCATCGTCGAAGAGGGCACGCATCAGAGCCTGGTCGCCAAGGGCGGCACCTATGCACGGCTGGCCAAGCTGCAGTTCGAGACGGGAGCCAGCGCCTTCCGAGGCGCGGCGGAGTAGAGCGCTCCAGCGCGTCGGCAGGCGCTATGCGTCGCCGTAGCGCCTGCGCAAATGATCGGTGAAGTACACGGCGTTGAGCTTCTCGCCGGTGGCGCGCTCAAGCAGTTCGGGCGTCGACCAGCGCGAGCCCTGCGACCAGATCTTGTCGCGTCGCCACTCGTTTATCGCGCTGAAGTCGCCTTTGGCGAGGTCCTTGTCCGCGGACGGGTGTTCCCTGGTCAGGGCGGCCCATTGCTGCGCCGCCATCATCGCGCCCAGCGTGTAGGACGGGAAATAGCCGAAGGCGGCGCCCGGCCAGTGCACGTCCTGCATCGGCCCGTCGGCCGGGTTATCGATGGTCGACAGGTCGAGATAGTCGCGCATCTTGGCGTCCCATGCCTCGGGCAGTTCGGCGGCTTCCAGCCGGCCGGACACGAGTTCCTGCTCGAGCTCGTAGCGCAGGATGACGTGCAGCGGATAGGTGACTTCGTCCGCATCGACGCGGATCAGGCCGCGGCCGACATGGTGGACGTGCGGCAGGATGTCGTCGAGCGACCAGGCTTCGCCGAGATGTTTTTCGACCACCGGCAGCGCCCAGCGCCAGAAGGCCGGGTTGCGGCCGATCTGCTTTTCGACGAACAGGCTCTGGCTCTCGTGCACGGCCATGCCGCGCGCCTTGCCGAGCGGCCAGTGCGACCAGGCTTTCGGCAGGTTCTGCTCGTAGAGCGCGTGGCCGGTCTCGTGCAGCACGCCCATCAGCGCCGACAGGAAGTCGGAGGTCTTGTAGCGGGTGGTGATGCGCACATCGCTCGGCACGCCGCCGCAGAAGGGATGGTGCGACACCGACAGCGAGCCGTGGGTGAGGTCGAAGCCGACCGCCGCCATCATGGCGAGGCCAAGCTCGCGCTGCTTCTCGACGGCGTAGCTGCCGGAGAGCGGCTTCCGCGGATGCTTCGCCAGCCGCGCGTCCTGCACGGCGAGCGCATGTGGCAGGAAATCCTTGAGGAAGGCCTTCAGCTCGGCAAACACCGGCGTGATGTCGGCGGCGCGGTTGCCGGGATCGTACTGCTCCATCAGCGCGTCATAGGGAGCGAGGTCGAGCGCGTCGGCGCGAAGCGTCGCCTCCTCGCGCACCAGCGCCACCACGCCTTCCAGCGCCGGCAGGAAACCCGCCCAATCGTTCCTGACGCGCAGGTCGCGCCAGAGCTGCTCGGAGCGCATGCGCGCAGTCGTCTGGCGCTCGACGAACTCGACCGGCAGGCAGGTGAGGTTGGTGTATTGCCGGCGCAGTTCCCTGACCGCCGCCTGCTGCTCGTCGTTCAGCGGTTCGGCTTCGGCGGCGGCGATCCAGTCGCCGATCTCCGGCGCGGTCGCCTGGGCGTGCAGCATGCCGGCAAGGGCGGACGTCGCCTCGGCGCGCTTCTCGCCGCCGCCGACCGCCATGTGGGTCGCCTCATCGGCGCCGAGGATGGCCAGCGCATGCTCCAGCGCTTCGAGCCTGTGGCCGAGTTGGTCGAGTTTTTGGAAGGACATGGATGGTTTCCGGCTGCAAATGGGCTGGCGCGAAAAGATACCAAGGCATCGAGCTTGGCAACCCCGATCCGCCGGTTGCGGGTCAGCCCATCTTGCCTTGCAACAGCGCCGCGTGATCAATGTTGATGCGAACGAGCGGAGGGGACAATGATCGGCAATATCCTGACCGGGCTGGTGGCGCTCATCCACTGCTACATCGTCTATCTGGAGATGGTGCTCTGGGACACGCCGCGCGGGCACAAGGCATTCAAGCTGACGCCCGAATTCGCGAGCGCATCCAAGGTGCTCGCCGCCAACCAGGGCCTCTACAACGGCTTTCTTGCTGCGGGTCTGATCTGGGGCCTCTACCTCGGCGCAGGCGGATTCCAGCTCAAGATCTTCTTCCTGCTCTGTGTCGCCATCGCCGGCCTTTACGGCGCGGCGACCGTCGGCCGGAAGATTCTGTTCATCCAGGCCGTGCCGGCGGTGTTCGCCATCGTCGCGCTTTGGCTCGGCGTGTGATCAAAAAGGACGCCCTCGGAGCCAGGTCCCTCGGGCGTCGGGCGGTCCTTCCGTTTCCTCCGAAGACTTCAACCGTTCGGATAGTGGCCGCCGTCGGCGCCGTCGCCCATCAGGAAGCCGCTGCCGGTGTCGACCATCAGCTTCTGGTCGACATTATCGAGGCGGCGCAGCAGGTCGTGATATTGCGTGGCGGGGATCCTGCCATGATCCGAGGCGGCGACCTTTTCCGCGGCCTGGCCGATGTGGGCGGCGCGCATATGCAATTGCTGCGCCTCGGCGGCCGAGATGGTGTTGGCTTCCCGCGCATCCTTGATGCCTTGGTCCACACCCTGGATCTGCTCGATGAGGCTGGTCACGCGCGGGCCGGTCATGTCCGTCGGATCGGCCGCGTCGAGGGTACCCTTGTGATGCCCGGCGGCGTAGGCGCCGGCGAGCGGAGCGGCGGTCAGAACTGCGGCGAGGGTTGCAGTCTTGAGAGATGGTGAAGCGCGCATGACGGCGCATCCTCCTGCTGGGGAAGGGAGCGGCCATTCCGCTCCGCCTTCCGACCTTGCGGGGCCGTCCGGTTCCGTCGCGTCGCGATGGGAGGCATCGCCGGCGGTCCCCGGCCCTGCGCGGCAAGCTAGGAGCGCCAAATCGCCGTGGGTAATTAAAAAAAGATAATGTTTTCAGGCCTTGTCGGCGAGTTCCTGCGCCCTAGAGTTGAGCCGACGAACAAATTCGCGTGAGTTGGCGTGATACCGGATCAACGCTCGGTGAGCTTCCGCTCAATTCGAGTGGTTCTTTGCGCGCACCTCGTCCGTAGCGGACGGATCGAGCGGTCGAAACGCGTCGAGGCCAGCCGTCCGCTGATGCCCCCCGCGCGCCAAAGACGCACGAGTGCGTCGCGGCAAAACTTGTTGCAATGGATAGGTTCAGCCGTTCGGATAGTAACCGCCGTCGGCGCCGTCGCCGATGAGCGGGCTGCTGCCCGTGGCATTGCGCAGGCTCTGGCTCACGTCATCGAGCTGTGCCACCAACTGCCGGTATCGTTGCGCCGGTATCGTGCCATGCCCCGCGGCAGCTTCCCTTTGCGCGACCCGGCTGATGTGGGCGGCCTGCATATGAAGTCTGCGTGCTTCGTCCGGCTTGATCTTGTCCGTCTGCCTGGCTGCCGCGATGCCTTGATCCACGCTTTGCGCCTGGTCGATGAGACCGGCCGTACGGAGGGCATAGAAGCCGGCCGATGCGGCATAGGCGCCGGCAAACGGAACGGCGACGACAAGTGCTGCGAGTGCTGCAGTCCTGGATAAGTTGAAAGTCCTGGGTAGCTTGAAAGAGCGCATGGTTGCGTCTCCTTGTTTGCTGGGGAAGGCGGCGCCGGGAGCGACCTGCCTTCCGGCCTGGGCCGTCCGGTTCCGTCGCGTCGCGATGTGGGAGGCACCGCCGGCGGTCCTCGGCCCTATAGAGAAAACCTAGGAGCGGCACCCGGCAAAGTGGAATTAAAAAACGGTAATCTTTTGCGACCTTGTCACGCCCGATCCCCGCCCTAAAACGCCGCGTTCAAGCGCGGCGTCCGGCGCAGACGGATTTCGGGCTAGCGCTCAGCGTTCGGTGAGCTTCAGCTCGATACGGCGGTTCTTGCTGCGCGCATCGTCCGTATCGGCCGGATCGAGCGGCTGGAACTCGCCGAAGCCGGCGGCGACCAGCCGGTTGGCCGGAACGCCGTTCTCGATCAGGAACTTCACCACCGAGGTCGCGCGCGCCGTCGAGAGTTCCCAGTTGTCGCGATAGCGGCCGGTGCCGGACAGCGGCTTGTTGTCGGTGTGGCCGTCGACGCGCAGCACCCAGCTGATCTCGGGCGGGATTTCCTTCTGCAGCTCGATGATGGCGTCGGCGAGCTTCTTCATCTCGACCTTGCCGGCATCGTTGATCACGTCGGAGCCGGTGGGAAACAGTACCTCCGACTGGAAGACGAAGCGGTCGCCGACGATGCGGATGTTCTCGCGGTCGGCGAGGATCTCGCGCAGCCGGCCGAAGAAATCGGAGCGGTAGCGGTTTAGCTCCTGGACGCGCTGCGCGAGTGCCACGTTCAGGCGGCGACCGAGATCGGCGATCTTGGTGTTGGACTCGCGGTCGCGCTGCTCGGAGACGTTGAGCGCATCCTCGAGCGCCGCGATCTGCTTGCGAAGTGCCGCGATCTGCTGGTTGAGGATCTCGACCTGGCTCAGCGCCTGCTGGCTGATCTGGCGCTGGTTGTCTAGCTCGCCGGAAAGGGCCGTGGCGCGCTTGTTGGCCGCGTCGCCGGCGCCGGCGCCTTGCTCCAGTAATTGCTGAAGACGGCTCTTTTCCGCTTCCGCCGCCGACAGCGAGGCCTGCAGGTTGGCGAGCGTGTCTTCCTTGTCCTGGCTGTTCGAGCGCTCCAGCGCGAGCAACTGTGTCAGTTCGTTGATCTGCGAGTTGAGGCGGTTGAGCACCGTGTCCTTGCCGGAGATTTCGCGGCTGAGCAGGAACTGCGCCAGCACGAACACCGTCAGCAGGAACATGATGGCGAGCAGGAGCGTCGACAGCGCGTCGACGAAGCCCGGCCAGTAATCGATCCGGCGATCGGCGCGCCGCCTTGCCAGCGCCACGTCAGTGCACTCCAGTCTTCTTCAGCGCGTCGGCGATCTTCTCCAGCGTGTTGCGCATGGCCTTCTGCTCGTCGGACTGCGCCTCGACCCAGTCGCGCATGATCTGCTGCTCGGAGCGCATGTTCTTGACCAGCCCGGAGATGCCGTCCGCGAGGTTGGCCA
The DNA here is from genome assembly GCF_033977345.1 of Mesorhizobium dulcispinae. Classification (NCBI taxonomy): domain Bacteria; kingdom Pseudomonadati; phylum Pseudomonadota; class Alphaproteobacteria; order Hyphomicrobiales; family Phyllobacteriaceae; genus Mesorhizobium; species Mesorhizobium dulcispinae. The sequence goes on from NZ_JAVIIY010000004.1 coordinate 346,281, forward strand.
TGGCGGTGGCGACGCGCGGGTTGGAGCCGCCGCCATTCTCCTGCAGGCTGCGCAGCCGTTCCGACAGCAGGCGGATTTCCTCCGACGGCTCGGCGCGGACCTGGTCGGAGACCACGATGTCGGACGAGAGATCTGTGACCGAGGACAGCCAGTTCTCGAGCTCGGTGTAGAAGCGGGTCTGGGCGCGGCCGGCCTGCAGGTCGAGGAAGCCGAGCACGAGCGAACCGGAGAGGCCGAACAGCGAGGACGAGAAGGCCGTGCCCATGCCGGCGAGCGGCGCCGACAGGCCTTGCTTCAGCGCATCGAGCACGGCCGCCGCATCGCCGCTGCCGGGGTCCAGCGCTTCGATGGTCTCGCGGATCGAGGCGATGGTGCCGAGCAGGCCCCAGAAGGTGCCGAGCAGGCCGAGGAACACCAAGAGCCCGACGAGATAGCGCGAGGTGTCGCGGCTTTCGTCGAGGCGGGTGGCGATGGAATCGAGCATTGTGCGCATCGAACTGGTCGAGAAGGCGACCGCCGACGAGCGGCCGATCATCGCCTTCATCGGCGCCAAAAGCACCGGCTCGGTGGTCTCGGAGCCGGCACGGAAGGAATTGACCCAGCGCACTTCCCGGAACAGCCGCCCAACCTGGACGAAGGCGAGCAGGATGCCGACGGCGAGCACGCCGATGATCAGCCCGTTGAGGCCGGGATTGGCGGAGAAGGCTCTCGAGATCTGGCGGGTGAGGATGGCGGCGATGAAGGCGACGATGACCAGGAAGATCACCATGGTGAGCAGGAAGACCTGCGGGCTCGATAGTTTGTGCGGATCGTAGACCAGGACATCCGAGCGCCTGCCGAAGGATCTGAGAAAAGCCATCCGTGCCCCGTTTCCGATGCCACCCGCCGCAGAATTGCCGCGACTCTAAACGGAATTGTGACCAAAATGAATGGCGCTTGGCAATATCGCCGCCGCCTCCTTGTTTTGGCGCAATTCCGGACGGAAAACCGCTTCACACTTTTCCTGGAATTGCTCTTGGTCTCAGAACCTGCTGATGACCAGGCAGTCGACCATGGCGGCCAGGTGCAGCCCGGCGCCGGTAACGACGAAGCCGTGCCAGACGGCATTGTGGAAGCGCAGGCCTTTCCAGGCGAAGAAGATGACGCCCAAGGAATAGACGATGCCGCCGGCGACCAGCAGCACGACGGAGGCTGGCGGCAGCGTCTCTACCAGAGGCCCGGCGAGCACGACGCCGCTCCAGCCGATGGCGAGATAGAAGACGATCGCCAGCCGGTCGTAGCGGCCGGGCAGGAACATCTTGATCGCGATGCCCATTGCCGCCGCGGCCCACACGACAATGATCATCGGCAGGGCCAGCGCCGAGGCTTTGAGTTGGGCGAGGAATGGCGTGTAGGTGGCGGCGATCAGGAGATAGATCGCGGCATGGTCGAAGCGGCGCAATATCCATTTCGCCGGCCACGATATCGGCCACAGATTATAGGCCAGCGACACCGACAGCACGGTGAGCAGGGACACCACGTAGAAGACGGCGGCGACATATTCGCCGGGACCGGAATGGAAGGCGGCCAAAGCCAGGAAGGCTGAGCCGGCGGCGATCGCCAGCACGATGCCCACGGCATGGACAATGCCGTCGGCGATCATCTCGGCGCGCGAGTAATGCCAGCGGCCCACGAAGGGGATTTCGATCTGGGTCTGTAGCCGCGCGTCGTTCATGAGTGATCCTACGCCCCTAATCTGGGCGATCGCGGATCAGTATTTCAAGCTTCGATTGCGGTTTTGCGACTACAGCGCCGCGCGTCCTTTCGACGCGCAAAGGACGCAGTAGCACTTTGATTTGCGCATGATCCTTTCCGAACCTTCGGTTCGGGGATCATGCGTTGGCGCTTCAGCGCGTTGTCAGCGATACCAACCAGTCAGCGCGATGCCAGCGGCTTCTTCACCGTCTTCAAGAGCGCGCGCTGGATGACTTCGTTGCCGGCGACGACGGAGCCGCGCTCGAGCATGTCCTGTCCGCCATCCATGTCCGAAACGAAGCCGCCCGCCTCGCGGATGAGCAGAGTACCGGCGGCGATGTCCCAGGCCGAAAGCCCGGTTTCCCAAAACCCGTCCATGCGGCCGGCCGCGACATAAGCGAGGTCGAGCGAGGCGGAACCGAGACGGCGGACGCCGGAGACCTCAGCCATGACGTTGCGCAGTTCGATCAGGAAATTGCCGTGCTGGCCGCGCCCGAGATGCGGCACGCCGCAGCCGATCACGGCATCAGTAAGCTTGGCGCGCCCGGCAACCCGCAGCCGGCGATCGTTCATGAAGGCGCCGCCGCCGCGCTCGGCGGTATAGAGCTCGTCCATGGCGGGATTGTAGATGACGCCGGCGACGATCTGGCCCTGGCGCTCCAGCGCGATCGACACCGAGAAAAGCGGGATGCCGTGGAGGAAGTTGGTGGTGCCGTCGAGCGGGTCGACGATCCAGCGATGCTGGTCGTCCTCGCCTTCGACGGCGCCGCGCTCTTCCATCAGGAAGGCATAGCCCGGCCTTGCCTTGGACAATTCGGCAAAGACGATCTCTTCCGCCTTGCGGTCGGCCTGGCTGACATAGTCGCCCGGTCCCTTCATCGAGACCTGCAGGTTCTGCACCTCGCCGAAATCGCGCGACAGGGACCGGCCGGCCTTCATCGCGGCCTGGACCATGACATTGAGGAGAGCGGAACGCGCCATTTTTTATCTTCCTATATCGGCCGTTTTACTCTGCGCGGCGCACGTAAGTGATTTCGTTGGTATCTACGATGATGCGCTCACCGGCGGAGATAAAGGGCGGCACGAGAACACGAACGCCGTTTTCCAGCACCGCAGGCTTGTAGGAGGAGGCCGCCGTCTGGCCCTTCACCACCGGGTCGGCCTCTGTGATGGTCAGCGTCACCTGGTCCGGCAGCGAGATGCCGATCGGTCTCTCCTCATAGAGCTGGACCGTCACCATCATGCCGTCCTGCAGGAAAGCGGCGCGTTCACCGACGAAATCCTTATTCAGCTCGAGCTGCTCGTAGCTTTCGGTGTCCATGAACACCAGCGCGTCGCCCTGTTCGTAGAGGAAGGAGAAATCCTTCATCTCCAGCCGGATCTGCTCGACGGTCTCGGCCGAGCGGAAGCGCTCGTTGAGCTTGGTGCCGTTGATCAGGTTCTTCAGCTCGACCTGGTTGTAGGCGCCGCCCTTGCCGGGCTTCACGGTGTTGGTCTTGACCGCCACCCACAGGCCGCCATCGTGCTCGATGACATAGCCGGGACGGATTTCGCTGCCACTGATCTTGGCCATTTTCAACTGATCCGGAATGAGATTTTTTCGCGCGGAGCACGCTTTGGCGTCTCCAAGACCACAAATCGCATTGAGTGGCAAGGGAGGGCGTCGCGGACGCTCATGGAGCCGACCGTTGCAATGAAGCGTCTTTTCAGGGCAGCCGGTTCGCCTTCTGCAGCGCCTGCTTGGTCTGGTCGTCGTCGAGGCCTTGCAGGAAGTCGTCCATCTGCGGGTCGATCAGCCCGGCGCGGCGGGCAACGATGTACCAGGCTCCGGCCAGGATCAGGTCCGGGTCGGTGCCGATGCCGCCCATATAGAGCTTGGCGAGGCGGTTCTGAGCGGCGACATTGCCGCCTTCGGCCGCGCGCCTCATCCAGGCAAAGCCGGATTTCAGGTCGCGTTCGCCGCCGCGCCCCTCGATCATCCAGGCTGCGAGATCGAGTTGCGCTGTGTCGTAGTTCTGTCGGGCGGCCTGCGCCAGCAGGAGGCGTGCCTTGGCGTCGTCGCGCGGCTTGCCGCCGGCGCCATTGGCGAAGATTTGCGCCATCGCGTATTCGGCGTCGGCAAGGCCGGTCGCTGCGGCGCGCTCATAATACACGGCGGCCTTGGCGATGCCGGCATCGCCCGGATCCTGCTGGACGAGCAATTGCGCGAAGTTGAACTGGGCAAGGCGGTTGCCCGCCTCGGCGGCGGCCTGCATCAGCGCATAGGCTTCCTTGTCGTCCTTCTTCGCATAACGGCCGTCGAGCAGCATCAGCGCATACTGGAACTGCGCCTCCGGCACGCCCTGCTCGGCGGCGAGCCCATACCATTTCGCGGCCTCGGCCGCGTTGAGCGGCACGCCCAGCCCGCGCGACAGGATCTCGGCGACCAGCGTCTGGGCGGCGGGGTCGCCGTTCTTGGCCCGGACCATGGCAAGGTTGTAGGCGGTCCTGTAGAGCCCGCGCTGGAAGGCGCCGTAGGCGGCGTCCGGCGGCTTGGCGCCGAAGCGATCGGGATTGACGGTATCGGCCGATGGCGGTTGAAGCGTCGCCGGCTGCGGCAACGGTGTTTCGATCGGCTTGTCGGCAGCGGCCGCGCCTGCATTCGGGGCGCCAGTGCTTGGGGCGCCAGCACTTGGGGCGCTTGTGTCGGGAGCGCTTGTATCGGGAGCGCTCGTCTGCGGTGTACTGGTGTCCGGTCTGGGCTGCGGCACAGGCACGGTCTGGGCGCCTGCAGCCGCGGCCGCCTGGACGGTCAGGGCAGCGGCCAACGCCGCGAACGGAAGGCGGGACCAGCGCACGTCAGTCCTCGAAGTGCGGCGCGGTTTCGTCGAGCAGCGCGTTGGCGGCGGCGACCGCCGCGCGCGGATCGAGCCCGTCGGCGAAGACGGCGCTGGAGAGCGCCACGAATTCGGCTCCGGTGGCCGCCACCGCCTCCACCGAGGCGAGCTCGGACCCGGCCATCACGATGCAGGGGATCTGGATCATCTGCGCCCACCATTCGCCGAGCGAGAGGTTGCGCGGATGCGGCTCCGGCTTGTTGTCGTAGCCGAAGCGGCCGAAGAACATATAGTCGGGCCGCTCCTCGCCGAGGTCCAGCGCGTCGTCGCGGGTCCTGGCGCCGCCGGTGCCGACCATCATCTTGTCGGACAAGCGCTCGATCGTCTCGGCCAGTTCCTGCCGGCTTGCCTCGACATGGATGCCGTCGGCGTGGACGCGGCCGGCGATGCGGCTGTCGCCGGCGATGATGACGGCGATGCCGGCGGCTTGAGCGACCGGCACGATCTCCTCGGCGAAAGCCTGGAAGGCGGCATCGTCGATGCCGTTGTCAGGCAGGATCAGCGAGGCGATGTCGCCGCCGTCGAACGCCGCGCAGATGTGCTCGGCCGTCGCGAGCGGCGGCGCGATCAGAACGATACGGCAGCGGTTGGGCGGCGTTGCTTCATTCATTGGTCTTCGATCCCGGTTTTCGCCTATGCCGGGCGAAGATGGTTGCATTGCGGCATAGAGCAAAGCGCCCGGTTTGAACAGGCGGGCGAAGCGGGATCGTTGGGCACCGGCCCGCCGCCGGGGGCCCTTGGTCTGGAGCGGTTCATCGTTTCACGGAAACGCCGAACCGCTCTATCTCTTTGTTTTGAAGCAATTTCGGACGGAGGGCTACGGCGAAATCGCCGAGCCTAACCGTTTCACACTTTTCCTGGAATGGCTCTATTTGACGGCTTGCGGGGCCGGGGCCTTGGGCCTCCAGAGCGTCCAACCAAGGTTCATGCCGGCGGCGGCGACCAGGATGGCGGCGGCGCCGATGACCTGGGCGGGATGCAGCCGATGGCCGAAAGCGCCGACATCGACCAGGATCGCGACCACCGGATAGATGAAGGACAGCGAGCCTTGCAGGTATGTCGGCAGCTTCTGGATGGCGCCGTACATCAATATGTACATCAGACCGGTATGGACGATGCCGAGCGTGGCCAGCATGACCCAGCTCCAGCTGTCGGCGGGAAGATGGGAAAGATTGGCGAAGGGCACCAGCATGACGACGCCGACGCAGACCTGGATCAGGGCGATCAGATGCGGCGGGGTGCCCTTAAGCTTCTTGGTGACGACTGCGGCGACGGCCCAGAAGAAGGCCGCGCCCAGCGCCATCGCGATGCCGGTGGAATAATCGGTGCCGGCAGCGCCGGCGTCGGGCGAGGCCTCGACGATCAACAGCATGCCGGCGAAGGCGGTGGCGAGCCAGGCAAACTTGGCCAATGTCAGCCGCTCGGAAAAGAAAAGCGCGCCGAAGCCGACCAGCATGAAGGGCTGCGTATTGTAGACGGCGGTGGCAATGGAGATCGAGGCGCGGGGAAAGGCGCTGAACAGCAGCAGCCAGTTGATGACGATGGCGGCGCCGCCGAGAGCGGCGATCGCCATGACGCGCGGCGACAGTCTGCTGCGCAGCAGTCCCATGGCGGCGCAGATGACGAGCAACGTCACGGCGCCAAAGGCGCAGCGCCAGAACACCACATCGATGGCAGGTTGGCCAGAAAGCACGACGAACCAGCCGATCGTGCCGAGGATCGCCATTGCCGCGGTCATTTCGATCGTGCCGCGCAGTGTATTGTCCATGAGAACTCTCCAAAGCCATTGCGAGTTCATCATCTCAACCTCTGGGGCGGCTTTCTATGAGATAGAAAAGGAGATATAGAAGTTCTGCCTAATTTGTTGAGGCAAAAGCGATCATTTGTGAAGGAAAGTGAAACGTGCTGGGCGACCTCGACAAACGGCTTCTCGAAATCCTGGTCAGGGATTCCAGGACCTCGCTGAAAGATCTGGCCCGAGAGGTCGGGCTGTCTTCGCCAAGCGTCTCGGAGCGGCTTCGGCGGCTGGAGGAGCGCGGCGTCATCCGCGCCTTTACCGTCGAGATCGACCCGGAAGCGCTCGGCTATCCGCTGCAGGCAATCGTGCGCATCCGGCCCTTGCCCGGCAAGCTGCACATCGTGCAGAAGCTGATCGAGGAGACGCCCGAATTCGGCGAATGCGACAAGGTGACGGGTGACGACTGCTTCGTCGCCCGTCTGTTCGTGCGCTCGATCGGCGAGCTGGACCGGCTGCTCGACCGGATCGCCGACACGGCGGAGACGAGCACGGCGATCATCAAGGCGCAGCCGATCCGCCGCCGCCCACCGCCGCTGGGCATCTAGAGTTATTCCAGGAAAAGCGTCGAGCGGTTTTCCGTCCGGAATTGCGCAAAAACAAAAAGATAGAGCAGTTCGGCGTTTCCGTGAAACGGTGAACCGCTCACCCGTCCGGTAGGCCGAAGACGGCGCACGATCTGGCGATTCCGCGCAACTGATGTTCGCCCAGCGCGACCAAGGGCGTTGATATTTCCGCCGCGACAGCCCCCGAGATCAGCACACTCCGTCCAAGCGGCCGACACAGGCCTTCGAGCCTGCTGACGAGATTCACGGCCGGGCCGATCGCGGTGAAATCCAGCCGGTCGGCCGTGCCGACATTGCCCCACACCATGTCGCCCAGATGCAGCGCCATGCCGAACTGCAGCTCGGGCATGCCCTGTCTGGTGCGGACCTGATTGAGCTGCGCCATTCCCACCCGCGCCGCTCCGATCGCGCGCAACGCTGCTTCGCAAGCCTCTGAAGCCGAGCGCTCACCGACAGGAAAGATCGCCAGCACCCCGTCACCGATGAATTTCAGCACCTCGCCGCCAAAAGCGTGAACGGCGCCGGCGATACGGTCGAAGCTGGCGTTGAGCGCCGCCACGACCTGTCCGGCGTCCGTCTCCTCCGACAGGGCGGTAAAGTCGCGCAAATCGCTGTAGAGCAGGACGGCGCGGATCGTCTCACCAATCTCGCGCCGGGAACGGCCGGCCAACACCTGCGCCGCGCTTCGCTGCCCGAGATAGGCCTGAAGCAGGGCCGACAGCGCCGACCTAGCGGCGAGAGCGGCAAGCGGCGCGGCGGCGAAGCGCGCCACCTGGTCCAGTGTGTCCGTTTCGTGCTCCGCGAGAGGACGGGCCGCAACCCAATTCAGTTTTGGATTCGCGGATTGCGCATCCGCACGCTCGGGCTCAACCGTGTAATCGTAAACAACACCGGTTCCCAGTCCCGCCAGCCATTCGCGTCCGAGATCGTCCTCCTCGGCTCCAGGCATCGTGCCGGCGCCAAAACCCAGCGCCTCCATGACGACGCCTGTCTCGGCCCGCCACAGCCAGGCGCGGCGCGTTATGATCGGATGCGGCGCGGCGAGCGTCAGGGCTCCACCGGCGAGCGGCAGCCCGTCGTCAACCAGCCGCGCGCCGAGCGTAGCCAGAAAATCATCCGGTTGGACGGCGCCGCCGGCGCTGTCGACCAGCCAGGCGAGAGTTGAAGAAAGCCGCATCGCACGATCATGCTTCGGCGTTCCGTTGCTGTCACCAGCGCGAATGAACCCAAGGAGATTTTTGTTGAACGGAAGGGCGATTTAGCTTCGAATCGAAAAGCGCTGGTCCGGCGCCGCCCGTCGGGCGAGCCATGTTGCCGCACGCACACTCGGGAGATTTCGATGGCTGAACCCTTGATCGTTCGTCGTGAGGTGCAGATCGCAGCCCCGCCGGCGACCGTCTTCGCCTTCCTGACCGATCCCGACAAGATCGTGCGCTGGATGGGAACGGAGGCGACGGCAGAGCCCAACCCCGGTGGTCTTTACTTGTTGAATTTGGCAGGAAGAGCCACGGCACGCGGCCAATTCACCGAGGTCGTACCCGTCCACCGCCTTGCCTACAGCTTCGGCTGGGAAGGCAACGACCGGACACCGCCCGGTTCGAGCCTTGTTGAAATCGATCTGATCGAAGAGGCCGGCGGAACGCGGGTCAAGCTCACCCATAGCGGCCTTGCCGACCGAGAGATTTGCGACAGCCATGAGAAGGGTTGGACGCACTATCTGAGCCGGCTCGCAATCACCGTCGCCGGTGGCGACCCGGGACCGGACAAGATGTAGGGCTGCGGCCGCGATTGCCGACAGCCAACGATACCGACCGCTAGAGCAATTCCAGGAAAAGTGTGGAATGGTTTTCCGTCCGGAATTGCGTGAAAACAAAGAGATAGAGAGGTTCGGCGTTTCCGTGAAACGCTGAAACGTTCACATCTAGAGTTCCAGCTTGTAGCCGATGTGGCTCGCCTTGAAGCCGAGTCGCTCATAGAAGCGGTGCGCGTCGAGCCGGCTCTTGTTGGTCGTCAGCTGCACGATCCTGCAGCCGTGCTCGCGGCATTTCCCGATCGCCCATTCCAGCAGGCGCTGTCCGAGCCTTTCGCCGCGCCGGTTCGCCGCGACGCGCACCGCCTCGATCTGGCCGCGCCAGGCGCCCTGCAACGACAGCCCCGGAAGAAAGCTGATCTGCAAGGTGCCGATGACCTCGGCGCCATCCGTCATCACCGCCAGGAACTGGTTCTGGTTGCCGTCGATCGCGGCGAAGGCGTCCTGATAGGATTGCGCCAAAGGTATGCTTGCATTCTCGCGAGCGCGGCCAAGCGCGTCATCGGCGAGCATCGCGACGATCGCCGGGAGATCGGCTTTTTCCGCGCGACGGATCAGGACTTCGCTCATCGTCAAAACCTCGTGGTTGGCCGGCGACCTTATGCATGGCCCGCCGCTTGCCGCAAACCGGGAAGGTCGAGTTACGGACAGTTGGTCGCGCCGGCCAGATGACGGAACGCTTCGGCTATCGCGGTCTTCCGCTTTGTGGTCTATTGCGGGTCTCCCTCCATCCTCCAGCCGCCATCCCCCGTTTCCCCATGTCAGGCCTGCTCAGCGATCCCTGGTTCTATGCCGCCGCCATTCCGGCGGTCATCCTCGTCGGCCTGTCGAAGGGCGGCTTCGGCGGCGCCGTGGGCTTCGTCGGCGTGCCGCTGATGGCGCTGGCCATGCCGCCGGTGCAGGCGGCGGCCATCCTGCTGCCGATCCTTTGCCTGATGGACGTCGTCTCGGTGTGGACGTGGTGGGGCGTCTATGACCGCAGGATGCTGGTCGACATGATGCCGGGCGCCGTCATCGGCATCGGCTTTGGCTGGCTTACGGCGGCCCTGGTGACGGAGGAAATGGTGCGGCTGATCGTCGGCGCGGTCGCGCTGGTTTTCGTCCTGCGCTGGATCTATCTCCAGTTCCGCCACGGCGCCGACCATGCGGCGGAACCGAACCGCATCGCGGCGGCCTTCTGGGGCACGGTCGCCGGCTTCACCAGCTTCGTCGCCCATGTCGGCGGCCCGCCCTTCCAGGTCTACGCGCTGCCGATCCGGCTCGATCCGAAGGTGCTGTCGGGGACCGCGGCGATCTTCTTCGCCGCCACCAACGCGCTGAAGCTCATTCCCTATTTCGCGCTCGGCCAGTTCGACAGCACCAACCTCATCGCCTCCTTTGCGCTGATGCCGCTGGCGCCGCTCTCCACCATCGCCGGCGCCTGGCTGGTGCGCCGCATGCGGCCGGAAGTCTTTTATCCGTTCACCTATGCCACGGTGGCGGTGGTGGCCGTCAAGCTGCTTTGGGACGGTGTCGCCGGGCTGATGTAATACCGGACTCATGTAACAGATGGGGCGGCTCGGCAGCCGCCCCAGGGTGTCATCAGGCAGCGCTCGGCACCATCTGGCGGCTGCCACCGAAGGCGAGTGCTGCACCGGCCGCGATCACCAGCGCCATGCCGGCGAGGACGGCGATGTCGTTCAGGGTGGGCTTCAGCACCATGTCGGCGATGATCGCCAGCATCACCGCATAGTCGAGGCGCGCCCAGCGCATCATGCGCTGGCCGATAGCAAGAACAGCGGGCGTAACGCCGTCCTTGGCGATCATGGCGCCGATGCGCTCGCCAGTCGGCTTGAAGACGAGCATGCCGATCGAAAAGGTGGTGGCGTAGCCGGCGAGACCGATGATGACCCATAGCTCGGAGAAGCCGACCCAGAAGCCGCACATGACGAGGCCGAAGATCAGCGTGAGCATCGACATCGGCGCGAAGAACCTTCCGCCCAGTTCACCGCTGGCGCGCATCGCCTGCAGCTTGTCCTCGATGTTGCCGGCGCGATCGGCAAGCACGCCGAGCAGAAAGAGGACGAAGCCGCCGCCGACCCACAGGATGGCCGAGACGACGTGGAGGAATTTGACGATCGTGTACCAGTCCATGGTGTGCTCCTGGGTGTCTTTCTTGATTGTGGCGGCGTCGGTTGTGCCAGCCGTTGCGAGGAGCGGGCGTTTTGCTCGGGGTGTGTTTCGGAACGATGTCGCGGCGGCGGCGCCTGTGTTTCGGCGCCGCAATAAGTGTCGGAGACCTAGTCACCAGCGGGGGAGGTGGCCGTCCCGTTTCGGCACAGGGAAGTCCGTTCGGTTGAAAATTTCGTCCGGCGTTAAGGCTTCATTAAGCTTTACAGGCGTTTACTACGGCCATCCAGTTTGTCTGGATTCTTACCGAGTGGTTGGAGCCACTTTGTTTGACGCCTCCCTGTTAAACTCCTGAGAGCCGCCTTATCCGCGGCTCTTTTTTTGTCCGCCGGCGCCGCGCGAGCGCCGCGTGGCGTTAACCGTTTGTTAAACATGCGCTTGCCTTCATGGGCATCGAAGCGCATTTTCAAGCCTCAGTCGTTTAAGGGTGCAGGACGTATCGGCAAGGATGCCGAATCGGCTTGCGGCAGTGCAGGGGCGTATCGATGACCGAGCCTTCGAAAGGCAGCGCGAAAACCATAAAGCTCGCGGAACGCCGGGTTTTCTCCCAATCCTTCAAGCCGCTCTACCAGGAAGGCATGGGCCTGGTCGAACAGGCTGCCGAATATCTCGACGGCAAGGGCAGGCTCGAAGCCAAGAAGCTGTCGCGCACCGCGGCGACGCTCTATGCGGCCGAATCGATGCGGCTGACCACCCGGCTGATGCAGGTCGCGTCCTGGCTGCTGCTGCAGCGGGCGGCGAATTCCGGCGAGATGACCCGTGACCAGGTCGCTTCTGAGAAGTCCAAGGTGCGGCTCGACACCGCTTCGGCGCATGACGAGGCGCTGGGCTGGAACGAGCTGCCGAAGGAATTCCTGGACCTGGTGAGCCGGTCGCTGCGTCTGCAGGCGCTGGTAAAGCGCATGGACGAAGAGATTTACGGCGGCGCGATCAACGAACCGCCGGCCGCCGCCCGCCGCGCCAACCCTGTCTCCGACCAGATCAGCTTGCTTAACACGGCCTTCGCCCGCGGCTGACAGGCAGCTTGAATTTTGAGGGCGCGTAGGCCGCCCCAGGCCGTTTCCGGTTTGTTCACATTTCGCTGGCATCGCTCTGCGCCGAGGTTAGACTTGGCGCATGGGGGAAACGATTCGCATCATCGGCATCGATCCGGGACTGAGGCGCACCGGCTGGGGCATCGTCGACAGCCTCGGCAATTCCTTGCGCTTCGTCGCATCCGGTACCGTGCGCTCCGACGACAAGGCGCCGCTCGCGGCAAGGCTCTGCCAGTTGCATGACGGGTTGGCCGAGGTGCTGCACCAGGCCATGCCGCATGAGGCGGCGGTCGAGCAGACCTTCGTCAACAAGGATGCCACAGCGACGCTCAAGCTCGGCCAGGCCCGCGGCATCGCCATGCTGGTGCCGGCGCGCGCCGGGCTGGTGGTCGCCGAATATGCCCCCAACGCGGTCAAGAAAGCGGTGATCGGCGTCGGCCACGGCGAGAAGAAGCAGATCCACATGATGGTGAAGGTGCTGATGCCGAAGGCGGTGTTCGAGACCGATGACGCGGCCGACGCGCTGGCCATCGCCATCTGCCACGCGCATCATCGCCAGAGCGCCGCCTATCGGATGGCGATTGCCGGATAGCGATGTTCTTGACTTGTTCCGATTGTTGGAATATTTCTTACTTGTAAGAGAGGATTGTTCCATGCGTGTGACCAGCAAGGGCCAGGTGACCATTCCGCGCGATCTGCGCGAGACATTCGGCATTGTTGCCAACAGTGAAGTGATCTTCGGCATAGAAGGCGGAAAGATCACGATTACGCCCCGACACGACAAGGGACGGCATGCAGATCGCGAACGGCTCGCCCAGTTTCTCGCCGCGCTTGATCGGCTGGAGGGCAGCGGCGATCAGACGATGAATGCCGACGACGTCATGACCATGACGCGGGATCGCTGATCTTGGCGACGCTTGTCGATACCAATGTGCTTATCGATGTCGCCGTTCGCGATCCTGTCTGGCTGAAATGGTCGCGGCCAAAAATAGAGACTGCGCGCAAGCAAGGCAGCCTGATCATCAATCAGATCATCTATGCAGAGTTTTCGATGCGCTACGAGACGATCGAAGAGGTCGACGATGTGTTGCCCGAGGATGAGTACCGACGCGAAGGGTTGCCGTTCGAAGCGGCCTTCGCCGCGTCGAGAGCATTCTTGGTCTATCGCCGGCAAGGGGGACCGCGGGAGAAGGTCATGCCCGACTTTTTGATCGGAGCGCATGCCGTCATCCGAGGCTATCCCATCCTTACGCGCGATCCGGCGGGTTTCAGAAAATACTTTCCGGATGTCGAACTTATCGCGCCTGACACCCACCCCTAAGAAAGCCCCCCGGACATGATCGGCAAGCTGAAAGGCACGCTGGACGAGATCGACGAAGACTCCTGCCTCGTCGACGTGCACGGCGTCGGCTATGTCGCCTACTGCTCGGCGCGTACATTGGCATCGCTGCCGGGGCCCGGCGAGGCGGTGGTGCTGTTCATCGAGACCTATGTGCGCGAGGACATGATCCGGCTCTACGGCTTCCAGACCGCGCTCGAGCGCGAATGGTTCCGCCTCCTGATGAACAATGTGCAGGGCGTCGGCGCCAAGGTGGCGCTGGCGGTGCTGTCGACGCTGGCGCCGGCAGATCTTGCCAATGCGATTGCGCTGCGCGACATCGCCATGGTTTCCCGCGCGCCCGGCGTCGGAAAGAAGGTGGCCGAGCGCATCGTGACAGAGCTGAAGACCAAGGCGCCGGCCTATGCGGGCGCCGCCAACGGCACGATCGCCCTCAAGCAGGAGCTTGGCGAAGGTGTCGCGCCGGCACCCATCACCGACGCGGTCTCGGCGCTGGTCAATCTCGGCTATTCGCGCGACATCGCCGCCAATGCGGTGGCGGCTGCGCTGAAGTCAGCCGGCGAGGGCGCCGACGCCTCGAAGCTGATCCGCTTCGGACTGAAGGAATTGGCGCGGTGAAGCGGCGCTTGTCCCGGTCCTTGCGGTATGCAAGGAAAGCCGCATGAGCCTTTCGCCCCGCCTCATTGCTCCCGACAAGCGCGGCGAGGACGCCGACCAGACCTTGCGGCCGCAATCGCTCGACGAGTTCGTCGGCCAGGCGGCGGCGCGTGCCAACCTCAAGGTCTTCGTCGATGCCGCCAAGAGCCGTGGCGAGGCGCTCGACCATGTTCTGTTCGTCGGTCCGCCGGGACTCGGCAAGACGACGCTGGCGCAGATCATGGCGCGCGAGCTCGGCGTCAATTTCCGCTCGACCTCGGGTCCGGTCATCGCCAAGGCAGGCGATCTCGCAGCGCTGCTCACCAATCTCGAGGAGCGCGATGTGCTCTTCATCGACGAGATCCACCGGCTCAACCCGGCGGTGGAGGAAATCCTCTATCCGGCGATGGAGGATTTCCAGCTCGACCTGATCATCGGCGAGGGGCCCGCGGCGCGCTCGGTCAAGATCGACCTCGCCCGCTTCACGCTAGTTGCCGCGACAACCCGGCTCGGGCTTTTGACCAATCCGCTGCGCGACCGCTTCGGCATTCCGGTCAGGCTCAATTTCTACACGGTCGAGGAACTGGAGCAGATCGTGCGCCGCGGCGCGCGCATCCTCTCGATGCCGCTCGGCGACGACGGCGCGCTGGAGATCGCGCGCCGCGCCCGCGGCACGCCGCGCATCGCCGGACGCCTCTTGCGCCGGGTACGCGATTTCGCCTCCGTCGCCGGAAACGGCCATGTCGACAAACGTATCGCCGACGAGGCGCTGACCAGGCTGGAGGTCGACGGGCTCGGGCTCGACGCGCTCGACCGCCGATACCTGTCGATGATCGCGCGCAACTTCGGCGGCGGCCCGGTCGGCATCGAGACGATCGCGGCTGGCCTCTCCGAGCCGCGCGACGCCATCGAGGACATTATCGAGCCCTATCTCATCCAGCAGGGCTTCATCCAGCGCACGCCGCGCGGCCGCGTGCTGACCGCCAATGCCTGGCGGCATCTCGGCCTCGACCCGCCAAAGGACCTCGCGCAGCAGCAGATCAGCCTGTTCCAGGAAGAGTAACGGA
Source organism: Mesorhizobium dulcispinae (assembly GCF_033977345.1). NCBI lineage: Bacteria > Pseudomonadati > Pseudomonadota > Alphaproteobacteria > Hyphomicrobiales > Phyllobacteriaceae > Mesorhizobium > Mesorhizobium dulcispinae. Next base: position 361,307 of record NZ_JAVIIY010000004.1, read on the forward strand.
CATTTGTTCGCCGGATGCGCGTGGAACAGCGCGTCTGCGCGAAAATTGCTTGCGTGCGCCAAGGTGAAGGCACAATTGCCGCCTTTAAGGCAAAGCTCGCGTAATGAATCCCAAGGGCTTGGGGCAACTGATGATCACCAGACGTGGCTTCCTCCGCCTCATCGGCGGCTCGTTCCTGTCGATGGTGTCGCTCAGCGCCTATGCGATCGGTATCGAGCCGATGCTTTTGACGCATGTGAAGCGCTACGCCCTGACGCCGCCGCACTGGTCGCCCGGGCTCAAGCTCCGCGTCGTGGCGTTGGCCGACATCCACGCCTGCCATCCCTGGATGACGCCGGAGCGGATCGCCTCGCTCGTCGAAACGACAAATGCCTTGCAGCCGGACCTGATCGTGCTCCTTGGCGACTATGTCGACGGAATGCGCCTGGTGACTGCCGATGTCCCCGCACCGGATTGGGCGTCCGCTCTTTCAGGGCTGAAGGCGCCGCTCGGCGTGCTCTCGATCCTCGGCAATCACGACTGGTGGCACGACCATACGGCGCAGTGGGCCGAAGCCGGGCCGACGGCCGCGCGCAAGGCACTGGAAAGCGTCGGCATCCCGGTGCTGGAAAACGACGTCGTGCGGCTGGAGAAGGACGGGCATGGCTTCTGGATCGCCGGACTTGCGGACCAGCTGGCGATTCGGCCAAGCAAAGCCCTGGGCCGCCACGGCTTCAAGGGCTTGGACGATCTCGGCGGCACGCTCGCCAAGGTCAGCGACAGCGCGCCCGTCATCCTGCTCGCGCATGAGCCGGACATCTTCCCGAAAGTGCCGTGGCGGGTGTCGCTGACCCTGTCCGGCCACACCCATGGCGGGCAGGTGCGGCTGTTCGACTATTCGCCGGTGGTGCCATCCGATTTCGGCAACCGCTACGCCTATGGCCATGTCGTCGAGAACGACCGCAACCTGATCGTGTCCGGTGGGCTTGGCTTCAGCATCGCGCCGGTGCGTTTCGGCATGCCGCCGGAGATCCTGCAGATCGATCTCGGGTAGTTGCAGGTATTTTTTACGCGATTCCGGGCGGAAGCCGCCGCGCACTTTTCCTGGAATTGCTCAGTGAAGTGACCTGATCGCGTCCATCACATTGGGCTCGGCTTTGGCGCCGTCGAAGGCGTCGACGATGCCGAAGGCGCCGCCATAGCCCCATACCGACCAGGAAAAGCCATGCGCCTCGGCGCGCGCGATCATGTCCCTGACATAGGCGGCGCGGTATTCTGCCGGCATCACATAAGGGTTGCCGTATTCCTGGCGGATCATGCCGAACTCGCCGAGCGTGATGTTTTCCGGCTTGATGCCATTGGCCTTGACCCAGTCCTCTACGGTCCTGAAAGGCGCATCCATCTGGCCGACGAGCCTGTCGGGGCTGTCCATGCCGGCGACCTGCTCGTCAAGATAGGCAAGCATGCCGCTGCGGCGCGTCCACGGCGCCTCCGCCCTGATCCTGTCGCGGATCGTCTCCAGCGCCACGTCGAGCCGGGCGCGCGGCACCGCGGTCAACGGGTAGGGCAGGCCGGTGACGTAGCGGATGAAATCGCCGGCCCAGGTCGCGCCCTGGTGCGTCAGAAGGAACGGGTCGTAGGAGTGGAAAGTCCAGATGATGTTGTCGTCGGGAATCGCCTTCGGGTCGATCTTTGCCAGCGAGGCCGCGTTCGAATAGCAGCCGCCGGTGAGGATGAGCGTCAGCCTGGTGGCGGAAGACCGCGCCGCCGCGAACAATTTCTTCTGGCGGTCCGGCCACAGGTTCGTGCCTTTGTCGTCACAGTCGACGATCGGCTCGTTCATCAGCTCGAAGGCAACCTGGCCAGGGTCTTCTTGCGACAGCGTGTGCGCCATCTTGCGCACGACCTCGACATAGGCATCGAAGGTGGCGGGATCGTCCATCACCTCGCCCATGCCGATCTTTCGGTTGCCGCCGGCCGGGATTAGATGCAGGTCGACGATCGCTTTCAGCCCGGCGCGGTTGATCATGCGCGCCGAGTCCAGAACGCTGGCGTAAAGGTCGTCGCGCAGCGAAAGCGTCTCGTCGGACAGGAAGGGCGAGGGATCGACCGGCATGCGCAGGAAATCGAAGCCGGCTTCCTTCAGCGCCTTGAGGTCATCCTCTTTCAGGAATTTCCGCCATTCCGGATAGGGCAGGATGGCGTTCGGGTCGTTCCACTTCTCCTCGCCGGTCCAGGTTGTCCACTGGTCGAGATTGAGGCCGCGCTTCATCGAGAATGTCGCCGCCCCGGCAGGCATCGCCAGAGCGCCAAGCGCCAGCAGCGCCGCCATCGAGGTCTTGATCATCGCGCCCAACAGTGCCATCCGGTTCCCGCGCGAGGACAGTGCGTGTCGCCAAAAGGATGCAGTGGTTTTGGGATAACGACACGCATAGAAAAAATTGCCTGGAGCCTATCGGGCTCTAGGTGCCCGTTCGGGCCGGAAAAGGAAAGCGCAATGGATGATCGTGGTGAATCGGCAGCGCTCAGCGCCGGGCTTTCGGGGGCGCTGACGGAATCCGGGCATCGCCTGATGGCCCGGGTCTACTATGCCGACACCGACTTCTCCGGCGTCGTCTACCACGCGCGCTACCTCGAATTCCTCGAGCGCGGACGCTCGGATTATCTGAGGCTCGCCGGCGTCCATCATACCGAGCTTTTGGATGGCAAGCACGGCGAGCGCATCGTCTGGGTGGTGCGGCGCATGGAGATCGACTTCCGCACACCGGCGCGCATGGACGATATCCTGACCATCGATACGCGCACCGAGGATATTTCCGGCGCCCGCATCTTCATGGCGCAGCAATTGAAGCGCGGCGGCGAGGTGCTGGTCGAGGCGAAGGTCGAAGCGGCGATCATCGGCGAGAACGGCCGGCCGCGCAGATTTCCGAAGGAATGGGTCGCCGCCTTCATGCCGAAAGCAAGCGATTGATTTCGGGGCATTAACGGGACGATCCCAGGCACTAGGCTTGCCGTTTGGGCGCGGCAATGCGCCGCGCTTCATATCCTAACCCATCCTTAACCATAACGGTTCATGAAGGAATCGGTGAAGATTGGCGCAATCCGTGCGCCTTCGTTTCACCAATATTTGCCCCGAAAACGCCGCGAAACGGTGCATTCGGGGCTTGTCCCGCAAGCTTCAAGCTTCGCGCGATCGGACCAAAGGGATGCCCATGGGCCAGCCGCCAACGATGCCCCGGAAAATCTTAAGGACTTAAGTCATGGAAAACATCGCACTCGCCGACCCGGGCGCGCATTTGTCGATATGGGCCTTGTTCATGCAGGCCGGCTGGGTGGTCAAGCTGGTCATGATCGGCCTGCTTTGCGCCTCGATCTGGACCTGGGCGATCATCATCGACAAGCTCGTCGCCTATAGCCGCATGCGGCTGGCTCTCAACCGCTTCGAGCAGGTGTTCTGGTCGGGACAGTCGCTCGAGGATCTCTATCGCACGCTCGCCGACCGCAAGACCACCGGCATGGGCGCGATCTTCGTCGCCGCCATGCGCGAATGGAAGAAGAGCTTCGAGAAGGGCGCGAAATCGCCGCTGGCGCTGCAGACACGCATCGACAAGGCGATGGACCTGGCGCTGACCCGCGAGATGGAGAGGATGGAGGGCCGTCTCGGCTTCCTCGCCACCACGGGTTCTGCCGCGCCCTTCATCGGCCTGTTCGGCACCGTCATCGGCATCATGACCTCCTTCCAGGCGATCGCCGCCTCGAAGAACACCAGCCTGTCGGTCGTGGCGCCCGGCATTGCGGAAGCGCTACTCGCGACGGCCATCGGCCTGCTCGCGGCCATTCCCGCCGTCATCGCCTACAACAAGCTGTCATCGGATGCGAACAAACTCGCCATGCGCATGGAAGGGTTTGCGGATGAGTTCTCCGCCATACTCTCGCGCCAAATCGATGAAAAAGTCGCGCAGAAGGCCTGAGGTACGATCATGGGGATGTCTGCTGCTAGCGCAGGTGGCATAGGGCGAGGCGGACGCGGCCACAGGCGGCGTGGCCGTCATCATGGCCTGATGTCGGAAATCAACGTCACGCCGATGGTCGACGTGATGCTGGTGCTTTTGATCATCTTCATGGTCGCGGCGCCGCTCTTGACCGTCGGCGTGCCGATCGACCTGCCCGACACGCAGGCGAAGGCGATGAATGTGGACACGCAGCCGATCACGGTGTCGATCAATGCGACCGGCCAGATCTATCTGCAGGAAACCGAGATCCCGATCGAGGAGCTGGTGGCGAAGCTGCAGGCGATCTCCAAGACCGGCTACGACGAGCGCATCTTCATCCGCGGCGACAAGTCGACGGACTACGGCACGGCAATGAAGGTCATGGCCCGCATTTCGGCGGCCGGCTACAAGAACATCGGCCTGGTCTCCTTGCAGGAACAGGATCAATAGACACCAATGCGCACCGGCCTCACCTCATCGGTGATCTTGCATGCGGTGGCGCTGGCCTTCGGGCTGTTCACGCTGTCGTCGCCGCCTGCCATGCCGGCCAGCGACGTGGAGTCGGTGGCGGTCGACATCGTGCCGATGGAGGCTATCGCGCAGACGCTGCAGGGCGACAAGAAGGCCGTCATGCATGACAAGCCGGCACCGCTGCCGACCAAGCGACCGGATGTCGTTCCCAATGCCCAGAAGGTCGGCGAGAACAGCGTCGACACCGACAAGCCGGTGACCGACGAGGCCAAGCCGAAGCCGGTCGAGAAGACATCCGCGCCGCCGCCGGCGCCGACGCCGACCGAGAAGCCGGCCGTCGAGGACGTGCCGAAGCCGCAGGAAAAGCCGAAGCCGGTGCCCGCGACCGAAGTGGCGCCGACGCCTGCGCCGAAGGAAGAGGTCAAGCCCGAGCCGGTCAAGCAGACGGATCCCAAGCCGACGCCGGCCAAGGAGCCCACGCCTGCGCCGCCGAAGGACACGACCGCCGCCATCCAGAAGGAAGAGGTGAAGCCGGACGCCGTCGCCGAGGCGATCGCCAAGGAACAGCCGACCGACGAGGCCAAGCTTCCGGACTCCGCTCCGGCCCCCGAGGCGCGGCCGAAGCCGCAGCCGGCTCCGGCCGAGAGCGCCAAGGCGCCGGAACGCAAGGACGCGGAAAAGCCGGTCAAGGAAGCCTCCTCGAAGCCGAAGTCGGACGAGAAGCAGTTCAACGCCGACGAGATTTCCGCGCTGCTCGACAAGCAGAAGCCGTCCGGCGGCGGCGCCAAGCGCTCGACGCAGCAGTCATCGCTCGGCGGCGAGAAGGATCAGGGCCAGAAGCTTTCCAAGTCCGAGCAGGGCGCGCTGGAAGCTCAGCTCGGCGGCTGCTGGACCTTGCCCGTCGGATTGGAAGGTTCGGAGAACTTCGTCGTCGTGGTCCGGTTCAATCTCAACACCGACGGCAAGCTCGACGGCCGCCCGTCGGTCGAGCAGTCGAGCGGCAACCGGCAGTTCGACGAAAGCGCCGTGCGCGCGGTTCAAAAATGCGATGTGGCCGGGCTGCAGGTTCCCGCCGGCAAGCAGGACATCTGGAACGACATCCGGGTCACCTTCGACCCAAGGGAGATGCTTGGCCTCTAGGTCGGGCGTCCGAACCATCAAAGAAGAGAAGCGAGAAGATATGAGATCTTTCCTCAAGCCGCTCCTGACGATTGCAGCGATGGCGCTGGGCATGACGGCCGTCGCCACCTTGCCGGCCTGGGCGCTCGTCGAGCTCAACGTCAACAAGGGCAATGTCGAGCCGCTGCCGATCGCCATCACGGATTTCCAGTCCAACGATGCGCTCGGCGCCCAGATCACGGAGATTGTCACCGCAGACCTGAAGCGCTCGGGCCTGTTCGCGCCGATCGACAAGAGCGCCTTCATCGAGAAGATCTCGGGACCGGATGCCACGCCGCGCTTCGACGACTGGAAGGTGATCAATGCGCAGGCGCTGGTCACGGGCAGCGTCGGCAAGGAGGCCGACGGCCGCATCCGCGCCCAGTACAGGCTGTGGGATACGTTTGCCGGCCAGCAGATGGCAGGCGAGCAGTTCTTCGCCAATGACGCCAACACGCGCCGCGTCGCCCATATCATCGCCGACGCGATCTATGAGCGGCTGACCGGCGAAAAGGGCTACTTCGACACGCGCGTTGTCTTCGTCGACGAATCCGGCGCCAAGAACGCGCGCAAGAAGCGCCTCGCCATCATGGACCAGGACGGCGCCAATGTGCGCTACCTGTCGGATGGCCGCTCCATCGTGCTGACGCCGCGCTTCTCGCCGAACCGGCAGGAAATCACCTACATGTCCTATGAGAGCGGGCAGCCGAAGGTCTACCTGCTGCAGATCGAGACCGGACAGCGCGAGCTGGTCGGCAACTTCCCCGGCATGACGTTCGCGCCGCGCTTTTCGCCCGACGGCCAGAAGGTGATCATGAGCCTGCTGCGCGACGATGGCAACTCCAACATTTTCGCCATGGATCTGAGAAGCCGCACCACCACGCGGCTCACCAATTCGGTCGCCATCGACACCTCGCCGTCCTATTCGCCGGATGGCTCGCAGATCGTCTTCACCTCCGACCGTGGCGGTGGCAGCGGCCGGTCGCAGATCTATGTCATGGGCGCCGACGGCTCCAACCCGCGCCGCATCTCGTTCGGCGACGGCGTCTATTCCACGCCGGTATGGTCGCCGCGCGGCGACCTCATCGCCTTCACCAAGCAATCCGGCGGCGAGTTCCAGATCGGCGTCATGAAGACCGACGGTTCGGGCGAGCGCATCCTGTCCTCCGGCTTCCAGCAGGAGGGGCCGACCTGGGCGCCGAACGGTCGCGTGCTGATGTTCTTCCGCGACTCGGCCGGCGGGCCGAAGCTGGTTTCGGTCGATCTCACCGGCCGCAACGAACAGCAGATCCCGACCGCGAATTTTGCGTCGGATCCGGCTTGGTCGCCGCTGCTGGAGTGAGGGGAGGAGGGCAGAAGAGGAATTGAAGAACTGGGGAATTGAAGAATTGAAGAATTGAAGAATTGAAGAATTGAGAAAGAGGGCAGCTACATCAAGCGCGCGAAGGATTTGGAAGTCTATAGGCGTGCTTATGCAGTTTCCCTTGACGTCCACAGAGCCACGCTCGTTTTTCCCAAAATCGAGCAATACGCGCTGGCGGACCAAATGCGTCGATCCAGTAAGGCAATCTGCGCCAATCTAGCTGAGGGCTTCGCCAAGCAGACGCATTCTAGGCCCGAATTCGCGCGGATCATTTCGATGGCTATGGGATCCTGCAGCGAAGTTGAAACGTGGATTTCTTACGCGTTCGATCTTGGCTACATCGCACAAACGCAGCGCCACGAATGGCTGCAAGCCTATGTCCATATCTATGGAATGCTGGTGAATCTGCGGGAGAGGCTGAAGTGAGCCTTCTCTTCAATTCCTCAATTCTCCAATTCTTCAATTCCTCTTTTTCACAGGCCGGTCGCGTTTTGGCCAAATTTCCGCCTACGGTCCGCGCACATTGTCGATCTTGGTAAATGCGTGATGCGTAACGGCCGAGGACGGCGGCCGAAACCAAATTTTAACCGTGTTTCTTGAATGCCGGTTAACCCAAACGTGGTTACTGGGTGATCAACGAAATCACTCGAATGCGAAGGAGAGGCGGCATGGGCCGTATCGCAGCACTTACCAGAAACCCGGCGATGATTGCGCTGGTGGCGGCTCTCGCCATCACCGGTTGCGCCTCGAAGAAGACCCCGAACAGCGCGGCCGATCTCGGCTTGAACGGCGCCGGCGCCGCCACGCCCGGCTCGGCGCAGGACTTCACCGTCAACATCGGCGACCGCATCTTCTTCGACACCGACTCCTCGTCGATCCGCGCCGACGCGCAGACGACGCTGGGGCGCCAGGCGCAGTGGCTCAACCAGTACCGGCAGTATGCCATCGTCATCGAAGGCCACGCCGACGAGCGCGGCACGCGCGAATACAATCTGGCGCTGGGCGCCCGCCGCGCCGCCGCCACCCGCGACTTCCTGGTTTCCAAGGGCGTCGCGGCCAACCGCCTGAAGACCATCTCCTACGGCAAGGAACGCCCGGTCGCCGTCTGCGACGACATCTCGTGCTGGTCGCAGAACCGCCGCGCCGTCACCACGCTCTCGGGCGCCGGCTCCTGACGCGCCGCGCCGAAAATCGATATCGATTTTCGGAAGGGATCATAAGCGCCACAGCGTCCTTTGCGCGTCTGACGACGCGCGGCGCTGTGGGCGGCAAAAATACAACATCGCGGAACGAAAGGCGGCCTCAGGGCCGCCTTTTTCATATGCGACAGCCTGAAACAAAATTTGGCCGAAGTCTCGCGTCCTGCTAAGAGCGCGAGGGCGCTTCCTCCCATCCCGATTTGGAAAGGCGCATCAGGCCAACAGATTTCACGGCGAGAGACATAATGCATTTCAGAACGGTCCTGAGCGGCACGCTTGCGCTGCTGCTCGTATCAAGCATCGCAGCCGTCGCCGCCCCGGCGGACAGCGGGCAATCCTCGGACAGCGGGTTCACTTTCCATCTGCCGACACTCGGCATCTTCGGCGACAAGAAGAAGGCCGAGCAGGCGCAGATGGCGCAGCAGGACAACGCCGGCATGACCGGTCTGGAAGATCAGCTGCGCCAGATGAACGGCAAGATCGAGGAGCTCAATTTCCAGATCCTGCAAATGCAGGAGCAGATGCGCAAGCAGCAGGAAGACAACGAGTTCCGCTTCCAGCAGCTCGAAGGCGGCTCGCAGGGTGCCAAGCCCACCGGGCAGAAGAAGTCCGACGCCGCGCCGCAGGACGGCAACAGCAACGGTAATACGAACATGGGTGATGCGGGCACCGCCGACAGCGGTACCGATACCGGCGTCGCCGCAGCCCCGGCGACGCAAGCTCCGGCCGACACGGCTGCGCAGGACGGCGGCGGCAAGAGCGTCGGCGAGGTCATCGTCGAATCGCAGAACGGCGACCCGGGCAAGGTGATCACCGGGGCGCCGCCGAAGACCTTCGGCACCATCACGGTCGACAAGAACGGCAATGTCGTCAACGCCGAATCCGACCCGCAGGCCGGTTCGCAAGCGCAAGCTCCGGCGGCCACGGCAAACGCGCCTTCCGCCGAGACCGGCGCCAAGAGCGGCAAGGGCAAGTCCGGCGACACGGTGATGGCTTCGCTGCCCTCGACCAACGATCCGGACGAGCTCTACCGCAACTCCTACCAGTTCATCCTGTCGGGCGACTATCCCACCGCCGAGCAGGGTTTCCGCGACCATATCTCCCGCTTCCCCAAGGACGCCAAGGCGGCGGACGCGCATTACTGGCTGGGCGAATCCCTGCTCGGCCAGCAGAAATACCGCGACGCGGCGGAGATCTTCCTCGCCGCCAGCAAGGAGTATCCGAAGGCCAAGAAGGCGCCCGACATGTTGCTGAAACTCGGCGTGTCGTTGGTCGGCCTCAAGCAGAACGACGTGGCCTGCGCCACCTTCAACGAGATCGGCAAGCGCTATCCGGATGTTTCCGGGACGTTGAAGGAACGCATCAAGCAGGAAAAGGCGCTGGCGTCGTGCTAGCTTGCATGTCGTTGTCCCGAAACCGGGACCACCTTTGGGCGACATGCACTGATGCTCGGCACCGGGCCTGACCTTTCGGACGACCTTTTTTCAGACTTCGACTTTTCCAACGGCGCCGTTGCAGCCGTGTCCGGCGGCAGCGACTCGACCGCCCTTCTCTTTCTTCTCAAGCACCACCTCGACCGAACCCTGCCCGCCGCAAGGCTGCTTGCGGTGACGATCGATCATGACCTCAGACCGAATTCGGCAGCCGAAGCGCAAGCCATGGCCCGGCTCTGCGCCGAGCACGGTATCGCGCATCGCACGCTCATCTGGTCCGGCGGCAAGCCGTCGACCGGCCTTCCCGCCGCCGCGCGTGAGGCGCGCTACCGGCTGCTGGCTGAGGCGGCGGAGGCGGAAGGCATCCGCCTGATCCTGACCGGCCACACCGCCGACGACCAGGCGGAGACCGTGCTGATGCGGCAAGCTCGTGAAAAGGAAGCCCGCAAGGAGGATGCGCGCGACGGCCGCGGCCTCGCCGGCATGGCGCCCGCCACGCTCTACGATTGGCGTGTATGGATCGCCCGACCGCTACTCGGCACGCGCCGCGCGGCATTGCGCGAGATGCTGAAGCGCCAGGGCATCGGCTGGATCGAGGATCCGACCAATGTCGACCAACGCTTCGAGCGGCCGCGCCTGCGCATCTCGCTTGCAGGCAGCGACGGCGAGGCGCGCTTCGCGCAGGCAGTCGCCAAGGCCGGGCAGGCGGCCGCCGAGCGCGAGGAGCTCGGCCGCCGCGCGGCCGCGCTGATCGGCGCTCTTGCCAGCAGCCCGGCTCCAGGGCTCATCCGCCTCGATCGCGCTTTCGCCTATTGTGAAGACAACGAAGCCGCCGTCTATGCGCTACGCATCCTGCTCGCCACGATCGGCGGCGTCTCGTTCCTTGCCGATGAGGCGCGTTGCCGGGCGCTGTTCGAGCGTCTGCGGTCCGGGGCGCTTTGCGCCACATTGTCGCGGACGGTGGTCGATGCGCGCCGGACCGGCATCTTTCTTCACCGCGAGGCCCGCAATCTGCCCGCCGTTCCGGCCGAGAACCACACCCTTTGGGACGGCCGGCGCCGCATCACATTGAGCGACAGATCGGGCGGGTTGGTGATCGCGCCGGTGGGGACCCCCGTCGCCAGACGGTCTGCCCCGGAAGGTGGCGTGCCGGCAAGCGTGCTGCGCAGGGCGCTGGCCGCTGAACCCGCGCTGTGGCGCGGCGGTGAACGCCTTGATTTTGCTGGCGGCGACGCCCCGTCGCCGCCAATGGCAATCGTCCCGGTGGTGTCGCCTTTCGCCCGCTTCCTGTCGTGCTTCGATCTCCAGCCCGCCGCTGCGGTCGCCAAGCTGATCGGCGCGCCGCCGCTGCCGCCATCGCCTTTTCGCGGCCATGATCGCAGCGGAGCATGGGCGAAAGCTTAACCGAGGCGTGCTGTTATGCTTGGCAAGGGGAGGCGCTCTCCCTATGTTAGGCCCAAGCCTCCATCACCATCGTGGGTCCGCATGCGGACGCCAACAGGACAATAGATGAATCCGAATTATCGCAACCTCGCGCTCTGGGCGATCATAGCGGTCCTGCTCATCGCCCTGTTCAATCTTTTCCAGACGCCGCAGACGCGCGGCGCTTCCAGCGAGATTGCCTATTCGCAGTTCCTGCAGGATGTCGCGTCCGGCCGGGTCAAGAGCGTGACCATCGCCGGCGCCCGCATCTCGGGCAACTACACGGACAACGCCAACGGCTTCCAGACCTACTCGCCCGGCGATCCGTCACTGGTCTCCAGGTTGCAGGACAAGAACGTCACCATCAACGCCCGGCCTGAAACCGACGGCTCCAACTCGCTGTTCGGCTACCTGATCTCGTGGCTGCCGATGATCCTGATCCTCGGCGTGTGGATTTTCTTCATGCGCCAGATGCAGTCCGGTTCCGGCCGCGCCATGGGTTTTGGCAAGTCCAAGGCCAAGCTGCTCACCGAAGCGCATGGCCGCGTCACCTTCCAGGACGTCGCAGGCGTCGACGAGGCCAAGGAAGACCTTGAGGAAATCGTCGAGTTCCTGCGCGATCCGCAGAAGTTCCAGCGTCTCGGCGGCAAGATCCCGCGCGGCGTGCTGCTGGTCGGCCCTCCCGGAACCGGTAAGACGCTGCTCGCCCGCTCGGTCGCCGGCGAAGCCAATGTGCCGTTCTTCACCATCTCCGGCTCGGACTTCGTCGAGATGTTCGTCGGCGTCGGCGCATCCCGTGTGCGCGATATGTTCGACCAGGCCAAGAAGAACGCGCCCTGCATCATCTTCATCGACGAAATCGACGCGGTCGGCCGTCATCGCGGCGCCGGCCTCGGCGGCGGCAATGACGAGCGCGAGCAGACGCTGAACCAGTTGCTGGTCGAGATGGACGGTTTCGAGTCCAACGAAAGCATCATCCTGATCGCCGCCACCAACCGGCCCGACGTGCTCGACCCGGCGCTGCTCAGGCCCGGCCGCTTCGACCGCCAGGTCGTGGTGCCGAACCCCGACATCGTCGGCCGCGAGAAGATACTCAAGGTGCATGTGCGCAACGTGCCGCTGGCTCCCAATGTCGATCTCAAGGTCATCGCGCGCGGCACGCCCGGCTTCTCCGGCGCCGACCTGATGAACCTCGTCAACGAATCCGCGCTGATGGCGGCGCGCCGCAACAAGCGGCTCGTCACCATGGCCGAGTTCGAAGACGCCAAGGACAAGATCATGATGGGCGCCGAACGCCGCTCGTCGGCGATGACGCAGGCCGAGAAGGAGCTGACCGCCTATCACGAGGCCGGCCACGCCATCCTGGCGCTCAACGTGCCGACGGCCGACCCTCTGCACAAGGCGACCATTATTCCGCGCGGCCGCGCGCTCGGCATGGTCATGCAGCTGCCGGAAGGCGACCGCTATTCGATGAGCTACAAATACATGATCTCCAGGCTCGCGATCATGATGGGCGGCCGCGTCGCCGAGGAGTTCAAGTTCGGCAAGGAGAACATCACCTCCGGCGCCTCCTCCGACATCGAGCAGGCGACCAAGCTGGCGCGCGCCATGGTCACGCGCTGGGGCTTCTCCGACAAGCTCGGCCATGTCGCCTATGGCGACAACCAGGAAGAGGTCTTCCTCGGCCATTCGGTGGCGCGCACGCAGAACATCTCGGAAGAGACGGCGCAGATCATCGACGCCGAGGTGCGTCGCCTGATCGACGATGCCTACTCCACCGCAAAGACCGTGCTGACCAAGAAGAAGAAGGACTGGATCGCGCTCGCCGAAGGGCTGCTCGAATACGAGACGCTGACCGGCGACGAGATCAAGCAACTGATCGCCGGCCACAAGCCCGCCCGCGACCTCGGCGACGACACGCCGCCCAGCCGCGGCTCGGCCGTGCCGAAGGCCGGCACCGGCGGCCGCCGCAAGAAGGGCCCCGAGCCCGAAGGCGGCATGGAGCCGCAGCCGCAGGGCTAATTCCAGAAGACAACTACCAAAGAACGCCGCGGCTACTGCCGCGGCGTTTTTGTAGGCAGCTCACACACGCGGGTCAGGCCACAGTGAGGCGCTAAGCAATGTGGCCTCGGTCCATCTTGGGTTCCTCGCCCCCACGAAGTGGGGGAGAGGTGGCTCGGCGAAGCCGAGACGGAGAGGGGAAATGGCGCAGGGCTGCGTTCAGGTTCCTCTTTGAGGAGTCATCGCTTTACGAAGTCCCCTCTCCGACCGCTTCGCGGCCACCTCTCCCCCGCCGTTGGCGGGGGAGAGGAACCCAAGCCTTGAGACGCTGGCGGGACAGCGCCCCCTCTGTCCTGCCCGTCCTCCGCAGCAGCTGCGCTGCAGCTGCGGAGGGTGGACCGGACATCTCCCCACTTGGGGGGAGATTGGCAGCGTCGCCGCCGGCGCTTCAGCCTACGACCCTTCTGGCGTCACCCAACAAAAAGCCCGCGCACCTTGCGATGCGCGGGCCTTTGTTTCGAAAGCAGGCTGCTAAATCAGCTCTTCAGCTTGGCGTTGCAGAGGCTGTAGAAGCCGCCGCCCTTCTGGATCCACTTCAGGCCATTAAGCGTGTTGGCGTCTTTGTTGGCGTAGTACTGCTCGAGGCAGGTATGCATGCGGCCCTTGGCCGGGGTCTCGGTCGCGAATTTCGGCGAGATGGCGGTCGGGAAGGTCACGCCCTTCGGCGCGGCTGCGGTCGGCTTCGCCGGTTCCTTGGTGAAAGTCGCTTCCGTCGGAGCCGGCACGGTGTCGTCGTCGGCCGCGTCGGCGCCGCATTCGGCCTTGCGGAAGTCGTTCCACTTCATGCCGTTCAGCTTGTTGGCGGTCTTGGCTGCCTGATACTTGGTGCTGCACTCGGCCATGGTCAGGCCCTTGCCGCCTTCGGCCGCCGCGGTCGAGGTCGCGGTCTTGGTCGCCTTGGCCGGCTTCGTGTCGGTCGCAGCCGCGGTGGCTCCGGCCGCGCATTCGGTCTTGCGGAAGTCGTTCCATTTCATGCCGTTCAGCGTGCCGGCGGCCTTCGCGGCCTGGTACTTGGCGCTGCATTCCTTGGCGGTCAGGCCCTTGGCCGAGCTGTCGGCTGCCGCGGCGGTCGTCTCCTTGGCCTTCTTGGCGGGCTTGGTTTCAGCAGCCTTGGTATCGGTCGCCGCTTTGGTGTCGGTCGCGGCCTTCGTATCGGTCGCGGCAGAGGCATCGCTGCCGCATTGCGCCTTGCGGAACTGGTTCCAGGTCTGGCCATTGAGCGTTCCGGCGTCCTTGGCCGCGTTGTACTTGGTGCTGCACTCGGCCATGGTCAGCGCGTTGGCCGGCGCCGCCACGAAAAAGGCTGCGACGGCGAGGCCCGTCAATGTGGCAAGTCTATGAATAAGCATGGCGTTTTCTCCCTTGCTGCCGCCAGGTGGTGTTCCTATACCAAATCAATAGCTCTCAATGTTGGGTTGCGCCAGATGCTTCCGGCGCGGATGCCGTCACAAAGTGTGTTCCTCCCGACAAGGTGATGAATTGCTTGGCGCTGGTTGCGCAAACAAGGTTTTGCCAGGCGATTTTGGACAGAAAAGCTCGCACCGGCTGGTATATTGCCGCTACAGTGAGGGGGCGTGGTAGGCTGCCGAATCACTTGAACCGCCCGCGACAATGATTTTCTAAGGAATGGTAATATATAATCACGAAATGTGATGATCGGATGCGGCCCAATTGTGGCAATACGGGCGGCTGAAAAACCGATGGGGACATTGGCAGGCATGGCAGGGCAGTATTTCGGCACCGACGGCATCCGCGGACGCGCCAACAAGTTTCCGATGACGGCCGAGGTCGCCATGCGGGTGGGCATGGCCGCCGGCCTTTCTTTCCAGCGCGGCAACCATCGGCACCGCGTCGTGCTCGGCAAGGACACGCGGCTTTCCGGCTACATGATCGAGAACGCGATGGTGTCGGGCCTGTGCGCCGCCGGCATGGACGTCTTCCTGCTCGGGCCGATCCCGACGCCGGCGGTCGCCATGCTGGTGCGCTCGCTGCGCGCCGACATCGGTGTGATGATCTCGGCCTCGCACAATCCCTATTACGACAACGGCATCAAGCTGTTCGGCCCCGACGGCTACAAGCTCTCCGATGAGATCGAGGAGCGCATCGAAAGCATGCTCGACAAGGATATCGAGCTTGCGCTGGCCGATTCCGACGGGCTGGGCCGCGCCAAGCGCGTCGACGGCGTCCACGATCGCTATATCGAGTTCGCCAAGCGCACGCTGCCGCGCTCTATGTCGCTCTCCGGGCTTCGGATCGTCGTCGACTGCGCGAACGGCGCCTCCTACAAGGTGGCGCCGGAGGCGCTGTGGGAGCTCGGCGCCGAAGTGGTGGCCATCAATGTCGAGCCGAACGGCTTCAACATCAACAAGGAATGCGGCTCGACCCATCCGGCCGGCCTGCAGAAGAAGGTGCACGAGGTGCGCGCCGACATCGGCATCGCGCTCGACGGCGATGCCGACCGGGTTGTCATTGTCGATGAGAACGGCGCCATCGTCGACGGCGACCAGATCATGGCGCTGATCGCCGAGTCCTGGCACCAGAGTGGGCGGCTGGCCGGCGGCGGCGTCGTCTCCACAGTGATGTCCAATCTCGGCCTCGAGCGTTTCCTCGGCGATATGAAGCTGCAGCTGCACCGCACCAAGGTCGGCGACCGCTATGTCGTCGAGCACATGCGCGCGCACGGCCTCAATGTCGGCGGCGAGCAGTCCGGCCACATCGTGCTCTCCGATTTCTCGACCACCGGCGACGGGCTGGTTTCGGCACTGCAGGTGCTGGCCTGCATCAAGCGGCAGAACCGGCCGGTCAGCGAGTTGTCGAAGAAGTTCGAGCCGGTGCCGCAGCTTCTCAAGAATGTCCGCATCTCCGGCGGCAAGCCGCTGGAGGAGGCGCCGGTCAAGGCGGCCATCGAGGAAGGGCGCAACCGGCTCGGCAAGTCCGGCCGCCTTGTCATCCGGCCCTCCGGCACCGAGCCGCTGATCCGCGTCATGGCCGAAGGCGACGATCCGCAACTGGTCGAGACAGTCGTCAACGACATCGTCGGCATCATCTCGGAAACCCGCAGCGCCGCCTGATAGAGGTCGAGCCAAAGGTCGTCGCGTTTGGAAGCCCGCCGCCCGGCGGGCTTTTTCGTGCGCGCCCGCAACGGCCGGGCAACGGCATACTCTCTAAAATTGTATAGATTCGTGGTTAATCGGTACGGTTAAACGGCTTTTAACCTTTGCAATTCATTATCCACGCCGAGGTTCATCTTCGGGCGATGTCGTCCCGAGGCTTCTTAGGGGTGACAGCATGTTCAATACAGCAAGAATGGCATTGTTTGCCGCGCTGTTCGCGGGGGTGGCCGGGCCGACGCTCGCCGCCGACCTCGCGGAACCGCCTCCGGTCGAGGAGGCGCCGCCGCCAGTCGTCGAGGCCCAGCCGGTCGATGTCGGCGGCTGGTACATCCGCGGCGACATCGACTACCACTGGTCGCGCTTCGGCGGTGGCGACTACATCACCTACGGCGCGGCACCGCCCCAGGTCCAGGGCAGCTTCGCCAGCGGCAAGCTGAAAGGCGCCTTCTCCGCCGGAGCCGGCGTCGGCTACCAGGTCAACCAGTATTTCCGCACCGACCTCACCGCGGACTGGATGGGCAAATCCAACTTCAGCGGCTCGACCGATGGCTTCTGCGCCGGCGGGGTGCCTTGTACCTCGGTCGACACCTCGTCCTATTCGGCGTTGCTGCTTCTGGCCAATGCCTATGTCGACATCGGCACCTGGCACGGTGTCACGCCCTATGTCGGCGCCGGCATCGGCGGCGCCTGGGTCAAGTGGGACACGCTCCACAACACCGATCTCGATGGTTCGTTTGAGCATGCCGGCGGCAAGGGCTGGCGCTTTGCCTATGCCCTTATGGCCGGTGCATCCTACTGCCTGACCGATCGCGTCAAGCTCGACGTCGGCTACCGTTACAGCCACATCAATGGCGGCAAGATGTTCGAATATGCTTCGGACAGCAATGTCGGCCCCGGTTATGACCGCGGCATCAACGTGCACGAAGTGCGCGGCGGCCTGCGGTATCAGTTCGGCAGGTCCGACTGCGCCCCGCCGCCGGAACCCTATGTGCCTGAGCCGGAACCGATCTACACCAAGTAGTCGCCTGGAATATCGCGAAACTTGTCAAACCGCCCGGCCCAGCCGGGCGGTTTTCGTTTGTGCGCTGCCGGTAAAATCTCATCGAAATCAATTCGGTAACCACCTATTATCCTTAACCGGCACTTAACCACTATGGTTAACAATGCTCCTTGAAACGGCAGCTGTGCTCGCGTTCGCGACTGGCGCCAACTTCAGGAGCCGGGGACCATGTTTTCAAAATCGCGTATCGCACTGGCGCTCGCCGCAATTGTGCTGATGCCGGCGACACAGGCGGTGTCGGCCGACTACAATCCGCCGATCTATGTCGACGAGGCGCCGGACTATCAGCCGGTCGAGGTCGGTTCGGGCTGGTACCTGCGCGGCGACATCGGCTACGCTTTCAGCCATCCATATGAAAATAGCAGCAACATTCCGGGCTTTTCGTCCAGTCGGACGCTGTTCGACGCCAGCGTCGGCATGGGCTATCACTTCAACGACTACCTTCGCGCCGATCTGAACCTGGGGATCCTGCCGTCAAACAAGTTCGGCGACAGTGTAGACACCACGTGTGCCGGATCGACTACGACGACAACCGTCGATAACACCTCCGGAACGATTACAAGCCAACTCACTGCTCCCGATACGCGGCCTTGTAATGGATCCAGTAACGCCTTGAACAAAGCCTATAGCCTGATGGCCAACGGTTATGTCGATCTCGGCACCTATGTCGGTATCACGCCTTATATCGGCGCCGGCGCCGGCGTTGTCTACGACAAGTACGCCAGCGCAATCGGCGCGAAAAATTGCGTTCCGTCAACCAGCAGCGTCGTCAGCAACGGCAACACCATCACGACGCAATTCAACTGCGATGATCCAGCCGGCTATGACGGGCAGGTCAGTTCGAAGGCCAGATATGACTTCGCATATTCGCTTGCGGCAGGGCTCTCTTACCAAGTGACCAAAAATGTTTCGGTCGACCTCGGCTACGAATATCTCTCGATCCCGAGCGCCCAGTATGTCGCCTATGACAACGGGCTCTTCAACGTTCACAAGGGTGTGAACTTCCAGACCGTCAAGCTCGGGCTGCGCTACGATCTCTGGTAGCGTAGAGGCCAGCGAAACTCGCGGACAGCGGGTCATCAGGCCCGCCGTCTGCTTTTGCGGTATTGCTTTTCGTGGGGCGGGTATCCCGCCAGCGACAAAAACTTTCCTCTTGACGCCGGAAGCCTGAACGCATATCGCCGTCCGTGGGCCACCCCTCCCCAACGAGGGGCCACTATCTGGAAGGATAGACCACGATGACGACGCTTACCAAGCCCGGACTCCGTCCGGCAAATCCCAATTTCTCCTCAGGTCCTTGCGCAAAACGTCCCGGCTGGTCGGCCGAGGCGCTGAAAGCCGCCGCGCTCGGACGTTCCCACCGTGCCAGGATCGGCAAGGGCAAGCTCGAGCAGGCGATCGAGCTGACGCGCGAAATCCTCAAGGTTCCCGCCGGCTACCGGATCGGCATCGTGCCGGCGTCCGATACCGGCGCGGTCGAGATGGCGCTGTGGTCGCTGCTCGGCGAGCGCGGCGTCGACATGGTCGCCTGGGAAAGTTTCGGTTCCGGCTGGGTGACCGATGTGGTCAAGCAGCTCAAGCTCGCCGACGTGCGCAGGTTCGAGGCCGGCTACGGCGAATTGCCCGACCTGACGCAGATCGATTTCGACCGCGACGTGGTCTTCACCTGGAACGGCACGACCTCGGGCGTGCGCGTGCCCGACGGCGATTTCATCCCGGCCGATCGCAAGGGTCTGACCATTTGCGACGCTACCTCGGCTGCCTTCGCGCAACGGCTCGATTTCGAAAAACTCGATGTCGTCACCTTCTCCTGGCAGAAGGTGCTGGGCGGCGAGGGCGCGCATGGCATGCTGATCCTCTCGCCTCGCGCCGTCGAGCGGCTGGAGACCTACAAGCCCGCCTGGCCGCTGCCGAAGATCTTCCGCCTGACCTCGGGCGGCAAGCTGATCGAGGGCATCTTCAAGGGCGAGACCATCAACACGCCGTCGATGTTGTGCGTCGAGGATTATCTCGATGCGCTTCAATGGGCGAAATCGATCGGCGGCCTCGAAGCGCTGATCGCCCGCGCCGAGGCCAATGCCGCGGTGCTAGACCGGTTCGTGGACAAATCACCGTGGCTCGGTCATCTGGCCGTCGACCCGGCGACGCGCTCGAACACTTCCGTATGCTTGTCCTTCACCGATCCGGATGTCGCGGGGCTCGACGCCGACAGTCAGGCGGCTTTCGCCAAGGGCATCGTCTCGGCGCTCGACAAGGAAGGCATCGCTTACGATATCGGCTCCTATCGCGATGCGCCGCCCGGCCTGCGCATCTGGTGTGGCGCGACCGTCGAGACCTCCGATCTCGAAGCGCTGCTGCCCTGGCTCGACTGGGCCTTCGCCACGCAGAAGGCGTCGCTGAAAGCAGCGGCCTGAAATCCGTGGCGGCCCGCGGGCCGCCACCATTTCCAAACACTTTCAATTCGCTTCAAGGAGGCCGTTATGGCGCCCCGCGTTCTCGTTTCGGATAAACTTTCAACCACCGCCGTGCAGATCTTCAAGAACCACGGCATCGAGGTCGACTACCTGCCCGATCTCGGCAAGGACAAGGAAAAGCTGCTCGAGGTGATCGGCCAGTATGACGGCCTCGCCATCCGCTCGGCGACCAAGGTCACCGAGAAGCTGATCAATGCCGCCACCAGGCTCAAGGTCGTCGGCCGCGCCGGCATCGGCGTCGACAATGTCGACATCCCCGCGGCAAGCCGCAGGGGCATCATCGTGATGAACACCCCCTTCGGCAACTCGATCACCACGGCAGAGCATGCCGTGGCGATGATCTTCGCGCTGGCGCGCCAGATCCCGGAGGCCAATGCTTCGACGCATGCCGGAAAATGGGAAAAGAACCGCTTCATGGGCATCGAGATCACCGGCAAGACGCTGGGTGTGGTCGGCTGCGGCAATATCGGCTCGATCGTCGCGACGCGCGGCGTCGGCCTGAAGATGCATGTGATCGCCTTCGATCCATTCCTGTCGGACAGCCGCGCCGAAGAGCTCGGCGTCGTGAAGGTCGAGCTCGACGAGCTCTTCGCGCGCGCCGATTTCATCACCTTGCACACGCCGCTGACCGACAAGACGCGCAACATCATCGATGCGGCCGCGATCGCCAAGATGAAGGATGGCGTGCGCATCATCAATTGCGCGCGCGGCGGGCTGGTCGTCGAGGCCGACCTGGTCGCGGCGCTGAAGAGCGGCAAGGTGGCCGGCGCCGGCGTCGACGTCTTCGAGGTGGAGCCGGCGGAGAGCAATCCGCTGTTCGGCATGGAGAACGTCGTGGCTACCCCGCATCTCGGCGCCTCGACCACCGAGGCGCAGGAGAACGTCGCCCTGCAGGTCGCCGAGCAGATGTCGGACTATCTGATCAAGGGCGCTGTCTCCAACGCCATCAACATGCCCTCGATCACCGCCGAGGAAGCGCCGCGGCTGAAACCCTTCGTCAAGCTGGCCGAAGTGCTCGGCGCCTTTGTCGGCCAGGTCACCGAGGATCCGATCAAGGAGGTCGAGATCCTGTTCGACGGCTCGACCGCGACCATGAACACGCGCGCGCTGGTGAGCGCTACCCTTGCCGGCCTCATCCGGCCGCAGGTCTCCGACGTCAACATGGTGTCGGCGCCGATCATGGTGAAGGAGCGCGGTATCATCGTCGCCGAGGTCAAGCGCGACAAGTCGGGCGTCTTCGACGGTTACATCAAACTCACCGTCAAGACCGAGCACATGACGCGCTCGATCGCCGGCACCTGCTTCTCCGACCACAAGCCGCGTTTCATCCAGATCAAGGGCATCAATCTCGACGCCGAGGTCGGCCAGCACATGCTCTACACGACCAATGCGGATGCGCCCGGCATCATCGGCCTGCTCGGCACCGTCTGCGGCGAGAACGGCGTCAACATCGCCAACTTCCAGCTCGGCCGCAACCGGCCGGGCGGCGATGCAATCGCGCTGCTCTATCTCGACGCCCCGTTCCCGGAAAAGGTGCTGGATCAGCTGCGGGCGCACAAGTCGATCGACTCGGCCAAGCCGCTGCATTTCGATGTCGGCGCCGCCTGAGAACTGCGCCTGAACATGCCTCAATGACAAAGCCCCGTGCGTGCCTGCGCACGGGGCTTTGTCTGTCGGGATGATCTTTGCGCGCCCCGGCCCGGCACGGGAGGCGCGTTCGAGGATCGAAGCCGGCCTATGGCGATAGCGAGGCCAAGTAAATGATGCGAAAGCTGGAATTTGTTGCGCCTGGTTGTTGTGCCTTGGCTGGTTTCGGCGGCAAAGAAAGGGTCGCATCGGCCTGCACATGAGGTTATAGAGGCCTGTCGTTTCAAGCCGCCAAGGCGGCATCTCAAGGGAAAAGAACATGGCCAATGTGGTGGTCGTCGGCTCGCAGTGGGGCGACGAAGGCAAGGGCAAGATCGTCGACTGGCTGTCGGAACGTGCCGACGTGGTCGTGCGCTTCCAGGGCGGCCACAACGCAGGTCATACGCTGGTCGTCGACGGCAAGGTCTATAAGCTTTCGCTCCTTCCGTCCGGCGTGGTCAGGCAGGGTAAGCTGTCGATCATCGGCAACGGCGTGGTCTTCGATCCGCATGCCTTCGTCGCGGAAGTCGCGAAGCTCAAGGAGCAGGGCGTGGAGGTGACGCCAGAGCGCCTGAAAATCGCCGAAAACACCGCGCTTATCCTGTCGCTGCACCGGGAACTGGACGGGTTCCGCGAAGACGCCGCCTCGAATTCCGGGACCAAGATTGGCACGACCCGCCGCGGCATCGGCCCCGCCTACGAGGACAAGGTTGGCCGGCGCGCGGTGCGGGTGATGGATCTGGCGGATTTGGAAACGCTGCCCCTGAAGGTCGACAGGCTGCTCACGCACCATAATGCGCTGCGCCGCGGGCTCGGACATGCCGAGGCGACGCATGAGGCGATCATGCAGGAGCTGACGTCGGTGGCCGGCGACATCCTGCCTTACATGGACCGTGTCTGGAAGGTGCTCGACGACAAGCGGCGCGCCGGCGAGCGCATCCTGTTCGAGGGCGCGCAGGGCACGCTGCTCGATATCGACCACGGCACCTACCCCTTCGTCACTTCGTCCAACACGGTGGCGGGGCAGGCGGCCGCCGGCTCCGGCACCGGCCCCGGTGCGATCGGCTATGTGCTCGGCATCACCAAGGCCTATACGACGCGCGTCGGCGAGGGGCCGTTCCCGACCGAGCAAAAGAACGAGATCGGCGAGTTCCTCGGCACGCGCGGCCACGAATTCGGCGTCGTCACCGGCCGCAAGCGCCGCTGCGGCTGGTTCGACGCGGTGCTGGTGCGCCAGGCGGTTGCCGTCAACGGCATCAAGGGCATCGCGCTCACCAAGCTCGACGTCCTCGACGGATTGGACGAGATCAAGGTCTGTACCGGCTACCGCCTCGACGGCGAGCCGATCGATTACCTGCCGGCGAGCCAGGGCGCACAGGCGCGCGTCGAGCCGGTCTATGAGACGCTCGAAGGCTGGAAGGGGACGACGGCCGGCGCCAGGAGCTGGAACGATCTGCCGGCGCAGGCCGTCAAATATGTCCGCTACATCGAGGAGCTGATCGGAGCCCCGGTTGCGCTGCTTTCCACCAGCCCGGAGCGGGACGACACGATACTTGTGACCGATCCGTTTCAAGACTAGTTTCACAGCCCCTTCCCGGCGCCACCGCTGATTTGCGGCCCGGGGAAAGAATGCAGGTCGACTGACGCATGGCAGATTTCGTTGGTGTTCTGAAGAAGCAGCTCGAGAAGCACGGCGAGCCCTCGTCCGAGCTGCGCAAGCGCATCTATGAGAATGCGCGTGCGGCACTGGCGAAGAAGCTCGCGGACTATTCTCCGCCGTTGTCCGCCGATGTCGTCAGCAAGCAGAAGCGCTCGCTGGAAGACGCGATTTCCAGCGTCGAGCGGGAATACGTCACGCCCGCTCCGCCGCCCAAGCCCGCTCCGGCGGAAGATCCGCTGGCGGAGCTGGAACATATCTTTTCGTCGATCGACCGTAACAAGAACCAGCCGAGCCACGTCCGGCAGCCGCCGGTAACGAAGCCCGAACCTGCCAAGCCGGAGCCTTTCAAGCCGGCTCCCGCCCCGGTGAAGACGGAACCGAGCTGGCAAAGCGCTCCAAAGACCGAGCCAAGCTGGCAAGGCGCAACGAAGACGGAGCCCGGCGGCTGGCACAGAGTGCCTGCGGCACCGCCGCCGATGCCCTCGCCGCGCGAGGACGATGTCAACCTGCCCGGCATGAACGCCGCCGA
The DNA here is from genome assembly GCF_033977345.1 of Mesorhizobium dulcispinae. NCBI lineage: Bacteria > Pseudomonadati > Pseudomonadota > Alphaproteobacteria > Hyphomicrobiales > Phyllobacteriaceae > Mesorhizobium > Mesorhizobium dulcispinae. Next base: position 384,847 of record NZ_JAVIIY010000004.1, read on the forward strand.
GCCGGACGACGGCAGCGATGTCTTCGCCAATGACGAGCAGCCGGCGGCAGACACCTTCCAGCGGCTGCGATCGCCGGCGCGCAAGCGCAGCTATGGCGGGTTGATCGCCATCGTCGTCGCGTTGCTGGTGCTGGGCGGCGGCGGTTACGGCGTCTGGCTGAACAAGGATGCGTTCAGCTCGATGCTCGGCTTGAACGGCGGCGGCAGCAAGACGGTTTCGGTCGAGCCGTTGGTGAAGCCCGCTCCGACAAAGCCGGCGACCGAGACGGCGGCTGCACCTGCCGCCGGGGGCACCAACGCATCCGGCGCCAACGAACCGGCCGAAACCAAGTTCACCCAGCGCCTGACGCCTGAAGGCAAGGAGGTCGATCCCGGCCCGGCCGGCGGACAGACCACCATCGGCGAGGGTGAATCCGTCGCCGCGCTGACCACGCCGCCGCCGGCCGCGCCTGCGACGACAACTCCGCCGGCCGCCGCCGGCACGCCGCCCGCCGCCGCCACACAGACGCCGGGCGCGACACCGCCTGTCGCGGGAGCAACGCCGCCGGCGCCTGCCGGTGCCGCCGCCAATCCGCCCGCGCCGGCCGCCGGGGCCACACCGCCTGCAGCGGGGACGACACCGCCGGCGGCCGCCACCACGCCGCCCGCCGCCGGAACTACGCCCGCGCCGGCGACGGCCCAGGCGACCGTGCCGGTCGGCCAGAAGGCGATCTTCTATGAGGAGCGCACCAGCACGCAGCAGGGCACCGCCGAGCCCGGCAGCATCGTCTGGTCGCTGGTGCAGGAATCGCCGGGCGGCGACCTGCCGCCGGAGCCGGCGATCCGCGCCGAGGCGACGATTCCCGGCAAGGACATCCAGCTGCGCATGACCATCCGGCGCAACACCGACCAGACGCTGCCGGCCAGCCACATCATCGAGATGATCTTCCTGACGCCGGAAGGCTTCGACGGCGGCGGCGTCGACAACATCCTGCGCATCGCCATGAAGAGCTCCGAGCAGGACGCCGGCAGCCCGCTGATCGGCATCCCGGCCAAGATCGCCGACGGCTTCTTCCTCGTCGCGCTCAACGACACCAAGGCCGACGAGGACGCGAACCTGACGCTGCTCAGGGGACAGGACTGGATCGACGTGCCGGTGGTCTACAAGACCGGACGCCGCGCGCTCCTCACCATGGAAAAGGGCATTCCCGGCGAAAAGGTTTTCGACGAGGCGCTGAAGGCCTGGGCGACGAAGACTTCGGGGTGAGGTGAGGGCGACCCCGGATTTTTCCGGGACCGCAGAACCTGCTACGGGATCAAAACAGGCGGTACTTGGCCAAGGGCAGGCCGTGGCGCCTGACGTAGTTATTCCAGCTATCGATGGCTTCCCTATTCTCTTCTTGCCATAGACGCGTCTTTTCAGCTGAGACCGCCGCCGCGATAGCCGCTTCGGCAACGCTGGAGATACCTATGCCCAATGCCTTGGCATCTTCGATCAGCCGAGAGTCAATCGAGAGTCTGACTGATTTCCGCTCAGATTTGGAACCGGGCCGAAGCATCTTGGAGCCTCCGACTATGCGTATCGTAAAACGCGTAGAAGCCCGTGAGCAAGCCAGCTACCCCTCCATCTCCTCGCGCAGCATCTCAAGTTCCAGCCACTCTTCCTCGAGCGCGGCCAGCGTCGTGCGCTCCTTGTCCAGCGCTGCAATGGTCTTCTGGAACGAGACAGGATCGCGCTCGTAGAAGGACGGATCGGCGATGTTGTTCTCCAGCCTTGAGATCGAGGCCGTGACCGCCTCGATCTTCTTCGGCAGGGATTCCAGCGCGAATTTCTGCTTGAACGAGAGTTTCTTCGCCGGGCCTTTCGAGGCGGCTTGATCAGTCTTGGACGCAGCGCCTGCGTCCGCGGCTTCGGCCCTCGGTTTTGCCTTGCGGTCCTGGAGCCTCGAGCCGCCGCGCTGCGCCAGCATGTCGGAATAGCCGCCGGCATATTCGATCCAGCGTCCGCCGCCGTCCGGCGCGATGACGCTGGTGACGGTGCGGTCGAGGAAATCGCGGTCGTGGCTGACCAGGATGACGGTTCCGGCAAAGCCCGCGACCAGTTCCTGCAGCAGCTCCAGCGTCTCCATGTCGAGGTCGTTGGTCGGCTCGTCGAGCACCAAAAGGTTCGCCGGCCGCGCCAGCACGCGGGCCAGCAGCAGGCGCGCGCGCTCGCCGCCCGAAAGCTCGCGCACCGGCGTGCGCGACTGCTCCGGCTTGAACAGAAAATCCTTCATGTAGGAGACGACATGGCGCTGCTCGCCATTGACGACGAGGTTCTCGCCACGGCCGTCGGTGAGATAATGCGCCAGCGTCTCCTGCGGGTCGACGGCCTCGCGCTTCTGGTCGAGCGTCGCGATCTCCAGATTGACGCCGAGCCGCACTGAGCCTGCATCCGGCGCAAGCTCGCCGGTCAGCATCTTGAGCAGCGTCGTCTTGCCGGCGCCGTTCGGCCCGACCAGGCCGACACGATCGCCGCGCTGGATGCGGGTCGAAAAACCTTTGACCACGGTGAGATCGCCAAAACTCTTGTCGATCCCCTTGGCCTCGATCACCAGCTTGCCGGATTCGGCGGCGTCGCTCGCCACCATGGTCGCGGTGCCCTCGGCGCCGCGATGGCTGCGAAAGCGCTGGCGCATGGCCTGCAGCTCGCCCAACCGGCGCATGTTGCGCTTGCGCCTGGCGGTCACGCCATAGCGTAGCCAATGCTCCTCGCGCACGATCTGGCGGCCGAGCTTGTGCTGCTCGCGCTCTTCCTCTTCCAGCACCTGGTCACGCCATTCCTCGAAATGGGCAAAGCCCTTGTCCAGCCGCCGCGTCTGGCCGCGGTCGAGCCAGACCGTGGCGCGCGAGACGCGTTGGAGAAAGCGGCGATCATGCGAGATCAGGATGACTGCGGACGAGGTGCGGGCAAGCTCCTCTTCCAGCCATTCGATGACCGATAGGTCGAGATGGTTGGTCGGCTCGTCGAGCAGCAGGATGTCGGGTACGGGCGCCATCACCCGGGCAAGCGCTGCACGGCGCGCCTCGCCGCCGGAAAGGTCGTTCGGCCGCTCCTCGCCGGTCAGGCCGAGATGGTCCATCAGATAGGTGGCACGATGCGGGTCGTCGGCCGGCCCCAGACCGGCCTCGACATAGGCGCGCACGTCGGCGAAGCCGTCCATGTCCGGCATCTGCGGCAGGTAGCGAACCGTCGCCGAGGGCTGGCGGAACACCTCGCCGTCCTGGGGTTCGATCAGTCCGGCGGCAATCTTGAGCAAGGTCGACTTGCCCGAGCCGTTGCGGCCGACAAGTGCGATCTTCTCGCCGGCGGAGGCGCTGAGTGTTGCACCGTAGAGCAGCGGCGTGCCGCCAAAGGTCAGTTTTATGCCGTCGAGATTGAGAAGAGGCGGAGTCATGTCAGCTTTCGGGAAGAGGATAGGGGTGGGCGAGCAGCAGCGCCCGGCCACGCTCGAGGGCGATCTCGAGCCGGCCCTTGACCTCGTTTGATATAGTGAGCGAGGAGCCGAACGCCACCTCGACACGGTCGAGCGGCCACTTGGCGCCGGAGACCGTCAGGCCGGCAAGCTCGGAGAAGCCGAGCACCGAAAACAGCGTGCCGTCTGCATAGTCGAAGCCGGCTTTGCCCGACAGGATGGGCACGCCTTCCTGCGCGCCGCTGGTCAGCAACACCGTCGTCCCGGCCTCGGCCAGTCGCACGCTCAGAGCCAGATGCAGGAAGGCATGGTCGGCGCGCTTGCCGCCGAAGGCGCCGGCCAGCACCAGGCTGGTGGCGCCGCGCGCAAGCGCCTCGGCGATGGCAAGCTCGCCGTCGGTCATGTCCTTCTCGGCCGGGAAGATCTTGCGCGGCACGGCGGCGAGATCCTCCGGCAAGTTCGCCGGCACCGAGTCGAAATCGCCGACCCAGAGCTCCGGCACCAGGCCGAGCATATGGGCATGGCCCATGCCGGCGTCGGCGGCGATGACGCGGGAGCCTTCGATCTGGCGATCGAGCCGAGGCGTGCGGACGAGGTCGCCGCCAAGCAGGATGGTGAATGTGCCCATGGGCGTCGCCCTTACCAGCCCCGCCCGCGAAACGGAAGCCGGGCCGTATCCAAACGGAACGGCGCTGCGTTTCAGAATAAGCCGTGATGCATTGGATGCCCGGCAACTTCCGCTTGCGCGCCGCTTCCGCCGGGCCTATGTCTCGAAACGCTCTAACGGGGTGCCGGACGCTGACTTTTGCGAACCGGCTGAGAGGCGACAAAGCCAACCCGCTGAACCTGATCCGGTTTGTACCGGCGGAGGGATTAGACGTTTCGGGACCATCCGACGCCTCAATTCCTTTAACACGAACGAAGGAGGCGCCGATGCGCTTACTGTTGTCCCAGCTTATCCTCGCAACGGTCGTTGTTTCACTTCTGGCAGGCATCGTGCCCGCCGAGGCGAAGGACAAGCTCACCGTCTATACCTATGAAAGCTTCACCGCCGACTGGGGTCCGGGACCCGCGGTGAAGAAGGAATTCGAAGCCGAATGCGGCTGCGATCTTGAATTCGTCTCGGTGGCCGACGGCGTGGCGCTGCTCAACCGCGTCAAGCTGGAGGGTGCCGGCACCAAGGCCGATGTCGTGCTCGGCCTCGACACCAACTTGACCGCGGATGCGAAGGCCAGTGGGCTGTTCGCGCCGCATGGCGCCATTGCCGATTTGAATGTGCCCGGCGACTGGAAGGACGACACGTTCGTGCCCTTCGACTATGGTTATTTCGCCGTCGTCTACGACACCGAGAAGCTGAAGACCCCGCCGAAAAGCCTGAAGGAGCTGGTCGAGGGTGCCGGCGCCGACAAGATCGTCATCCAGGATCCGCGCACCTCGACGCCGGGCCTCGGACTGCTCTTGTGGGTTAAGTCGGTCTATGGCGACAAGGCGCCGGAAGCCTGGGCAAAGTTGAAGTCGAAGGTTCTGACCGTAACGCCGGGCTGGAGCGAGGCCTACGGCCTGTTCACCAAGGGCGAGGCGCCGATGGTGCTGTCCTACACGACCTCGCCGGCCTATCACATGGTGGCCGAGAACACCGAGCGCTACCAGGCGGCTTCCTTCGAGGAGGGCGAGTACCTGCAGATCGAGGTCGCCGGCATCACCACGACCGGCGCGAAGAACCCGCTGGCGGAAAAATTCATCGCCTTCATGACCGGGCCGAAATTCCAGGACGTCATCCCCGAAACCAACTGGATGTTCCCGGCCGGCAAGACCGACAAGCCGCTCAACCCCGCGTTCGACAAACTGGTGAAGCCGACCAAGACCCTGCTGTTCAGCCCCGAGGAGGTCGCGGCCAACCGCAAGGCCTGGGTGGATGAGTGGCTGGCGGCGATGAGTAAGTAGGTTTTCGATCTCGTCGATGTCTGCGCCAAGCCACCCCCCTCTGTCCTGCCGGACATCTCCCCCACGAGGGGGGAGATTGGCAGCTTTGGCGCCTCGCTTAGCCATACAGCATTGGAGATTGGCGAAGGCCGGCGTGACGTCTGATCTCCCCCCTAGTGGGGGAGATGTCCGGCAGGACAGAGGGGGGCGCGACGGAACGCGGCGCTCGCTAGCTCAAGCCGACGTGGTGCAGCGTGCAGCCCGCATCGCGCACTGACTCCCGCATCACCGCCGGCATCATAGCCCTTGCGGCAATCACCTTGCTCATCGGCGGCGCCTTTGCCGGGCTCATCCTCGAAGGTGCGCGCAACCTATCCGGCGCTCTCGCTGCCTTCGACGGTTATCTCTTGCGCGTCGCCCGCTTCACATTGTGGCAGGCGCTGCTCTCGACATTGCTGTCGGTCGCGCCGGCTTTGCTCGTTGCCCGCGCCCTGTCCCGGCATCCGAGCTTTCCAGGGCGTCGCCTGATCCTGCAGCTCTTCACCGTGCCGCTGGCGCTGCCGGCCATCGTCGCGGCGCTCGGCGTGTTGGCACTCTACGGTCGTGCCGGCTATTTTGCCGGCGTCCTCGGCAGCCTTGGCGGTCAGGAATGGCCCGGCATCTATGGCCTGTCGGGCATACTGGTCGCGCACGTCTTCTTCAATTTGCCCTTGGCCACGCGCCTGTTTCTGGAGGCGCTAGGCACGGTTCCGGCCAACCAGTGGCGGCTGGCGAGCCAGCTCGGCATGGGCGCCCCGCCGGCCTTCCGGTTGATCGAATGGCCGGCGCTGCGCGCGGCATTGCCGGGCGTCGCCGGGCTGGTCTTCATGCTCTGCATCACCTCCTTCACCATCGTGCTGACGCTGGGCGGCGGGCCGGCCGCAACGACCTTGGAGGTCGCCATCTATCAGGCGCTGCGCTTCGATTTCGATCCCGCGCGCGCGGTGGTGCTGACGCTGCTGCAGATCGTCCTGACCTTCGTGGTGGTCGCCCTTCTGACGCGGCTTGGCGCCAACATGGTCGGCGACGCCAATCTGCCGGTCGCGCCACGCCGCTATCTTTCGGCGGGCAAGGCCGAGACGGTGCTGAACGCCGGCCTGATCGCGCTCGCCTTGCTGTTCGTCGCCGGGCCGATGGCGGCGACCGTGCTGGCCGGGCTGGAGGCCGATCTCGGACGGCTGGCCGGCGAGGAGGCCGTGCGCCGGGCGACGCTCACCAGCGCCGCGCTCTCCTTCCTCTCGGCACTGCTGTCCGTGATGCTGTCGCTCTCGCTGATTGCGGCCCGGCGCGCACTGGCCCTGCGGCGGCGGGCGGGCAGCGCCATGTCGCTGCTCGAGCATGCCGTCGACACCGGTGCCGGTTTCGTGCTCGTCGTGCCGCCCATCGTGGTCGGCGCCGGCTGGTTCCTGGCTTTGCGCAACGCCACCGATGTGTTCGCCATCGCGCCCGTCATGGTCGTCGCCGTCAACGCGGTGATGGCGATGCCTTTCGCCATCCGCGCCGTTCGCCCGGCTTACGACGCCGCGAGCGAGCGCCATGAGCGGCTCTGCCTGGCGCTCGGCATTTGCGGCTGGAACCGGCTGCGCCTGGTCGACTGGCCGTCGCTCAGGCGGCCTTTGGCCACAGGCTTTGCCTTCGCCATGGCGCTGTCGCTCGGCGACCTCGGCGTGATCGCGCTGTTCGGCAGCGATTCGGTACAGACCTTGCCCTATCTCCTGCTCGCGCGCATGGGCAGCTACCGGACCGCCGACGCCGCCGGGCTTGCCTTGCTGCTCGGCCTCGTTTGCCTGATGCTGATTGTCGCCGCCGACTGGCTTGGGCGGGAAGCAAAGGCATGAGGACGACGAACAACGGCATGGCGGCGGAGAAAGCACTGGCCGTGATGCTGGAGGGCGTTTCCTTCAGCTATGGCGAGGCATCGTTCAGCTTCGACGCCGAATTCGCCGCCGGCAGGATCACCGCCATCATGGGGCCGAGCGGTTCAGGCAAGTCGACGCTGCTCAATCTGGTCGCCGGCTTCGAATCGCCCGATGGGGGCAAGGTGCTGATCGGCGGCATCGATGTCGGCGACGCTGCGCCTTCGGCGCGGCCGGTGTCGATGGTGTTCCAGGAAAACAATCTGTTTGCCCATCTTTCGGTGGAGGGCAATGTCGGGCTCGGCCGCTCGCCGTCGCTCAAGCTCACTGCCGCCGACCGCCACGCGGTTGCGGAAGCGCTGGCGCGTGTCGGCCTCGCCGGCAAGGAAAAGCGCCTGCCGCGCGAGCTTTCGGGCGGCGAACGGCAACGTGTCGCGCTGGCAAGGGTGCTGCTGCGCGACCGGCCGGTGCTTCTGCTCGATGAGCCTTTCGCCTCGCTTGGTCCGGCGCTGCGCGACGACATGCTCGACCTCGTGGCCGGCATCCATGCCGAGCGGCACATGACGGTGCTTTTCGTCACGCACCAGCCGGAGGACGCGCGCCGCATCGGCCAGGAGATCGTGTTTGTGGACGAGGGCAGGGTTGCGGCGACGGGGTCAGCCGCCGATTTCTTCGACCGCTCTGGACCGGATGCCTTCCGGCGCTATATCGGCGATCGAGGCGGTAGCGTTGCCGGATCACAACACATTGCCCGGAAGCGGACATAATTTGCGGCCAAACCGGTTGCGGGTGATCCGGCGTTTGCTTGCCTTGTCCGGGGGAGTGTGGCTAGGTCTGGCCATGCTGGTCCGGAGTGACCGTGATTTGCCGAAAGATTTCGAAAGGAAGCCGATCTGACGACCGGCATCGAGAGAGTTTGGACGAGGCCGCTGGCGCGATTTTTCGCGTTGGCCGGCTTTGCCGTGGCGCTGGCGAGCTGCCAGATGTTCACGCCGCCGGACGTGCAGGAATCCGGCTTCCAGCCCTCCGACAAGCCGATCACGGTCGACAATGTCGTCGCCAACGCCAAGCTCGCCGACATGGCGAAAGCGCAGCATCCGCGGATTCTCGCCACCTATGGCGGCGAATATTCCGATCCGAAGCTCGAGCGCATGGTGGCCAAGGTCGTCGGCAATTTGACGGTGGTGTCGGCCAACCCGACGCAGACCTACCGCATCACCATTCTCAATTCGCCCAATGTCAACGCCTTCGCGCTGCCCGGCGGCTATCTCTATGTCACGCGCGGGCTGCTGGCGCTGGCCAACGACTCCTCCGAGCTTGCCGCCGTCATCGCGCATGAGATGGGCCACGTCACCGCCAATCACGGCCTGCAGCGGCAGCAGCTCGAGGCCGAGGAAGGCCTGGCGACCAAGGTCGTCTCCGACGTGCTCGGCGACAGCCCGACCGCCAAGGCGGCGCTCATCCGCGGCAAGCTCAGGCTCGCGCAGTTCTCGCGCAACCAGGAACTCCAGGCCGACGCCATCGGCATCAAGTCGATCGGCGAGGCGGGCTATGATCCCTACGCGGCCGGCCGCTTCCTGCAGTCGATGTCGGCCTATACCGATTTCCGCTCGGTCAGCGGCGCCACGGATGCCAGCCTCGACTTCCTGGCCACGCATCCCAACACGCCGCAGCGCATCGATCTGGCGCAGCGCCTTGCCCGCAACTTCGGCCCGCCGGGCGTCGGCACGCGCGACCGCGATGCCTTCCTCGCCGGCATTGACGGCCTGCTCTACGGCGACACGCCGGAAGAGGGCTATGTGCGCGGCCAGACCTTCATGCATCCCGGCCTTGGCGTGTCGTTTTCGGTGCCGGACGGCTTCGTCATCGACAATTCGGCCGCTGCCGTGACCGCGACCGGTCCGGGCGACATCGCCATCCGCTTCGATGGCGTGGCGATCGACAAGTCGGTGTCGCTGACCGACTACATCCGCAGCGGCTGGGTCGCCGGACTGGACGACGCCAGCGTGCGGCAGGAAACGGTCAACGGCAACGAGGCCGCGATGGCGCATGCCAGCGCGCAAGGGTGGCAGTTCGATATCGCGGTGATCCGCGCCGGCGGCCAGGTCTACCGGCTGCTGACCGCCGCACCCTCGGCCAGCGCCGCGCTGGAGCCGGTCGCGCGCTCTGTCAGCGGTTCCTTCCGCACACTGAGCGCTGCCGAGAAGGCGGCGCTGAAGCCGCTGCATATCCGGGTCGTCACCGTGCAGCCCGGCCAGAACATGGGCACGCTTGCCGCCCAGATGGTCGGCGTCGACCGCAAGCTCGATCTCTTCCGCGTGCTCAACGCGATGTCGCCGGGCGCAACGGTGTCGTCCGGCGAGAAGGTCAAGATCGTCACCGACAAATAGGGCCAGCGTCCGCATTCACGCGGTTTGCGCCAGGATTTAGCTCGAATCTGCCATTCAGGCACGCTGCCGCTGGCCGTCAGAGCCCGTCGCTGCTGACGGTGTCAAAGCCGCCGCTGCTGCCACCTTCAGGGGTGCCGGTGTTGTCGGTTTCAGGGGTGCCGACGTCGCCCCCGGAGTCGCCGCTGCCGCCGCTGGGGCGAGACGGGCGATCGTGATCGCCGCCACTGCCGCGCCACGGCGCCGGCCCGGGATCGTTCTGCGGTGGTTTGGCCGGCCCCGGAACGGTTACCCTGGGCGTGGGGATGCGGACCACCTTTATCTTCGTGACTATTTTCTGCACGACCTTGGGCTTGCACACCGCGACCGTCTGGGTGCTGCGCCCGGCAAGACCGAGAATGCTCATGGAATACACGCCTTGCCGCTCGATGCCGGCCCTGAGGAAAGCCAAGGCGCGGGCCGGATCGGCGGGCACCCCGTTGCGGCCTTCCTGGAAGATCAACGCGAGATCGTTCATGGCGTTGATATGCCCCATAGCCGCCGCCTTGAGCAGCAGATCCAATCCCTTGCCGGTATCGGGCTGGACGCCGAGACCGTTGAACAGGGCGCGTCCCCAGGCGGCCATGGCGTAGGGGTCGCCCTTGTCGGACGCTTGCGAATAGAGGCTGTTGGCTTTCGTGGAATCCACAGCCGTCCCTGTTCCGGACGCGGCGATGTAGCCGAGCTCGAAAACGGCCCGCACATGCCCCTTGTCGGCAGCCTCCTGGATTGCCTTCCTGGCCTCGTCTACCTTGCCGGCCGCCAGCAGCGCCCGCCCGAGCTCGTAGCGGAAACGGGTGACATCGGGATAGGCCTTCACCGCTGTCTCGCAGGACTCAACCGCCCCTCCGCCGATCTCATTCGGCTGCCGGCCGGGGGCGACCCCTTGCAGGTCGAGCGGCGCGCCCGCCGCCTGATCGCAGGGGTCGACGCTTGGCGACAGCTTCATCGTCGCCCGCTTGGACGCCTTGCCAGCACTGATCTGAAAGCCGACCTCGACGGGAGCCGCCGAGCCGATCTGGGGCTCGTAGCGCAAATGGTCGACCTCGTCGGCCATCAGGCTTGATTCGGGAGACAAGGTCCGATCCGGCAGCGACAGCGTGCCCGTTGCCGGATAGCTCGCGAGCTTCAGGCTGACCGCGGGGTCCCTGGTCGGGAAATCCAGCTTCAGAGGCACCGGGCCGACACCGACCGGGATGCTGACGCCGTGGTTGTCGATGGCTTCGGCGGCGCCGGTGATATGGAGCGCGCGCTCCGACGCCGGCTGCGTCTGCTCGACCATGACCTGCTGACCCTCGGGCTCATCGTGGCGCATCAGCACCACCTCGTCGACCAGCGAGGAATTCTCCCACGGAACCTGCTTGCCATTGGTCGCTTTCACGACGTCCCGGCGAACGGCCGCCATGACAGCGCGTATCTCCTGGTTCGGCGCCAGCGCGCGGCGGGAGAAGGCAGACGAGAACGGACTGAGGGCACCAGTGCCGTCATAGGCGACGGCGCCCGGCTCGGTGGCAAAGGCAATGAGCGTGTTCAGCGAGCTTTTCACCTGCGCAAGGCCGGTATCGCCAGAGACGATCAACTGGTCGCGCAGCCAGTAATCCTTGCGCGGGAACGGATTGTTGCGGCAGGCATCGAGGATGATCACCTGGATCTTCGACTTCGAGCGCAGCTGCTCCAGCACGTCGTCCAGTTTGATCGCCTGGACTTCGATGTCGGCCGCATCTTTCAGCGAGGCATCGACCGGGATGAGGAAATTCTCGCCGCCGATCTGAAAGCCGTGGCCGGAATAATAGACGACCGCCAGGTCCGCGCCGTCGACCGCGGCGAGATAGTTGCGGAACTTCTCCTCGAACTGAAGCTTCGTGACGTCCTTGGCGATGAATACCTGGAAACCGGCCAGCCGAAATGTCTTGGAGACATCCTCGGCATCCTTGTCCGGGTTCTTGAGCGCCGGGATATCGCGGTATTCGGAATTGCCGATCACAAAGGCAACCCTTCGGTCCGCGTGAGCTTCGAACGCCGTGAAGCCCGCAAGGATCAAGGCTGCAAGGAACGCGCAGCATCGCAGCATGGCAAATCCCCCATCCGCTGGTCTGTCGGCTTCACAAAAGACCGGTTCCGGCGCGCGGGTCTGTTAAAGAATTCACAATAGGTATCAAAGAAGAGTGCTGCGATGGAAATATATTTCTATTTAATAAATATCTGCATAGCAACTTCAAGTTGTTGCTCAAGCGGCTTCTGCAAGAAATTCGGGATTCTGCTTGACCAGCGCCGCCCGCAGCTTCTCCATGGCGCGCGCTTCGATCTGGCGGACGCGTTCCTTGGAGATGCCGAGCGCCTCGCCAAGCGATTCCAAAGTGGCGCCGTCGTCGCTCAGCCGGCGCTCCTCGATGATCCGGAGCTCGCGGGCATTGAGCGCGCCGAGCGCGCTTTTCAGCCAGATCGCGCGGCGCTCGATGTCGATCGTTTCGCCGACGACCTCGTCGGGAAGCGGATCCTCCGAGACCAGGAAATCCATCCGTTCGGCGGCGCCGTTCTCGTCGGCTAAAGGGGTGTTGAGGGAGCTATCGGGGGCCGAAAGGCGCGAATCCATCATCGCCACGTCGGCTTCGGGCACGCCGAGCGCGGCCGAAACCTCGCGATAGAGTGAGGCGTTGGAGATCGGCTCGGCGCCGTTGGCGAGCCGCGCGCGCAGTCTTCTCAAATTGAAGAACAGCGCCTTCTGCGCCGAGCTTGTTCCGCCACGCACGATCGACCAGTTGCGCAGGATGTAGTCCTGCATCGAGGCGCGGATCCACCAGGTGGCATAGGTGGAAAAGCGCACTTCGCGGGCGGGCTCGAAGCGGGCCGCCGCCTCCAGCAGGCCGACATGGCCTTCCTGGATCAGGTCGCCGAGCGGCAGGCCGTAATGGCGGAATTTGGAAGCCATCGAAATCACCAGGCGCATATGGGCGACGGTGATCAGGTGGAGCGCATCCTGGTCGTTCTTTTCCCTCCAGCGTATAGCCAGGAGATGCTCTTCGTCGCGCTCGAGATAGGGAGCCTTCATTGCCGCCCGGACCAGTGTCCGTCCTGCCACATCCTCGATCATACCGGCTCCTCTTGGAGGTCGTTGCGCTGATGGCGGTTGAAAAGACGCTGCCGCGCCCTACAACAGCCTGCAACGTGTCAGGCGCATGGATGGTTCCGTTGCGGCGGAGGCGCGTATGCGTGCGCGAGGCACGGCTTTGTTATCGATCCGGGGCGCTCGCCTGTCGTGAGTTGCGTTGATTTTGAGGATCAGATTTCTGGCTGAGCCAATTTTTGAAATCTGGTTCCTTATTTCGCGGACATCTATCTGTCAGTTTGCGGCTCTCACAATGCGCCGGGGCACCGGTCAAAACGGGATCACAGAAAAATGAAATGGCTCAAATCGCTCCTCGTCGCCGGAACGCTGCAGGTTCTGGCGGTTACAGCCGGTCATGCCGGCGCCAATCTCGACCAGATCAAGCAGGCAGGGGTCATCAAGGTCGGCACGGAGGGCACCTACGCACCCTTCACCTATCATGACGAATCCGGGGCGCTGGTCGGCTTCGACGTCGAGATAGCCAAGGCGATCGCCGAGAAGCTTGGCGTCAAGGTGCAGTTCCTCGAAGGCAAGTGGGACGGCCTGATCGCTGGCCTCGACGCCAACCGCTACGACGCCGTCATCAACGAGGTCGGCATCACGGATGCCCGCAAGGCCAAGTATGATTTCTCCGATCCCTATATCGCTTCCAAGGCGGTGCTGATCGTGCGCGGCGACGACAGCGACATCAAAACCTTCGCCGACCTCAAGGGCAAGAAGGCGGCGCAGTCGCTGACCTCGAATTTCGGCAAGCTCGCCGAGAAGAACGGCGCCGAGCTGGTCGGCACCGACGGCTTCGACCAGTCGATCCAGCTGCTGCTCACCGGCCGCGCCGACGCCACCATCAACGACAGCCTGTCCTTCCTCGACTTCAAGAAGCACAAGCCGGACGCCAATGTGAAGATCGCCGCGCAAGAAGAGAACGCCGACTATTCCGGCGTCATCGTGCGCAAGGGCGATCCGGAACTGGTCGCGGCGATAAACAAGGCGCTGGCCGACATCAAGGCCGACGGCACCTACAAGAAGATCGCCGACGCCTATTTCGGCCAGGACGTCTCGCAGTAAACCCAATCATCGCTTTTGCTTGAATTCCGGCGGGCCGTCTTTGACGGCCCGCCGGTTTTTGCATGATAGTCGTTCGGCAATGCCGGCCAGAGGTGGTCGCAGCATCCGGAAAGGATAAGACCTCCGTGTCGCACTGGTTGCAATTGATGCTGGAATCGCTGCCGACGCTGCTATGGGCGGCATTGATCTTCACCGTGCCGCTGACGCTGCTGTCCTTCGCCCTGGGGCTTATCGCCGGACTGGTTACGGCGCTGATCCGGCTGTTCGGCCCGAGGCCGCTGGTCGCAATCGCGCGTTTCTATGTCTGGATCTTCCGCGGCACGCCGCTCTTGGTCCAGCTCTTCCTGATCTTCTATGGCCTGCCGTCTGCCGGCATCCTGCTCAACGCCTTTCCGGCCGCGCTGATCGGCTTCACACTCAACATCGGCGCCTACTCCTCGGAGATCATCCGCGCCGTCATCGGCTCGGTGCCGAAAGGGCAGTGGGAGGCTTCCTACTCGATCGGCATGACCTGGAGCCAGGCGATGCGGCGCACGATCCTGCCGCAAGCAGGCCGCGTCGCGGTGCCGCCGCTCTCCAACACCTTCATCTCGCTGGTCAAGGACACCTCGCTCGCGGCCGCCATCACCGTGCCCGAAATGTTCCAGGCCGCGCAGCGCATCGTCGCCACCACCTACGAGCCGCTGATCCTCTATGTCGAGGCGGCGGCGCTTTACCTGGTGATGAGCTCGGTGCTGTCGGCGCTGCAGGCGCGGCTGGAGGTGCGGCTCAACCGCTATGGCGGCTTCCTGGAGGCCAATGCATGATCGGCCTCACCAACATCGAGAAGCGCTTCGGCGACAACCTTGTCCTGAAGGGCGTCACCGTCAGCATCGACGAAGGCAGCGTCACGGCGCTGGTCGGTCCGTCGGGCGGGGGAAAAAGCACGCTGCTACGCTGCATCAACCTCCTGGAGATTCCGACCTCCGGCACTTTGCGCATCGGCGATGAGACGCTGGAATTCCGGCCGGGCGTCAAGGTGCCGGCGGCGGAGGTGCAGAGGGTGCGCCTGCAGACCGGCATGGTGTTCCAGAACTTCCAGCTCTTTCCGCATCGCACCGCGATCGAGAACGTCATGGAGGGGCTGGTCACGGTGCTGAAATGGCCGCAGGCGAGGGCGCGCGAGCGGGCGATGGCGCTGCTCGAAAAGGTCGGCATGGCGCACAAGGCCGGTGCCTGGCCAGCGACGCTGTCCGGCGGCCAGCAGCAGCGCGTGGCGATCGCCCGCGCGCTGGCGCCGTCGCCGCGCGTGCTGCTTTGCGACGAGCCGACTTCGGCGCTCGATCCGGAACTGGCGCAGGAAGTGGTCGATGTGCTGGGACAACTGGCCCGCGAAGGCACGACCATGGTGATGGCCACGCATGATCTGAGGCTCGCCTCCAAGATCGCGCAGGAGGTGGTGTTCCTCGATGCCGGCGTCGTCGTCGAGGAAGGTCCGGCCTCGGTCGTGTTCGACAGGCCGGAGCGTGAGCGGACGAAGCGCTTCATCGCCTCGCTGCGCCAGGAGGAGGCGCAGAAGGAAGCTGGCAACTGAGCCCTTCTACCCGCCCCTTGTGAGGCCAATCGCACATGGCAGCGCCGGCCCCATCATCCGGCCGCTTCGCGGCCACCTTCTCCCCGACGGGGAGAAGAGCTTGGCGCCGGCGCTGGCCGCCTCCTCTCCCCTTGGGGAGAGGTCAGCCGCGCGAAGCGGAGGCTGGGTGAGGGGGAGCGCCGTATGCGAGGGTCCCAGAGACAAAAAACCCGGCGCGAGGCCGGGTTCTTCGTAATTCCAAAAGCGAAAAGCTCAGGCAGCTTCTTCCTGCTCGGCTTCCTCGTTGTCGGCCTTGGCGCCGCGCTTCGGACCCTTGTTGAGGTTGACCTCGATGAGGCGCACGGCTTCCGTCTCCGACATGCGGTTGACGGCGGCGATCTCGCGGGCCATGCGGTCGAGCGCGGCTTCGTACAGCTGGCGCTCGGAATAGGACTGCTCCGGCTGGTTGTCGGCGCGGTAGAGGTCGCGCACCACTTCCGAGATCGAGATCAGATCGCCGGAATTGATCTTGGCGTCATATTCCTGCGCGCGGCGCGACCACATGGTGCGCTTGATGCGGGCGCGGCCCTGCACGACCTTCAGCGCGCGATCGACATAATCCTCTTCCGACAGCTTGCGCATGCCGATCGAGGTCGCCTTGGCGACCGGCACCTTGAGCCGCATCTTGTCCTTCTGGAAATCGATGACGAACAACTCCAGCTTGTGACCCGCGACTTCCTGCTCGTCGATGGCCACGATCTGGCCGACGCCATGCGCCGGATAGACGATGAACTCACCGGTCTTGAACCCGTGACGGGCCGCGGTGGACTTCTTCTGCGGGGTGATCGTTGCCATTACGCCCTGAACTCCTTAGTTGTAGCGCCGGCATGGCGGCGCCGGCTGAAACTCAGACGATCGGCGGAAGCCGACCTTTAGCCGCGCAAACAAGTGAACCCACCGGAATAAGCCTGGACCGGCAAACCGCATAAAGCGATCGCCTGCCCCAGATCGCTCTGGTCCGGATTGAGAAGCTCACCTTTCAGTGATTTGGGGCGTTAGCGCCATAAATCGACGTTGTGTCACCGGCATGTTCCGCAGATGTAACACAAAAAGTCGGAAGAATCAAGGTTTTGCTGCATTCGCTAACGCCAAGCGCCATCGCTGCCTGTCAAGACAGCAATTGTGTCGGCCCCGTTACGTTGCGTCATGCCGGCTTGGCCGGCCCCAGCCGTCAGTCGCCTTCGCCGGGCTCGGCTGAGAAATATTTCTCGAACTTTCCGGTCTCGCCGTCAAATGTCTTGGCGTCGGCCGGCGGCTCTTTCTTGGCGGTGATGTTGGGCCATTTCTCGGCGTATTCGGAATTGACCTGCAACCATTTGTCGAGGCCGGGCTCCGTGTCCGGCTTGATCGCGTCGGCTGGGCATTCTGGCTCGCAGACGCCGCAGTCGATGCACTCGTCCGGGTGGATGACGAGCATGTTCTCGCCTTCATAGAAACAGTCGACCGGACAGACCTCGATGCAGTCCATGTATTTGCATTTTATGCAATTGTCGGTCACGACATAGGTCATCGCAGGCTCCGGGACGTCCCGTTTTTGCTGGGCTTTTTTGGTGAGGTAACGCCTTTGCCCGTCGCTTGCAAGGGCAGGGCTTGTGGCCGGAAGCCGGTGCTGCGGAACAGAATTCCAGTTGATTGCCGCAACAGGGTCGGGGCGTGTCGTCAGTCGTCGCCAAGCAGCCGATCGGTTTGCCGGCGCTCACGCTTGGTGGGGCGGCCGCTGCCGGCCTCGCGCAATGCCGGAATGGCGTCGGGAACCGCCTCGCCCCTGGGCGTCGGTGGCGGCGACATGTCCTCGTAAAGCAGCCTGGCCTCTTCCGCCGGGCCGCGCCGGGTGCCGCAGTTGAGGACCTTCCAGACCAGGATACGGCGGTCGAGCGTGATGGTCAGCACATCGCCGGCCTTGATCAGATCCGAGGCCTGCGCTGCTTTGTCGCGATTGATGCGGACCCGTCCGGCAACCACCAGCTTCGCCGCCAGCGACCGCGATTTCACCGCACGCGAGAAGAACAGCCATTTGTCGATGCGCTGGCGGCCTTCTCCAACCATCGCAACCGGCCGGGGCTATTTCTTCAGCTGGTCGCGCAAGGCGGCGAGCTTGGCGAAGGGCGAATCCGGGTCGAAGCGCTGCGGGCGCTCCTCGCGCGGCTTGCCCTGGAAGGCCGGCTTGCCGGCGGAAGCATTGCCCTTGCCGTCCTGCCTGTTGCCCTTCCAGTCCGGCCGCCCCTCGCGGCGGTCGGGGCGCTCGCCTTGCGGCTTGCCGTCGCGCCGCTCACCGTCACGTTCCGGGCGCGGCTTGAACTTCGAGCGATCGAAGCGCGGCTTGCCGGCGCCCTCGCGCTGGTCGCGGCGGCCCTCATGGGCTGGCCGATCGCCGGGCTGGCCGCCCGTGGCGCCTGGCTGGCCATCGCGTGCCGCCTGGCCGCGCGGGCGATTGTCCCGGCGGTTATCGTGGCGATGGCGCGGGCGCTGATGATCGAAACGGGCCTGCCGCCACAACAGGATCGGCTTCGGTTCTTCCTCGGCTGGGGCTTCCGCGGTGTTACCCTCCCCCTCGTGGGGAGCGTCGGCGCTGTCGGCATTGGCTGCATCGCCGGCGCCGTCACCCGCGTCGCTTCGCGCCGCGACCTCCTCCATCGAGGGGGAGGTAGGCGCCTCGTCCGCTTGCTCTGGAGCAGGCGCGGCTTCGTCGACTGTTCCGGTTTGGGGCTGTTGTTCCGATACGGGCTCGACGGCGACCTCGGTAGCGGGCTCCCCTGCGGTGTCGGCCACGGCCTCCGCATTTGCTTCCGTTGCTGTTTCCGAGTCTGCGACCGTGTCGCCAGCGGCATCGGCAGACGGCACCTCGGCCGCCTGAGCGGCTCGCGCGGCCTCTTCCGCCGCAAGCTTGGCCGCGGTGGCCTCACGGGCGGCGGTGTCCAGCGCGTCCAGCTTGGCCTTCACCTCGGCGGCCGGCTTCGGCTCGGGACGATAGCCGAGACCCTTCAGGATCTCTTCCATGTCGTCGGCCGTGGCGCCGAGGATCGACATCATCGGCGGCGTCACCATGAAGGCGTGGCCGTCATAGGCGCCGTCCGGCCGTTGGCCGAGGCCGGGCTTCCAGTTGGTCGCCGGGCGGATGAGGTCGGCCAGCCGCTCGAGGATGTCGACGCGCACCGCGCGGCGGCCGAGATTGCGGTAGCCGGCGAGCTTGTAGAAGCTCTTGTCGAAGGCAGGATCGATGACCACCGAGGTGCGGCCCGACGCCAGCGCATGCACCACGTCGCCGAAGCCGGGCTTGTCCTTGCCGTCGTTCTTCAGCGCCCAGAGCAGCGTGACCAGGCCGGCCGGCGCCGGCTTGATCAGCGCCGGCACGAAGACGTGGTAGGCGCCGAAGCGCACGCCAAGGCGCCGCAGCGCGGCGCGGCCTTCCTGGTCGAGCGATTTCATTTCTTCGGCGATGTCGCGGCGGTTGATGAGGCCGAAATGCTCGACGAGCTGGAAGGCGATGCCGCGCGCGATGCCGTTGAGCTGCTCGGCATTCTTCAAATCGACCAGCGGCTTCAAAAGCGTTTCGATCTGGAAATTGACGAAACGCTCGGCGCGCGCCGCCACCTTGTCGCGGGCAGGGCCGGTAAGCTGCTCGTCGGCAAGCAGCACAAGGCGCGGCTTCAAGGCCTCGTCGCCGGCAACCAGCGTGCCGATCGGCGCGCCGATCCAGCGCAGGATGCCGTCCGAGCCCAATGCCAGATCGCCGTTGGCGCAGACGGCGAAGCGCTCGGCGCGTGCCTCGAATTCGGCGCTGAGCGCCTTCTGGGCAGCGGTGCGCACCGCCTTGGCATCCTCGCCGCCGGCGCTCTGGTCGGCGGTGAAGCGGAATCCCTGCAGCTCGCCGACATGATGGCCTTCGACGAGGACGGTTCCGGTTGGGCTGATTTCAGCTTCAGGCATGGTATTTTCTCTAAGGCGCCGCATGAGGACGGAAGTCCTGCGGTCTACGAAGCGTTTCGTCAACCGCTCATGCAGCGCATCCGACAATCTGTCTTCGATTTCGCGCGTCTTTTCCTGCCAGTGTAGCTGATCGGCCAGCCAGCCCGGTCGGTTGGAGACGAAGGTCCAGGTGCGGATCTGGGCGATCCGGTGCGACAGCGTGTCGATATCGCCATCCGTCGTGTCGGCTCGCCGCACCTGCTCGGCCATGTAATTTTCATCGACATGGCCGTGGCGTGCAAGGTCCATGTAGATCGAGGCGATGAGGTCAGCATGCTGGGCCGGCGCGATCTTGCGGTAGTCGGGCAGCGCGCAGGCCTCCCAGAGCAGCGCGACGCGCTCCTTGCCCGTGGCAAGCGCCCTGATGTCGCCGTCGCGCGACAGGTGTTCCAGCGCCTGGGCGTCGACCGCCGGCAACGCCCTGGTCAGCCCTTCGACCGGAGCATTGGCTTCGATCGAGCGCTTCAGGGCGTCGAGGCTCGAAAAATCGAAATCGGCGGTGCGCCACTGCAGCACCTTCACCGGGTCGAAATCATGCCCCTCGATCTTCTTGACCAGATCCTCGTCGAACGGATCGACCTGGCCGGTGACTCCGAAGGTGCCGTCGCGCAGATGGCGGCCGGCGCGGCCGGCGATCTGGCCGAGCTCGGCTGCGGTCAGGTTGCGGTACTGGTAGCCGTCGAACTTGCGGTTCTGGGCAAAGGCGACATGCTCGAGGTCGAGGTTCAGGCCCATGCCGATGGCGTCGGTGGCGACGAGGTAGTCGACATCGCCGGACTGGAATATCTCCACCTGGGCGTTGCGGGTGCGCGGGCTGAGCGCGCCGAGCACGACGGCCGCACCGCCCTGCTGGCGGCGGATCAGCTCGGCGATGGCGTACACCTCGTCGGCCGAGAAGGCGACGATCGCCGTGCGCCGCGGCAGGCGGGTGAGCTTCTTCGAACCGGCATAGGCAAGGTGCGACAGCCGCGGCCGCGTCACCACCGAGACGCCCTTCAAGAGGCGCTGGAGGATGCCGTGCATGGTGGCGGCGCCGAGAAGCAGCGTCTCCTGGCGGCCGCGCAGATGCAGGATGCGGTCGGTGAAGATGTGGCCGCGTTCGAGGTCGCCGGCGAGCTGCACCTCGTCGATGGCGACGAAGGCGGCATCGGTCTCGCGCGGCATCGCCTCGACGGTGCAGACCGAATATTTCGCGCTCGCCGGAACGATCTTCTCCTCGCCCGTGACCAGCGCCACCTTGTTGGCGCCGACTTTCTCGCAGACGCGGGTATAGACCTCGCGGGCAAGCAGCCTCAGCGGCAGGCCGATGACGCCGGTCTCGTGCGCCACCATGCGCTCGATGGCGAGATGGGTCTTGCCGGTGTTGGTGGGGCCGAGCACGGCCGTCACGTCGCGGCCCGAAAGGATCAGCGGCTCTCTGTGTTTCGGCTGGATATTCATCGGCTCGGAAATGACGCTTTCTGCCGCTTGTTGTCGGGGACGCGGCGGTGCCGCCGCGTATGACAGGCGACACATAGGGATTTCAGACGCGAAGCGAAAGCGGAATGTTCCTATCAGGAGATGGCGCAACGACAGGCAAGGTCAAAATCCGCTGCCGATTAACCGTTGGAACGAGTCTGGAACGAATCGGCGACGAATCACTGACTCGGCCTGATTCAGGTTTTGTTCACGGCTATATGTGGATTTTTTGACGATGAGTCTCACCACATGCTGAATCCTTGAACTGGCCCGTTTCATGCTTGGCTCAGGCGCGCCGCGAACGGCCGTTAACTTTTGCCGGTGAACGATCACAACCGGCACGAGGGCAGTCGCCAAGATTATGAAATGGTTGATCTTTCCTAACCGCCGTTAATCTTTTCGGCGCCGTTTCCGGCTCTCTGCGTTAACTTTTCGGCCAAAGCCGGAACGAATCGGCGACGAATCAGCGATCCACGCGTTTTCCCAGTTTGTTCACGCCTAGATATGGTGTTGTCCACAGCTTGCGCACCGATAATTCACAGCTTGTGAACCGGGTTTCGAACAGGGCGCGGTGCCGCCGTTAACTTTTGCGTGCCGAATTGAGGCAGGGTGTCGCGCCGACCCCTTTTGAAGCCACAAGAAAAGGCGGCCCGATGTCCGGGCCGCCCCTCACTAACCGGATGAGCAAGCCTCAGGCGAAATACTGGCCGCCATTGGCGGTGATCGTCGAGCCGGTGATGAAGCCTGCGTCCTCCGAGGCCAGGAAGACGACGCAGCGCGCGATCTCTTCCGGTTCGCCGAGACGGCCGACCGGGATCTGGGCGATGATCGATTCCCGCACTTTTTCCGGCACGGCCATGACCATGTCGGTGGCGATGTAGCCTGGGCAGACGACGTTGACGGTGATGCCGGCGCGAGCCCCTTCCTGGGCAAGCGCCTTGGTGAAGCCGATGTCGCCGGCTTTCGAGGCCGAATAGTTGACCTGGCCCATCTGGCCTTTCTGGCCGTTGATCGAAGAAATGGTGATGACGCGGCCGAACTTGCGGTCGCGCATGCCGTTCCACAGCGGATGCGTCATGTTGAAGACGCCGGAGAGGTTAGTGTCGATGACTTCCTTCCACTGTTCGCGCGTCATCTTGTGGAACATGGTGTCTCGGGTGATGCCGGCATTGTTGACCAGCACCGAGACCGGGCCGAGATCGGCCTCGACCTGGGCGATGCCGGCGGCGCAGGCGTCGTAGTCGGCGACCGACCATTTGTAGACGGGAATGCCGGTCTCGGCCTTGAATTTTGCGGCCGCTTCATCGTTGCCGGCATAGTTCGCGGCGACTGAATAACCGGCATTCTTCAAAGCCACCGATATGGCCGCACCGATGCCGCGCGATCCGCCCGTGACGATTGCTACCTTGCTCATGTGTTCCTCCCTTTAAAATCGTCTGAGCGAATAGGGAGTAGCGAATAGCGAGTAGGGATCTGATATCCCACCGCGCCGACGCCATTCTTCCCTATCCGCTACTCCCTATTCGCTATTCGCTGAGCTCAGAGTGCTTCGACGCACATGGCGACGCCCATGCCGCCGCCGATGCACAGCGTCGCCAGGCCCTTCTTGGCACCGCGGCGGCGCATCTCGTAGACCAGCGTGTTGAAGACGCGGGCGCCGGAGGCGCCGATCGGATGGCCGATTGCGATGGCGCCGCCATTGACGTTGACGATCGAAGGATCCCAGCCCATGCCCTTGTTGACGGCGCAGGCCTGCGCGGCGAAAGCCTCGTTGGCCTCGACGAGATCGAGGTCCTTGACCGACCAGCCGGCCTTCTCCAGCGCCCTTTTCGAGGCAGGGATCGGGCCGGTGCCCATGATCGCCGGATCGACGCCGGCGGTCGCCCAGGAGGCGATGCGGACCAGCGGGGTGATGCCGCGCCGGGCAGCCTCGGCCTCGGTCATCAGCAGCGCGCCGGCGGCGCCGTCATTGATGCCCGACGCATTGGCGGCGGTAACGGTGCCTTCCTTGTCGAAAGCCGGCTTCAGCTTGGTCATGGCATCCAGCGTCGCGCCGTGACGGATGTATTCGTCCTGGTCGACGACGGTGTCGCCCTTCTTGCCCTTGATGGTGAAGGCGACGATCTCGTCCTTGAACTTGCCGGCCTTCTGCGCGGCTTCGGCCTTGTTCTGCGAGGCCAGCGCAAACTCGTCCTGGTCGTCACGGGTGATCTGGAACTGGCGGGCGACGTTCTCGGCGGTATTGCCCATGTGATAGCCGTTGAAGGCATCCCACAGGCCGTCCTTGATCATGGTGTCGATCATCTTGTAGTCGCCCATCTTGACGCCAGCGCGCAGGTGCTGGGCGTGCGGCGACAGCGACATCGATTCCTGGCCGCCGGCGACGATCACCCTGGCGTCGCCGGTGGCGATCTGCTGCATGCCGAGCGCGATCGCGCGCAGACCCGAGCCGCAAACCTGGTTGAGGCCCCAGGCGGTCGTCTCCTTGGGCAGGCCGGCATTGATCGAGGCCTGGCGGGCGGGGTTCTGTCCCTGCGCCGCCGTCAGCACCTGGCCGAGGATGACTTCGTCCACTTCCGCCGGGTCGACCTTGGCCCGCGCGAGCAATTCCTTGATGACGACTGCGCCGAGCTCATGCGCTGGCGTGGCGGCGAAACTGCCGTTGAAGGAGCCGACCGCTGTGCGGGCTGCGCTGGCGACGACGATTGAATTGGAAGCGGACATTTTCTTCTCCAGACTTCGAGGTGTCGTGTTTTAGCTATCCTTGAAGACTTTCTTGCCCGTTCAAGGACCTGAGTCAAACCGGAAATGGGCATGGCCGCCATGCACGGCAAGCAGGTCGAGCGCTTATCGTGGCGGTGCAGCCGATGCCGCGCAGCACAATTTGCTCCTCCATTCCGCATTAAATGATGCCGCACTGCACAAACCACTTGGAATTGTGACGCTTTTGCGCATATCCTCGACAAATGGCGCAATCGTTACCGGCTGCTTACTCTCAACGCGCCGGTATCCTGGGGAGGATACGGATGGCCGCAAAAGACGACCCGATCGTCATCAAGAAATATGCCAACCGCCGGCTCTACAACACCGGCACCAGCACTTATGTGACGCTCGAGGATCTGGCCGACATGGTCAAGAAGGGCGAGGAGTTCACCGTGCAGGACGCCAAGACCGGCGACGACATCACGCATCCGGTGCTGACCCAGATCATCTTCGAGCTGGAGAACAAGGACGGGCAGAACATGCTGCCGATCCCGTTCCTGCGCCAGTTGATCTCCTTCTACGGCGACCAGATGCAGATGATCGTGCCGAGCTTCCTCGAGCAGTCGATGATCGCCTTCTCCAAGGAGCAGGAGCGGTTCCGCGAGCAACTGAAGGGCGCGTTCGGCAAGACGCCGATCGACATGATGAAGACGCCGATGAAGGCGCTGGAAGAGCAGACGCGCCGGAACGTCGAGATGTTCCAGAACGCCATGCGCATGTTCACGCCGTTCCCGTCCGCGAACAGCAATTCCTCTGCCCCGGCCGAGCCGCCGAAGAAGGAAGAGAAATCCGACGATCTGCAGGAATTGAAGGCGCAGATCGCCGCGATGCAGCGCAAGCTCGACACCATGTCGTGACGGCGTTAGCCGTCAATTACTGCCGATCGGCCCGTCATAGCGGGCGCGCGGCCTGATCGGCCTGTTGCTCGTTACCTGCTCGACGGCATGCGCGGTCCAGCCGACGCTGCGGCCGAGCGCGAACAGGCGGAAGGGCGCGTCGGCGGGCAGGCGCAGGCCGCGCGTCAGGGCAGCCAGAGCAAAATCGATGTTCGGATGCAGGCCGGTCGCCGCAAGGACGGCGTCGCGCAGGCGCAGGAGCCCAACGTCGATCTTGAATTCAGAGAACAAGGCCTCGGCACGCGGATCGCCTTCGGGATAAAGCTGGTGACCGAAGCCGGGCAATGGCCGATCGTGGGCGAGCCAGCGGGCGACCGCCTCGTCCGGGCCCAGCCGCTCGGCATCCTCGATCAACGCGATCGCCGCGGCGCCGGCGCCGCCATGGCGCGGCCCGGTAAGGGTGGCGAGGCCGGCAAGCAGGCAGGCCGCGATCGGCGCGCCGGTGGAGGCGGCAACGCGCGCGGCGAAGGTCGAGGCGTTGAGCTCGTGATCGGCGAGCAGCACCAGCGCCCTGCGGATGAGATCGGCGCCGGCGGCGTCGACCGACCAGCCCTGCGCCAGCCTCTCATGGACGGGTTCCGATCCGGGGATTGCGCCGAGCGACGTTGCAAGCACGCTGGTGGCGGCGGCGCCATCCTGCTGCAGCATAGCCGGCCTGCGGCCGAGCGAGGGCCAGCCTTCGGCTGCCAGCGCTGATAGCCTTGCAAATGCCGTCGGGGTGCCGCTCTGCCGAACGGCCGAAGGGGTCAGCGAAGCGAAGGATACCCTGCTGCGGGATGCCCATAGCAGGCCGGCCGTCTCCTCCAGCGTCGCCGTCGCCGCAAGTGTGCCGGCGTCCTTGCCGCGATAGACGAGGCGGCCGTGCAGCACGGTCGAGATGGCGGTGGTGATCGCCGGCTCGCCCCAGGCGATGGCGCTTTCGGCGATCGCCTGGGGGCTGCGTCCGCGCGCCCGGCGGGTGGCGAGCGCGGCTATGTCGTCGGCGCGATACTGGCTGCGGCGCGGGTCGGCTCCGTCCGGCCGCATGCCGATGCGGCCACGGCTGACATAGGCATAAAGCGTCTGCGGCCGGACGTTCAGCCGCGCCAGCGCTTCCTCCCGTGTCAGCCATTCGGACATGCCCGGCGCCTCATATTGATTCTATTGATCAAGATTGATGCATTGATTGCGCACCATTAATTGCAGTGCACAAAAGGTCAAGGAGACAAGCGATGGCCAACGGGCTCGATGATGTTGTAGCGGCGGACACGGTGCTTTCCGATGTCGATGGCGCGGGCGGACATCTCACCATCCGAGGCCATTCATTGACGGAGCTTGCCGGCCATTGGCGCTACGGCCAGGTGGTCCGCCTGCTGTTCGACGGCTTTTTCGATGAGCTTCCCGGCGACGCCGAGCTGGAGAGAGCGATCGGCAAAGCGCGCGTCGAGGTTTTCGAACGACTGCAGCCGATGCTTGGCCAACTCGCGCCGCTCGATATCTACAGCGCCATGCGTGCCGGCATCGCCCTTTTGCCTGATGGCGAGGAACTGGCCGACGCGCTCAGGCTGGTCGCGGCGCCGACGGTGCTGACGCCGGCCCTGCTGCGGCTTACCCGCGGCGAGAAGCCTGTTGCGCCGGACGCTCGCGCCGGTCATGCCGCCGACATGTTGAGAATGCTCGGCGGCCCGTCATCACCGGCGCTTGCCAAGGCGCTCGACACCTATCTGGTGACGGTCTGCGATCATGGGCTCAATGCGTCCACCTTCGCGACGCGGGTGGTGGCGTCGACGCAGGCGGGCTTGGCCTCGGCGATCCTGGCCGGGCTCGGCGCGCTCAAGGGGCCGCTGCATGGCGGCGCGCCGGGACCGGTGATCGAGATGCTCGACGCGATCGAGGCCAGCGGCGACGCCGCCGCCTGGCTGAGCGACGAGATCGCGCGCGGCGAGCGCATCATGGGCTTCGGCCATCGCATCTACCGTGTGCGCGATCCGCGCGCCGACGTGCTGAAAGCGGTCGTACGGCGGCTCGGCACACGTAGCGAGACTGGCAGCCGGCTGGCCTTCGCCGAGACGGTAGAGCAGGCGGCGCTCGAAGTGCTCAAGGTCGCCAAGCCGCAGCGCTCGATCCAGACCAATGTCGAGTTCTACACGGCACTGCTGCTCGAAGCCGCCGGCTTCCCCAAGGAGGCGTTCTCCAACGTCTTTGCGGCCGGCCGCGTCGCCGGCTGGATTGCGCATGCGCGCGAGCAGCAGGCGACCGGACGGTTGATCCGGCCGCAGTCGCGCTATGTCGGGCCGGTGCCGGATCTCGTCGCCTGAGATTTTGGACCAGGCCTTGATGCAGCCTCTCCGCTTCCGGCGGGGAGGTTTTTCATGACCAAGATTTCAACCGATCACGAGACCGTGTCCGTGTTCTTGCCTTGGTTCGCCCTTATATGCTGCACTGCAACATAAGCTGACAGCCAGCCGCTTCGCCCCATGACGTCGGGGCAGGCCGGCGCATCGAGACAAAGGAACGCCATGGCGAAGAACGGCAAGGCGGAGGACAGGAAGAAGATCAACATCGCGCTGCAGGGCGGCGGTTCGCACGGCGCCTTCTCCTGGGGCGTGCTCGACCGCCTGCTCGAGGACGGGCGGCTGGAGATCGCGGCGGTGTCCGGCACCAGCGCCGGCGCCATGAACGCGGTCGCGCTGGCCGACGGCTTCGTGCGCGGCGGCGTCGACGGCGCGCGCAAGAAGCTCGATGATTTCTGGCGGGCCGTGGCCTCGAAGGGCCGCTTCAGCCCGGTGCAGCGCATGCCGTGGGATGTCGTCTGGGGCAACTGGTCGATCGAGAACACGCCCGGCTATTTCTTCTTCGACACCATGTCGCGGGTCTTCTCGCCTTACGTCGCCAATCCGCTCGGCCTCAACCCGCTGCGCGACGTCGTCGAGAAGGAGATCAATTTCCGCAACGTGCGCGCCTGCAAGTCGATGGAACTCTTCATCTCGGCGACCAATGTCGAGACCGGACAGCTGCGCGTCTTTTCCGACGGCGAGATCGACGTCGACACCGTGATGGCGTCGGCCTGCCTGCCGCAACTGTTCCGCGCGGTCGAGATCAAGGGCGTGCCCTATTGGGACGGCGGCTATGGCGGCAATCCGGCGCTCTATCCCTTCTTCAAGGCAACTGCCACCGAGGACGTGCTGCTCGTGCAGATCAACCCGGTGGTGCGCGAAGGCACGCCGAAAAGCGCCAACGAGATCCAAAACCGCATCGACGAGATCACCTTCAACGCCGGGCTCCTGCGCGAATTCCGCTCGATCGCCTTCGTCAAGGAGTTGATCGCGGCCGGCCGCCTGCCACATAGCGAATATCGCGACATCCGCATGCACCGGATCGATGCCGACGAAGCGTTCAAGGATCTCTCGGCCTCGTCGAAGGTCAATGCCGAATGGGCCTTCCTCGCCTATCTGCGCGACCTCGGCCGAAATGCCGCCAGCGACTGGCTGGAGGAGAATTACGACGCGGTCGGCAAACGGGCGACGCTCGACCTGTCAGGCGAGCTCGACGACGGCTTCAAGCCTATGCGCGGGCCGGCGCCGGGGCGGAGGGTCAAGGAATTCCTTGCCGCACGCATGAAGCCGGAGGCAATCCGCCGCCGGGCGTAGATCGCGCCCAGACATCGCGCAGGTTTTAGCTCGCGCTGAACCTTACCTTGCGGAACCGGCCACGCGCTGGATTCACCTTCGACGGGCGAGTAGTTTACCTCGACGTAAACGGGAGGTGGCGATGTTGCAGACCAGACAGAACTCTCTCGGGGTCAGGTTTGAAGCGCAGTGCAGGGCCTTCGAGAAGGAGCCTTTCCCGAGTCTCGAGGTACGCAAGGACCGGCTGAAGCGCCTGCTGGCGCTGACCGACAAGCATGAAGCCGAGATCTGCGCAGCGATCGACAGCGATTTTTCTGGCCGGGCGGCCCAGGAAACGCGGCTTGCGGAACTGTTCGTCGTTCGCGCCGGCATCAGGCACGCCATTCGTCATCTGCGCGGCTGGATGCGCGAGCGCCGCGTTGCCACCAGCCTGCCGTTCCTGCCTGGGCGCAACAGCCTTCTGCCGCAGCCGCTCGGCGTCGTCGGCATAGTCTCGCCGTGGAATTATCCGTTCCAACTCGCCATCGCGCCGGCGGCGGCCGCTTTAGCCGCCGGCAACCGCGTGCTGCTCAAGCCGTCCGAGTTGACGCCGAAATTTTCGGACCTGCTTGCGCGGTTGGTGGAAGAGCATTTTTCTCCCGACGAGATGAGCGTGGCGGTCGGCGATGCCGAGGTCGGCAAGACATTCGTGTCAATGCCTTTCGATCATCTCTTGTTCACCGGCTCCACCGCCGTCGGCCGCCAGGTGGCGCTGGCCGCTGCCGCCAATCTGACGCCGGTCACGCTCGAACTCGGCGGCAAGTCGCCGGCGATCTTCGATGCGTCCTGCGATCTCGATGCGGCTGTCGCGAGCGTCGCCTACGGCAAGCTCCTGAATGCGGGCCAGACCTGCATCGCGCCCGACTATCTAATGGTCCCGCAAGGGCAGGGTGCCGCGATCGCCGCAAAACTCGCCGCCGCAATGGCACGGCTCTATCCGCGTCTGGGCGACAATCCCGACTACACGGCGATCGTCAGCGAGCGGCACCATCAGCGACTGAGCGACATGGTCGCCGAGGCGCGCGAAAGCGGCGCTGATGTCACCGAGGTCAATCCGGCAAACGAAAAGCTTGGCGTGAGCGACCGCAAGATGGCGCCTGTGCTTGTCAGGAATGCCGGGCAGAATTTGCGGCTGATGCGCGAGGAAATCTTCGGGCCGGTGCTGCCGATCCTCGAATACGGCACGGTCGATGACGCCATCGAGCATGTGAGTCGCGGCGAGCGTCCGCTCGCCCTTTACTGGTTCGGCAAGGATAGCGCCAACCGGCAAAGGGTGATGCGGGAGACCGTCGCCGGCGGCGTGACGGTCAACGACTGCATGATGCATCTGGTACAGGAGCGGCAGCCCTTCGGCGGCGTCGGCGAGAGCGGCATGGGCGCCTATCACGGCGAATGGGGTTTTCGGACCTTCAGCAAGGAAAAGCCGATCTTCGTCCAATCTCGCTTGAGCGCCGGCGGCCTGCTCAGGCCGCCTTATGGCAGGATGTTCGAGCGACTGTTCCGGCTGCTGAACCTGATCACCTGACAGGATTTATTTTCGGAGTGGGCGCGTCCTCTGCATCGTCTCGTACCAATGCAGCAAGTCATTGCGCGAAAAAATTCCGAATCATACTGACGCCTGCTGCCATCGACTGTTCGATACAGCAAAAAATCTGCCCGGACCGGGAAAAGCCGGGCAGTCGAGCATCGAAAAAGTAGAAAAAAGCCCGTCCGCCGCGGCTGGAGACGCAATGATGCTGCAATTTTTCTCACTATATTGCGCCGCAGCTTTGCGGTAGAAGCGCGCTTCGCCGATCACGGCAAATTGAACATGGCTTTGCGCGCACCCATATCGGCCGCGCGCCCGGGGACGAAACACCGACCTCGCCAAGCCTGCAACGGAAAATGACGATGCCGAAATTCAGGTTTCACAAGCTTGCAGCCATTGCTGTGCTCATCGGATTCGCTGCCTGGATGGCAACGGGCGAGTTCTCGTCCGTGGGCAGCGCCGCCGACCACCAGAAGGCAGGAGAAGCAGGCAAAGCCACGCAGTCCGGCGCTGAAAAGCCGAAGACGGCGCAGGCCGAGCCGAAGGCAGCATTGCGCACCGTCGCGGTGGTGACGCCGCCGCGCAAGACCTTCGCGCGGGCGATACGGATCTCGGGTCTGACCGAAGCCGACAAACGCGCCGTGCTTGCCACGCGCGTCGCCGGCGTCATCGACAAGCTGCCGGTCAAGCAGGGCGATCACGTCAAGACCGGCGACCTGGTGTTGATGCTGGCCGCCGAGGAGAAGATCTCGAACGTCGACAACGCCAGGCAGCTTTTGGTGCAGCGCAAGGCTGAGCTCGATGCCGCCGAGCGGCTGGCCAAGACCGGCAATTTGCCCAAGCTGCAGCTCGACACCGCCCGCTCGAACCTGACGGCGGCGCAGTCGATGGTGGAGACGGCGCAGGCCGAACTCGACCGCAATGAAGTGAAGGCGCCGTTCGACGGCGTCATCGACCGCGTGCCGGTCGAGCTCGGCAGCTCGGTGATGCAAGGCGGCGAGGTGGCGACGATCCTCAAGCTCGATCCGGTGATCGCGCGCGGCGAGATCAGCGAGCGCGACCTGCGCTACATCAAGATCGGCGACGAGGCCAATGTACGCCTGGTCAATGACCAGAAGGTCACCGGCACGGTGCGCTACATCAGCCGCGACGCCTCCTCGCAGACCCGCACCTTCCGCGTCGAGGTGGCGATCCCCAATGGCGACGGCTCCATCCCCGCCGGCATGACGGCCGAGATCACGCTCAGCGCCGAGCCGACCGACGCGGTCATGCTGCCGCGCTCGGTGGTGACGCTGGGCGACAAGGGCGATCTCGGCATCCGCGCCGTCGGCAAGGACGACAAGGTGGCATTCTTCCCGATCGACCTCGTCGACGATACACCGCATGGCCTGGTGCTCGGCGGCATCCCGCAGGACGCCCGCATCATCGTCGCCGGCCAGGAGCTGGTGAAGGAAGGCGACCTGGTGAAGCCTGTCGAGGCCGACCAGGCGACCATCAACAAGCTGATCAGCGAAGCCACCGCCGGCACGCAGTAGCGCGACCGCCCGGCGTCGGCTCGCCCGGCGCCGCTGGCAATGTCGCCGCTTCCCAGGAAACAGCAGGCATAAGTCATGGACATCGTCAGACTCGCCATTCACAACGCCCGCCTCACAATATCGGCGCTGATGTTCCTGCTCGTCGCAGGCTGGGTCGCCTATCAGTCGACGCCGAAGGAAGCGGAGCCCGACGTTCCGATTCCGATGATGTATGTCAGGCTGATCTACCAGGGCATCTCGCCGGAAGATTCCGAACGCCTGCTGCTCAGGCCGATGGAAAGCAAGCTCAAGAGCCTCAAGGGCTTGAAGGAAATGCGATCGGCCGCCTTCCAGGGCGGTGGCTACGTGCTGGTCGAATTCCAGCCGCAAACCGATCTGGCGACGGCGCTGCAGGATACACGCAGCAAGGTGCAGGACGCCAAAGCCGACCTGCCGCAGGCGGCGGAAGAGCCGACCGTCAACGAGGTCAACGTTTCGGAATTCCCGGTGCTCGTGGTCACGCTTTCCGGCGACGTGCCCGAGCGCGTGCTGACGGCGGCGGCGCGCGAGCTGCGCGACCGCATCGAGGAAGTGCCGGGCGTGCTCGAAGGCTCGCTGCAGGGCGCGCGCGACGATCTCGTCGAAGTCGTCGTCGATCCGGTAAAACTCTCCTCCTACGGGCTGCAGCTCGACCAGGTGATGCAGGGCGTCGGCGCCTCCAACAGCCTGGTCGCGGCCGGCAACCTCGAAGGTTCGGAGGGCAAATACGCCGTCAAGGTGCCGTCGCTGATCGAGACACCCGAGGACGTCGCCAACCTGCCGGTCGTCGCCACGCCGAACGCCGTGGTCCAGGCCAAGGACATCGCCACCATCCGCTCGACCTTCAAGGATGCCGAGACGGTGACCCGCCTCGACGGCAAGCCGGCGATCGCCATCGAAGTGAAGAAGCGCATCGGCGCCAACCTGATCGACACGCTGAACCACGTCAGGGAGGTGTCGGACAACTTCATCAAGTCGATGCCGGAGGGCATGCACGTCACCTACACGCAGGACAAGTCCGTCTTCGTCAACCAGCTTCTAGGCGACCTGCAGAACCACGTGATGATCGCGGTGATCCTGGTGTTCATCGTCATCCTCTACGCGCTGTCGGGACGTGCCTCGCTGCTGATCGGCCTAGCCATTCCCTCGTCCTTCCTGATCGGCATCCTTCTGCTCGCCATGATGGGCTACACGATCAACATGATCGTGCTGTTCAGCCTGATCCTGGCGGTCGGCATGCTGGTGGACGACGCCATCATCGTCACCGAATTCGCCGAACGGCGCATGAGCGAGGGCATGCCGAAGGCGGACGCCTTCGCGTTGGCCGCCAAGCGCATGGCGGGCCCGGTCATCGCGGCGACGATGACGCGCATCGCCGCCTTCTCGCCGCTGCTGTTCTGGCCCGGCATCATCGGCGACTTCATGAAATACATGCCGATCACGCTGATCGTGACGCTGTCGGCCTCGATGCTCTATGCGCTGGTGTTCGCGCCGACGCTCGGCGCCATCTTCGCCAAGGCGCCGGCGCATCACGAGGAGGGCAATCGCGACGGCTGGTACATGGCGCTGGTCAAGCAGGCGGTGCGCTTCCCGATCACCGTCATCCTGCTCACCGTCGGGCTGCTGGTCGGCGTCGGCTTCGCCTATTCGAAATACGGCGCCGGCGTCGAGTTCTTCCCCAGCGTCGAGCCGGATTACGGCCTGCTCTACGTGCATGCCCGCGGCAATCTCTCGCTGGCCGAAATGGACGCCGCCACCAAGACGGCGGAAAGCCGGCTGCTCGGCTGGCCGGGCGTGAAGTCGGTCTATACCCGCGTCGGCAAGACGCAAGGCGGCGGCCAGGACATTCCGGAAGACGTCGTCGGCGTGATCCAGTACGAATTCGTCGACTGGCGTGAGCGCAAGTCCGCCAACCAGATCCTCGACGATCTGCGTGGCGTTATGGCCGGCATTCCGGGCGTCGATGTCGAGGTGCGCGTGCCGGAAGCCGGCCCGCCGACCGGCAAGCCGATCCAGATCAGGCTTTCCGCCGCCGACCCCGGCGGGCTCGACGACAAGGCGCGTGCGGTGGCGGCGCGGATCGCCAAGATCCCCAACGTCATCGACGTCTCGGACGGCCTGCCGCCGCCCGGCGTCGACTGGGCGCTCGAAGTCGATCGCGCCAAGGCGGCGCAATACGGCATCAGCCCGACCTCGGTCGGAACGGTGGTGCAGCTGGTGACGAACGGCCTCAAGCTCAGCGAGTACCGGCCGGCCGGTACCGACAAAGCGGTCGATATAAGGCTGCGCCTGCCCGAGGACCGGCGCACGCTGTCGACACTCGACGAGTTGCGGGTACAGACCTCGCAAGGGGCGGTGCCGATCTCGAACTTCGTCATCCGCAAGGCAAAGCCCAGCGTCGGCATCCTCAACCGCATCGACAGCGCGCGTACCGTGGTGGTGCAGGCCAATGTCAGCGCCGGCGCGCAGGTGGCGGCGGTGCAGGCGGAAGTCACCAAGGCCGTCGCCGACATGGGCCTCGGCAGCGGCATCCGCTGGAAGCTCGCCGGCTCCAACGAGGACAGCGCGGAAGCCAGCGCCTTCCTCGGCAAGGCCTTCGGCGCGGCGATCTTCCTGATCTTCCTGGTGCTCTTGGCGCAGTTCAACAAGTTCACCAGCGTGTGGCTTGTTCTGTCCTGCGTGGTCATGGCGACCATCGGCGTGTTCCTGGGGCTGCTCTTGACGGGCGAGGCCTTCGGCATCGTCATGTCGGGCATCGGCGTCATCGCGCTCGCCGGTGTGGTGGTGAACAACAACATCGTTCTCATCGACACCTATGACCGGTTGCGCGAGGAGGGCTGGGACAAGATGGACGCCGTGCTGCAGACCTGCCGCGAGCGCGCCCGGCCGGTGGTGCTGACGGCGGTCTCGGCCATCCTCGGCGTGCTGCCGATCGCCTTCGGCCTCGGCCTCGAAATCTTCCATCACGAGACGACGATCAACGCGCCGTCGACGCAATGGTGGATCTCGCTGTCCTCGGCGATCGTCTTCGGCCTGTCCTTCGCCACCTTGCTGACCCTGGTGGTGACGCCGTCGATGCTGATGGTGTTCACCCGCGCCAAGGTGAAGCCCGGTGCGCGGCGCGGCTGGTTCAGCCGCCTGTTCCGTCGCGGCAAGGGCAAGGTGTCGACCGATCAACCGGCCACGGAGCCCGGTGCCGAGCCGGCGATTGCCTTCCCGAAGGCCGCGGAATAGGCGGTTTTCGAAATCCAAATGCAAAAAGCCGCCCGGGAACAACCGGGCGGCTTTTTGCATTGTTCCGTCAAGGTTCAACCAGACGGCGAGGGTATTTTCATGACGATCGGCACACTTCTCGTAATAATCCTGATCCTGATCCTGATCGGCGCCGTGCCGGCATGGCCGCATTCGCGTGCCTGGGGCTACGGGCCTTCGGGGATCGTCGGCGTAATTCTGGTCATCTTGCTGATCATGTTGCTGTTGGGCCGGATCTGATCCATGGCCGGGCCTCCGAGGCCCGGCAGGTTGATTTTGGCTGCTCAGCCTTGATCAGGCGGCCTGGCGCGAGGCTGCGACGGCGATGCCGATATCCTGCATGGCTTTCGCTACGGCCCGGTCGAGCGGCGTGTGCGGGATTTCGCCAATGACCTCCTCCAGCCGCGTCGAGACCAGCCGGTGCGCCTCGAAGCGCAGATAGGACATCGAAACGATCTCGCGCCACATGGCCACGAACGGGCTGCCGGCGCGCAGCACCCACCACGGCATGAACGAGAGCTTCAGTTTGCGGCCGAGCGCCTTCTCGGCCGCGGCCTTGATCTCGAGGTCGGTGACGGCATGGCCTGGGAAATTCAACGCCTCATAGAAGCCGAGCTTGTCGAGATTGCGCGCCAGGCCGACGAAGGCAACCGCGAAGTCCGGCAGATAGGCCCATTCATGCACGAGGTCGGCCGGGCCGGGCGCGGTATAGACGTCCTTTTTCATCTTGGCGGCGACGACGAGGTCGAACCAGCCGCCGCTGCCGGTGCCGCCGAAGAAATCGCCGGCGCGCAGCAGGATGGTGCGCACACGGCCGGCGTCAGCCTCGCGGCGGAACAGCTCTTCCATGGCGCAGCGGATGCGGCCCTTCTCGGTGGTTGGATGGAAGGGGATTTCCTCGGTGATCACCTCAGGCATCGGCGAGCCGTAATTGTAGACGGTGCCGGGAAAGAGATGCAGCGCATTGTTCGCGTGGCAGGCGGCCATGACGTTCTCGGCCATCGGCAGGCACTTGCCCCAGTCGGTATAGATCGGGTTCAGGCCGTTGAAGATGATGTCGACGCCTTCGGTGGCACGGATCAGCGACTGGCGGTCGAGCGCATCGCCGACGACGGCCGTGGCGCCCTTGAACTCAGCCGGCACCTTGCCGGTGCGGGTGACGGTGCGGACGTCGAAGCTGGCGTCGATGAAGGCCTTGGCGACCACGCGGCCGAGCCGACCATTGGCGCCCAGAATTGCGATCTTGGTCATTGTTCGTCTCCGTTGCTTGCGTTTGCCCACCCAATCTGGCCCATCCGGAAACGAATGAAAATTGACTCAGATCGGCGATCTGTTATTCAAAAATGAATGAAAGAATTCGACTGGAACCTGATCAAGAGTTTTGTCGCGGTTGCAGAGACCGGCAGCCTGTCGGCCGCTGCGCGCAGGCTGGCGGCCAGTCAGCCGACGCTCGGCCGCCACATCGCCGAGCTGGAACAGGCGCTGGGCGTCACCTTGTTTCGGCGGGGCCGGCGCGGCTATGAGCTGACGGAAGCCGGCAGCGCGCTGTACGAGCGCGGAAAAGCGGTCAGCGAGCAGGCCAATGCCTTTTCGCTTTTGGCGCTCGGATCGGTCGAGGCGATCGAAGGCACGGTGCGCATTGCCGCCTCGGAGGTGGTCGCGGCCTGCGTGCTGCCGGAAATGACGGCGCGCCTCGGCGAGGAGGAGCCGGGCATCGAGGTCGAGATCGTCGCCTCGAACCAGGTCGAGAACCTGCTGCGCCGCGATGCCGACATTGCCATCCGCATGGTCAGGCCGGCGCAGAACGAACTGGTGGCGCGTAAGGTCACCGACATCGCGCTCTGCCTGTGCGCGGCGAAGTCCTATCTCGACCGGCGCGGTCGCCCGCAAAAGCCGGCGGACCTCGCCGATCATTCACTGGTCGGCTTCGATCGCAGCGACGAGATCATCCGCGGCTTCACCGCGTTTGGCAGTGCGGTCGGCCGCAGCCATTTCCGTTTCAGGACCGACAATCAGATCGTGCTTTGGGAAGCGGTGCGGGCCGGAAACGGCATCGGCATCGGCCAGGAGCCGCTGGCGGACCGCGATCCGGACCTG
This sequence comes from Mesorhizobium dulcispinae, assembly GCF_033977345.1. Classification (NCBI taxonomy): domain Bacteria; kingdom Pseudomonadati; phylum Pseudomonadota; class Alphaproteobacteria; order Hyphomicrobiales; family Phyllobacteriaceae; genus Mesorhizobium; species Mesorhizobium dulcispinae. The sequence continues at coordinate 421,468 of NZ_JAVIIY010000004.1, forward strand.
GAGAAGCTGCTACCCGACGTGCCCTTGCCCAACCTGCCGGTGTGGCTTGCCATGCATCGCGATGTCCGCACCAGCATGCGCATCCGCCGGGTGGCGGATTTCCTGCATGAAGAGCTGAAACGCTATTCCGCCGGCGCCGGATCGGCGGCGAATTCGGCCCGGTGAGCGAGGCTCGCCATCAACAGCACGATGACCAGCAGGCCGGAAAGCGCGATGAAGATCGGGCCGAAGCTCGAACGTTCGGCGACGAAGCCGATCGCCGAGGGCGCCACCAGGATGCCGGAATAACCCATGGTGGTGACCACGCTCATGCCTGTGCCGGAGGACATGCCTTCCTGGTTGCCGCCGGCCGAGAACAGGATCGGCACCATGTTGGCGATGCCGAAGCCGCAGAAGGCGAAAGCGGCAATGGCAAGATAAGGCGAGGGCGACAGGCCGGCCACGAACATGCCGGCGGCGGCGACAAGCGCCGAGCCGCGCAGCGTCGCCACCGCGCCGAAGCGGTTGCGCACGCCGTCACCCAGGAAACGCATCAGCGCCATGACGCCGGAGAAGGCGGCATAGGCGAGGCCGGCAATGGCAAGGTCGGCGCCGAGCTCCTGGTGGAGGTAGAGCGCCGCCCAGTCGAGCACCGCGCCCTCGGAGACCATGGTGAGCAGCGCCATGACCCCGACCAGATAGACGATCGGGTGTCGCGGCAGCGCGACTTTCTGGTGCTCGGCGACCTGCGGCCTGTCTTCGGCGACGAGGTAGCGAACAGCAAAGCCAATCACGGCGAAAGCGACGGCCGTCACAACGGTCGCATGCGCGAGGTAGCCGTAATTCTGGATGGAATAGCCGCCAAGTGCGCCGCCGGCGAAGCCGCCGAGACTCCAGAAGCCATGCGAGGACGACATGAAGGCGCGGGAGAGCCGTCTTTCCACCACCACGGCGTTGGAGTTCATGGCGACATCCATGCCGCCGATCGAGCCGCCGAAGATGAGCATGGCGATGGCCGCAAGCGGCACGTTGGGGGCGAGCGCCACGACCAGCAGGCCGAAGCTGCCGCAAAGGCCGAACCAGCGCAGCACGCTGCGCGAGCCGTGCCTTGAGATGAGATGGCCGCACCAGGTCATGGCCAGCACCGCGCCGACACCGAACAGCAGGATCAGCAGGCCGAGCGTGAATTTGGAGATGTCCAGCCGGGTGAGGAACACCGGGATCTGCGGCGCCCAGCTGCCGGTGAGGAAACCATTGGCCAGGAAGATGCCGGCAACGGCCCAGCGGCCGCGCGTCGCGGCTTGCATTGTGCTCTGCGCGCTCATGCTCTGAAATCCGGTGCGCCGGTAACTTTTGGGCGGCAAATTAGATCGATTCAATCGTCAGTCAAGCGCTGCCAGCCGAAAGTGCTTGGGCCAAGCTGCGTCGACAATGGGCGCTTCTCGCGCGCGCCAGAACGCGGCACAGTCGCAGTGTCCATTCCCAGACATCACAGGACCCCGCATGACCGCTCTGCTTCCCGCTGAACTCGCCTGGTACGCCACCGGCCGCTTCTACCGCGCCAAGGACGGCGCAGTGGCCGACTACGGATATTTCCTTCATCTGCCCTTCCCCAACGTGCCTATGTTCGACGGCAAGCGCTCCGAGGTGACCGCGCATTTCACCTTCGCCGCAAGGCCATTCAACGCCCAGGAAATCGACAACGGCGTGCTGTCGCTCGGGCTCGATCCGGTGGGCGAGTTCTCGCTCTATCTGCAGCGCCGGCCGATGGGGACATTCGACGACCCGGCTTCGTTCGAACAGGGCGAATGCATCGCCACCTTCCGCCGCGCCAGCCTCGCGGTGGGCACGACGGTCGCGGTCTCCGCCGGCACGGCGATGGTGCAACTGATCGGAACCAACGTGTTCAGTGCGCGCCTTGTCGCCAGCAGTGCATTTGAGTTCGGCGGCGGCCGCCACGATCTGGCGCATCATATCGGCGATGGCGTGACCCAGTTCGGCACTTCCGCGGCCACGCCGATCGCGCCGCCGCCGAGCAGCTATGATCTGGTCCTGCCGTTCACGGGATCCGCCATAGCGCTGGGCCGAATTGGGTAGGGACCCCAACGCAGGATCGAAGGCTCAATGGTCCCTTGGCCGCCTCGCCTCGAACTCCGCCTTCTTGGCGTCCGACGCCTCGGTCTGGTTGAGCGCCTGCCATTCGGCGTAGGGCATGCCGTAGATGATCTCGCGCGACTCGTCCTTCGACAGCGCGACGCCGTCGGCCTCGGCGGCCTCACGATACCAGTTCGACAGGCAGTTGCGGCAGAAGCCGGCGAGGTTCATCAGGTCGATGTTCTGGACGTCGCCGCGCTCGCGCAGGTGCTCGACCAGCCGGCGGAAGGCGGCGGCCTCGAAATCGCGTTTCTGTTCGTCGCTGAGTTCGGCCATTGCATGGAGCTCCGTGGCTTGGGACCCGTCACACCGGGTCGGTGCGCGAGCCGAACATCTTCACCTGGTGTATATCGGGGCGACGGTCGATGGCGTCAACGATCGGGGCCAGCCGCTCGGCCCATGCAAGCGCGCCGGCGCGGTCGGCGATCAGGTCCTGGCGGATCTCGATCAGCGCATGGGCATAGCCGTTGACGATGGCGTGGCGGAACATGGTGTCGCCGCGCAGCGCGCCGTCATAAGGCTCGTTGTCGCCGACCACCAGCGCCTTGTCCTCGGCCAGCATATCGATCAGCGGCCGCGCCACGCGGTCGTCGCGGTCCCACAGGATGCCGACATGCCAGGGCCGGATGAAGCCTTGCATGCGCGGGGTGAAGGAGTGCACCGAGAAGATGAACGGCGCATTGCCGGAAGCGTGCGCCACCGAGGAAATCATCGCGCCGACGGCGTCATGATAGGGCCGGTAGAAGCGGTCGAGCCGTCTTTCCCGCTCCTCGGCGGCCATCGGATAGTTTCCAGGCACGATGGTGCCGTCATAGAGCTGGCGGATCAGCGTCGGATCGTCCTCGCCGCGGTTGGGGTCGATCAGCAGCCGCGAGAAGCCGGCAAGCACGGCCGGCGCGTCGAGCGCCGCCGCCAGCTCGCGCGTCACCGTCTCGACGCCGATATCATAGGCGATGTGGCGCTCGAATTCCTCCGCCGGCAGGCCGAGGCTGCCATACTCGTCCGGCAAGTCGCGGCGGGCGTGATCGGCCAGAAGCACGATGCCTTTCTTGCGGTCGCCCTCGACGATGTCGAAGGGCGCGAAAGCTGTGGATCGGGTCATCGGCTGAAAACGGTCTGTTCGCTGGTGTCCGGGCGGGGTGGTATCGTCATTCCACGAAGAGGACGCAGGCGCAATGCCGTTGTTTGGCCACGGTTTCTGCAAAAAATCCCAAATGGGACGACTTACCGTGCGCCTACAGCGCCGCGCGTCATCTTGGACGCGCAAAGGACGCTGTAGCACTTTGATTTTGGCGCATGATCCTTTCCGAAAATCGATTCCGATTTTCGGGGTCATGCGCGCGCCCTTCTAAATCGATTGGAATTGAACAAAACGGCGCGTTGACATGCGCCCGGAGTTTGCTGAAAAGGGCTTCGAGAGATGCAGATGTGGTTCGCGAAGGGATTTGGAATGGGTTTCGCCGGCAGGCCGCGCAAGCGCCTGACCCTGCCGCTCCTGATCTTTGGCGCGGTTCTCGGCGCGCTGTGCGCGACCTCGCCGGCGCGCGCCGACTTCCGCGTCTGCAACGCGACACAGAACCTGGTCGGCGTCGGCATCGGCTATCGGGCGAAGGCCGGCTGGATCACCGAAGGCTGGTGGCACATCGAAGGGTCGACCTGCAAGACGCTGATCGAGGGGCCGCTGTCATCAAGGTTTTACTATCTTTATGCAGAAGACGCCGAGCGCGGCGGGCGTTGGGACGGCCCGATCAACATGTGCGTCGCCGAAAAAGAGTTCAAGATCGCCGGCGTGAATGATTGCGTCGCCCGGGGCTTTCAGCGCGCCGGATTTCAGGAATATGACACGGGCGAGCAGGCAAGCTGGATGGTCCAGCTGACCGACGAGCCCGCAACGGGCGGCGCGCCAGCGACCCCCGCTCCGGGAACAAACAGTCAATGAGACGCAACCGCAAGGTCAAGATCCTCGCCACCATCGGTCCGGCTTCCTCGTCCGAGGAGATGCTGCGAAAGCTCTTCGAGGCGGGCGCCGATGTCTTCCGCATCAATATGAGCCATACCGACCACGAGCTGATGCGCACGCTCGTCGGCCGCATCCGCTCCGTCGAGGCGGCCGTCGGCCGGCCGATCGGCATCCTGGCCGACCTGCAGGGGCCGAAGCTCAGGGTCGGCAAGTTCGCCAATGTCAAGGAAGCGCTGACTGTCGGCCAGACCTTCACGCTCGACGACAATCCGGAACCCGGCACGTCGAAACGGGTCTACCTGCCGCATCCCGAAATCCTGAGCTCGGTCGAGGCCGGTCACCGTCTTTTGATCGACGACGGCAAGCTGGAGCTCAAGGCGGTCAAGAGCGACGGCAAGTCGATCACCTGCACGGTCGTCGCCGGTACTGGCATTTCCGACAAGAAGGGCGTCAGCCTGCCCGACACCGACCTGCCGGTCGGCGCGCTGACCGAAAAGGACCGGGCCGATCTCGACGCGGTGCTGGCGGCAAGCGTCGACTGGGTTGCGCTGTCCTTCGTGCAGCGGCCGGAGGATCTGGCCGAAGCCCGCAAGATCGCGCGCGGCCGGGCCCTGATCATGGCCAAGATCGAGAAGCCGCAGGCAGTCGCCCGGCTGCCGGAGATCATCGAACTGTCGGACGCATTGATGGTCGCGCGCGGCGATCTCGGCGTCGAGATGCCGCTGGAGGCGGTGCCCGGCATCCAGAAGCAGATCACGCGCGCCGCGCGGCGCGCCGGCAAACCGGTGGTGATCGCCACCCAGATGCTGGAATCGATGATCACCGCGCCCGTGCCGACCCGCGCCGAGGTCTCGGACGTATCGATCGCCGTGTTCGAGGGCGCGGATGCGATCATGCTTTCGGCCGAATCCGCTGCCGGCGCCTATCCGGTCGAGGCGGTCGCCATGATGAACCGCATCGCAACCAAGGTCGAAACCGACCCGACCTATGCCGGCATCATCAACGCGCAGCGTTCGGAGCCGGAAGCGACGGGGGCGGACGCGATTTCGCTCGCGGCGCGCGAGATCGCCGAGACGCTGAAGCTGTCGGCGATCATCACCTACACCGCCTCCGGCACCACGGGCCTGCGCGCCGCGCGCGAGCGGCCGCAGGTGCCGATCGTGGCGCTGTCGCCGATCGTCAACACGGCGCGCCGGCTGTCGCTTCTGTGGGGCACGCATTGCGTGGTTTCGGAAGACGCCATCGACCTCGACGACATGGTCGACCGGGCCTGCCGCATCGCGCTCGACGAAGGCTTTGGCAAGCCGGGCGACCGGGTGATCATTACGGCGGGCGTGCCGCTGAGGACCCCAGGCTCGACCAACATGCTGCGTATTGCGTATGTCGGATCGGAGACCCATTAACCTCTAAACGTTAGCCCGGCGCGAGCTCCGCGTCGGAAACCTTGAGTTCGGGACATCTGCCGGCGCCTTGTGTGTCGCCGGCGATGCGGCCTTCCACTGCCCTTGCCATGGCCTGGAGATCGACCGCCCCGCCGGCAGCCTTTTCGATGGCGCCGACGACGAGGTCGGGCGCGACCCAGTCGGGCTTGTGGCCGAGGTTGCGGACCCAGACCAATTCGGCGCCGGGAATGTCTCGTTCGAGGCCGACCGAATGGATGGTGGCGTAGACCACCTTGTCGCGATCACCAGAGATGACGACCGTCGGCGCCTTGATGTCACGGTAGCCGGGCGAAGCCGCGCGCACATAGTCGTAGAGCTGGGCGACATCGCGGGCGTTGGCGCGGAACGCGCGCGGCCTCAGCACCAGCGGGATCGAAGTAGCATCGACATAGCCGTCCGGCACTTTGTTCGGCGAAAAGACGCAGGTCGTCGCATCGCCGATCTGCAGCATGCCCGCCGGATAGCCCAGTGTCTCCGAAAACAGCCAGCCGATGATCGGCGTGGCCGTCAGCTTATAGTACCAGGCGGTCGCGCCGCCCGGCCATGGATGGCTGACAGGCGCGAGGAAGACGAGGCCGAGCGTCTTTCCGGGATGCGTCCGCGCAAAGGCTGTCGTGACCGCCCCGCCGAAGGAATGGCCGACGATGATCGCCTTCTCGATGCCGAGGCGGTCCATCAGCGCGGCGATGGTGTCTGCCTGCGCGGCCAGGGTTTCGTTGTTGCCCGCTCCGCGCTCCGACCAGCCGAAGCCCGGACGGTCGAGGAAGAGCAACTCGGCGCGGCCTTCGAGCAGGGGCTTCAGCGGCAGCATCTGGTCCCTGAGGTTGGCGCTGGCGCCATGGATGAAGACGACCGGCGGCAGATCGGCGCCGGTGGGCGCCGGGATATGGACGTAGTGGATACGGGCACCGTTGATCTCGGCGAACGCGCCGACCGGCGGATTGCGGCGCTCGATCAGCCAGACGCCGGTGCGGGTGATGCCGGCGAGGGCGAAGAAAAACGCGATGAGGAAGAGAAGCGCGGCGCAGATCAGGTTCATGCGGGAGAGATACGGGGCGGAGCGGAATTAGTTTAGGGGAGTAGGGGAGTAGGGGAGTAGGGGAAGCATTTCCGAGTGCCGTTCTACAGTGCTTAGAACATACTCCCTTACTCCCCTATTCCCTTACTCCCTTAAGGAATCAAATGCCTTCGCCGGCCAGTTCTTCCGAAAGCGCCGAGACCTGATCCTGGGCGCTGCGCATCATCGGATAGATGGCGAGCACTTTCTGCCAGGCTTCCAGCGCCGACTGCTTGTGGCCGGTTTCGGCCATGATCTGCGCGAGGCCCGAGAGCGCGCCGAAATGGCGGGGTTCGAGATGCAGCGTATGGTCGATGTCCGACATCGACTTCCCGTAATTCTTCATCAGGAAATGCACGGTGGCGCGGCGGTTCCAGCCTTCGGCATAGTCGGGCTGCAAGGTCACGACCTGGTCGAGAAAATCGAGCGCGACGTCGAATTTCTGGTCTTCCGTCGCTTTTTGCGCCCAATGCATCATCAGGTCGATCGAGGCGCTGCCGGACTGGTTCCACTCGTTCCAGATGCGGCCGGCGATGCGTTCGGCGGCCTTTTCGTTGCGCTCGCGTTTGAGATCGGCAAAGAGCTGGTCGAGCCGGCCCTGCCTGGTCGAGACGACCGGCGGCGGCGTGATGCCGGGTGCAGGCGAGGCGGCGGGCGGCGAGGCCTGGTCCTGCGCCCATGCGGGCATGGCTGTGCCGAGGAAAAGCAGGGCGGCGAAAGAAGCAAAAAGAATCCGCATCGCCGGAATCTAATGCCGGACGGCGGATCGTCAAAATGATTTTAGCGTGAGAGGCCGGCGAACCGGCAATCGACATCAAGCGCGGCGCGGCCTATTTGTTTTATGCATATCGTTAGCCCAAAACCGCTGCGCGCTTTTGGGCGACATGCATTAAACCGCGCGAAGTCTCAGCCCTGGCGCGCCTTGTAGCGCGGAGCGGTCTTGTTGATGATGTAGATGCGTCCCTTGCGGCGAACCAGCCGGTTGTCGCGGTGACGCGCCTTGAGCGCCTTGAGCGAATTCTTGATCTTCATGGTCTTGCCTGTTCGGTCGGGGCCCGGTCCCGGGCCGAATTTTAAAGGCGCGCCCGGAAAAAGCGCGCCTTTGAACTTGCGTGGCTCATAAACGAGGAGCCTTGCCCGTGTCAACCGCAAGCGCGCAACTCTGATACCGCAACCGGCGTGCTCATCAAATATTCGCCATCCGGATCGCGCCGCATTGCGCGACTCAAGAGCGGCTGGAATGCTGGCACGACGCAAAGCGATTGGAGATCCAGCATGCGCCGTCTCTTCCTGCCAGCCTGTCTCATCCTCCTGGCAACCGCCCCGGCGGCCTGGGGACAGGAATGCGACCGAAGCGACGACAGCCAGTCGATGATGACCATTTGCGCCAACACCGATTATGAGGCGGCCGACGCCAAGCTCAACGCCGCCTACAAGGATCTCGTCGGCGGCAATGACGAGAAGGCCAACAAATTGCTGCAGACGGCGCAGCGCGCCTGGATCGCCTTTCGCGATGCCGAATGCGCCTATTCGACCGCCGACAGCGAGGGCGGCTCCATCCATCCGATGGAGGTCTCGCAGTGCCTGACGGAGCTGACCAACGAGCGCACCAAGCAGCTCACTTCCGGTCCCAATTGCCAGGACGGCGATCCGAGCTGCGCCAGCCCGGACGAGGACGAAGACCAGAATATGCAGTAAGTCGCCGACTAACCGCGACGACGAACTCGGGTGAAATGGCCCATCTTGCGGCTGGGGCGGGACTCGGCTTTGCCGTAGAGATGCAGCATCACGTCGGGCTCGGCGAGCAGCGCCGGCACCTTCAGCATGTCGTCGCCGATCAGGTTTTCCATCACGCAGTCGGAATGCCGCGCGGGCGAGCCGAGCGGCAGGCCGGCGACCGCGCGGATATGCTGCTCGAACTGCGAGACGAGGCAGGCGGCCTCGGTCCAGTGACCGGAATTGTGGACGCGCGGCGCCAGCTCGTTGGCCAGCAACGAGCCGTCGGCAAGGACGAAGAACTCGACGCCGATGACGCCGACATAGTCGAGCGCCGCGAGGATTTTTGCCGCCGCCTCCTTGGCTGCCGCGGCCGTTTCCGGCCTGATACCGGCCGGCAGGGTGGAGGTGCGAAGGATGCCGTTGCGGTGGATATTCTCGGCCGGATCGTAAGCGGCCGTCGAGCCGTCCTGTGCCCGCGCGGCGATGACCGAAATCTCGCGCTCGAAAGCGACGAGCGATTCGAGGATCAGCGGCACATTGCCCATCGCCTCGCAGGTGCCGGCAAAGCCGCCTGTCTCCATGTTGCGGAAGACGCGCTGGCCCTTGCCGTCATAGCCCAGGCGACGCGTCTTCAGCACGCCGCTGCCGCTGAATTTCTTCAGCGCCACTGTCAGCTGATCGTCATTGTCGACGGGGCAGAATTCGGCTGTGGGAATGCCGATGCCGTTCAGGAAGCTCTTCTCGGTCACGCGATCCTGCGCGACTTCGAGCGCGCGCGCCGGCGGATAGACCGGAACGCGCGCGGCGAGCGTCTCCGCGGCTTGAACCGGCACATTCTCGAACTCGTAGGTGACGACGGCGCTGGCGGCAGCGAGTTCCGCAAGGGCTGTCAGATCGTCATAGGCGGCGACGATCTGCCGGTTGGCGACCTGCGCCGCCGGGCAGTCGGCCTGCGGCTCCAGCACGATGGTACGGTAACCGAGGCGAGCGGCGGCCATCGCCAGCATGCGGCCGAGCTGGCCGCCGCCGATGATGCCGATGGTCGATCCGGGGGCGAGATTCACGGCGTATCCGCCGGCTCGTTGGCGACCTTGGCGGTCTGGGCGGCGCGCCAGGCGTCGAGCCGGGCGGCGAGTTTTTCATCGTTGAGCGCGAGAACCGCGGCGGCGAGAAGGGCCGCGTTGGCGGCGCCGGCCTTGCCGATCGCCAACGTGCCGACCGGAATGCCGGCCGGCATCTGCACGATGGAAAGCAGCGAATCCTGCCCGGACAGCGCCTTGGATTCCACCGGCACGCCGAAGACGGGCAGCGGCGTCATCGCCGCCGTCATGCCGGGCAGATGCGCCGCGCCACCGGCTCCGGCAATGATCACCTTGTAGCCGGCCGCCTTGGCGCCCTTGGCGAATTCATAGAGGCGGTCTGGCGTGCGGTGCGCCGAGACGATCAGCCTTTTGTGGGGAATGCCCAGCGCTTCCAGCGTTTCGGCCGCCTGGCGCATCGTCGCCCAGTCGGACTGGCTGCCCATGATGATGGCGACGTCGGCACGCTGATCGGTCAAGGTTTTCGCTCCCGGCGGCAAAGGCGCGCCTTAGCGGAATTCGCTAAGAGCCGCAAGGATTGTCGCGGCTGCCGCTCCGGAGAGAGTTCAATCCGGCCAGCGCAACGCGCCGGCCGAATCCTTGCGCGCCGCTTTCATCGCGTCGGCAGGACGCTCTTTCGCGGTCAGCACGGCGCGCAGCTGCTCGGCAACGATCTCGGCCTCGCCGGGATGGAGGTTGCACGGGTCGAGGAAGAAGTGGCCGCGCTCGACCTCGTGGTTGCGCACGATGACGGGCGGCGAGCCGGCGGCCAAGGCCGAGGCGAGGCCGGCAGCGGTGAAGCGGCTTTCCGGGCGCACGAACACCTGCAGGCGATCGAGCGGATTGGCGGTCGGGTCGGGCACGATCTGGGCGCCGATACCTGGAATGCCTTGCAGCGCTTCCTTCCACAGATTGAGTGCAGCCTCCTCGCGCCGGCGGATGCCGGCGTGGTCGCGCTTCTCCCAGGCTTCGAGCGCCGCCATGGTGCCGGCGATGCTTTCCTTGCCGACCTTCATTGCGCGAGCGACGCCGCGGTTCTGCAGATAGGCGGCGCGCACCAGGTCCTTGCGCCCGGTGACGATGCCGCTGGTCGGGCCGCTCAGGAATTTGTGGCCGCTGTAGACGACGATGTCGGCGCCGCGCGCGAGGAAGCTGCGCAGGTCATATTCCGAGGCAGCGTCGACGATCACCGGCACACCCTTGGCGTGGCAGATCTCGCAGAACTCCTCGAGCGAAAGCATGCCGTACTGCACAGTGTGATGCGCGACGACGTAGAGCGCGGCCGCCGTGCGCTCATTGAGCGCCTCGCGCACGTGATAATCCTGGGTGACGCTGACAGTACCCGCTGGGATTACCTTTGCGCCGGCAACGCGGATCGACTGGTCGATCGGCGCGCCGTAGTTGACGATATGGCCGAGCTGGATGACGACCTCCGACTTCAGCCCTTCGGTGTCGTCCGGCAGGCGCTCGATCGCCAGTAGATTGGTGCCGGTCATCGCCCCCGCGATCGTCATGGTGATGCCTGAGGCGCAGCAGGCGGTAATGAAGCCGGCCTCGCCGGCGGTGAGGCGCGAGACGACCGCGCTCGCGGCGCGCTGCAGATCGTCCATCTCCACCCATTGCGAGGCGATCTCGGCCATGGCGCTGATCGCTTCCGGAACGATGATCGAGGCGCCCAGCGTCGTCATCGTACCGGAGACGTTGATGATCGGACGCAGTCCCAGCCGCTCGCGGATCGTGGTGTTGGAGCCGGTCTCGGAATAGGTTTTCATGGCAGCAGATCCTATGTCAGGCGGCGATCTCGACGACCGCCTCGATTTCGACGGTGATGTTTCCAGGCAGCGAGCCGACGCCGATCGCCGAACGCGCATGGCCGCCGATCTTGTCGAAGACATCGGCGAAGAGGTCGGAGCAGCCGTTGACCACTTTGGGGTGGTCGCTGAAGGTCGGCGTCGCGTTGACGAAGCCGAGCAGTTTCACCACACGCACGATGCGGCCGAGGTCTCCCGCCGCCGCATGCATGACGGCAAGCAGGTTGAGGCCGGTGAGGCGGGCATGCTCATAGGCCTGCTCGACGGTTACGTCCTCGCCGACCTTGCCGGTGCAAAGCGTCCCGTCGGCACGCAGCGGTCCCTGGCCGGAGAGGAAGATCAACCGGCCGCTCTCGGCATGGGTGACGAAGTTGGCGATGGGCGTCGGCGGCTCGGGCAAGGTCAGGCCGAGTTCGGCGAGCCGGGTGTAAGGCGTCATGGAAGAAGGCTCCCTTGGATGGCCTTGGCCATCCGATGTCAAAGGTGAACGGCCCGGGGCCATCCGATATCAGAACTGCGAGGCGCGGAAGCGCGCCAGAAAGGTGCGAAGGCGCTCGTTGGTGGTCTCCGCGGCGAGGACCGCCTTCGGCGGACCGACTGCCGAGACGCCGCCATCGGCCATGAAGACGATGCGGCTGGAGGCGTCGCGGGCGAAGGCCATTTCGTGCGTCACCATCACCATGGTCATGCCGTCTTCGGCGAGGCTCTTCACCACCGCCAGCACCTCGCCGACGAGTTCCGGATCGAGCGCCGAGGTGATCTCATCGAGGAGCAGGATTTTCGGCTCCATGGCGACCGCCCGGGCGATGCCGACGCGTTGCTGCTGGCCGCCGGAAAGCTCCGCCGGCAGGCTGTCGGCCTTGTGGACGAGGCCGACACGACCCAGCCAATGCTCGGCGATCGAGCGCGCTTCCGCATTGCTCTTGCCGCGCACCTTGGTGAGGCCGAGCATGATGTTGCCGGCCGCGGTCAGATGCGGGAAGAGGTTGAAGCCTTGGAACACCATGCCGGTTTCGGCGCGCATGGCGGCCAAATCGCGCTCGCTGCGCCGCTGGCGCGCGCCGCCGTCGCGAAAACCGACCTCCTTGCCATCGATGCGGATCGAGCCGCTGTCGTAGCTTTCGAGGAAGTTGACGCAGCGCAGCAGCGTGGTCTTGCCGCTGCCCGACGGGCCGATGACGGTGACCACCTCGCCCTTTGCCACCTGGAGGCTGACCGAGCGCAGCACCTCGACCGAGCCGAAGGATTTCGAGACTTCGGCAATATCGAGAAGCGCCGGGCTGTGGTTGGAGCTGGTGGCCATCGTGCTATTCCCGGATGAAGGCGAAGCGCTGCTCGAGCCGGCGGCTGGCGAGCGAGAGCGCGTAGTTGACGGCGAAATAGAGGAGGGCGCCGAGGATATAGAGCGGCATCGCCTCATAGGTGCGGCCGATGACCTGGTTGATGGCCTGCATCAGGTCGGTGATGCCGAGCAGCGAGACCAGCGCGCTGCCTTTCACCGCATCGGTGACGCCGTTGATCCAGGGCGGCAGGAAGCGCCGGAAGGCCTGCGGGAAGATTACATAGGCAAGCCGCAGGCGAAAGGTCAGGCCGATCGCCATCGCCGCCTCCGACTGGCCCTTGGGGATCGAGGCGACGGCGCCGCGCAGATATTCGACGACCTGGGCGGTCTTGAACAAGGTCAGCGCCAGCACCGCCGCCCAGAAGGACTGCAGGTGAACGCCGACCGCCGGCAGGCCGTAATAGACGAAGAAGATCAGCACCAGGATCGGGATGCCGCGGATGGTGTCGCTGAAGATGCGCACCGCCCAGCGCAATGGCGCCGGTCCGTAGACGAGGCCGACGCCGAGGATCACGCCGGCGACCAGCGACAGCACCACGACCAGCAAGGACACCCAAAGCGTCAGCGCGAAGCCTTGGGCAAGAAACGGCAGGGCATAGGCGATCTGGCCAAGCATCAGCGCGCCGTCCTGTACCAGCGCTCGACCAGCCGCAGCGCGAAGAGCAGGGCGTAGCCCGTCACCAGATACATCGCCGTCACGACGAGATAGACCTCGACGATGCGGAAGGTGTTGAAGTTGATCCACTGCGCGCCATAGGTCAGTTCCGGCACCGAGATGACGGAAGCGACGGACGTGTCCTTGAACAGCGAGATGAAGGTGTTCGACAGCGCCGGCAGGGTGATGCGCATCATTGTCGGCAGGCGCACATGGATAAGGCGCTGCCAGGGGGTGAGGCCGATCGCCTTGCCGGCGTCGATCTGGCCGCGCGGCACGGCTTCGAGGCCGGAACGGAACACCTCGACCAGATAGGCGCCACTGTAAAGCGCAAGCGTCGCCACGAAGGAGGTTTGGGCGCTGTAGACGAGGTCGACGACGGTCGGCAGGCCGTAGAAGACCAGATAGACCAAAAGGATCAGCGGCACGTTGCGGATGAATTCGACGTAAGCCGCGATGATGCCGCGCACGAGGCGCCCGGCCGACACGTACCAGACCGCCAGCACCAGGCCGATGACGATGCCGATGGCGATCGAGATCACGGCAAGCTCGAGGCTGAGCAGCAGCCCGCCCGAAAGCTTGTCGAAATGCCGCCAGATGAGGTTGAAATTGAGCGTATAGCCCATGCGTCCGTCTCAATGGCCTGTGGTGACGGATCGAGCATCCGCCACTCGCCAGGCCTGTGTCGAGGAGAAACAGGCGGAAGGGCGTGCCCCTCCGCCGGCTTTGTCAGATGGGCTTGGTCAAATGACCGGGAAGCCCGGGTGGCGCGGCGGCGGCTCCTGGCCGAAATACTCCTTGAAGGCGGCGTCGTAGAGCGCCGTTTCGTGGCCGAACATCGCGATGGTGAAGGTCTGGTTGACATAGGTCAGCCAGTCGAGATCGCCTTGCCTGAGCGCCGCGCCGTAAAGCATCGAATACCAGCTCTTGCCGGCGTCGAAATATTTGTCAGGGTTGCGCGAGGCGAGCCAACGCACGGTGGAGAGGTCGACCGCGGCGGCGTCGACGCGCTTCGATTCCAGCGCCTGCAAGACGTTCGCCTGGGTGTCGATCTGCATCACCTGCGCCTGCGGCAAGGCATAATGCACCGAGCTTTCGGCATCGACATTCTGCAGGATCGAGACGCGCGTGGCCGAGCCTCCTGCAAGCAGCTTGTCGAAGGTCTTATTCTCGGAGCCGGGCAGCGTCAGCAGTGCGACGCCCTCGACGTAATAGGGCCGCGAGAAGTGGATCAGCTGCGAGCGCTGCGCGGTCATGGTCATGAACTGGATGGTGATGTCGACCTTGTTGGTGGTGACGTTCGGGATGCGCTGCGCAGGGTCCTGCATGACGAACTCGACCTTGGTCGGATCGTCGAACAGGCCCTTGGCGAGGATGCGGCCCATGGTGATGTCCATGCCGACCAGCTCGCCGGCATCATTCTCGAAATGCCAGGGCGCATTGGTGCTGCCGGTGCCAACGATCAGCTTGCCGCGATCGAGCGCGGTGCGCAGCACGCTGTCGGACGCGGCCTGCGCGGCGGCCTTCTCGGCGCTGACCGCAGTGAGCGCGCCGGCGGTGGCAAGTCCCGCCATTCCCAATTTCAGAAAATCACGTCTTCCGGATGTGTCGTTCACGGCGATCTCCCTCTCGTGTTGTGTTCCCCTCACGAATACACGCGTCGGTAATCAACATAGCGATTGTCTCTTACAAGAGACGTATGTATCCTGTACAAGACAGATACTAACACCGGGAATCGACAATGCAAGATGGCGAGACGCTGGCGGAGTGGCCGACCGATGGCACGGACGAGGAGAGGCCCGCGAACTCACGCGAGAAGGGTCTCAACCGCGTGCTGCACATTCTGGAGTTTCTGCACGCCACCCAGCGCGCGATCGGCATCGGCGAGCTGGCCAAGGGGCTGAACGCCCCGCGCTCGACGACCTACACGCTGGTGCGCGAGCTGGTCGATGCCGGGCTCCTGGAGATGGCCGGCGACGGCAACCGCGTCTATTTCGGCAAGAAGCTCTATCTCTACGGAATGGCTTACATGCGCGGCAACGACCTGCTCAGGCGCGGACGGCAGGAGGTCGACACGCTGTCGCGAGAGACGGGGGAGACCTCGGAGCTCTGCATGCTGCAGAGCGGCCGCTACACGATCGTGCATTCGAGCCCGGGCACCAGGCCGTTTCGCATCAGCTCGGCCACCGGCCTGCAGATACCGCTTCCCTGGGCCGCTTCCGGCCGGCTGCTGCTCGCAGGCCTCGACAGGGGCCGGATCGAAGCCATGATCTCGCAGGACGACCTCGTGCTGCCGGACGGCCGCAAGATCGAGCTCGACGACTTCATCGATGACATCGGAAAGGCCCGCGTCACCGGCTATTGCGTGACCTCAGGCCTTGTCGACGCCTACACCAAGTGCCTGGCGGCGCCGGTCTTTTCGGCACCCGGCAAGGTCGAGGCAACGATGTGCCTGGTGGTTCCGATCGACACGTCGGAAGAGCGGACAGGCGAACTGGTCGCGCTGCTGCGCGAGCGCGCCGCCAGGCTCTCGATCTCGTAGCGAAGGAAAGCTGCCGGTCAGGCAATGATGTCGGGGATGATGCGATCTTCGAGCGCCATCAGCCGGTCCTTCAACATCAGCTTCTTCTTCTTCATGCGCTGGATCTGCAGCGGGTCGCAACCCATGGCGATCATCGCGTTGATGGCGGCGTCGAAATCGGCGTGTTCCTGTTTGAGCCGGGAATATTCTAGGCGTATTTCTGCCTGTTCCTGTTCGGACATTATCTACCGTCTGCGTATGCGTCGCCCAGGGATGGGCCTTTGGGCGGGGCCGGTGGGGTTTGTGACTTGTCGGTCTTGTCACCGGCGCGCAGCCCATATCACATTTCACATTGTCGTGGAATGCTACCACACGGCATTCGACATCGAGATTGGTTGGTGGCAAACTGTCATTGTGCCGTCACAGTAGCGACCTGCGGTGGACGTGCCTGCGACGGCTGCAATCGAGGAAACCATGAAAGGGAGAACCAATCATGTCTCTTGCGTCCCATCTTGATGAGCTGCAGCGGAAGCATGGCGACATCGAGCGTGAACTTATCGACGCGATGAATCATCCATCGGTAGACGACCTCGAGATCGCCACTCTCAAGCGGCGCAAGTTGGCAATCAAGGACGAGATTGAAAAGCTGAAGGCGAAACCGACGGCACACTGAAGCTCCTCTAAGGCCTGTGGGGATTCACCAAAGCTTGGCGATGTGATTCAAGCTTTTGATGGACCGATTCGTATTGACTG